>JAGOSW010000001.1:0-1217 GCA_018062135.1 Candidatus Woesebacteria bacterium
CGCATTGCGGCATATCCATACCAATGTCTATATATGCAAGAACCGATTCGTCGATGGTAACATCATTAATAATATCTGGATTTTCGTCTCCGAAAGCAAAAGGTGCAATTATTGAATCTGGATTTTCAGCCAATGCTTTCTCAAGCGAAATACTCGGAAGCTTTACCGTTTTATCAATAAGTTTTACTTTCGAATTAATATTAGTAATTACTCCATCTACCGCGAGATCAACCTGCAGATTGTTTGTATCTAGAGCGGCCTGAATGTCGCAGACAGATTCATTTGCTTGGAGGCCATCGATACTTGTTCTGTTGACGATATCGTACGATGTCCAATTTCTAAAAAACTTGCTTGAATACGCATTGTTGGGTGTTTGTAAATGTTCAAGTGTCTCGAGAAATTCTAGATTTTTCAGAAAAGAGTAAGAGGATGTTGTGGCCTTGGCCTTTCCTTCAGCAGAAATTTTATCTATTGGATCGCCAGTTTGGGTTATCGCATGATGGTATAAAAAGTTGCCATTATTTTCTGAAAGAATAACATAGCTGCCCGGTTCTTTTGGATTTACGAGAAAATATGAAAAGCCACCATCATTTGATGGGGTAGCATACGCGTCGTATGATTCAACACCAAGTTCTTTTGCGATCGCTAAAGCTGTTTCTTTTTGAATATGAATTTTTAGTTTATGTACATCGACTAAAACAGGCGCTGTTGTTTCTGTACATCCAGCCGCGAATACTGGCTTAATAAAATGGAAAGGCAAAGAACTAGAAGGTGCCGATCCATTTTTAAGTTGCGGTGAAAGCTTGTATTTATACTGTGCTGCTTGAGGTGTTGGAGATGGAAGATTAAATTTTCTTAAATCTTCATCAAACTTTTCTTTTACACGCTCCAGGTCCTTATTAGAGATTAGAGGATTATTTTCGCTTACAACTGCTGGATTACGAAAAAGGTAATTATCTGTTGGTCGAATATCAACATTTTTTGAATCGTCGATTTTAGGATTTTGGCTTTGTGAGCGAAGGAGAAGAGTTGTTATGAGTGCAAGAAAAAGAATACAAACACCCAAGCCAATATAAAGGTATTTTTTGTGGTTAGGCTCATCCATAGTATTAGTTATACCAGAACTACCTTGCTTTGTTAAGGTATGATGCGTTTGCTTCGCAAACAGCGAGGCATTGAGGCGAAGTTTCTGCACAAGCCATGACGCTGGTCTCGCC
>JAGOSW010000001.1:1317-143810 GCA_018062135.1 Candidatus Woesebacteria bacterium
GTTAGGCTCATCCATAGTATTAGTTATACCAGAACTACCTTGCTTTGTTAAGGTATGATGCGTTTGCTTCGCAAACAGCGAGGCATTGAGGCGAAGTTTCTGCACAAGCCATGACGCTGGTCTCGCCGTTAATGAGTATTTCTGCTGCATGAACGGGAGTGAGTGCAAGATACGCAATAAAACTGAGCGAAAACAAACTTAAAATAAGTCGCATTTTTGAAAGCGATTTTTTATAGGTATTTTTTTTGTCAACAAGAAGGGCAATGCGGGCATCAAGAAGATCAGCCGCTGCAAAGCGAGGAATAAAATGAGGCTGCACTTCATATGGAGAACTAAGAATTTTCTTTAGTGACGATAAAACATGTCTGTTGGTTTTTTGAATACCCACGGCAAATTTATCTGCCTGTAGTTCTCGATCAATGCGCATAGAAATAGTGAATTCCTTCATTGATGGAATAAAGGAGAGTGATGTTTCAATAATAAAGGCAATGAATAATTTTAAACCATCAAAATCTTTTACATGTTTATATTCATGTAAAATAATCGCCTCTAATTCTTTCATGCTTACCTTATTAATGAGCGAAGAAGATATATAAATATGTCTTTTAAAAAAGCCTAGCGAAAAAGCCTGTGAAGATCTTGTCGCAACCACACGAATTTCTGGCAGAAACGGGTACTGATTTTGTAATGTGGTAATTCTTCCATCGCCATTTTTTCGTGAGCGATTATATTTAGTGGCAAGCTTCTTATATTGATAAACTGCCGCCAGTATTTTTAAAACCGTAAAACCAACATAAATGATGCCGGTAAAAACTATTGCTTCAAGAATAGAATGTGGAACTTCTTTATACGTTACAGATGCCAATGCGCTTTTACACATATAAACCGTTTTATTAAGTAAAAGCGGCGTAAATTTTGCCATTATCATGGCACCAAGTCCCAGAATGAGGCCGAATATACCTATCATCGAAAAAAGATACGTATCATTTTTTCTCATATTGTTTTATTGTTTCAATAAGGCTCTGGCGTTTTTTCTCTGGAAGATCTTCTATGGATTCCGCAAACGATGCAATCGCTATGTCGCCGAAGTTTTTCATATATCTCTGAAGAAAATTGCTGGCGACTTGTTTACTAAATGCCTCCTTACTTACTTGGGGAACATACACATATCGTTTCCCTTTTTGAACTCTTTGCAGAAATTTCTTTGCATACAGTCGGTCAACAATGGTTCCGATAGTTGTATACGCGAGAATTTTCTTACTTTCACGAGCTTTAATTACATCGCGCACAGTACATTCGCCAAGGCGCCAAATAATTTCCATAGTTTCCTGCTCGAGGTTGCTGAGGTTTTGAGTAAGCATACGTTAATCCTTAAAGTGACAGATGTAGGACGCGTGACCGCTCGGTGATAGTACTTCTTTCCAGTTTTCTGTTATCTTTACTCCCTCATCGGTTTTAAATACACAGGGGATGCCAGTATTTTCAAAGTCATATTTTAAAACACTACCTGTTTCGTTTGGTACGCCATCGGCTTTACATGTAAGTGTAATATTGCCGTTATTGCTTTTGGTAACAACAGCCTTGTAGCCTTCTGTTGTAAATATGTTCATGTTGCCATCGAATACAGCGCATTTTTCATTAGAGTGAATCACTATTGCAGAATTTTGAGCATTTATACGAACAACAACAGTAAGAGCGATAAATACGGTGATGAGAATTCCTAAGAGTACAGGTTTTGATATCTTCATCTTGAATAAAATGATACGCCCCAGAGTAGCGAATTGCAAGAATTTTTAGTCTACAGGATCGTACCCGCCTTTAGACCACGGATTACAGCGCGCAATTCTGTACATACCCATAGCCACACCCCTTATAACACCGTATTTTTCGACTGCATCATACATGTATTCAGAACATGTGGGTTGAAATCGACACACTGATTGTCCCGGAATAAACATTTTTCTAATTGGATTGTCGATGAGTTGGGATTTTTGATAAAAACTGATAAGTTTTAGTAGGGCGTTTTTCATAACTTGATTATACTTCACACCACTTTGAATTTAAAAGTAACTCATAGTATAATTAAATCTTCGTTTTTCATAAGACTCATGGCTTTAACAGAATATCAGGGCACACCACCCACAGCCGACAACAAACTAGGTTTACTTAATACCATTAGGTTGGGAGTAGGACTAATGGGTGATGAGCCTCTAGAAGGTATTGAAAACATAGTTGATGCTCATGGGAGACAACTAGAAATAAATGTTTTAGGTAAGAGCGCGGTTTTAATTGCAAATGGTACAGATGCAAGAACTGTTTTGGTTGATGAAGCTGACTCAACATCTAAAGACACACGAGATATGGATGTTTTCCGTGGAGTATTTGGCAACTTTATACTCACCAGACCAGATTCCCAAGATTGGCGTCCCTTTAGAGCAGTAGCTCAACCAGGGTTCGATCGAGATCATACAGCTATTTATACTGGAATAGTAAGAGAAGAGGCAGAGAGCTATGCGGCACATTTGGCCGAGCAAGCTGAAGGAGGATCAGTGGTTGTGGACGACTTACATGCGGATCTAACCGAAGTAACTGCTCGCATAATATCAAGAGCGCTTTTTAGCCACAATCTTTCGGCAGAAGAAGTTATTCAGTTACGTGAAGCTATGAGGGTTTCGCTTAGTGCGGCGAGCGAAGGAGTTCAAACAGCTGGATTAAGTTGGCGTTTAAGAGCCTTAACCCCAAGTCGCAATAGAGAAATTGAAGCAGCTAAAGCGAGATTGCAGGGATTTGCGCAAGATCTCATAGATAGAAGGGTTTCCGCCGGAGTAAAAGGTGATTATCACGACATGCTAGATATGTTTTTAGCTGCTCATCAATCAGATCCAGAGAACTTTGACGATGGTTGGTTGCGAGATGAGGTGGCGGGATTTTTTGGTGCAGGTCATGACACTACAGCAAGTGCAGTTTTATTTACTTTAAGTAATGTATCGGGCTTACATGACGAGGCGTTAGAAGAACAATTACACATAGAGGCAGTTGACCCATCAAATGTTGGAGGACCTCAAATGACAACTGCTGTATTCAAAGAAACCTTACGTCGAAATCCGCCAATATGGCTTTTCGGGAGACGTGCAATAGAACCAATAGAGTTGCGTAATGGACATATTATCCCACGTAATGCAACTATAGGAATTAGCCCTTATCTTATTCATCGTGATCCTGATGTATGGGAGGATCCCACTAGATTCGATCCAATGCGATTTACTAATGGATTTCGCCCTCAATCAGGTTCGTATATTCCTTTTGGTATGGGTGCGCGCTCGTGTGTTGGTGCTTCACTTGCGGCGGTAGAAGGGCCTATGATATTATCGGATCTATATAAACAATTCCCTCATATCGAAGTCGCTGCAATAACCACTAGCCCCGCTGCTATTCAAAGACCGAATAATCCTTTACGAGCCCAGTTTTATCTGCGATAAGATACAATATAAGCATGAAATGCACTATCATAACGCTCTTTCCGAATATGTTTCGGGGATTTCTTGAAGAAAGTATCGTCCAAAGAGCACAGGAAATGGGAAAAATTGAAATTGAATTTGTTAACCCACGAGATTTTACTTTCGATGCTCATAAAACCGTAGATGATCGTCCATTTGGCGGCGGCGCTGGTATGGTTATGATGGTTGAGCCAATTTCACAAGCAATAAAAAGCGCAAAAACTGAAAACAGCTATGTTGTAGGTACCTCTGCTCGTGGAAAAACCTTCACTCAAAAAATGGCACAAGAATTTTCTGATAAAGAACACTTAATTATCCTTGCTGGTCATTATGAAGGGTATGATGAACGCGTTCGAGAGCTCCTTGATGACGAAGTTTCTTTAGGAGATTTTATTTTAACGGGAGGAGAACTTGCCGCGGCATGCATTATAGATGCTGTCGCAAGGCTCCAAAAAGGCGTGTTGAAAAAAGATGCGGCTACGGAAGAAGAAAGTTTTTTCACTGTCGCCATTGACGAAATAATGAAAGCAGTAGGTGATGATTCTCTATTAGAAGCAATGAAAAAAAATGGTGCAACAAATATTCAATTACTTGAATATCCTCAATATACCCGTCCGCAAGATCATGGGGGAAGAGTGGTTCCAGACGTACTCGTTTCTGGCGACCCAAAGAAAATTAGAATATGGCAACTGCAACAAGCCTACGCAATAACAAAAAAAGCTCGACCAGATCTGCTTACTTCATAACAATTATTTAATTGTCATACCGTACTATGCCAGTATATGACATCTACACATTTTTCCCTTTTAGACATATTTTTTCCGAAGCTGTGTTTTAACTGCAGAGTTATTGGCTCGTATCTCTGTGCAAAGTGTAAAAAGAAACTGCAATATGTCTCGAGCGATATTTGTCCTTACTGTGAAAAAGAAAGCGGATATGGATTGGCTCACGGAACTTGTCGTCGGCTATATGGATTAGACGGAGTGCTAAATGTATTTTATTACGACGAAGTTTTTCAAAAGGTTTTAAAGGCAGTTAAATTCAGACGAATTAGAGGTGGAGTTTCAGCCCTTATTGACAGCATTCCAGAAGAATTTTGGAAGAGACTTTTGGCAACTAGTGAAATCTTCTACAAAAATGCAGAAATACTTGCAGTTCCGCTGCATAGAAAAAGACTTATAGAGAGAGGATTTAATCAGTCAGAAGATTTCGCACATGCATGCGCCATTATGTTGCAAAAAGACGTAACAAACATTGTTGCAAGAAATCGATATACCCAACCACAATCACAACTTTCATCTGCAACAGAACGATATCTAAATATTCAAAAAGCTTTTTCTCTTAATCCTCGAAAACTGTTGCCGGAGAAAGTCATCATTATTGATGATGTGTGGACAACGGGTGCCACAATTCGCGAAATAGCATATACGTTAAAATATGCAGGTGTTGAGAGGGTCTATGCAATAACCTTATCTCGAAGAGCCCACGCACAATATTAATATTAGTGCTATAATCAATTCTGGTATGACTCAACGCATAGAGATATCCTGGAAAACGATCGTATTCACTGTTGTCTTTCTCATCGGATTGCAAGCATTATGGATTGTAAAAGAGCTCATCTTCACTCTCTTTTTAGCATTCATATTCATGAGCGCGCTCAAACCAGTAGTAAACAAACTTACAAAACGTGGTATTCCCCGTACTGCTGCATCCTTTTTAGTATTGGCTTCTACGGTAGCGTGGCTTATTTTTGTATTAGCCTTTATTCTTCCTCCAATAGTAACGGAGAGTATTTCGTTTTTGACAAATCTTCCAACTCTATTAATCGAGGCATTCCCGTTTTTTGAAAAAATATTTACAGCAGAATCTGCGATAAGATTCTTCCCGAACATTCCTCAAAATATATTTAAAATCGCGAGTGGACTATTCTCTAATGTCTTTTTCATAGTATCGCTTATTTTCTTTACTTTCTATTTCTTGCTCGAAGAAATATTCCTACAGAAGTTTTTGCAAAAAATAATGTCACATCAGGAAGCAAAGAAAGTTACTGAATTTACACAGAAACTTGAGTTGCGTATGGGTGCATGGATGAGAGGCCAACTCATTTTAATGTTGGTTATAGGATTAACAACGTATATCGGGCTATCAATTTTAGGAATACGTTATGCGCTTTCATTAGCTGTGGTGGCTGGGTTGCTCGAAGTTATTCCTATTATTGGTCCCGTTGTATCAAGTATTCCGGCGTTTTTAGTAGCTTCAGCGACCTCTACGTTCTCTGGAGGAACAACAATTATCCTGTATCTTCTTATTCAGCAACTTGAGAACAATATTCTTGTTCCCTATGTAATGAGTAAAACAGCAGGAATTAATCCTATAATGACGCTCATTGCGCTTTCAGTCGGAGGAAGCCTTGCTGGATTATTGGGGGCGATTCTTGCAGTACCAGTAGCAGTTGTCGTCGAAACAGTTGTATCGGAATATTTCGATAGGCGTAGTTCATAATTTCTTTTTAATTTCTCCACTGTACCATGCTTCTATGGTATCTAAGATTCATACTGCAACTATTGTCGGAATTCAAGTTATTGCCGTTACTGTTGAAACGGATATTGCCGAGCGTGGCTTCCCCCAATTAAAGATCGTAGGATTGCCTGGGAAGTCTGTTGAGGAGGCAAGAGAGCGAGTGCGCACTGCGCTCATTAATGCCGGTTATGAAATTCCTGCGAGGAGAGTAGTCGTTAATCTCGCACCAGCGGATGTGCCAAAGCAGAGTTCTCGATTTGATCTGCCGATAGCTGTTGGAATTTTAGCAGCTCAAGGACTCATCGATGGTAAAGTGGTAGAGAAGTCGCTTTTTGTTGGCGAGATTTCTTTAAACGGCGAAATTATGCCCGTAAGCGGCATAATGCCCATTCTCGATTTCGCGCGTCAACGAGGGTTTTCTGATGTATATATTCCGATACAAAATAGCAGTGAAGCATTATTTGCGGGGACCGAAATGAATGTGTATGGCGTTCATTATTTAGCAGAAGTAATACTACATTTGCAAAAGAGTCGTCCCATGATCCAGATTGCAATTGAGGAACTTATGTTGAGCGAGTCCCTAAATGAAAATATCGTAAAAGAAAATGACTTCGTTCATATTAAAGGTCAATATCACGCAAAAAGAGCACTCGAAATCGCTGCCGCCGGCGGCCACAACATTATCTTAAGAGGTCCGCCGGGCACTGGAAAAACTATGCTTGCCAAAGCATTTGTATCGATATTGCCACCATTGACCGAAAGCGAAAAAGTTGATATCGCCAAGATCCAATCAATAATGTTCGGTGGTAAAGGCGATAATCTTTCTATATCGCGCGCGTTCCGCGCGCCCCATCATACAATTTCCCGCGCCGGTATGATTGGCGGCGGCGCGGATCTTGTCCCTGGCGAAGTAACCCTAGCCCATCGAGGCGTCTTATTCCTTGACGAATTTCCAGAATTCCCTCGCTCGATTATAGAAGCACTTCGCCAACCATTAGAAGATGGCACAGTAACAATAACTAGAGTCCATGGCTCCGCGACGTACCCGTCGCGGTTCCAGCTTATTGCCGCAGCAAATCCCTGTCCTTGCGGCTACTCAGGAAATAAAGAAAAACGCTGTACGTGCATAGGTCGGCAAGTTGCCAACTACAATAGGCGTTTATCTGGTCCTATCCTCGATCGTATTGATCTTCATATTTCTGTACCAAATATCCCCGAAGAAGATCTATTACGCTCAGATATTGATACAGAACCTACTGAGAAAATTAGAGCACGTGTTATTGTTGCTAGAAAACTCCAACTTGAACGTTTCTCTTCTCTTCCCGGCATTCGTTATGTAACAAACGCCGAAATGACCACTCAAAACGTGAAAAAATTTGTGCAACTTGAACCCAACGCTCGTTCATTCCTCACTAATGCTTTTCAAAAACTTCATTTCTCACCTCGGTCGTATTTTAAAATCCTGAAAGTCGCCCAAACCATCGCCGACCTTGAAAATAAACACTCAATATCTCAACAAATAATTGCAGAAGCAGTGCAGTATCGGTCCTTTCTCTATAAGTAATCTTGTTTTTTTTAAGTAGCTATGATATAGTATCAGCTGTATCATATGAAAAAGGAGGAACTAAACAGATGCCAGCGAAAAAATTAAAGACCACTGCGCTTAAAATCGAGCCTGCTAAAGCTAAAACTGAAAAACCTGCAAAGGTTACCCCAACAAAAAAGGCAACTTCAATGGCCGACTTATTGGGCATGAAGCCACTAACTCCCCCAAAGAAAGGGGCAATAGTACAGGCAAAAATTGTTGATCTTACAAAAAAAGGTATTTTATTTGATATAGGATGGAAATCCTATGCTGTTTTGGGCAGTATTGAAGCCCACGATCTTGGCTCTTATCTTCCTTACCTTACCTCAGGCGACACAGTTCCTGTAAAAATTGTAGTTGAAGAAGCAAAAGATGGCTTCCCAGTAGTTTCTATGCGCACATTCTTCGAAGATGGTAAGTGGAATATTTTGATTGAAAAGCATAAAAATGAAGAAGAAATTGAAGTTATCTGCGGCGAATATGGAAAAGGCGGCGTATTTATCGAATTCATGGGAATCCGCGGTGTTATTCCAAAGATTCAACTTACAGAAGAATTTTTGCGTGATCCGGAACAACTTATTGGAAAGAAAATAAAAGTAAAAGTTCTCGAAGTTGACCGTGAAAAAAATCGCCTTGTTGTATCCCAAAAAGCTTCTGTCCTCAATATTTCATATAAAGACATTAAGAAAAAGTTTGATGAAGTCGAAGTTGGGAAAGTTTACAAAGCAAAAGTTATCGGATTTTCTGATTTTGGTGTCTTCTGCGAAGTCAACAAGATCGAGGGTCTTATTCATATTTCAGAAATATCCTGGCAAAAAGTCAGTAATCCACGCAAGTATCTTAATGTTGGAGACGATATTGATGTCATGGTCGTCGAAAAGAACGATGATAATCTTAAATTAAATCTTTCTATCAAAAGACTTGAAAAGGATCCTTGGGAAAGTATTGAAGAGCGCTATCCAAAAGATAAAGAAGTTAAGGGTGAAATTGTACGAAAAGAAAAATATGGTTACATTGTTAGACTTGAGCCAGGAATCGAAGGACTTATTCATATATCTAAGGTAACTGGACATGAAAGTATAGAAATTGGAAAGCCAATTGTTGTGTATATTGAGAAAATCGATGTGCGCCAGCGCCGCATTAGCCTCGTCTTCGCTCTTGTGGACAAGCCAGTTGTATACAGATAATCTTTTCTTGACTTTAGACCTTCTTGTTTATATAATGGACTCTTGCCTTGGTGATTTGAGCGTCTTGGAACCACCCCTTCCCATTCCGAACAGGGCCGTGAAACGAGATAGCGCCGACAATACTTACAACGGGACGATAGGTCATGGCCGAGGCATTTTTTTATTGCCATAAATCATTTTTCTGAGGCCAAAAGAACGTTCGTGTATAATATACATACATGCCTCACACACTAATTAAACGTCATCATAATCACATACTGGCGAAAGAGCGCCACACACGCTATCTGAATTCCTTCAGTGTGTACCCAAAGACGCGATTCGAGTCACAAAACGACGACGAACATATTATTCTTCTTTTAAGAGCCCACCCAATAACCTTTATTCCTTGGATTGCTACTGCTGTTGGTGCGTTTTTCCTACCCATACTTTTAAATTTTATTCTTCCCGAGTTTCTTACAGTCGCGCAGGTCCTTTTTCTTAATGTTTTTTGGTATAGCGGATTGATTACATACGTATTTCTTAATTTGTTGCTGTGGCTTTTTAATGTAGGTATTGTGACAGATCAACGAGTACTAGATGTCGACTACTTTAATATAATTCAAAAATCAGTTAACGCGACCACTCTTGAGGAAGTATCTGATGTTGGTGCGAAGACAAATGGCTTTATCCGCTCACTGTTTAACTATGGCGATGTCTTAGTGCAAACAGCTGGCCCTGCCTCTGATATCGATTTTCGTGCAGTTCCACAGCCTGCAGAAGTAGTAAGTATTATTAACGAGATGATGCACTAAAATGATAGATTTATTTTTAAATGGCGATATTTTTGGGCTTTTTATAAAGCTTTTTGGTGTTGTCTTGGGAATTCTTTATATGTTCTTTTGTATTATTCTCATTCGCCAGCTTGGTACTATGCGAAAAACGTTGTCGATTAATGATGGGGGTATTTTAGATCTGATAGCTTATATTCAGGCTCTGCTTGCAGCATTCCTTGTGTTTTATGCCCTGTTTATACTATAAATAGAGTATACATGTGGGAATATAGTATCTATTTGGGTAATGAATCCGACTCAATTCATGTCGATTTTGTCTCGACAGATAATCTTTTTGTTGTTGCTTCGATCGAAAATTCTATAGAAAAAGAGGCATTTAAGGGGTTATTTGAGAAGGTGCGCGACGCAGTTGCTGCGGAGCGCGTGCATAATCTCGCTGCTTTTGAAAAAGTTATTGATCGCGAGTTTAAAATAGTTGAAAAAAATCCTGGTTTTGCTCTTGCAGCTTCGCTTTCTGTTGAAAACGTACTGTACTTAGTTACACGCGGAAATGGCACGGTTTATATTGATCGAGGTCCAATTTTTCAGAATTTAGTTTCTGGTGATAATACGGCCTCTGGTTTTTTGCAGGAAAATGATGTTATTGCTCTGACGACGGGAAGTTTCATGAACCGCATAACACCCCCTACTCTACAGAGATTCATTCAAGGCAAAACACCTCAAGAAATTGTGGAAGCAGTAACACCTGATCTAAAAGGAAATGATGACACGGGGCTTATTGCGCTTTTTAGTCGTCATCATGTCAGGGAGGCCGCAGAGGAAACGATGGAGGAGAGGGAGGCAGAAGAAGAACTAGAATATCAAGTTATTCCACCACCAAGTGAAGCCCCGATGTATGCAACTCCAACGCAACATGTCGTTGCAGAAAAACCACAGCCGAACTTTTCTTTAAAGAGCCTTTTAGCAGGTATCCGCCCGGGCAGCTCAATGGGAAAGAAGGTGACATTTGCGCTTCTTATTATTTTGGTGGGAATTTTTGTATGGAGTGTTGTGTTGGGCGCTCAGAGAAGGCAAAAAAACACCTTTATTAAAAAAGTTGAAGCGCAATCATTATTAATTGACTCCCAACTAGAAGAGGCTTCGTCATTAACGACGACAGATGTAGACAGGTCTTTGGAGCTTTTAGCATCAGCAAAGCAGTCGTATGAGGCTCTAAATAAAGAGGCAGTCGAAAAGAAATTAAGCGATTTGGACCAGCTTGCATCGATAAAGGTCAAAATCGCGGAATCAGAAAAATCTATTAAGAAAGAAGAAGAAACAGCATCAGAAGAATTTTATGATCTAAACCTTATAGAAAAGGGAGCGGAGGCAAAGAAAATGTATTATGACGGGACGACGCTCGCGTTGTTGGATAGTGAAAATGCAAAAGTGTATCTGCTAGATCTTGCAAAGAAGTCAGTCGTGACGCGCAAAGACGGAAAAATGGCAGATGGCGTATTCGTCGCTTTACATCAAGACGAGCCATATATTTTTAGTAGCACTGATGGTGTTTTTAGAACAACAAAAGAAAAAACAGATGTTTTGATTGAGAAAGACGAAGAATGGGGAAGTATTAAAGATATGTGGATGTATAACGGCAATATTTATATAGTCGATGCAGGAAAAGATGAGATATATAAATATCTGGTCGCTGAAGGTGGATATTCTGCAAAAAATTCGTACGTAAAGTCAGGTCAAGCTGATTTGGCTAAGGCAGGAGCTATGGCAATCGATAGATCCGTATATGTAATTAATGGTTCTCGAATATTAAAGTATGAATCGGGAAGCAGCGTAGATTTTACGGTGAAAATTCCTGGCGGTGATGACATTGTGTTTGACGACATCTATACGAGTGAAGATATAGACAATGTATATTTGTTAGATAAGGAATCAAAAAAGATTTTCGTTGTTTCGAAAGAAGGAGAGTTTCTAAAACAAGTAACCGCATCTACAATTGCTTCCACAACTGATTTTGTGGTTGATCAAACTGAAGGGATTTTGCTTCTCGTAAAAGATAAGATTGTGAAGATTGTTGAATAGTACTAACAAATACGGCCTGCATTTTACCTATCTTTGTCTCTAAACCACTCAATTGAGTTTTTGGGCGCAGGCACTTGGTATTTTGACTCGTCATCATCCTCAATACTTTTCATAATAAGGTGGCGAATGTATTCGGACATGGTCACTCCAAGCTGTACGCTCATATTCACTTTTATCTGTGTTTGTGAAAGCTTGGTTCCCATGGGTCCTTAATTATACCCCTATTGATGGGTCAAATTAAGGACCCTTTTTAGAGCGAACGTAACGAATGGTCCATCCGTCGCGTGCAGCCTACTTTACTGTTACTGATTTAGCAAGATTTCTTGGCTTATCTGGATCTGCTCCGCGGCCGATTGCGCAGTAATAGCCGAGGAGCTGGCCGACAATAATGTTGCCCAAGATTGTTAACGGTCCTAAATCGGGTGTGATAATGGTCGTATCAAATTCTGATGCTTCAAAAGGAGCGATGCCTATAATGCGACCGCCGCGTGCCTTAACTTCTGCAGCAGAAGCACGCACTTCGCTTTCGTAGCCATCATGCGCTCCTAAGACGATGCATGGTGTACCTTTATCTATTAAGGCAATGACGCCATGCTTTAGCTCTCCAGATGAGAAAGCCTCGCCATGGATATAGCTCGTTTCTTTTACCTTTAGTGAACATTCCATGGCAGCAGGATACTGGAGATCCTTACCTAGAAAATATATATGTTCATTCGTAAGTAAATTCGCCGCAAGCTGTGTTATGTCGTCGACAGTTTCTTTAGTAAGCCAGGATTTAAGCTTACCCCCTGCCTCGACAATCTCTTGGCGTAAGTCCTTTGGTTTATCTCCGCAAAGACCAGCAAGTCTATACATTGTTGCTAATTGTGCAGTGAATGCTTTTGTCGAGACAACAGCAATTTCTGGCCCACTTCCAACCATAAGTGCGACGTCGCTTATGCGCTCGAGCGTTGAACCCCGTGCATTTATCGCTGAAATAATTTTTGCACCTTTCTTCTTAGCCTTCTTTACAGCTATTAGCGTGTCAGCTGTTTCACCACTCTGCGATATCGTGATGAGAACGGTATGCTTATCAGCGAACTCAATTGTTGAAGCCGATTCATATGCACCACACATTTCAGACGCAACACCATGTTGTGCAAGCATATACTTTGTAATGAGCGCGCAAAAACCAGCAGATCCGCAGGCGGTAATAATAACTTTTTGCGCATTCTTAACTAAATCTGCCGCCGCTATCAGCTCGTCGTCATTAATCTTTGCTGTCTTTGGGATAGTGACGAGCTGCTCCATGATCTCTTTGAGCATATAATGGGAGTAACCGCCTTTTTGAGCCTCTTCTGCTTCCCAATCGATTGTTGTGGGCACTACATGAAGTGTTTTTTTTGAGGCAATATTGAAAACTTCGCAACCCTTCGCACTTATTATTGCTCCTTGTCCATCATCAAGAAAAACAACATCTTTTGTGTATTGCAAAAAGGCAGTAACATCTGAACCAATAAAATATTCATCTTTGCCGATTCCTACAATTATCGGCGATCCGTCACGACATACGCCAATCTCGCTTGTTTTAAGATTGAGAACGCAGATTGCATTAGATCCAGCCAACATGCTAAATGTTTTGCAAAGTGCCGACTTAAAATCTAAGTCGCGCATGTTCTTCTCAATAAGATGCGCAATAACCTCCGTATCTGTCTCAGAAACAAAGGTATTGCCTTCAGCGATAAGTTGAGCTTTTAGCTCCTGGTAATTCTCAACAATGCCATTATGGACGACGGCAATGGTCTCATCCGCATTAAGATGCGGGTGCGCATTTAACTGTGTGACACCCCCATGGGTCGCCCAACGTGTATGGCCAATGCCAATATTGCTGTTGGGCAGCGTTGTCTCAGCGTCACCAATCTTTCCAACTTTCTTCTCTACAGCGATTTTCTCACCTTTTCCAACTGCAATACCCCAGCTATCATAGCCGCGATATTCAAGCGTTTTTAACCCTTCTAAAATCATTTTCGGACTGTCCTGACGGTTTCCAACGTATGCAAAAATTCCACACATAATAGTAATAGTTAAAATAATAATGAGAATCGCACAAAAAGATCAGTTCATAGAAGAAAACGCGGTACGCTGTGTATATGCTTTCGTATCCTTTCAGTTACCTGAAAGCTTTAAAAGCTTATTTAAGGTCGACAGCTTGGTTTCGACCTGAGGGCACCCGCAGATTATTCGCTAACCCCCTCCTCGTATCCCTTCCATCTTGCGATGAAGTCGGGCCACACGCTTTAAAAGTTTATTTCACCCAGACGTATTGTCAGGGAACGATTAATGTCTACCGTAGTTGTATTGTAGGACCAAAGGGGAAGTAAGTCAATTATTCGGTAGGATATGTAGGTTGTGGATCGATTGGAATAATAGGTCCAGAAGATGTCGGTTGTGGCCTTGACGTTGGTGTGGCAGTCGGATAATATCTTCCTGTTGGATAGGTTGTTGGGTATGGTCGTGATGTTGGAGTTGGCGTTGATGCTGGCGTTCCTGTCGGCCCCCATGGATATGTAGGTGTTGGTAGCGGACCACCTGGTGTAGATGTAGGCATTGGACATCGATTACACATGTCGGCCATGAAATATCCCATGGACTGAATATTGCTTCTGATTTGATCAAGTTTTTCGCACGTAGTTAGTCCTGCTTGTGGTGCAAAAGCAGTATTCGGGCCTCCAGTAGGTTGTGGTGGACAATTAAGCTCTTTCTTAATTGAATCAATATCTGCATGAGAGAACTCTACGTATTGTTGATATGAATCACATGAAATTGGCTCTCGGAAATTTGGATCGAGCGTATCCGCTCTTGGTGCCGTGTTAATTTGTGTTTCTGATGTGCCGACTTGAGTAGAAACAGTAATTAGAAGATAGGTGAGAAGAACTAGGAAGCCAACTATAGAGAAAATTGCCCACTTGCTTCTCAATAAGCCAGTGTGAAGATTTTTTACATGGGCATCATTTTCCATTATTTATTTAGAATAGAGTATTTAAAGGACATTTGCAAGTTGGCCTACAACGTCAACAACCCGGTTTGAGTAGCCCCATTCATTGTCATACCAGCCGTAGCACTTTACAAAAGTCCCGTTTAGAACGGCAGTATAGTGTGGGTCGAAGGTACACGATGCAGAAGCACCAATGTAATCGGCAGAAACAAGCTCGTCTTCTGCATAGTCAAGAATATTTTTAAGGTCACTACCTGCGTGTTTTTTAAAGGCTGCATTAATTTCATCAACAGTAACAGGTTTTTTTAGTATTGCAGTTATGTCTGTAATAGAGCCGCTAGGAGTAGGGACACGGAAAGCCATGCCACCCATATGGTCGGCATGCAAATCGGTTACCTTACATACTGCGTCCGAAGCTCCTGTCGTCGTTGGAATAATCGAGACAGCGGCCGCGCGGCTGCGCGTAAACTTATCTGCAGGATTATCAACCAACATCTGCGAACTCGTATATGCGTGAATCGTCGAGATAAACGAGGTCTCAACTCCAAATTCATCCTGCAAGATCTTCATCATAACCGCCGCGCAATTTGTTGTACATGACGCGTTCGAAATAATATCTGAGCCTTCCCAGTCGAACGCATCGCTATTAACCCCCATGACCACATGGGGAATAGTCTCATCTTTCGCGGGAACCGTTAAAATAACTTTCTTTACTGTCCCGCGCAAATGCTTTTTTAAATCCTCTCTTGTTTTAAATACGCCAGTACAGTCGATTATGACTTCTGCACCAGTCTCTTCCCAAGGAATTTCTTCTGGATTGCGAATGTTGTAGGCCTTTATGAAGCGTCCACTTAAAGAAATACCATCTTCCACTTTCTTTACTGGCTTATTGAATGTGCGATAGGTGGAATCGTATTTAAGTGAATATGCGAGTTGTGCTGGAGTAGTTTTCGAGGTGTTAATAGCAACCAACTCAAAGAAGTCCTTCTCTGAAGCGATGCGAGCGATTGCTCTTCCGATACGACCAAATCCATTGAGACCAACCTTAATCTTCTTCATAAGAAGATTATATATTATTCTGCGGCTGGTTTTTCTTCGTCTGCTTTATCACTACCTTCGGCAGGAGCTTCTCCAGCTGGAGCCTCAGCACCTTCGCCTTCAGTTGCTTCACCTTCAACAATAGCTGCGTCAGTTTCTGGCTCAAGTGATTCTTCTTTATGTTCAGCAATACGGATAATGACTGTTTCTGCTTCATCAGTGATTGTATAGTTGCCGGCTTTCTTTAAGTCAGAAACTTTTACCTCATCACCAATTTCTTTAAGATGAGAAATGTCTATTTCTATCTCTTGTGGCATATCGGTTGGGAGTGCCTCAACATAGAGCGAATTGACAAGAGTCATCATGTCACCCTTATTTTGTGCAACTGCCTCAGATTCGCCAATAATAATTACTGGAACTTGAGCTTCAAGTTTTATACTAAGATTGACCTTTTTAAATTCTGCATGAATAAACACATCCGTAACTGGATCGGTCTGGACATTTTGAATCATTGAAGGAATTTCTTCTTTGTCGACGGCGAGGTATATTACTTGTGTAAGACCAGCAGCTTGAAGAGCTTTTTTAAACTCTTTACCATCAATTTGGATTGAAATTGAAGCTAAATCTTTTCCATATACATTTGCTGGAAGTTTGCCTTCTGCACGTACATTTCTAGCTTTTTTTCCAAGTCGATCTCTTTTTTCGACGGTTAGGAGAATTTTATCGTGGGTTTTCTTTGTATCTTTAGCTGCCATAGTTTTTTTATTCTTTTATAAATTGCAAGACAAATATTTTGTCTGTTGATAAGGAGCTATTGTAGCCTACTGCATTGTTTTTTGCAAGGCTCTTAAAGTTTTGATCAGTAATAAACATATTGTTCGGAAAATACACTTCAAATGTGAAATCACTATTAAATGCGCCAATTTGTTTTTGGATAACAACCTGGTATGTATTTTGCCCCGTAATCGCCTTTGACTTTAGTGCATACGTCACATTTACATATGATGATGAAGAAGGTTGAACTTCAATAAGCATGCCGAGAATCTTAAAGAAACCTGATTTTGTCTCGTCATAATCTTCCACTACGACGCCATCAATATCAATGCTTTCAATTTCGGCGTCGTTAGGAAGATAAAGCTGAAAGTAGTTTGTATATTTTCCTCCAGGAAACTGGTCGGCAGCTGATTTATTAGTAAAATTAATACTCAGTTCATTTTTTACTGAACCATCGCGATCAAATCGGGAAGTCAGATGCATAAACTTACTTACAAAGTAATTCGCTTTGTTTACTCCCAGGTTCGCGTCTACAGGAAAGATGTGATTAATAATACAATTGTCTTCTTCTGTTGTGCATTGCGGATAGACTGTTTGGCCAGACCAATGTAATCGCTCAATATCTCTTTGGAATGCTGCATCCTTCATAAACATTACAGCATGCTTTTCATCAAAAGATTTACGAAGACCTTTGGCGAGTAGAGCAGGCGACGCATCTTCTAGTTTTAAGAAAAGCATCTTTCCGATAGACGAAAGATAGTTTTTCTTTTGTTTTGAACCTGGAAAGAAGTCTTTTTCCGTTTGAGCTTGGGTTTTTAAGTAAAAATTGTCTTTATTTATAGTTTCTTCAAAATCTGGAACATAGACATCGCCGAAAGCTTCGAGAATATACGTCATCGCAGTTGTGGTTATACCCATGGCACCATCGAACTCCCCTATTTGGAGCTCCTTATCAAGAAAATATTCTGCGGTTTTTACATTCTGTTCGAAGTCCGGGCTAAAATTTGAGTCGCGAAGAAACCAATGGGGCTGACCAAGGTGTAATCTTATTGCCTTTGGAGGCTCTATATGGGCTACCAGTTGACCATCGGCATCATACACATCATAAATCTTAAAATCTTTCAGCGAATAATGGTCAAATGAAACATGGGCAAAAGATCCAATAAAGCCGCCACCTGGCCTTATTTCCATATTGTTATAGAAGAAGATAATGTAGCTTTTTGTTCCGTCTTTTGCCAAGAGGGAATCTGCATGTGTCATAAGAACGCGCGCAGTTTCTAGGTAATTATGAATATCACTAAAGCGCGCCTGGATTTTCTTTACTTTTTCGTTCTCAAAAGTAAGCGTATCTTTGATTGACCCCGAGGATCTATACAAAATTTCTATTTCTTCATTTATGCGTGTTATGTGACTTTCCATAGTCGCAATATCTTCAGGAGTTTTTTGGGTTTTTAAAAGTAATGTAAAAAGTGTTCGCGCATCATCCTTTGCTATTAACGCGGTTTCTGCGAACTCATAGCCGTTTTTTTGAACTTGGATAAGGTTCTCAGGTGTTAGAGTGAAAAAGAGAAACGATAACAGTGGCCTTGACACTGCATACGACTGTTCGGTAAGTTTTAAGAATGGTTTTCCTTGTCTGAGTAGTTGCTGTGCCTTTACGATTTGCTGTTTTTCTAATGCTTGACCAGCCTTATATAAAAAATACCCAGAAACTCCCATTGGAAGAATAAAGAATGTCTCAATAAGCAGTATGAATAGCACCGCTGCAACAACCCAACGTGCTTTAGTCATTCGTGGTGGTGTAAACACAAAGCGCTTTTTCTTTTCAGTCACCGGTTTTGCTTTTAGTGTTTTTTCTAAGTTGAGCCCTTTTTCTCTCGACGTTGTTGTCGCAAACCACACAATTTTATCAATATATTCACCATGTGATTCGTCCGGATCGAGATTAATTATTCTTAAACTTGTGTACTCATCGGTTCGTGCGAGTTCAACCAAATGATTAAAAGTGTTTGTTTCATGCGTAATAACAACAATATTTTGGTGTCTATTCGCTAATTGCTTAAAAAATGAGCGACCAAATTCCTTGTCATAGAAAACAAATACATATGTGTAGGGTTTTAAACTTTCTGGAAGTTCTTCGACCTCATTAACAGAAGTACCAAAACGCTTAAGATGATCGACCAAAGCAATAAGAGCTGGAGTTTGTTTTGTGCGTACAAATAGAGCCAATGGTCCATCGGATTGTTCTTCGGTGACAAAATACATAGTTTAAGTATAATATGTAGAACATATGGCACAAATAGTACCCCTTTCATCATATCAGGCTTTGCCAGGTAAGACCGTTGCGATAAGCGGTTGCTTCGATATTCTCCATATTGGTCACATTCGTTTTATAGAAGCTGCACGCAAGAAGGGCGACCTTCTTGTAGTCTTGCTCGAGAGTGACGATTTCATAGCTAAGTATAAAATGCGTAAACCGTTTCATAATCAAGCAGAGCGCGCCGAACTTTTGAGCCACATCAGAGAGGTGGACGTTGTTGTGTTGCTCCCCTTTATGACCAAAGAATTAATGTATATCGACATGTGGAAAAAAGTATCACCAGCAATCATTGCACTTACTGCCGGAGACACATATCTTAACGAGAAGATTGCCCAGGGGACAGAAGTAGGTGCTAAGGTTGTCGAAGTCACTCCTTTGATTAAAGGAAAATCGACGACTCTTGCACTCACCTTTAATCCAATTAGAAGTGTTCTCGATTAGATTAAAACGGAAGTAGTCCTTTTGACTTTGCGATAAATACGCCGGACTGAAGAAGGAATAGTACTGCAATAAGAAAAAGTGTTTTTATAATACCCCGTTTAGTTACGCGCGCTTCCTCGACATCCTCTGCAGAAAGAATTATGGATGAGGTTTTCTTTTCAGATGGCTTTGCAGGAGATTGTTTCATCACTGCTTGCACTGTTTCTGGTTTCTTTGTCAGCTTTAGTGAAGTTTTTACTTTTTGTTTTCTCGTTTTTCGTGCCATGCATCTATTCTATCACACAGAATTTCATTGACACCCAAGCTGAAACCATATACAATGATTTTCATCATGACACTCCTATACGGTGCACTGGGACTGGCTTTTCTTTGGTTGGGAGCGTTGAGCTTTTTTGTATTTCGCGCTGTGAGCCATTATAAGAAACTCTCAAGTCGCACCGGTTCAAAAAGCATTGACGCAATCCTTGACGACATAGTAGACCAACATGTTTCAAACGAGAAAGACATTACTCTTCTAAAAGAAGGCATTGTGACACTTGAAACCCAGGCAAAGAAACATTTACAACGCGTTGGATTTGTAAAGTTCAATCCTTTTGATCGCGCCGGAGGAGAACAGAGCTTTGTGCTCGCACTTCTTGACAGTAATAATACTGGCATAGTAAAAACTTTTATGTACACCCGCGAAGGAGTTAGAATCTACGTGAAGCAAGTTCTCTTAGGAAAACCTGTAGAATATGAGCTTTCTGATGAGGAAAAAGAAGCCATCAGGCTGGCTCAATAAAACTTATTGTTGAAAATTATTAAACATTTTTATACCATTCAACCATGAACAAAAAATTTGTTTTTGTGGCAGCTTTTCTTACTTATTGTATATCCCTTTATTTTTCTTACAGTTTCTTTACCGGTAATTCTTCATCTGGAAGTCTAAGAATAATGAATCAGGGTGGAACTGATAAGGTAGATGTAACTCAAGCTGTGGCTGATGGAGAAGAACAAATTCCTGGAAAACTTACAGAGGAATGCCCTCTTAACGGACTAAAACTAACAGAAACTCATAAAAAACGATGGGAAGCTCGACGCCCAATGGGCATCATGATAGAAAACCATCTTGAAGCACGACCACAGTCTGGCCTTACTTCTGCTGATGTAGTCTACGAATTTGTCGCCGAAGGTGGCATTACACGATTCCTAACTATGTTTTACTGTAAGGATGCACGATATGTTGGTCCTGTGCGATCTGCACGTGTGTATTTTGTAGAAATGGTTCGTGGATATGGTAATAATCCTCTCTACGTTCATGTAGGTGGTGCTAATCATCCTGGAAAAGCAGACGCACTAGGAATGATTTCAAAGTTAAAATGGGCAGGTTACAATGATCTAAATCAATTCTCAGTACCATTCCCTATTTTTGCACGTGACTATGAAAGGTTGCCTGGAGTTGCCACAGAACATACGATGTATTCCTCAACGCAAAAACTTTGGAAGTATGCGGCTGACAAAAGAAAGCTCGCTGCAGAAGATGAAGACGGCGTAAAGTGGGACGAGGATTTTGAAACCTGGGAATTTAAAGATGGTAAAGCATCAAGTAGTCCTACAGCTCCAAAAATCTCCTACGACTATTGGGAAGGTCGCGCAGATTATGCAGTAAGCTGGAATTATGATGCGGCTACAAATACGTATAAAAGATTTCAAAATGGCAAGCCGCATGAGGATAAAAATAATAAAAAACAACTTTACGCATTCAACGTAGTTGTCGCGTCAATGAAAGAGTCTCCTGCAAATGATGGTTACGATGGAGGGCATCTGTTATATAAGACATTAGGCTCAGGGAAAGCAGTTGTATTCCAAAATGGTGAAGCTGTTGAGGGCACATGGAAGAAACCAAAAGAAGAAGACATGATTCGTTTTTTTGATAAATCCGGTAAAGAAATAGAACTTGTGCGGGGTCTTACCTGGGTTTCTGCTATACCTGAAGGAAACGAAGTTACATATTAAGATCTATGCTGCAAGAAATTATTCCGTCTAAAACTAGACGAAAGATTCTGTCGCTATTCCTCAATAACGTCGATGAGGCGTATCATCTACGTCGTATCGGGAGAGAAGTTGAAGAAGAAATAAATGCGGTAAAAAGGGAGCTTGATATATTAGAAAAGGCAAAAATTCTCAAAAAAGAAAAGCGGCTGAACAAATCAATTTACGTCATTAATCAAAAACATTTATATTTTGACGAACTTCTTAAGCTTCAAGCCAAACATAATACTATTGCAACAGAATTAAGAAAGAGCTCCTCACTGTTAGGAAAAGCATATTTTGTTGCAATGTCATTAAAATTACAGCGTAAAGCAGAGATTAGCGAAAGTGAGGTTTATATGGTTTTTGTGGGAACAATCGTAGCAGCAGAAGTGCAGAAAATAGTGCAAGCCGCACAAACTGAGTACCCATTTGATGTGAACTATACTATAATGCCAAAAGATGAATTCGAATATAGAAAAAGAAAAAACGACCCTTTTATTTGGAAGTTTCTTAAAGAGCCAAAAGTTATGTTAGTTGGTGACGAAGGCGATTTCATGGCATGAAAAAAATACCTTTTGGCGCCATATTTTTTGTTATTCTTGTTTGTCTTACACTGCTTATAGATCTTCCAACTAATCAAAGAGTTAATTTTGCTGTGGGTCCACTAAAAGTTGATCGTGTCATAAGCCCTCCAAAGATCGACTTTACCCTCTTTGGTAAAAGATTTGAACGTACATTTGAAACAAAACTCGGATTAGACCTGCGTGGAGGAAGTCATTTGCTTTTTGAAGCTGACATAAAAAATGTCCCCGCAGCGGATGTTGAGGGCGCATTAGAATCAGCACGAAATGTTATAGAGCGAAGAGTAAATTTTTATGGCGTGTCCGAGCCACAAGTTCAAACAATAAAGAATAAAGACACGTATCGTATTTCAGTCGATTTACCTGGTATTGAAAGTGTTGATCAGGCGATTAAATTAATTGGCCAAACTGCGCAACTTGAATTTAAAGAAGAAGGAACCGCATCTGCGGAACTTCAGCAAATCGCGTCCCAGTCGCCACAACTTGCACTTATTCTTTCCTTAAATAAGCCTACGGGTTTGAAAGGTACCAATGTTAAAAAAGCGACGGTAGAATTTGGTCAGGGAACTGGCCAGAATCTTGGCGCACCTTCGGTGCAACTTACTTTTGATAGTGAAGGAGAAAAACTCTTTCAAGAAATCACGAAAAGAAATGTAGGAAAACAAGTTGGTATTTTTCTTGATGATCAAATATTATCCGCGCCAAGTGTTCAACAAGAAATTAGTGGAGGCACGGCAATTATTACTGGCCAATTTACTCTCGAAGAAGCAAAAAGCCTTGCCCTATCAATAAATTCTGGAGCGCTGCCCATTCCGATAAAGCTTATTGAGCAGCGCACAATTGGACCCAGTATTGGTCAGGAAGCAATAGAGAAGAGCGTTTTTGCTGGGGGTGTTGGATTGGTTTCAGTTGTACTCTTCATGATCCTCTATTATGGTAAATTTGGCGTTATTGCAACGATGGGACTTGTATTATATGGCCTTTTCTCTTTCGCTATTTTCAGAATTATTCCGATCGTCTTAACGCTTCCCGGAATCGCCGGATTTATTTTATCGATCGGAATGGCAGTTGATTCTAACATTCTTATTTTTGAAAGAATTAAAGAAGAGATGCGTAAAGGAAAGCCGTTTGATGTCGCAGTACGTCTAGGCTTTGGTAAGGCTCTTGATGCAATAAAAGATGCGAATGTCGCCACGCTACTGGTGGCGTTTATTTTATTCAATCCGTTGAACTGGAGTTTCTTCCCACAATTTGGTCTTATAAAAGGTTTTGCATTGACGCTTTCGATTGGTGTACTCACGAGTTTATTTACCGGTATATTTATCACACGTCGTTTGCTTGAGTTCTTTATTAAAAAACCATGATTAATTTTCTAAAATACACAAAATTATATTTTGCACTTTCAGCAGTCGTTATTGCTATTGGCATGTTTACCCTTTTTTCGAAAGGACTCAATCTCTCAATAGATTTTACAGGTGGAAGTATGTTGGAGTACTCATTTGAAAAAGATATTACAACTGATGAAATACAAAAAGTCTTTAACGATAAAAGTATTGAAGTTTCTTCAATTGCTACACAAGGACCAAAACGCGTCATCTTAAGAGCTGAGGCGCTTTCGGAAACTCAAGAAGTCGATGTCCGCACAGCACTTAGTGCAAAACAACTACGTTTTGATTCGGTAGGACCAGTTTTAGGGCTCGAAACGATTCGTAAAACATTTTATGCATCTGTAGTCGCCGTATTCGGCATTCTTCTATATATAAGTTTTACGTTTAGAAAATTGAGTTATGGTGTCGCAGCAGTCACTGCGCTTTTGCATGACTTGCTTGTTTTGTTTGGCGTATATGCAATTTTAGCTCGCTTTGGTGCAGAGATTGACACACTATTTATCACTGCAGTATTAACGACAATGTCATTTTCGGTACACGATACGATTGTTATGTTCGATAAGATTCGCGAATATAAGAAGACGTCTGGATTGGGAATTGAGGTTTTGGCGAACAAAGCTTTGACAGAAACAATTGTACGTTCGGTAAATAATTCTCTAACAATTATTCTAATGCTTGTCCCACTCACACTTTTTGGCGGCGACGCAGTAAGATTCTTTGCAGCCGCACTTTTGATTGGTACGATTACAGGAACATATTCTTCTCCCTGTATTGCGACGCCACTTCTCGTCTTATTGGAAAGGCGTCGAAACAGCCGCTAGCTTTAAATCCGGAACATCTTCAGGCGTCATATATTGACGCTCTACAACTCCTGACCTGGGAAATACTTCTGTAACGATTGGAGTTGGTGTTGGTGCATTGGTCATTGCATCGAAAGGAGAAGAAATCGGCTCCGGCTGGCGGAACGCAAAAAATATTACAGCAGCAGCAAGAGGGATATCAAGCCACCAAAGGATTTTACTTGCGGGGTCTTCATCATACCCGTCTATGGGATCATGATCTGGCATCAGAAGTATTATACATCAACCTTTCATTTGCTATACTTTGGGCATGGATGAAGACAAATATAAGGCGGTCTGGCTTTCTTACTCGTCACTGAGCGATTTTACCGCATGTCCACGCGCATATTACTTTGCAAATGTATACAAAAATCCACTGAGTGGAAAAAAAATCGCGATCATTAATCCTTGGCTTTCTTTGGGGCAGGCTGTACACAGCACATTAGAATCACTCTCAACGCTTCCCGTTGAAGATCGGTTTGAGAAGTCGTTGGCATTACGTTTTGAGGAAGATTGGAAAAAAGTAACAGGAAAACAAGGGGGTTTTTTATCAGAAGCACAAGAAAAAACGTTTAAAGAAAGAGGAATTCAGATGATTGCAAAAGTTGAAGAAAATCCTGGACCCTTGTTAAATAAGGCGATCAAGACAAAAGAAGATTTACCAAATTATTGGTTTTCAAAAGAAGAAGGAATGGTTTTGTGTGGAAAAATTGATTGGCTTGAGTATCTTGAAGAAGAAGACGCAGTTCATATTATTGATTTCAAGACGGGTCGCCGTACCGAAGCAGAAGGCTCGTTGCAACTGCCCATTTATTATTTGTTGACGACCAATATCCAATCTCGACCTGTGAAGAAAATGAGTTACTGGTATCTTGATGAGAGCAATCCGCTCGATTTAGAAAGCGTCAATCTTCCCGATGTAAAAAACGCCGAAAAAGAAATAATGGAAATTGCGAAACGCATAAAACTAGCTAGGCAGTTGAATCACTTTAAATGTGCCACCGATGAAAAAAATGGATGTATTCATTGTGCGCCGTACGAAGCCATTACAAAAGGTAAAGGAGAATTTGCTGGTATTAATATTTATAATCGAGAGGTCTATCTTTTATCGAGCGAAGCGACGAGTCTTTAAATTACGCAGTTTTGCTTCCTTTATTCTTACGAAAACGGTTTAGGACTATTTGAGCAATTGTTAATCCGACGGCTGATGCAATGCCACTTTTCTTACTTTGAAATACATGGGCCGCTTTTGCAACAAAACTAGATTTAAATACTTTGATTTGATATCTGACGTAATACACAAGAATAAGGCATGTAATGGCAATGCCAATCCATAAAACCATAGCAACAATACCAATTGTGTAGAAGATTGACTCAAGTGTCATATAGAAATATTATATCATTTTAGCTATAATCACATCACATGAGAAAGGAAGTGCTTTTATTATTATTCATTGTTGCATTCGCTGGTATAGTCTATTTATTAATATCATCCAGCGAATCATCGTTACAAAATAACATGCAATCAAAAAAGAAGACAACACAACCATCTGAAGAAGTTACAATGCCAACAGGCTCTGCGAAAGTTAAAAAAAGTTACCCAGCGGCTCCAAAAATGACGATAGACACAGCTAAAAGCTATACGGCGACACTTAAAACCAATATGGGCGACATGGTAATTGCACTTGATGTAAAAAATGCTCCAAAGACTGTCAATAATTTTGTGTTTCTCGCGCAAAAAGATTTTTATGATGGCACGATTTTTCATCGTGTAATTAAAGATTTTATGATTCAGGGGGGGGACCCAGATGGTATTGGAACAGGAGGACCAGGATACCAATTCGAGGATGAAATTAACGCAGCACAAGTATTTAATAAAGCCGGGCTGCTTGCAATGGCAAACTCTGGTCCGAACACAAATGGCTCACAATTCTTTATCACGCAAAAAGAAACTCCCTGGCTAACAGGTAATCACACAATTTTTGGAGCAGTCACAAAAGGAATGGATATTGTAGATAAGATCGCTCTGACAGCCACTGGTAATAACGACAAGCCGCTAAAGGATGTCATTATTACAGATGTGGTAATAGAGGAGAAATAATCCAGGTAATGCGTATTGAAACATTAATTTTAGGCGAGCTAAAGACAAACTGCTATTTGCTTATCGAAAGAGACAGGTGCCTCTTGATAGATCCGGCTGATTCAGCGGATTTTATTCTTGAAAAAATTGTGCGCGAGAATCTTACATTAATGGGAATTCTCGCGACACATGGACACTTTGACCACATTTTATGTGTAGGAGAAATTCAACTTTCTTTGCCCGTTCCCTTATACATCGATAAGAACGATGAATTTTTAGTTAAAAGATTGAACAAAACTGCTGCGCATTTTCTTGGGTATGATCCGACAGCGGTCGAACCGTTGAAAAAAACATTCTTTCCTGATGGTGATGAGGATATTGGCATGGATCCGTTTTCCTTTCGGCTTATTCATGTGCCGGGTCATACGCCGGGGAGCGTCGCATTTTACTTTCCAAGAGAACAAGCTATCTTCACAGGCGACACGCTCTTTAAAGATGCGATTGGGCGCACTGATTTGTCTTATTCTGATAAAAAGGAATTGAGAAATTCGTTGGCAAAATTATGGAAACTTCCTGAAGAAACTTTTGTGTATTCTGGCCACGGGGAAGAAACTACAATTGGTGAGTCAGCTCCTCTAAGAGAGCTTTTCGCTCATTAGGGAGGTTTTTTTCAACAACTTTTTCGAAAAGATCGTCGAGTATTTTTCCAATTTCTGGTCCTGGTTTTATATTGAGTTCTTTCATCACATCATGGCCAGAAATTTTTAGATCGGTTACCGTAAATGGTTTTTTCTGTACCTCAATAAGTCTTCTTTTGAAAAGATCTGTGCGCCAAGAAGTCGGTGTTGCGCCACCTCCTATCCGATCTCCTGTGCGCAACGCCATCATATCCTCAAGATTTTCACGTCCAATAGTTCGAATAAACCGTCGTAGTGCGCTATCTGTCTGGTTTTCGACAACAGAAAACATATGGTGACGCACAAGAATAACAAGTTTTTCTTTCTGCTTTTTCGAAAGTCGAAAGCGATCTGCAATTTTTTCTGTTTGCATGGCACCCACTTTTTCATGATTATAAAAAGTTATGGTGCCCGTTTCTTTATCTTGCGAAACTGTTTCTGCTTTTCCTATGTCATGCAGCAGCGTCGCAAAGCGAGTAATAGGATCTTGTGATGGGCAGTTTCGCAAAGCCTCAACAAGATGTGTTCCCACATCAAACACATGGTGTCTTCCTGGACTTTTTTGTTCGATGCCAAAACACGCTTCTAATTCCGGAAGAATATATTTCAACAATCCGACTTGTTTTAAAAACAAAATGCCATCTGCGGGATGATCACTTTCTAGAATTTTAAAGAACTCATCCCTGACTCTTTCCCCAGAAATAGATGTAATACGTTCCGCATGTTTTTCGATAGCGCTGCGCGTACTATCGTCGATCAGAAATTCTAGCTGTGTTGCAAAGCGAATTGCCCGCATAAGACGCAGCGCGTCCTCTTCGAAACGCTTATCTGGATCACCAACAGCTCTGATCAGTTTTTTTTCCAAGTCTTTCACCCCTTCAACGTAATCAAGAATTTCTTCCCCATCAGTCGCGAGGGCATTAATCGTAAAATCGCGTCGTTGCACATCTTCTTCCAAGCTGTCAGACCAATCTATCTTATCTGGATGCCTGTTATCAGAGTAAGAACTTTCCTTTCGGAATGGGGTGACTTCTGTAAGAATTTTTTCATCTTTGTGCTGTATGATTGTAGTCACGGTACCGAAATCGTTCTCGCAAAAAGACTGTGGGAAGAGAGTCATTATTTGATCAGGCGTTGCATTTGTCGTAAAATCCCAATTATGTATTGGTCGGTCCATAAGTAGATCACGAACAGGGCCACCTACCACATAAATAAGATAACCGTTTTCACGGAATATCTTCATAAAATCCATAATTGGCTGCGGTAAAGGTTTGGGCAATTGCATAGCGATATTTTACTACAATGGACATAAAAATAAACATCAAGCAGAAAATAGATGCAGCTATTTCCCCCGAAACATTCGTGCAACTTTTATTAAAAGAGCGCGGTATAGAGGATATCGCAGATTTCATGCAGCCTCCGCATCCATCTACGATTCCGCTACCCTTTTTCTTTAAAGAAAAACCCTCATTTAAAAAAGATTGGGCGGCAGTTATTACATTACTTAAAAAAATTCATGCAAGCGGCGAAACTATTGTTGTTTACACAGATTATGATGCCGATGGCGTAACGGGAGGCACTATTTTATGGGAAGCGCTGCATAAGCTTGGTTTTAAAACGATGCCTTATATTCCCGATCGAAAAAAAGAGGGCTATGGATTTTCAGAAATCGGCCTTGATCATGTTAAGAAAGAATTTAACCCGGCGCTTATTTTCAGTGTAGATCATGGTATTGTCGCACACAAACAAATTACGTATGCAAAAGAGAAGTTGGGGATACCGATTGTCGTCACCGATCATCATCAAATGCAAGAAATAGAGCCTCAAGACGCTCTGGCAGTATTTCATGTCACTTCATTATGCGGTAGTAGTGTCGCTTATTTTGTCGCGAAAGAATTAGCGAAAGAATTTGGCGCTCCCGGAGAAGAAAATGGAGGCTTGCAAGAATTTAAACGAGATTATATAGCTCTAGCCGCCACAGGAACAATCGCTGACTTAGTGTCGCTGACGGGAGTATCGCGAAGCGTTGCAAAGTATGGACTTGAAGCATACTCTTCTTCTGTCCGTTATGGTCTGCGCCACATACTAAAACAAGCAGGACTTGATGGAAAGCCGATAACACCCTATGAGGTCGGCTACATAATCGCTCCGCGCATTAACGCATTCGGGCGACTTGATCATGCGCTTGAGGCAATGCGATTACTATGCACAAAATCATATGCAAAAGCAGTGGAATTGGCCGCAAAAGCAGGGACTATAAATAAAACGCGCCAGGATCTTGTGGGTGTTGCACAAAAAAAAGCGGACAAGTTAGCGGACAGCGAGAAAAAGATAATAATTGTCCGCGATGATAGTTGGGAAGAAGGCATTATCGGTCTTATTGCAGGAAAGCTCATGAACAAACATAGTAAGCCAGTCATTGTTATGACAAGATCAAATGGCCATGCAAAAGCATCGGTGCGATCAATCCCGGGCGTCGATATAACAAAGTTTTTGACGTCAAAAGAAATAAGAAAGCACTTAACAAACGTCGGTGGGCACGCAGCAGCTGCGGGATTTTCGATTCCTTTAGAAAATATTGACGAATTTACAAAAGCTGCTCAAGCAAAAGCCGAAAAAGAAATTACAAAAGAAATGATGCGACCAGTTATCAACGTAGATTTTGAAGTTCCTATTTCGTTCGTAACGATGGATTTAGTGAAGAAGCTTTCACAACTCGAACCTTTTGGCATGGGAAATCCGCAACCTAATTTTATCGTAGAAGGAACTATAAAAGATCTTATGCCTTTTGGGAAAAAGAAAGAATATGTCCGTATTAATATGTTTGATGGTGATATGTCATTTCTTGAAGTCACTTTTTTTGATAAACCACAAGTCCCTTTAAAAATCGGTGATACGATTCGGGCAATTTTCACTTTAAAAATTGATACCTGGGGTGGTAAGATAAAACTTGCTGCCATGGGACGTCATGTAAGCAATAAAGTATAATAGCCATATGAAGAAAACATGGATTAGCGAAACACCAGGACTTGTTGGAAAAACCGTCGAACTATACGGCTGGGCACAGACCGTAAGAGATCATAAAAAAGTAGTTTTTATCGATTTGCGTGACTCAACAGGATTTGTGCAGGTTGTAGGAAACGAAGAGCTCTCCAGTATAACTTCAGAATCTGTCATTTATATTAAAGGCCTCGTTAAAGAAAGACCCGCACATATGGCCAACGATAAAATTCTGACAGGATCTATTGAAATTGAAGTCCAAGAGCATCGCGTTATCTCTGTCAGTAAGCCACTTCCCATGCCGATCGACGACGACGGTTATAAGATTGATGAAGAAATTCGCAATCAATATCGTTATCTCGATCTTCGACGATTGCGCATGGCAGACAACATAAAAATGCGCAATAAAGTTGTCTCATTCATAAGACACTTTTTAAGTGAACGACGTTTTACAGAAATAGACACGCCAATATTGACAAAGACTTCTCCAGAAGGAGCGCGAGACTTTATTGTCCCCTCACGATTACAACCTGAAAAATTTTATGCACTTCCACAATCACCACAACAATACAAACAATTATTGATGATTGCGGGATTTGAGCGCTACTTTCAAATTGCTCGATGTTTCCGTGATGAGGACCCACGAAAGGATCGCGCATACGGGGAATTTTCACAGCTAGACATGGAGATGTCTTTCGTTGAACAAAATGATATTTTAGAGCTTGTTGAAGAGCTTTTTACCAACATGATTAAGGAGCTGTTTCCAGAAAAACATATCACGCAATCACCATGGCCACGCATCTCACATAAAGAAGCAAAGGAAAAATATGGAAACGATAAACCTGATTTAAGAAAAGACCCCAATGATCCTCATGAATTAGCATTTGCATGGGTCTTAGATTTCCCACTTTTCACAGAGCAAAGCTCTGAAGATTTCTATCATGGCTCTGGAAATGCAAAGTATGCACCATCGCACCATATGTTTACCGCACCACATCCAGATGATATTCCACTGCTAGAGACCGATCCGCTGAAAGTTCGTGGACTACAGCATGACTTGGCTCTAAACGGATTTGAAGTTGGCGGGGGAAGTATCCGCATTCACCAACCAGAAGTTCAAAGCAAGATTTTTGATTTGATCGGATTTTCTGAAGAACAAAAAGCTCGTTTTTCTGATATGCTCGAGGCCTTTACGTATGGAGTTCCTCCACATGGCGGAATTGCTCCAGGCATCGATCGTCTTCTTATGGCTTTGCTCGGCGAGCCTTCAGTTAGAGAAGTAATTCCGTTCCCTGCATCTGCAAGTGGAAAAACTGCCGTAATGGATGCGCCATCAACTGTTGAACAAAGCCAACTTGATGAACTTGGAATCCACATAAAAACAAAAAAGTAAATGCATGCCAAAGAAATCACATAAAAAGACAGCCGTAACATTTGGGCAACTTCGAATAGTATTTTATCTTTTCTTCATAAGCGGTCTTCTTCTTTTTTATCCAGGAACGGATTATTACACAAATGTTTTTGCTTTTAATCGGGAGCTATTTACAGAAAATAATAAACTAGACGAAAATTTTACTCCCCAAGATATTCCGTATGTGCGCGACAATAATATTAAACCACTTGTGAGCGCACAAGGCGTTTATATTATCGATCTTGCAACAGCGACGCCGCTATTCGAAAAAAATAAAGACTCGCAATTTTTTCCGGCGTCGACAGCAAAAATTATTACCGCGCTAGCAGCGCGAGATATATACGATCTTGATCAAGTTATAGAAGTTAAGCGCCTTTTTACAGAAGGACAACTTGCAGATTTAGTATTAGGAGAAAAACTCACTTTTGAAAATGTCTTATATGCAACACTTATTCACTCAGGAAACGACGCTGCATATGTACTCGCTGATAATAACCCAACTGGTTATGCGGCCTTTGTTAAGCAGATGAATGCAAAAGCCAAAGAGCTCGGCATGACCCATTCAAGTTTTTCTAATCCTGCCGGCCTTGATGAAGCAGCGCAATTTTCGACCCCTTACGATCTATCGCTTGCAGGCCGAAAATTGCTCCAAGACAAGGAGTTATCAAAAATAGTTTCAACAAAAAGCATTACGATTTCTGACGTCGAATTTAAAAACTTCCACGCCCTGTATAATGTCAATCAGCTCCTCGGCAAGATTCCTGGCGTAGGCGGATTGAAAACGGGAAAGACGGAACTTGCTGGAGAAAATCTTATTACTCTTTATAAGAATGGTGATCGTGCATATCTCATTGTTCTTATGAAAAGTGAAGATCGCTTTAAAGATACGGAAGGAATCGTAACATGGATTCAAACAAACATCGCATATGAAGAAAATAATTGATGTAAAACATCTCATAAAACGCTACAAAAAAACAGAAATTAACGCAGTTGACGATGTCTCCTTTTATGTAGAAGAAGGAGCGTTTTTCTCATTACTTGGCCCAAACGGCGCAGGAAAAACAACAATTCTTTCTATTTTAAATACGACGCTAACAAAAACTTCAGGTTCTGTAGAAATTGCAGGATATGAATTAGAAAAAGATCCGGGAAAGATAAGAAAAAATATCGGCGTTATTTTCCAGAATCCAAGTTTAGATATGAATCTTACCGCTGAAGAAAACGTGCGCATCCACGCGAATTTATATGGCTTGTATCCTTTCAGACCAGCGTATGCGCTCATGCCAAATGGCTACAAAAAGAAAGTAAAAGAATTATCCGATGTTCTCCAAATTTCGGAAGACATGTTTAAGCCAGTCAAAACATTTTCTGGAGGAATGAAAAGAAAGCTCGAAATTATTAGAAGTCTCACACACAATCCTCGCGTGCTATTTCTTGATGAGCCGACGACGGGACTAGACCCAATTAGTCGCAAAGGTCTATGGGATTATCTCCAAGACGTTCGCGAAAAAGAAAAAATAACTATTTTTTTGACGACACATTATCTAGAAGAAGCAGAAAGATCTGATTATATTTGTGTTGTAAATAAAGGAAAGATTGTGAGTCAAGGTTCGCCGGAAGAAATTAAGAAAAACTTAATTGAGGCGTTTATTACTGTCGATGCAAAAGATCGCGAAGCATTAAAAAAAGAACTCGAAAAAAGAAAGTTGAAAGTTTCTGAGAAGGGACCGTTCAAAATTACAATGGGAAGAAAAACTGCACATGAAATATTAAAAATGATTGAAACGCCGCTCACTGATGTGCAAGTGCACACACCAACATTAGAAGAGGCGTATGTCGAAATTATTAACAATGCTTAATACAATATTAGCGATCGCATACAGAGATTTAATAAAACTTTTTCGTGATCGCACGAGAATTCTTGCGAGTCTTGTATTTCCCGTTGTATTTATTGGTGCATTAGGAGGAAGTCTACAGTCAAACTGGGGAGATGAAACTGGATACAATCTACTGGTTTTCGTCTTTACCGGAGTTTTTGGACAAACGATGTTCCAATCAACTGCCTCCGGTATAATTTCATTAGTTGAAGATAGAACAAATGATTTTAGTCAAGAAATGTTTGTTGCTCCCGTTTCACGAACTGTAATATTACTGGGTAAAATTTTAGGCGAAACGCTCGTTTCATTTGCTCAAGGAATTGCAATTCTTATTTTTGGTTTAATTATTGGAGTGCCTTTATCTGCGCTGCAAATTCTTATGCTTATCGGCGCAGCACTTATTATGAGTTTCCTTGGCGGAGCTTTTGGCATTTTGGTTTTGGGAAACGTGAGTAATCAGCGAACTGCGAACCAAATCTTCCCCTTTCTCCTCTTTCCACAGTTCTTTCTTGCCGGAGTTTTTAGTCCAATAAAGGATCTTCCATGGTACTTATTTATCCTTTCACGCATATCACCCATGACCTATGCGGTCGACTTGGGTCGCGCTGTGTATTACTGGGGAAAGCCTGAATATAGTAAGGTCGTCCTCTTCAATCCACTCGTTACATTAACCATAATTACCCTCATCTTTGTGGTTTTCCTGTCCATAGGAACCTATCTTTTCACAAAGAACGAAGCCGACAGATAACTTTGCATTCGTCTTAAAACTATCTCATAGTTGTTTTCTAAAGGACTTATGATATAATGTTGATCTAGTTTTTCCACCGGTCCACAGTAGTGGACCATCAGCCACCTGAAAGGGGCACCCGACCATGCAGCAGGACGACTTGGATCCGACGACCCGCACCGATGACGAGGACGAGGGCACCGGCACCGGCGCCGGCGCGAGCGCGGCCGACACCGGTAGCGACCTGGCCACCGATGCCCGCCCGGCCGAGGAGGACACCGTGGTCGACGACCGCGAGATCGGCGGCGAGGGCGGCGAGGCCCTGAGCGGCATCGAGGGCACCGGCTACTAGGCGCCCGGCGCCAGGTGGAACTATACTGCTCAGCGCAATAGCGCAGAGCAAACTAGTCGGGCGGGGGAACCAACCCCCGCCCGACTGCCATTACTCTTCATTAATCCTCAAATGCTAGAATATAGCTTCCCATACGAGTCGCATGCACTTTCTGTGAGGGCTTTTTCAAATGCGGGCCGAAGGCCCTCTCTTATCTTTATCTACTGTATTTTAGGTACTTCAAAATCGTATTAAACTGTATTACAAATTTCATACACTGTATGACGGTTTTGACTGAACTATAAAGAGTATGCAAAGAGGTCTAGTCAATTTCTTCATCAAATTGTCCAGCATCCTTCGTGGTAGCAATCGAATTCGCAATGAGTTGTGAGAGTAATGTAACATCTTCAAAATGTTTCTTTAACTTATACTGGTTTATTTCAGCTTTGTCTTGAGCAGACATATCTCGTTGTCGCCTTAGAACCTTTTCTCTATAAAGATGAAGAAGATATCGAAAAAATTCACTTTTACTTGCAAACTTTTTCTCGTTGACTACTTGCTCTACATACTCATTTAAATACTTAGGAAGGGAAATACTGACGACTTTACTTCGGCGAGAATTCTTATTTATGATCATACTCATGTATGACACATACTACCGAACATATATGAAAAATTAATTAGTCGTTTTAGGGGGCAGCTTTTGCAGAATCTGTCGCTACATACATATTAGTAACCGCAGGCACGTAGGCAGCAAAGTTATTATCTCCTAAGAAAACGTAGACAGGTTGGAAGAAATCTTGATACAGTTCAGGCTCGTAATATCCTAAAAACATTTGGCGCACCGTAATTTTATTTGAATTTTGCCCCGCTGACACAATCGTACCTTTGCCGCTTGCCAGCTCTTCCCATGCTTCATCACCCGTTTTCACAGGATACATATTTCCAGCTGGATTCTTTTCAAAGTATTTAATTTGGGCTTTTACAACGCGCCCAATAACACCCTTGCTTCCTTGTTGTGCAAAGACCATAACGACATAATTCTGACTATTAAAATACTTTGGCACTACAACTGGAAATCCAGAAACATCGGGTGGGAAATAATCAATTTCCACCACGTTTGCATCCTCAATCTTCTCGACAACAGTATATTCTTTTGTCACCGGCTCATAACGCAGATATATGATATGCTCTTTGCCCTGCGCTAATCCATCTGGAAAACGATCCATTCTTCTTAAAAATGCTTTAGCTTGCTCCGAGATAACTTGTTCCGGCGGAATTGTTGAAGAGTTAAATATATCTGGTTGTGTCTCAAGCTTTGTATCAAAAGTAAAATTAAAATTGCGAATATCGACATCAAGCTTTTGAGTCGCGTTCTCAAAAGATGCTGCAGTTCCATTTAATGAGTATTTTTCCTCACTAGTATTAAATCCCACTGCTTTCGCCATCAGCAAAATATTTTGGACATAGCCAAAGCGAGTTGATGGCGGAGGAATGTAAAAGATATCTGCAGAACGGGTCGCCGTCGTTGGGCGACCCTCGATATTATCAATAGTAAATTCTGGACTTGGCGGATATTCAACTTTAACACTAAAATTGATTGGTGTAAGTTGTCCAAAGGCTGGTACGAATACTGTCTGGACGGGACGAGAAGTTAATGATTTTACTCCAAGTGAAATAATCATGAAAAAAAGTACAAAAAGAATAAGGCCTAAAACGGCAATAGGACCAAATTTTCGAAGGTAATATGAGAACTCGCTGAGCGACATGTATAGATTATAGATTAAATTGCTATAATACACACATGATCCGCACACGTATCGCACCGTCCCCAACAGGTTTTCCACATATCGGCACCATATATCAGGTGCTTTTTGACTATGCTTTTGCGAAAAAAAATAATGGAAAATTTATTCTCCGCCTTGAAGACACTGATAGAGCGCGCTTTGTCGAAGGAGCCGAAGAGGTGATCTATAAGTCGCTCGATTGGTTCGGTCTCTCAGAAGACGAAAGCACGCGCAAACCTGGTGAATATGGCCCTTATAGACAATCTGAACGCCTCGACATATATAAAAAGTACGCGGAAGAGCTTGTAGAAAAGGGCCATGCCTACTATTGTTTCTGCACAAAAGAACGTTTGGAAGCAATGAGAGAAGAGCAGCAGAAACAAAAAGCCCTACCAATGTATGACAAGCATTGCAGAAATTTGCCTGCAGACGAAGTCAAAGCAAATCTAGGCAAAGAAATTTCCTACGTCATTCGCATGAAAGTCCCCGAAAATAGACAGGTTATCTTTCATGATTTAATCATTGGAGATATCGAATTTGATAGCAATACAATTGATGATCAAGTCATCTTAAAAGCCGACGGCTTTCCTACGTATCATTTAGGTGTCGTCGTCGATGACCATTTGATGGAAATTACTCATATTTTCAGAGGAAAAGAATGGATACCCTCTACGCCAAAGCATGTGCTACTTTATGAATTTTTCGGCTGGGGAATGCCAGTCCACGCACACCTTCCCCTTATCCTGAATGACAAAGGCCCGGGCAAATTAGGAAAGCGTTTCGGCCATGCTTCAGTAGACTTCTATAGAGAAGCGGGTTTTCTTCCTAAAGCAGTTCTGAATTATCTTTCGAACATTGTATGGAATCATCCCGAAGATAAAGAGATTTATTCTCTTGAAGAATTCATTGAGGTGCTTGATATTGAGAAAGTAACATCCCAAGGGGCGCGCTTTGATTTACAAAAATTAACGTGGATGAATGGGGAGTATATTCGTGCAATGGAAACAGAAAAGCTTGCAGATATGATTCATACATTTATGACGGAATATAAAGTTGGCGACTATTCTCTCGATTTAGTAAAAAAGGTGACACCATTTATTCAAGAAAGAATAAAAACGCTACGCGAATTTGATGAGTATGCCCGATTCTTCATAGAGCAACCCCGGGAGTTGTCTGGAGCGTCACCGCTTTCCGCAGAAGAATTAGAGTTACTAAAAAAAATTCACGGCGCGTTGGAAGGCATTGCTGAAGAATCATGGAATCTCGAGACCTTAAACACAGAACTTCAGAAACTCGCAGAAAAAGAAGAGGTTGGTTTTGGCAAATTCTTTATGCTTATTCGTCTTGCCATTACTGGAAAAAAAATCACTCCTCCAATAAATGAGTCTCTCGCTATCCTAGGGAAAAGTGAGACATTAGCACGACTTTCCTAGCAGTAAATCTGGATTCACAGGAACCGGATAATTTCCATCAAAACACGCAGTGCAGAAACCATTCTCTCTTCCACCCAATCGTGAGCCAATGCCAACCATTTCTTGCGTATCCATATATGCAATCGAATCAGCCCCAAGAATTGCTGCTATGTCTGCCTCCGTGCGTCCTTCAGCAATAAGTTCTTCATTCTCACCCGTAAAATCAACTCCATAAAAACAACCGTGTTTAATCGTTGGTGATGCGCTTCGTATATGTACTTCTAGGGCTCCAGCATCACGGCACATTTTTACCAGTTTTGTCATAGTTGTGCCACGCACAACAGAATCGTCAACTAATACAATTTTTTTTCCTTTTACAATTCTTTCGACAACGGTGAATTTTTCAGCAACAGCATCGCTTCGACCATCTGGGAGAATAAAAGTACGTCGTACATAATGATTGCGTAGAAACCCTTCTCGCGGTTGTAAATCCATTTTATCAATCTCATCAGCCGAATAGCCTTCTTGCATGAGGTGATGCATGATTGCTGCAGAATACCCTCGTGCCGACGTGGTTCCCGATGAAGGTATAGGAACAATAACATCAGGGATAAAGCCATCGGCAATATCTCTATTTGCTAATGCTTTTCCACATTCCTCTCTAAATTTATCAACTCTTATGCCATCAAATTCACTTCCAGGGCTTTGAAGGTATACATGCTCAAAGATACACGTCGCTGGTTTTACTTCTGGGAAATCTATAGGAATTTCTGTGATGCCATTTTGGTCAATGCGAAGACATTGGCCGCGTTTAACTTCAACAATAGTTTCAGAATCATCAACATACTGAACAAACGCCATTGTTTCTGAGGCTGCTACGAAACCGTTGCCATCTCGTAGCGGCGCATAATGGAGCGGTCTAAATCCCCACGGGTCCCGCACAAGATATAATGCGCCAGTTTCTCGATCAGCAACTGTAAGGCTGAACGCGCCTTCGGCGCGAGGTAAGACTGCCTGTAGGCGCTCTTCAATAGTCTGCTCTGGTTTTGCGTTGAGCGCTTTATGCAAAACATGGGTATCTGAAGACAAAACAGCCCGCTCGTCTTCGTCTAGTTCGTCTAAAAAGCTGAGCGGATTCGTAATATTTCCATTATGAGCTGTGGCGACCCTATCTCCTTCATCGCAAAATGGTTGCCACGCATCGGGACCTCCTGACGTTGAATAGCGATCATGTCCTAATGCAATATTAACATCAGCATCTGCTACGATAATTCCAGCGGCATTATCTCGGACGATTCCTTTATTACGATACGCACTGATAGTTCCATCCGGAAGAAATCCCACAACGCCAACACCTTCTTCACCGCGATGATTTTGAGCTGCTAAGGCTGGAATAAGCGTAGACATAGGAGCAGGAGTATCAAAATAAAACGCAGCAACAGCACAATTATGTCGAATCCCTTCAAAGGGTTCGTGTGCCGCGATATCACTCTCGGCTAAAGCCATAATTACGAAAAGTTTGTAATCCAGTGCTTGTCTGATTCAACAGTCAGATCCAGAAAAACTTTACGATTTGTTGCTGTTTCCAATTCCTTTCGTGACATAGAGCCAATTTCTTTAATGCGCCTTCCACCTTCGCCAATCAGCATCTTTTTATACTTATCTGTAGTTGTTAAAATTCGCGCCCTAACATATAGCATGCCGTTATCCCGATCTGCAATCTCGTCAATAAGCACAGTTGTTGTATAAGGAACTTCTTTTCGTGTGCGAAGAAAAACTTTTTCGCGAATTAATTCTGCAAGAAAAATCTTTCCATCAATATTTAATGCAGGATACGTATATTCTTCCTTCTTAACCAGTGGGGTATCCCTTTCTGGCATTTTCTCAAAAATAGCCTCGAGCAGAGTTTTTAAATGCATTTTTTCAAGCGCTGAGACCTTAATAACCGTATCGAATTCATCTTCTAAAAATTTATATAGCGGGAGGAACGAAGGTTCTTCCACATCGATCTTATTTATGACAAGAATTTTCGGAATGTTAAATTTTCGCACTATGCCCAGTACGCGTGATTCTTCGTAATCGCGTGTTCTTGTGTGGTCAATGACATATAAAACCAAATCAATGTTTCCCTCAAAGGGCTCCATTACTTTTTGGTTTATTTTCTTTGAGAGCGCATCTGTGGCTTTACGAAAAATACCTGGCGTATCAACAAAGACAATTTGTCCTCTTTCGTCTTCGTACAATCCCTGAATCGGAAAACGCGTTGTCTGGGGTTTTGGCGATGTTATTGCGACTTTTTGGCCAATGAGATTGTTGACGAGTGTTGATTTGCCAACGTTTGGTCGGCCAATGAGCGCTACTGTACCTGCTTTCATTGTGGATATTGTATCATTTACATGTAGTTTTATACTAGGGATTTATCCTTTTGTGGTAAAATAAACTCAACTTTAAATTGGGGGATCGTTCAATGGCAGGACAACAGCCTTTGGAGCTGTTTATCGGGGTTCGAATCCCTGTCCCCCAGCAAAATAGGACTCGAACTGGAGCATGACAAAAAGATAGTGTATGCTAGTTTGTGTAGGCCTGTGGGAAGAAGTTACGTTCTAAGAAGCCAAATGTTAGGAGATATAAAACCGACACTTTCATTTAATCTATTCTTTAACAGGGATAGACACCAACCAGAAATCAAGTTCTATACGGAGCATAATAAAGGAAAGCTATTATACTTTGTCAAGAATATCAGCAAGTACTCAGCATATCAAATACACATTTACTCATATGAGGATCACTATCAGGAAGTCGCTCTTCAGTTCATAGCACAGGCTGGAGATGTTCTTGAACCGGGAGAAACAAAAAAAGCAACTTCATATATAGAGTATCCCTTTGTTGGATGTATGTCGTATAAGGAATATTGGGTTGAGTTTAGTGATGCTGAAGGCAACCATTATAGGTATTCCTCAGGTTCAGACAATAGCGGTATCGAGCTTGCAAATGTTAAAAAGCTGAAAAAAAGGACAAAACATATAACAACAGGAATAAGGAAGAAGAATAGAATAAAAACCCTTCTATCAAGTTTCATGTATAAAATTAGATATTTGACAAAAATTTAAATGCTAAAACATGGGTAAATCAGTGGACAAGGAAGAGATTAATCAAACAAGTAGTACTCAACCTTCCAAAATATCAGATGCTCCAATGTATCCAAGAATTAGAAACAGATTCATTGCAAAACTTCTTGATTCTATCGACAAAGATTGGGATGACTTAACAAAAGAATCTTCAAAAGCTAAAAAGGACAAGGTAGAATTATCTTTCCATAGACTTAAAGAAGCGCTGGTGAAGCTGGACTATCGATTTTTCGAGCTTTATCAGGCGGAAGAGATCTTTGATCAATTGGATGAATCAGAAATGGGCGAACCATTACATTATTTACAGATTTACTATGTAGACAAAGTTGAAGCATTTCATCAACAAATATATGCAACTATCTCAACGCTTATATTGGTGTTAAACCATGTAGGTATTGAGAATGATTTCGTACAGCATCCAATACATAGTGTAAAAAAGTTTTTAGAGTTCATTGGCGATCATAAGTCATTTAGATACAGAAGCACAATCCAGAATCAAAAAAGCTTGTTAGAAAGTTCAGTTGACTTTAGATCAAAGTTTATTGATCATCCACAACAGCACCTGTTACATGATTGGGCAACATTTAGAGCAAATGATGAAGCTTTCTTGATTTTCTTTATAAGAAAGGGAAATGAGGTCTATTTTATCGACCCAACAATTCATCCATCTGATGCAGAGTTTAAACCACCAATTAACTGTGGTAAAGATTATTACATTCCACCAAGTCCTCTGGACACTCTGAAGGCATGTCTTTCATTAGTTAAACATCTACTTGATATCGAGTGAGTCCTATACATAGGCGTTCGAATCCCTACTCCCCAGCAGAGTTGCTATGAGTATCAAGCATCAAATAGTAGATGAAATGCTTCTTAGATTATGATATCAATCTATCCTCAGTACCTCAATTCTATCTTTGATATAATCAAGTCGCTATGCACGCATTTAGAACAAGAATAACTGATTTGCCTCGCACATATATCCTATACAGAATTAAACACAGATATTACTTACTCTGTTGGTTAGAGCATGGTATTGATGAATCAATGTATATCTGGTTTGATGACAACATTGACAATTCATGGGAAGTTACCGCTAAACACTCGCAAGATGAAATTGATGGTAAAGTAACAATTGAATTGACACAACAAAAGTATAAGATTTATGACCCTCATTTGTCTTGGCACCCCTCAGGAAAAGTACATGTAAGTGGTTATAACGAAGCAGGTAGGATGAAGGAAAGACTTATTGCAGATAAGAAAGCTGCATCATTGCAGGATATTTCTAATGGCCAGACAGTACCATTTTCCCAAATTGTCTTTCCGACAGTAAATTTTCGGAATATGTTTACATTCATGGGAAAAGGACTTCCTGAAATTATTTCCAAGAATAAGTATTATGTGGTGATAAATAGGAAGGGTCATAAAATCAATAATTCCGGTGCTAAAGACGAAGCCTACATCATTATTGATGATGATATTATCCCCAAAGGCAAGAATCTGAGTATCGATTTCTGCATTCATGACAAAAAGGTAGTAGCTGAGCCGATCGGAAATCTGAATAGGAATTTAATTTTTTCTGAAATTGTTAGTTCACATAAAGACATGACCCAGAATGCATTTGGTTTACGATTATTTTACTCAGATGTTGAATATGACTTGAAAAAGGTTAAGGGCTTAATTGCAACTTGTTTTAACCAAGAATCTTATGATCTATTTCAGCTATCAAGAGCTAGATAGTTAAGTATTAGCCTATCAACCTCCGAACTTTTCACCTTAGATTTCATCCTGTACAATATTACTATGGAACTATACCTAATGATTTTTGCTGGCGTAATTATTTATGGCGTTCTTAGTAGCAGAAAATCAAAAGGGATTACTTACACGGATCAATCGGGTGAAAAGAAGACCGAGTCATTGCAGCGTAGAAAGTCTAGAAAATTTCTTACGGTTAATAAACCTGAAGGTTTTAACATCACTCCTGAAATAAGGAGCATTTTAGATCTGATGGATAATACCAAGCAGAACGTTTTTCTAACCGGAAAAGCTGGTACTGGAAAATCAACACTCCTCAGGCACTTTCGTGCTACAACAAACAAGAATCATGCTGTTGTTGCACCAACGGGTATTGCTGCAATTAACGTTCAAGGACAAACCATTCATTCATTCTTCGGATTCAGAATTGGGGTCACACTGGGTTCGGTACGACCTGTGAGTTATGAAAAGTTAAAGGTAATACGGAATCTTGAAACCTTGATTATAGATGAAATATCTATGGTAAGAGCAGATTTATTAGATTGTATTGATAAGGCTTTACGGATAAACCGCCGTAACACATTGCCATTCGGAGGAGTACAAGTTATTGCAATAGGTGATCCTTATCAACTCCCCCCTGTTGTAACAGCATCGGAAGAAAAATTTATTCAAAGGACTTACGGTGCTCCACATTTTTTTAACGCGATGAGCTATAAAACTAGTAACTTTACTACACGAGAGCTGACGAAAGTTTATCGTCAGAGCGATGGTGTCTTTATTGATATTCTTAATGCAATTAGAACTGGGGATCACAGTGAGAGTCATATTAACCAATTAAACAGCTTGACTAGATCTAATCGGCCAACTGATTCATCAATAAAACTGGTTACTACTAATAATATGGCACAGATGATAAATCAGTCACAACTAGATTTGATACAATCAGAAGCCGCACACTACAGTGCTCAGGTATCAGGCAACTTTTCTGAAAAAGCTGCCCCAACAGCAATTGACTTGTATCTTAAGGAAGGGGCACGAGTAATGCTACTAAATAATGATAGGGAAGGTCGTTGGGTGAATGGTGATGTCGGTTTAATTATAGGACTGAGTAAGTCATCGGTCAAAGTAAAGTTTGAAGACGGAACATATGAAGATGTTGAACCTAATATTTGGGAAAATATTCAATTTGAGTTTGACGAAGAGACTCAAAAAATTGAGCCAGTTATAGTAGGAAAATTCGTTCAACTTCCGGTTAAGCTTGCCTGGGCAGTTACGATACATAAATCACAAGGTAAAACATACGAATATGTTCATATTGATTTTGGTTCGGGAACCTTCGCTCCTGGTCAAGCTTATGTTGCATTAAGTAGAGTAACTTCTCTTAACGGCCTTTCATTTGAAACTCCCATATTACCTAATGATGTGCTAATAGATAAAGCTGTGAAAATCTTCATGGTGCCCGAACTCATTAAAAAGAAGGTTACTAGTTTAGTAGATAAGGAGGATGTAGATATAGCAAGAGAGCAAAAGCAAGACGATATAGCAAAATCAGATATCAACAAACTCAAGTTTTTTATCCAAAATGCAGAAAGATATGCGACCGGCACAAAAAAATCTAAGGAAAAGGTCGAGCATTCGATCAAGGTCTTTAATGCGATGAAAAACAATCTTTCAGATGATGAAATCAAAGATTTTGAATCTGCACTTAAGCGTTACAAAGGAAAATTACTAAGTTAAACTGTAATAAATAATTCTGATATTATCAGCTAAAGCATGACTAAAAAATTTAACCAGTGGTTGTTACCTTTATTTTTTGTTCTCCTATTTATCCTCATCAGATCAATATACTTCGACAATCTCTTCAACTTCGTCTACGACCAAGTATCCTCATCAACAGAAATCTTAAAATTATGGAGGACTAAATCAATCTCCCTCCTTGGTCCGCCAATGTCGTTTACCGTTGAACATCGCCAAGTTTTCTTTGGAGGATTCTCGTATCTCATGCAATTCGTGTTTCTCGCCATCGGCAGCTTTGACCCCTTCCTTTCGACATACGCGTTTATGGTATTTAGTGCACTCATGATCTTTCCACTGTACTTTGGAACCAAAAGACTCATAAATCAAACAGCAGCTATAATCATGGCAACGCTCTATACACTACTTCCATATTTCATCGAAAGTACCTCTTCAATGTGGAATCCATATTTTATGTTTAGTCTTTTTCCTCTGATTGTCTATCTCATGGGATTATTCAAAACGAAAAAATCACCATGGCTTTTCCTATTTCTTTCCATTCTCGGAGGCATATGTTTTCAACTTCATTACTTATTCATATTTGCGTGGGTCGGCATCGGCGTGTATTATTTCTTTGTCGAAAAACTTTCTCGAAAATTTCTAGCAATTTTCATTCTCGGATTTGCTATCGGTATAGCGAATCTTATGCTTTTTGAAGTTCGCAATAATTTTTATCTTTTACAAACACTCTGGATTTATGTGACGCACCCGAGAAATGTTTCACAGCATTGGATTGCTCCTTACTACATTTTGAGCGAAGTATTTTTCGCTATTCTTGCTGGACTTTCGATCTTTAGAAAAAGATTAAACAATACGATGGTCGTGGCACTTTTTATTGTTCTTTTGCTCATGAGCATTCCATACATAACCACTGATGCTAGAGAGAGGAGTTATCCAAAAGATTGGTACTACGAAGACGATATTGAGGTTTACAAAATTATTAAAGACAATCTTCCTACTTATCAGGATGTAAACATTTTTGAATTTTATGATGCAACCGGAAACGTTCCTAAGTATTTTCTAAAACTAGATAATGTTTTATTAGACTACGATGACTACTATGGAAACAAGTATCTGTATGTTTCCTATAAAGATGATCAATTTATGAAAAATGCAGCGTATGAAGTCGCAAGCTTTAATCCATCAAGAATCGTCAAAACCTGGAAAATAAATGATGTGTACAATCTCTTTTTGTTAGAAAGACTGTAACTGCCTAGCTGCCGGCAACTTACTCTGGAGTGCCGGCAGCTACTTATCATTAGTGCATTTCCATTCTCATTCTCATCTTATGACCTTTCCCGAACCCTGCTAAGTAGGAAGGATCAATATCATTTTGTCGTGCCCAATTCTCAAGCTCGTCTCGGCGTTTTTGCATTTTAGCCTTGCGTTCTTGTGGTGTCATATTTTTTAACTCATCAAAGTGCGTTTCTCTTTGACTAAAAAGTTCGTTATGTTTTGCTATCAAAAGCTTCTTCTGCGCCTCAGTTAGCTTTCCATCCTTAACAGCCTGAGAAAGCATATCTTGATATCGAGATTCCATTTCGGCTCTTCTATCCGAATGAATTTCGTCAAATGCTTTTTGCACTTTATCTTCGCTAACGCCTAGCTTCTGAGAAAGTGTCGAAACAATAGTATCCTTTTCTAACCCATAAAAGGAAGCATTGACATTGTTTACGCTGACCGCTATGATACCTAAAAGTGCGAAACTTGTAAGTACGTATACTACTTTTCTATTAACTTTAGGACTGACTTTTGTGTGTGCTTGTTTCTTCATTATTTTTCACCTCCTTTCATAACAATAAGGTGAAGTATATGAAGCTTGTCTGAAAAATAGCTTAAGAAAGTATGCGTTTTTTAGGTAGTCGCACGGTAAATGTTGATCCTTTTTTTACTGTGCTTTCGACAGATATGGTGCCTCGATGTTTTTTTACCATATGTTGAGCGATGGAAAGGCCAAGTCCATACCCTGACGCGTCAGCATAAGTACGTGCATCATCTGCTCTATAAAACCTGTCGAATATATGTGGAAGATCTTTTTTTGCAATACCGACTCCCGTATCGCGAACTTTTATAATGACGAAAGTTCGCGACTTCTCAACAGAAAGTGTAATGCTACTTTTCTTTGGTGAGTATTTTATAGCGTTTTCCAAAAGAATAACGAAGAGGTTTGTGATTTCGTCTTTTACTATTTCAGCTGATGCATCTGAGCTTTTTTCTAATGTGATTGCGATAGATTTTTTCTTTGCAAGTGTTTTAGTTTTTTTGATTGCACTTTCTAAGACGTTTGTAATAAGACTATCTTCAAATAGTTGATCTGGTAATGGCTTTTGTAGCAGGGCTAATTCTAACAATGATTCTGTTAATTTTTGCAACCTGTTTACTTCGTACATGCTCTCTTTGATTATTATTCGTGCATCTTTTAATGTGCTTTTTTTACTTCTATCAAATACTTCAAAGGCCGTTTTTAAAGATGTGAGTGGGGTTTTAAGTTCATGTGAGGCATCAGAAATAAATCTGCTTTGCTCGATCATCATTACGTGGATTGGGTTAAGCGTCTTCCCTGATAGTACCCATGCAAATATTCCCGACATAGCCAAAATTACGCCATTGAGATACATAAGATTAAGAGTAAGATGTTTCCGCGCTTCATCTATAAAACTTAGTTCGAGAATAAGGGGCGCCATATCGCGCATCTCAATTTGCCTATTGATGCGAGCTTTTTGTCTTGATTCAATTACGCGGAGTTCATTTATTTGAATTTGATATATTGCTGCCGAAAAAAAGATGCTGATGATCATTATCATCAAAACATACCAGAGTGTTAATTTTACGCGTGCTTTGTAAAACATTATATTTTCACTTTTTTACGAAGTAGTTTTATAACCAAAACCTCTAATTGTTTTTATAAGGTGATGCCCAATTTTTTGCCGAATATTCCTAATATTAACTTCAACAGTATTCGGCAAGATATCAGCATCGAAATTCCATACATGATCGATTATCTCTTGTTTGGAAATAATTTTTTCAGGATTCCTCATAAAATATTCAAGAATTGCATATTCTTTTTTAGATAAATTGACATTCTTATCTTTTCTTTTTACGACTTGATTATTTGTATTAATTTCGATGTCACTTAATCTTAATTGCGCTAGTAGTGTCTTGCTTGGTCTACGAGAGAGAGCTCTTATGCGGGCAATAAGTTCGTCAAAGGAAAACGGTTTTGCGAGGTAGTCGTCTGCACCAATGTTTAATCCATCAACTTTATCTTGTATCTGCGACTTTGCTGTAAGCATTAATATCGGTGTAAAAATGTGATTTTTGCGAAGTTCAGCACAGATTTTCATGCCATCCATACTAGGGAGCATTCTATCAAGCAGAATGATGTCATAGTTCTCGGTCGAGGCCATGTCATAGCCAATAAGACCATCATATGCAACATCTACTGCATAACTTTCTTGTTCGAGTCCCTTTTTGATGGTGTCGGCAATACGACGTTCATCTTCAATACACAATATTCGCATACATATATTATACGTCTATAGCTGAAAACTAGCTGAAAGTCGTTTTCCGTACCTCAGCATGATACAATATACAGACAATATGACAAAATATTACGAGGTACACGTAACCGCAAAAGATGAAGATCAGGCAAATGCGATTCTTAACGCGATTCTGCAAAAAAAAATTGCGACTGGAGGATTGATGTTTATTACACCTGCACGTTTTCTTTGGAAAGAAAAATTAGTCGATCTACAATATTTTACAATCACGGCTTTTACCGTCGAAAAGAATAAGCAAGCAATCATCGACGAAGTAAAAAAAGTAACGCACGAAGACTTGCCTATGATTTGGTTTACCGAAATTGATGGTAATGAAGAGCTTCTGGCCTGGATAAACGAGATGGTATGAAATTGATTTTACTCATATTATTTAGCTTTCTTCTCATTCTCTTATTTGTAGTAATCTTTTTTGGACTCATTCGCACATATATTGTCCAACATAACGCAAACCAAAAAGAGTTCTTGTCAGGGAAAATTCCTAAAAGTATGCCTGATGGATTTTATAAGGGATCAATAGGGGATATAAAGGTGCCTTGGATGGGAAAGCGGTTTGACAGTAAAAAATCGAGAGGGATTAATAGATTTGTTGATGAAAAAGGGAAATCTAACGAAAAGTACCCATTCACCACATACGTGGGAAATGGCCTCCAAGACAAAGATTTTAAGGTGTTTAAGATTGACTATGGAGTTAATAAGAGTCCTTGGTGGATAAAATACATTCTTGATGAAGTAGTAGAAACAGCTTCAGGTCAATACCTTGGAAAGGTGCATGTGACAATTCTGCCAGGAATTCCACTTACTCTTGGCTATTTTCGTTTAGAGAAATAACAGGAATAGTAAACAGCTTATCTTTTAATAGTATTTTTTGTGAATCTGAAATTGTTTTCACTTTGTCTTCATGAACATATACTTTTGATGGTTTATTAAGGTGATGAAGTTGCACATATGAGGATAGTAGTACCTGATTTAGTCTATTTCTAAACACTTGATCGTGAGAAGAAATATCTGGTATCACTATAAATTCAGGAGGATTTTGTGTGATAGTAGTGACAAAGTTCTCTTCATACTCAGGGATAGTCGTTATCCAAGGGTAATATTCAAGAACTTTAGTTGCCATATGAATATCTGCAACCCAATAAACCAATGGGTCATTCTCAAAGACAAGTAAACGGTCGGTAGGGCTCTTTAATATTTTAACTACTCCACCATGTGTTTCTGATTCTGAATAAAAAATATAGTGCTGTTCAGTAATGAAGGGCTTTGTCGAATAAAAAATTGGAAATGCTCGATATATCCAGCCAGTAATGCCAATAAAAAGAACAAATGAAACCGAGATAAATAATCTGTTAGATTTAAAATTATTCTTTATTGCTTCAAATATAAGATACATTGCCGTAGCCAGCATTGCTCCAAACTGTGGAAGAAGATGAAAATTGTCGAATGTTGCAAAATCGGTACGAGTATTAAGCAGTAGAAGTGGAAGTAAAATAATCGCCCCATACTCTTTTTTATTCTTCAACCAGTCTAATCCAAAGATCAAAAGTATAAAGATGCTGCCAGAAAAAAGAAGCTTAATTGGCGTGTAAGGCGGTAGAAATGAGAGTATAGGCAACATTACAACATTAAATACCGATTGTTTACCTGCTTGGGATGGGAGAAAGTAGCGAGTATTGTAGACAATGGTTTCACGTAAGTAATCAGATAATGGTGTTATAACAAATAAGACTATTGTGCAAGCAAAGAAGGGAAGAAGGATGTAGAGTAATTTGCGGTGATTTTTTCTGAAATACCATATGAATAAACTCAAGGTAAGTAGAACAAAGGGCCATAGTGGTAATAGTGAGAAGGTAATGAGAAAAAAACTTATGGAAAGTATACATATGTGCAGTGATGTAAGATGTTTTTTATTTACTACCAATTGAATAAGCGATACGCATACAAAAACAACAGGATATACGGCAAGTGTTTCGGCAAGAAGTTTCTCGCCTGAAAGAAGATACTTGCTCATCTCGAAGAGTGCCATAAAGAAAACCATTGGCAGACCAAAAAATGCAATCAGGAGCAGTTCCCATACGGCTGCATAAATAAATACAGCATCGCGTTGTCTGGATATGTAATTAAAAAGGTTATCGGGTTTGGAAATTGCCTCGGTAAGTGAGCTGTAATAGTAAACCAATGGTTGGTGGTTAAAGTGGATGTCTTTATATAGTTTTGTTCCGTGAAGGGCAAGGTGTCCACCTACCATGTGTCCCACTTCATCGCCCATACGGTTTGTGTGAGCGAAGTTATGTGCAGAAAGACCCATGACAAAGAGGAATAGTAGTGTGAGTATGATAACCACATACGATTTCATATTAATGAATACTACATTTTTTGATATCATTTAGCTATGACCTGGAATGGTATATACGTCGTAACTGACCCCACTTGGGGTGATAACGGAAAAGGAAAAATTGTCGATCTTCTCGCGGACCGCGCCGAAATGTCAATTAGATATAATGGCGGGCCGAATGCAGGACATACAGTCCGCAACGAACATGGCGAATTTAAGTTTCATTTAATGCCTTCAGCTATTTTTAATCCTCAGGCAGTATGCGTTCTTGCTGATGCCGTGGTTATCGATCCAAAAACACTCGCCGAAGAAATTATTGCCATTCGAGAAGCAGGCATAGAAATTACAGCAAAAAATTTAATGATAAGTCGCGCCGCGCATATGATTATGCCGTGGCATAGAGACAGGGATAATCTACGAGAAACTGTGCGCGGCGAAGGAAAGATTGGTACGACGGGCCGAGGCATCGGGCCGACGTACGCAGATCGTACGGAACGTGTTGGCTTGCAGATGAAAGATTTAATCGCTGCTGATTTTGAGAAACGACTTGAAACAGAAATGGCTTGGCAAGAAAAACTTGTCGCATTGATGCGCAATGATGATTTTACGTATGATAGAAAAGCTGTTATGAAAGAACTTATGGAAGCGCGAGAAATTCTTGCACCTTTAATTACTGATGTTATGCCCGTGATTGAAGAATATTATTCTGGTGGAAAAAGAATTTTAGGTGAAGCAGGTCAAGGAACGCTGCTCGATCTTGATCGTGGTACCTATCCGTATGTAACTTCGAGTCATCCGGGTATTGTGGGTTTTACCCTAACGACAGGGATTCCTCCGCGAAGTGTTGATAGGGTAATTGCGGTTACAAAAGCATATACCACGCGCGTTGGCGAAGGTCCTCTTCCAGCGGAATTGCTTGATGCTGATGGAGAAAAAATAAGGGAAGTTGGACATGAATATGGAACAACAACTGGCCGTCCACGTCGCTGTGGGTGGTTGGATATTCCTGCGTTACGATATGGTGTGCAAGTTGCGGGAGCAGACGAGTTAGCGTTAACGAAGATTGATGTGTTTGATGATTTTTCAGAAGTAAAAATATGTGTTGCGTATGAAATTAATGGGAAGCGTTATGACAAAATTCCAAGTGTTGATATTGATTTTCTTAAAGGAGCGAAGCCTATTCTTGAAACAATGCCTGGATGGAAATCGCCTACTTCGGCAATACGTGCATTAAAAGATATGCCAAAAGAAGCTCAAGCATATATTAATAAAGTCGAAGAACTTGTAGGAAAAGATATCTCAATCGTATCAGTGGGTCCTGCAAGGGAAGAGACGATGTATAAATAATTAACTCTCCTTTTTACTTTCTTTCTGAATAGTCTTCCAGTGATATGCATATAAAGGAAGTCCTACGAGAAGCATAGAAATTGCTCCAGAAAGCTCTCTTTGACGTTGGCGTTGCGATTCTTTATCTTGGCGAGCCTTTTCTTTTGCCTCATCAACTTCTACGGTCTTTCCATCAGGTGTTGTCGTGATTGGTCCTGCATAGTATTCATACTTATCTGCGTCTTTAAAGACGAAAACTTTTATGCCGAGATCAACGATACGAACGGTGCCGATAACGACAATAAGAAGTCCAATAAAAGAAAAGAGATACAAATAAATAAGACGGATGTTGATTTTCATAAGGTAAGTATAAAGGATTTTTTAAAAGATGTGAGAAACGGCAATTGATTTTCTGTGTTCCTAACATCAACTTCGGCAGCCAGCCGCTGGTCGTGGCCACAAGTGGCCCCGGGCCGTCGTAGACGGCATTGGTCGGTATGTTTCCGACCAGCGGCTGGACTGCCTGGGGGTTAGTACCCCGTGAAGGTGATTACCGGCTCACGCCGGCAGCGCCGCAGAGCGGCGCTCAAGGATGCCCTCAAAGGGCGTCTAAGTGTATGAGGTTGTTAGAGCTGCAGCTGCTGGCGGGTCGCCGGCTGCCACATCATCGCGATCTCGTAGCCCAGCAGGTACTGCCGCAGTGCGCGCAGACGGTGGTGGCCGGTGGCCGCCATCGCTGCTCCGCCCATGTTGGCATCGTCACGCCACGCGAGGTGGCCGTCGGTCCACGTCTCGTTGGTGGCCGCCATGTACTGGCAGCCGGGTGGATTGAAGGTCGTCGCAACGCCGTAGGCCAGGTGCCGGCTGCCGGTATTCGTGCTGTAGTTGGCGATCAGTTGCTGCCGCTCATCGTTGCGCCAGACCGTCGTCGCCCAGTTGTGGCCGTTGAAGCCCTTCGCGCTCGCGATGCCGATGCCGGTGTACCCCGCGCTGGCCATCTGCTGCGCCGTCGTCTGCCCGTTGTCCATGGCGATGGCCTGTTGCGTCTGGCCGTCGTGGCCGTAGCTGCGCAGCAGAACCATCTGGTTCGGGTTGAGGTTGGAGTCGGTGTTGAGCGCGATCAGCTGGTCAGCAGCACTGCCGACGTTGTTGATCGTCGCCACGTTGTGGTCACCAGAGACAGCGTTCGCCGCCGCCAGGTTGGCCGGGCGGCTGAACGCACCAAGGAACATGATCGCGATCGCGATCGGAACGGTCCATCGGAGGAAGCGTTGCAAGAGGTATCCCTCACTTTGTCTTCGCGTAGATGGGTTGGTCTCTCCGTCAGGTGACGGGAGGTGGGGAACTGCGGACGATGCGACTAGGCGATCAGGGCGGTCCCCGGATCATGTACTTCTGCCTCCTTTCATGGTGGCAAGCTTGGATGGATAGACACTGACGCCCAAGGTAGCTGGTCAGTAGAGCTCTAAAGACATTTTTATAATATCCCTAAAATTCTACTAACCAACTTTCAAATTTCTAATAATCAATTGCCGTTTCTGTCAAAGAACTATGAGTAATAATGCTGGCAGTACACGGCTTTTGCGTACGCCCTCACTCTTTTCTCAAGGTGTAAAAAAATTTACTATCGGTAGTATAGGCCCGCTTTGGGCACATGTCAATATACCTAATTTTTCCAGCTGTTATACTTTCTCTATGCCCCAAGATACCAATGAAGCAATTGAACGAGCAAAAGACGGAATAGAAGTTCTTAACGAATACCGAGATCCTACTCCAGCAGTCGCAGCAGATTCATCTTCATTACTTTCATCACCCCTCTTTCTGTACTCAATCTACGCCCTTTTTTTTATAATAATCTCTATAACCGTCTTATATATTCGCTTTAAAAACAGCACATGATTTTATATATCGCGTGGCTTCAATCAATCGTCGCAACACTTGGAAGTCTTTATTTTAGTGAAGTAATGAAGTTTCCACCTTGTGTACTCTGTTGGTATCAGCGCATCTTAATGTACCCACTTGTTTTTATTCTCGCCGTTGGCATGGTTAGAAAAGATAAAAAAGTCTATACATACGTTCTGCCATTAAGCATTACGGGTCTTTGCATAGCTCTGTATCATAACTTACTTTATTACCAAATCATTCCGGAAAGCCTCGCGCCTTGCGTTAGTGGCGTATCTTGTACAACAAAATTCATTCAATGGTTTGGCTTTGTAACAATTCCACTTTTATCTTTAATCGCGTTCACCGTTATTACAATCTGTATGTTAGTTACCTGGAAGAGTCTCGAGAAATCGAAGTAATGTAGCAGCAGAACGATCTTCTTTCACAGAACCATTAAGAGCCAACTTTTTTGCTTCCGCAACAGAAACCCATTTTATTTTTATATTTTCTCCAAGTTCTAAGTGTTGCCCTTCTGGATCTTCCGTATATTTTGTAATGACAAAGTAATACAGGTCCCAAATTACTGACGCTCCACACGTCGAAAGAGAAAACAACTTCGCATCATCTGCAATAATGCCGACTTCTTCCAAAGCTTCTTTTTTAGCAGCGTTTTTAGCTTTTTCTAGCATTTCATCGCCACTCGTTAAAAACGCATGATATTCTTCGAGAGAATCACAGACTTTTCCTCCAGGCAAGCGGATATCCCAATCTCGTATTTCACTTCGATATTCTTCTATAAGCAGAATTTTCCCCTCGGGCGAAGTAATAATAAGTCTTGTTCCTGGAGCACGGCGAGCTTTTTCGTAGATAACTTTTTTGTCGCCGATTTTAAATGTCATAAGTACAACCTCAAACATTCGCCCTGAATAGACAATTTCTTCTTTTATGAATTCAGGCAGTGTGTTATTCATAATACGTAAGTATAATGAACGAAAACCGATAATAAATGGTATAATTAACTTTTCCTTCTTACATTATTCTAAGCACGGAAAAATATTTTATGAAATCAATACGAAATATTGCTATTATTGCACACGTTGACCATGGAAAAACAACCTTGGTCGATACGCTTTTGAAGCAAACAAAGACATTCCGCGATAATCAAAAAGAAATGTTCCAGGATCTTATCATGGATTCAGGCGATCTTGAGCGCGAAAAAGGAATTACGATTCTCGCAAAAAATACGTCAATTTTTTACGAAGACACAAAAATTAACATTATCGATACCCCAGGCCACGCAGATTTTGGTGGCGAAGTTGAGCGAGTTCTTAATATGGCCTCTGGTGCCATTTTACTCGTTGATGCTGCAGAAGGTCCACTTCCCCAAACAAGATTTGTACTAAAAAAAGCACTCGAAAATCATCTCAAAATCATTTTAGTTATTAATAAAATCGATAAAAAGGATGCACGACCACTCGCTGTGCGTGCAGAAGTAGAGAACCTCTTTTTAGAGCTCGCACATGATGAGAGCGCCCTCGATTTCACGACTCTATATGCAGTCGGGCGTGATGGGAAAGCTTTTTATGAACTTCCTGAAGACTATCTTAAAACTGAAGATGCAACATTAAAACCGCTTTTCGACACAATCCTCAAAGAAATTGAAGACGTTTCGGGCCCAGTTGACGAGCCATTCCAAATGCTTATTTCAACTCTTGATCAAGACGACTATGTTGGCAAACTTTGTATTGGAAAAGTTACCCGTGGTGTGTGCGCATTAGGGCAAACCATCTCACTTGTTGAAGAGGGAGTCGTAAAAGGCACATATAAAGTAACAAAACTTTATACTTCAACTGGTCTTATAAGAGAGCCAGTTGAAAAAGTATCAGCAGGCGATATTATTGCAATCGCAGGTATTCCTGAATTGACTATTGGTCAGACAATTACTGACCCAGCTACACCTGAGTCGCTTCCAACAATTTCAGTAGAAGAACCAACCCTAAAAATTACCTTAGGACCAAACACCTCACCTTTCGCAGGTCGTGAAGGAGAATTTACCACGAGTCGACAAATTAAAGAACGCCTTTTAAGAGAGAAGGAGATTAACCTGGGTCTCCATATTGAAGACGATACCCAATCAGTAAATTTTATAGTTTCTGGTCGCGGAGAACTCCATCTTTCGGTTCTGATTGAAACAATGCGTCGCGAAGGATTCGAAATGCAAGTTTCAAAACCAGAAGTTCTATACAAAGAAATTGATGGAAGAACATGCGAGCCATTCGAAGAAGTAACAGTTGATGTCGCGCCTGATTTTGTGGGTGCTGTTAATGAAGAAATGGGTAAGCGCCGTGCAGCAATGCAAAGCATGCATAATGAGCTTACTGGAACATCACGACTTGTATTCAAAATAGCTTCTGCAAATCTTTTAGGTATTCGCAGTACGTTAATGACGAAAACCCGAGGAACTGCGGTAATGTCGAGCTACTTCTTAGGCTATGAGCCAAAAGAGGGTGGTAGTTTAGAAACTCTTCGTGGTGGCGCAATGATTGCGACCCAAACTGCTGTTTCTACAACATACGGAATATTAAATGTACAATCTCGCGGATCATTATTTATTGCTCCAGCAGTGCAGGTATATGAAGGAATGGTTGTTGGCGTCAGTTCACGCCAAGATGATATGGAAGTAAACGTTTGTAAAGTAAAAAATCTAACAAACAATCGCTCACGTGGTGAGGGTGTAACTGATGGTTTAACACCGCACGTCATTATGACGCTTGAAGAATGTTTAGATTTCTTAGGAGATGATGAACTTCTCGAAGTAACACCAAAAACTCTTCGTATTCGCAAAAAATTCCTTAAAGAAGCCCAGCGCCGCGTTTCTGGAAGAAAGTAAGCTATACTACTCAATATGAGCGATGAAGACTTCATGAAAGTTGTCCTTCAAGATGCGCAGAACGCAAAAGATTCAGGAAATCTCCCCAGTGCCACGATTCTTGTAAAAAATGGTGAAATTATTGCTCGTGGCATTAGTCATGTTGGATCCGATATGGATCCTTCTGCACATGGCGACATCATGTGCATACGATCTGCATGCAAAACACTTAATACTTTAGACCTTTCAGGATGTATTTTATATACATCAATAGAGCCGTGCTCAATGTGTCTTACGTGTGCAAGCTGGGCGAATATTTCTAAAATAATCTTTGGTGCATATAAAGAATTTATTGCAAGCAATTCATATTTATTAGATGGATATCATGCAAAGGATTTTGGAAAGAAACTTGTATCGCTTAGTGGAGAAACTATTGAAATCCGAGGAGGCGTAATGGGCGACGAATGTCGCGTTCTCATGGATAACGTTGAAAACTGGATGCCAAAGGTATAAAAAACAAAACCACAGACAAGTTGCCTATGGCTTTGTTTAACGGCATGATGTTGAAAGTTATTTCTTTTTCTTTGCTACTGTTTTCTTCTTAGCTACGACTTTCTTTTTAGGCGCTACTTTCTTTACTATTTTCTTGACTGCTGCTTTAAGTCCTGTAGCCTTCTTAACCACTGACTTCTTTAATGTTTTCTTTGCTACTGTCTTCTTCTTAGCTACGACCTTCTTCTTTGCTACTGTTTTTTTAGCTGTTGTCTTTTTCTTTGCTGCTGGCATGTTGTATCCCCTCCTTTCATTGAATTAACTATTCCTTAATTTAAGCATAGAGAGATTTAGAGAAAAAACAATACATCAAACTACATCGCATGTATTTTTAACCTCGAAAATTATATCTTGATAAGCAATCCTGCGAGCACTGCTCCGACACCGAAGACTGCGAAGATCAGAGCGATTGTTAGTGAGTTCTGAGCAAGTCCAGTTTGTGGTAACGTCGGCTGCGTCGTAACATTTGGTCTGGTTGGTGATGGCGTATTAGTGACGTTTACAATAACTATGTCAGTTGGTGTAGGCGAGCTAATACTCGTTGGCGCTGGAGTTGCAGTTGGCGGATTATAGCTGCATGCGTTAGATTGTTTTGCTGAGCTAGCTCCACATTCTTCATTAACTGCTTCAACAAAACATCCATATGAATGTCCTGCGATAGCCGTAAATGTTGCTTTTGTTCCTGTAACTTTCTTGTTTGGATTATAGCCGTCTATTGGAAGACCTGTTGATTCATCACGGATAGTGACGAGATAATAACCTGCGCCTGATGACGCGTCCCAGGTGCATTGTGCAGCTGATTCACTACAAGCTAGAGCTATATTCGTGACCGCATTAGGAATTGGACATGTTGTCGGGGTTGGTGCTGGCACTGTTGGGGTTGCGCTTGGTGTTACAGTAGCTGTCGGTGTTAAGGTCGCTGTTGGTGCTGGGGTAAAGGTCGGCTGGCCGGGTAATATCGTAGGTGTGGCTGTTGGTGTAAGTGTCGTCGTCGGTGTGAGCGTTACTGTTGGCGTTAATGTTACGGTAACCGTTGGCGTAAGGGTTGCTGTTGGTCCACAAGAAGGGTCGCCTGGATTTTGACATGCTAATGAACCGTCAGCTTGTTTTATACATTGCATATCATCTGCGCAACGAGGAACGGGTTGATCTTCTTCACATGGCTCACATAGACCAGGAAGTGGTGGGGTTGGCGGGGGTGTTCCCGACGGCGCTACACATATAATTGGTTCACTTCTCTTCTTACAGGATAAATCATCTGGGTTAATAATTTCACAATATACGGGAATAGGGAGTGTTCTCGGGTCTAGATCTCTAAATGTATATGAAGTACCACTCGATACGGGTTGTTCGCCAATCACGTTACCTGAGCCATCAACGAGTCTTATGATATAGGTTCCTTCTGTTTCCCAATTACAAGTAATTTGCTTTAGAGGAATAGCAACTTCTTCAGCTTCATTCTTTGTCGTTTGGCGTTCTTGCACAAAAATCATACCGATCACAAGTGATGCGACAAGAAATATGAGTCCTGCGACTAATCCAATTGTTTTCTTCCTTTGATTATTCATATTATATTGCTGGCTGGTCTACACAAACTCCCGAAATAGGTGGTATGACACAAGCTGGCAGATCTCCTCCTGGCGGCGGATTGCCTGGTGGGTTGCCAGGAGGATTTCCCGGCGGATTTCCTGGTGGGTTACCTTCGGTACAAGTGATTCTAATTCGCTTAGTACAGCTCTTGGCATTTCCACATTTCAGTCTAACGTCGTAACTTCCACCATCAGGATACTTATAAAAATGGTCTTCACCATCAGGTGTTCCTATGATCTGATCTATTCCATTCTCAGCACCTCTGAAATCATCATCATATCCTAATTCGCCACCGTTCTGGCCAGTGTAAGACTTAAAATGAGTTTCAGCATTGATTCGTGGACAACTATTTTGTGGTACCACATAACATTCTTGATCAGGATCAACATCAGGATAGTTTCCATCTGGGTCACCTGGGCAGCCATCATTTGGATTATCAGGATCATCAATTATTTCGGGTGGAATACATTGGCTAGAACAGCAGATGTTTTCTTGAGGCATGTTTGGACAGACTGGTCTATTTTCTGGATCATCCTTAAATTCTACGTTTACTTTATAACAACGACATTGATCACCGCGAGCTTGATGGAGACGGAACCTAGCTCCTTCGTTATAATCTTCCCCTGCCTTTATGAGCGCCTCAGCACATTTTATACTGCTTCCATAGCGATCAAAGTAACTATCACTGTCATCAGTATTAAGTGGAATAGGGGTAAGATCTGGCTGGCCAAAACACGAATCATTATTATATGCTCTAAACTCAATCTTTTTTATATCAGCACAACTCATGGTTTTGCCACATTCGCCTAAAAATTCAATTGTAAGTCGACCAATTATAAGATCTTTTATATCAGGGCTTTTTACATTTGGTGGTGTTAATGTTGGTTGTTGTGCATCTTTTGGTTCTTCATAATCGAGTTTTACTTCAACCTTTGTACAGTCTTTACATGTAGGTCCTGAACCACCTCCTGGACCGTCAGGACCAGTAGGGCCAGTGGGGCCACCTGGACCATCGGGAGGAGGAGTAGTACCACCTGATGGAGTATCGCCATCCGGCGGAGTACATACTAAAGAGGTGTTTTTTGTGTCGGTTGCAGTTTTGCTTCCACATGCATTTGTTACTGTTGCAGTAACTTTAACATCACATGTATATGTGCCTGTAAATTGAACTTCAACACTCTCCTGAATGTTCGTGGAAGGTTCTGTAGGGATAATCTCTCTTTCTCCCGAAGTAGCTGAGTATAAACCAGTTGTGCCATCAGAATTCGAAGTACTATCCGTTGAGCTGGAAACAGTAACAACATATGTAAAAGGAACAGTACTATCTACTGTAAATTTACAAGTCACCATTTTTAGTACACCAACCGGGCAGCTATTAGCAGCCCTATTACGAATATCAATACGGCCACTTACAAGCATGAGCCCTGCAAAAATACCACCGACAATAACAAAAAGAAGCAACATAGCAATTGCTATCTTTTTTGTATCGTATTCTTCTCTAATTTTATGTAAGTCAAACATATTATTGTGGTACTTGTGAACTACACCCATCTGGACAAATTATTTGGATATTACTAATATTTATCGTCGGTTCTTCTGGAAGAGGGCACACTGACGGGGTAGGCGTAAGAGATGGCTCATTCACGGGTGTCGTTGGTATCGGTCCTTCGGTAATGACCGGTTCTGGCGACGGTGGTAGTATAACGGTAATATTTTTACAGCAAACTTGAATGCTTGAGTTGTCGCCACCTGTGCCAGTATCTCCTCCGATAATATTAACAAGTTGCTTGTCAGTACCTAAACATGAAGCTTGATCAGTGACAAACCCTCCATCGATTTGGCATTGTTGCGCACCGTCAGCAAGTTGTGCTTTCGTTCCAGACTGTTGTGGCTTGCTAACTGTTAGTACAGAGATTACCAATAGCAAGATAAGTACGACTAATCCAGAAAGAATAACAGGTTTACTTTTCATAATAAAAACATACAGCTCAACGCCTTTAGATACATATTAGTATGTTGCAGAAATAAGTGCAAGTTTAACTCTAGTTTAGAGAATTAATCCTAACGTTATGACAATAAATCCGACAAGAATAACAGAAAGTACTGGCAGCGAAGCTATTCCACCAGTTGTTGGTAGTGTTGGATTTGAAGCCGCCTTTGGTGTAGATGTTGCTTGACCAGGCTTTGGTGTATTTGTTGCATTGACAATGATTATGTCTGTTGGTGTTGGCGTTTTGCTTGGTGTAACGTTTGGTGGGAGCGTTGGGCTCGGTCCTGTAGTTGGTGTTACCGTTGGAGAAAGTACGCCGGTGGGTGTTATTGATGGAGTAAGGGTACTTATTGGTGTTGGACTAGAAATGAGTGTTGGCTGTGGTGAAGATGAACATGAAGCCGACTTTTCATCACTGGTCGTACCACAATCATTATTAGCGACAACGGTACAAGTATAGGTTGTGCCAGATTCTGGAGTGTGGGTCACGGTTATTTTATCTGTACCCGAGCTTGCTGGAATATCGCCTTCTTTTACTATCGTGCCGTCACCCTCTTTAATGCTGTAATGATATGAAACACCTGGTTCACGGGTCCATTTACAAATAAAGCCATTCGCTGGACAGTTTGGTCCAGAAAGCGGGACACCTTCACCTTCATCTGCTCGCTTCGCGGGATTCTGAACTTGGTTTACAAGAAAATAACCCACAATCATTGCCACGAGTGTGAAAGCAAGGATTGCCAGGATTGCCCCTGTCTTTTTATTTAAACCTGTACTGGATTCTATGGTGTGTGCTGCTTTCATTGTGTTATTGCTTCTCCATCACATAGGAGACATTGGACTTCTATATCAAGTTTTGGTTTTACACATGCTACTGGTGTCGGCGATGGGGTAACAGTGACGGTTACACCCGGCTTTGGTTTACAACAATATAGGTTATTCGCACATTTTCCAGCCGGGTTAGCTGCTGGCGGTGGTGTTTCGCATTCATTTAAGGGAATGCATTGGTTTGGATTTGGGCAAGTTGCAATAGGTGCGATGGTTGGAGTCGGTGTTGGCGCTTCAGAACAAGATACCCATTGGCCATCTCGATAGCGTAATAATTGAAATTTAGACTCAGAGCGACATTCCCAGCACGTACCATCACTACAAGGATTGCCTTTTGGTTTACATTCTCCATCGGCAGGAGCCTTACATCCTTTGCCATCATAACCACTCTCCCATGGGCAACAACCAGCAGTGCATACCATTCCAATCTGATCAAGACGTGCTTTATACTTCGCCCCGTCATTACAAGATAACAATTGGATACTTGCATCATCTGAAAATGTGCTTACCTCATCGGATCCTTCTTCAGGTAACGGGCTAGGTTGACTTACTGGAGTGCTTGGCGTCATAGATTCTTGAGGCGCTGGTTTAACAGATGAATTATTAAGATAGAAGAGTACGCCCAATATAAGCGCCACCATAACAAGAAGCCCAAGAATTATGAGGGCAACTTTATTTTTAGCAGTAAATGAAGATTCCCTTTTCGGAATTACATCATCTGGCAAAGGTGTGAAATGTGTTGGATTATCAGCCATATCGATATACTATTGTGCTGAAATTTCTTTCGTAATGCAAGCTTACATAAAAAGTCTTTTCTGTTTCACATATAGTGTCATAAGATTGGCGGTAAGAATAGTAGTTATAAAAGGCTCTGCAACAAACCGAATTAATATTGTCGAATATGCGAATAAAGCAGCCCCAGATAAAAGGCCAATAACCACGTGTTGAGTGGGCAGCGCCGGGGAGGTTTTTGGCTCAGGAATCATTATGAGTGCAAGGAATGCGACTGAATTGAAGAATGCCTGAGTAACGATTTGGATTGTTTCAGCAGGCTGTTGTGATACGACTATATTGTAGGTAAAAAAGCAGAAAATATACGTCAGGAAAAAAGTTGCAGCATAATTAAATTTTCTAAATGCCCGAGTAAAGTAGAGGCAACCTAATAATAAGATTGATGCAACAGCGATATTAAGAATTGGTACATGCGAAAGAAACTGTTGTTGCATATCGGCGCCCCACCAAGAGATAAGTAATGAGTCGGGTGCAAGTTTTAGGGCGTACAATGCCTTGCTTACATAAAGCGCAAAGAAAAGTCCAAATGCAGTTGGATTGAATATGGGCAGATTCATAAACTTAAAAAAATATTTTCCGATGAAAATGCCGACAAAGGCCAGGATAAACATCAACGGTGGATTTGTCGGATGAATAAGGAGATACACAAGTATGGAGCTAATGCCAATGTTAAATGGATTGACTGTCTGAATCTTTAACACATATCGCGCGATGTAGTAAGAAAGAAATCCTAAGCCGCCGCATAGAGCAAAGTTAACAAATAGCGCAGTTTTTTCCTGCGGTTTTTGTGCGCCAACATAGAGATCCCACGTGGATATTGCCATAAATGCTAGAAGAAAAAGGAAAAATTGGAAGAGAGGATTCTTAACATTGGCGAACTTTTTTATCTCCGACAACATATAGTTTTGTGTATAATAACGTTACTTACAATTTTACACATAATTGATCATGAATAGTAAAAATCTCGCAATGGGCCTCATCGTTCTTGCCGTAATAGCCTTAGCCGTATTTACATTAGGAAGTAAGCCAACAACTCAAAAAACCGAAACCCCTACACCAACAACAGCCGAAGTGCAGGTTGATGCAAAAACCGAATACAAAGATGGCACATATGAAGCAATAGGCAACTATACCTCACCAGCTCAGAAGGAGGAGGTTGCTATTTCACTTACCCTAAAAGATGGCTTGGTAACAGACGCAACATTTGAAGGAAAAGGAGTCCATGAAATATCAAAAAAAATGCAAGGAAAATTTAAAGAAGGCTTTACAGAAGAAGTTGTTGGAAAACCGCTTGACGAAATTGCGCTTACTGTTGTAAACGGCTCTTCTTTAACTCCAAAAGGATTTATGGAAGCGGTAGAAAAGATAAAGGTAGAAGCCCAACAGTCATAAAATGGCCGATCTGGAATGTTCATTCGATTCGATGGGAACATCCTGGCATATTACAGTCTGGGATGATATCCCCGAACCGACATTTAGAGCCTTAGAGCAAACTATTCGTGCATACTGTTCTATATTTGATCATACATATTCACGTTTCATTAAAGACTCTTTTATATCACAACTTGCCGATAAAACAGGTGTGCAAGAGGTTCCTCCAGATTTCACACAGATTTTAAGAATGTACGAAGATTTATTTAAAGCGTCGGGTGAAAAGTTCACGCCACTCGTCGGAAATACTTTGAGTGATATGGGTTACGATGCGACCTATTCTTTACAGCGAAAAAAGTCAGTCCGACCTGTTCCACATTTCCTAAAAACAATCGCAATCATTGATGATCGACATATTGATATAACTGAGAAAGTCACAATTGACATTGGTGCAATTGGAAAAGGTTTTGCCGTAGATGCGCTCGCAAACATTTTAGAATTAAGAGGAGTAACTCACTATTTAGTAGATGGAAGTGGTGATATTCGTTATAGAGGACCAGGTCCTATAAAGGTCGGACTTGAGCATCCGCTAGACGTAAAGAAGGTAATTGGAAGTATCGATTTTAGTTCTGGAGCAATGTGCGGCTCTGCGACAAATAGACGTTCGTGGCAAGGCCAACACCATATTATCGATCCACATACTATGTCGTCTACAACGGACATTATCGCAGCGTGGGTTATTGCTGATACAGCGGCTCTTGCAGACGGACTTTCAACTGCATTATTTCTCTGTACTCCAGAACAATGTGAAAAAGATTTTTCTTTTGAGTATTTGCTGTTGAATAAAGACCTAAAAGTAAAGAGATCTGCTGGTTTTAATGCTGAGCTGTATTAAAACTTGTATAATCGATGTATGCGATATGTATCGTTCATAATAATCATTATTCTAGTGTTCGCTGGGTTAATGTATTACTTTTCATACGGAAGACTCCACAATAAGATCGAACCACGTCTTAATATTACCTATCAAAACAGACCAACTTTAAGGTCGGATGTAAACATCATTAATGAACCCACAGGTGAATTGCCTTTAGAAGCCGAATCAGGAGGACAATGTGCGAATCTACCAAAGAAGCAAGATGTTCATGCACTTTATGTAAAGAGCGTTGCTAAAGATTGCGGCGCCTTGAATGATAATGAAGCTGTTATGGATGAAGCTGAATCAAAAAATGTTTTGAGATGCCTAGAAAATAGTATTACTGCTGGTCAATGCAGTAATAATAAAGCGTTTTTTACATTGCAGGGTTTTGAAGGAGCATCAGAAATATTTTTAGAATCGAAAGACTGCCTTTTAAATATAAAGAAATGGTCAACAACATCGCCATCTTGTGGATATTCTGAAGAATCTTGCGAAAATATATCAGAAAAGTTTCCGTTCACTCTATGCGATATATAAAGATCATCATTGCCCAAATTCTTGGATACATGGTTTCTGTATTTTTAATCCAGAACGTATTTTTGGGTCCCGTTCCAACAGTGCGCGCCGAATTTATTCATGAAGTGCAAGCGTTTCCATCGACGGCGCGCGAATATGTAGTGGCGATGCCTGCAAAATTAAAGAATATTGTATCGGGCATAAAGGCGAAAAAAGAACGTGCCTCTAAGACGCCGCCGCCTTGGGTTTTTGAACCTTTGCCAGGCGAAGTTATCCCTACGACTTCAGGCCGATATACCGGTCCAACGAGAGGTCCGAGAGAACCGAGTCCCTTGCCAACAAATCGCCCAGGCGAACAGGTTCCTCCTTCTCAGCCAGGACAACCTCAACCCACAGAACAACCGGAGCGAATTCAGCCAACGCGCGCACCGCAGCCAACGCGGCCGCCGGCGCAGCCTACGTCTGCCCCGGCTAATCCTTCTGCACTCGAACAAGAAATGTTGACGATAATTAATCAGCGCCGCAAGGCGGCCGGACTACAAGAGATGTCTCTTGATGGTCGTCTAACTGATGCATCTCGTGGGCATAGTCAATACATGTCTGGCGGCAGAGGGCGATGTGGACATGTTGGCGCGAGCGGTTCGTCTCCTTTTGATCGCGCCAAAACCGCAGGATATAATGGCCAAGTTATTGGCGAAACAGTTGCGTGCGGCTATACCAGCGCCCAAGCGGCTGTCGATGGATGGTGGTCAAGCCCGCCACATAAAGCTATTCTTATGAGCCAAAACGGCCGCCAGATCGGATTGGGGTGGTCGAATAATTACCAAACCGCACTCGTTGCGCGATAACTAACGAACTAACGACTCTAATTTAGTACTATATAGTATGCAAAATATTGAACACTTGAACGCAATAACCCGCCGTCTACGCGTGCATATTTTAGAATCGACCACAAAAGCCGGCTCTGGCCATCTAACCTCATCACTATCCGCCGTAGAATTAATGACTGTCTTAATGTTCGGCGGTTATTTTCGCTACTTTATCGATAATCCAAAGCATCCAAACAATGATCGCCTCATTTTCTCAAAAGGCCATGCATCGCCTCTTTTCTACAGTCTTTGGGCAACTTCAGGTGCTTTTCCAGCAGAAGAATTATTAACACTTCGTGAATTTGGCAGTCGACTTGAAGGGCACCCTACGAACGCATTCCCCTATACCGAAGTGCCGACTGGATCGCTTGGACAAGGTCTTTCAATAGGCCTCGGCATGGCTCTAAATGCCCAGTACTTAGATAAACTTCCTTACAAAACATATGTGCTTCTTGGCGATAGCGAGCTCGCAGAAGGCTCTAATTGGGAAGCAATGGAAGTTGCAGCTTATTATAAAGCCAAAAACTTAGTAGGTGTGCTTGATGTAAACCGTTTTGGTCAACGTGGCGAAACAATGCTGGGACATGATGTTGAAAACTACAAGCAAAAAATTGAATCTTTTGGTTGGGGCGTCGAAGTTGTTGATGGTCATGATATAGAGCAAATTGATAAGGCGTACAAAAAAGCTCAAGAAGCAACAAGGCCGTTTATGATAGTTGCACGAACCTTGAAAGGAAAAGGAATATCAATGGTCGAAGATAAAGGTGGTTGGCACGGTAAGGCAATGAGTAAAGAAGAAAGCGTTATAGCTTTGAAAGAATTCGGAAAGGTCGATATGACGGTTATTGGAAAAGTTGTGCAACCAGAGAATTTAGAGCCACATAAAGCAATGAAAGACAGAGCTATAGAACTCGACGCGTCGTATGTTGCACCGCTTTCTACAAGAAAAGCTTATGGGCATGCGCTTGTTGAGATGTACCCGGAGCATCCAGAAATGGTGGTACTTGATGCGGAAACCGGAAACTCAACATTTTCTGAAACGTTTGCGAAAGCCCACCCTGACAGATTTTTCGAAATGTTTATTGCCGAGCAAAACATGGTTGGTGTTGCTGTGGGTCTTGCTCTTCGAGGAAAAATTCCGTATATCGCATCATTTTCAGCGTTTTTATCGCGCGCCTTCGATCAGCTGCGCACGGCGCAATATTCTGGCGCGCATATAAATGTAGCGGGATCGCATTGTGGTGTATCGATTGGAGAAGATGGTGCATCACAAATGGGACTTGAGGATATTGCAATGTTCCGCACGTTTCTAAACAGCACGGTGTTGTATCCAGCTGATCATATTGCTACAGAAAAATTAACGAAAGCGATGGCTACTTGTGAAGGTATTGCATACATTCGCACAACACGTGGCAATACAGAAACGCTATATAAGCCTGAGGATACCTTCCCTATTGGTGGGAGCAAAACATTGCGCCAATCAAAGGAAGATAAAATTACGCTGGTAGCAGCAGGAATTACGCTTTATGAGGCGCTACAGGCATACGAAGATTTGTTAGGTGAAGATATTAATGTACGTGTAATCGATCTATACAGCATTAAGCCGCTTGATGTTGAGACGCTCAAAAAAGCTGCAAAAGAGACTGAAGCGATCATAACAATTGAAGATCATTATGTCGCTGGAGGTATTGGTGAGGCTGTTGCAACAGCCCTTTCTGAAATTGGAGCGAAAGTACATATGCTCGCAGTAAGAAAAATGCCGCGAAGCGGCAAGCCGCATGAGTTAATAGAATACGAAGATATTTCCGCAACGGCAATTATTACAAAAGTTAAAGAAATTCTGAATGGAAGATAATTTGTTTGTAAAACCAGGAAACAAAGTTCTAAAGAATGTGACCTTTTTCGGCTATGCCGAGTCGCATACCGATGATGCAGAATATATTGGCGCGTATCAATCGGCCCAACAAGTTGCAAAAAGTGGGCGCACTGTTGTAAATGGCGGAGGTCCAGGAGTTATGTACGCGGCATCAAAAGGAGCTAAAGATGCAGGCGGCCGCGTAGAAGTAGTTTATTACGTGCCGGCAAATGCAACGCATTTTGAAGGGCGGCACGAGCCGACAATCCAATTCGCCGATAAAGAATATCAGGAGGCTAACTATATTGAGAGAACGCGAAAACTAATCGAGTTAGGTGATGCATATGTCGTTTTTAATGGCGGCACCGGCACCGTATCCGAGTTTGCCATGGCTTGGTGTATTGCGCGCCTCTATTTTGGCCATCATAAACCTTTAATTTTTTACGGCGCCTTTTGGAAAAATATTCTTGATGCATTTTGGAATAATATGCGCGTTCGAGAAGAAGAATATCGTGTATTTAAATACGCAGTTACTCCCGAGCAAGTTGTTGAGCATTTAGATGAATTTGAAAAACTTTTTGTCAATCATAAAGATCACAAAGAAAAAAAAGAGTGCGTAGGAAACGAATGCGATCTCTTTCTAGATCACAGAGAACATTTACACGCTGTTTGATTTTTCTGAAAAATTTGTATAATCAAAGTATATGAGAAATAAACTGATCATCCTCCCTCTTCTGCTTACTGCACTTTGTCTTGCAGCTCCACAATATGCTGATGCAAAGCTTGGTGAAAGAAATGAAGCAATAAAAGAAAAAATTCAAGAACGTAAAGAAGACCGAGAAGAAGATCAAGATAAAAGATGTACAAAACTAGAAGAAAGTATCTCTAAGAGAATAACAAACTTTGACAATACACATAAAGCTCATCAGCGTCAGTACGAGCTTATGAAAGAGAAGATCGCAAAAGTAATTTTAGAAAAAGCTGCTGAAGGAAAAGATGTCACAAAGCTCCGTGCCGATCTTGCAACCCTCAATGAAAAAATTGAAAAATTTAATACCGATCGCGTCGCATTTATCGATGCACTGAAAAAAACCCAAGAGCATGCATGCGGTGATTCCCAAGGAGCATTTAAAGATGCCCTTACAGATGCTCAGGCAAAACAAAAACTAGTCCTAGCAGACTCAAAAGACATTAGAAATTATTACCAAACTACAATTCGCGCTGATCTAAAGGCGCTCCGCGACTAATATGGCAAAGAAAAAAATCGTTTCAAAAAAAACTACCTCATCAACCTACTGGTTAGTTCCTGCTGTTCTTACAGTACTTGTTGGCTGTGCAATAATGTGGTATTGGTCTACTTTGGATATGAAGGAAGTCGAATTAGAAGAACAAATGGTTCTTCCTGTTCCAACGGCTCTTCCTAGTGTTGAGGGTGCTTCGACAAGTGAAGAAATCGATGCGATGTTTAAGAAGATTGAACAAACTGCCCCTGATGATGATCTCTCCGATCTGGAGCAATAAACGGTATAATATTCTCACCTTTTTATCTTATTTTTCTCTATTTGCGGGATAGATTAATGGTAGATCGCCTGTCTCTGAAACAGGTAGTCTTGGTTCGAATCCAAGTCCCGCAGCCATTGTATATCATCGAATGTTTTACGTTTATATTCTTCGAACGTCATCTAGTACTCTATATATACGCTACTTTCTTTCATTTGAGTTAGTCTATTCAGAAAAGTATGCGACTAGGAGTGAAGAAATGAAGAGAGAAATTCAGCTTAAAAAATTAACTAACGCAAAGAAAAAAGCATTATTTTGCTAATATATCATATGATCAAAAATTTAATACTGAAATCTTCGTACAGTTTTATTATTGTTGTAGCAACAATTGTTCTTGGTTTTTATATTGGTAGAGCCATTGGTGGACATGCATATCAACCTGAAACAAAAACGATTGATCAGATATCCGCTACATCTTCTGCAGAAGTAAAACCAAGTCTACTTAAAAGATTGTTAGGCATTGCTCCTACAAGTGTTCCCGAGAAACTTCAAGAAAAAAATACCTCACCAACCAATTCACCAACTAGCCCTTCACAACAGAATAGTAACGCTAACACAGCTCAACCTACTGGTTATTTAGTAACGCAAGTTCCTGCAGTACCCACATCATATTCATCACCAACATCAATACCACAAATTCCCACATCTGTACCCCCGACAGCAACACAAGTACCTGCGGCAGGCGCAATAATTCAAGCGGATGCTGTATGGCACGCAGGAAATTCTGATCAATCGGTTTACAACGGGATTGTTCGTGTAAAGGATACGGTAAGTGGCCAAATACTTGCATCAGGAACAACGAGTAGTGGCGGTCGCATTCGATTTGATAATGTTCCCGCTGAGAGATCGGTTGACGTAATTCTTTTGAAACCTTCAGATTGGCAAACAGATTACTGTGGAGATAAGCAGACATTCTTCTTAAGTAGCGGTCAATTTATATCACTTCAACTGCGATTAAGATCGTTAGGAAGTACTCCTTGTGAGCATTAAAACTATGAATATTAATCCAATAACTGTGCAAACAATTGTGAAGGCACCTATTTCTAAAGTCTGGGATGGATGGAATAATCCTGAGCATATTGTAAGGTGGGCATTCGCTTCTGATGAATGGGAAGCCCCCGCTGCAGAAAATGATTTGCGAACGGGAGGACGATTTAAAACTGTAATGGCTGCAAAAGATAAAAGCACGAGCTTTGATTTCGAAGGAGTTTATTCAGCCGTAGAGGAATTCAAATTAATCGAATATGATATGAGCGATGGTAGACACGTAAAAATTGAATTTAGCGAAGCGGCAGAAGGTGTAAAAGTTGTAGAAACATTCGATCCAGAAAATGAAAATTCAGAAGAGCTGCAAAGAAGTGGATGGCAGGCAATTCTAGATAATTTCAGAAAATATGTTGAAAGCACACTCGTCAATGACACAACTAATTAAAGAAGCAGAGGAATGGATTTCTTCTATTCATTACAACGCCGACCATCTTCTCCGTACGGGGTATTGGGTAACTCAACTTGATCCAGATGCTTCAGAAGAACTTATTGTTGCTTGTGTGACACACGATGTTGAGAGAACTTTTTCTGATGGTCGTGTTCCACAAGGTAGCGATGAAGAGGGTGAAAATATAATCTGGGATGATGAGGTTTATAACCTTTGGCATGGAAAACGATCAGCAGAATTTGTGAGAAAGTTTTTAGAAAGTAAAAAAGCCTCTGAAGATTTTATCCAGAAAGTTGAACACATTATCGAACGACACGAAATGGGTGGCGATCCAGAACAGAATCTTATCCAAGCCGCAGATAGTATTTCATTTCTTGAAATTAATGCTGCGAGGTTTATCAAAAACATTCCAAAAAAATACACAAAAGATCAGGTCAAAGAAAAATTTGATTATATGTACAATCGCATACAAATACCTAAAGGGAAGGAATTAGCAGAACCATTTTATAGAAAGGCATTACAAGATCTAGATTTACTATGACAACGCCATTTATTCAAATCGAAAACATAAGAGTATTTGGAAAAAAAGGCGCGCAACTTACATCCAAACAAATCGAATCGATTCAACCAACACTTTCAACACAACTTCACATGGTAAGACATTTCAAATCACTGCCAGAGGAATATCTTAAGACTTTAAAATTAAATGATGAAGAATCGCAACGTTTACTAAAGACAAAAGGATCAAATTTTTATTCCGATCTTGAATTTGTATCGAACCCCCTAGCTGTTATCGCATCAGTAAAACAACACGCGCTGGAGATGGCAAATAATGGCGAGCTTTTTTGGATAGAAAAAAAGAGTAGAAAGTTTTGTTTATTCTCAATTGATTATGATCAACCAGTCGGTGATTGTGGACTAGTTAAAATTTCCGAATTAACTCAGGAACTTCAAAAGAAAATTAAGGTAGAAAAAAGGGGCGATGCGCAAGGAGATAATTATGAGATAAAAACTTTAAAACATGCAATGGTCCCAACAAACCATGTAATAGTAGAATTGTTTTTTACGTATGATCAGAATGTCGAAATCGGCACAGCGTATCCTGGAATCATGGCTCCTGATCAACCAGATAAATCCGGGCAATCAAAAGAAGAATATGAATATAATTGTCAGTTTTGGGAAGAGCATGTTTTTATAGATCCAACTTCCCTGTGATATACTTTTGAAAATAAAAATGATTAAAGCAATTTTGTTCGATGCTGACGGAGTCCTTATAAACGGAGAAATGTTTAGTACAGTGCTTGAACGAGATTATGGTATTCCACCAGAAAAAACCCTACCTTTCTTTCAAGGAATCTTTCAAGAAACAATTGTCGGCAACGCAGATCTTAAAGAAATTATCGCTCCACATTTAAAAAAATGGGGATGGAATAAATCCGTTGATGAATTGCTTGAGACATGGTTTACTGCTGAACATAGTACTGATGAAGAATTAATCGCTTATATTCAGCAACTGAGAAAAGATGGGATTGTATGCTGTCTTGCGACAAATCAGGAAAAATATAGAATTGCGTACATGCTCGAGCATATGGGATTTAAAGATGCATTCGATAAAATATTTGCCTCGGCACATATGGGTTTTATGAAACCGGATGTGAGATTTTTTGCAAAAGCATTCGAAGATCTCCGTGACGTGGAAAAAGGTGAGGTGTTATTCTGGGATGATTCTCCGAAGAAAGTTGCGGGAGCAAAAGAATTTGGAATTCATGCAGAAGTGTATACGACGTTTGAGGATTTCAAGGAGAAGATGAGAGGCTATTTATAAACTATCTGATATACTTCAAACATGAGTTGGATTGTTGCAAGCTTCGTAATGTTTTGTTCTTCGGTAACTATGTACTTGCTGGTGAGGAAATCAATTCTACTTAAAAAACCTTCTCAATATAATAATCTAGCAATGTTTGCTGTCCCGCTTTTTGTTTTCTTCGTATTGTGTCTGATAACTGGGCAAAGTTTTATTCTTCCGATGCATCAGTTTGTACAAATACTTTTAATATCTCTCGCTTTTAGCTATTTCGGAAACGTATTTTCATTATTAAGTATTGAACATGCACCGAATCCAGGATATCCACTTGTTATTTCTAAAAGCTACGTTGTTTTCACGACTATTATTTCAATTCTCTTTCTTAATGGTGAATTTTCACTGAAGAAAACGATCGGTATTATCGTAATAGTTATTTTTTCTGCTCTGATTATGCTAGCTGACAAATCATCTAAAAAATCTAGAGACAGAAAATGGTTGCCATTAGCCTTTGGTGCATTCTTTTGTTGGGGTTTCTTGTCATTAAGTTCACGATATATGTTTGATCAAGGAATAAATTTATATGTATATCTTTTTTATCTATATCTTGTCGTAACAACATGTATTATCTTAAATATTTCAAGAAAAAAAATTAACATGAAATTAATGTGGGAGAACCCAATACTTTATTTGATTATTGGATTACTTTCGTTCAGTTTCAATTATTTTCAGTTTGAAGCGATAAAAACTGCGCCGAATATTGGTTATGTAAATGCTATCAATGCATCATCAATCTCGGCAGTTACACTTTTTGCCGCCCTCCTGTTTCACGACGAACTTACAAAGAGAAAATTGATAGGCGTTATAGGAGTAACCTTTGGCTTGCTGATTATATTGTTATGATATTAACCTATCTAGTAATTTATATGCGGCAATTCTCGAAGTATATAAATCGTTAAGAAAGTAAAATGGGTAAATTCTTTATTATCTTTTTTCTCTATCATCTTTTTCGAGCCTTCTTTATCGGAGTTACGACGCCACCTGTAGAAGGAGATAGCCTTGCATATCACATTCCAATTGCGCAAGAAATGTGGAATGGTGGACTTTTCCACCCAAAAGATATTCTTCATTTTTATCCAAGTGTCGGCGAAGCGATTCTTTCCATTTTTTACCTCTTCCACATTCCTGCAAACATTTTCAATGTTGTAGGAACAATCTTATTGTTTCTTGCTACGAGAATTCTTGGGAAACAATCAGGTCTTAAGAATGAATTGCCAACAATCTTTGCAGTTGCAGTATGTTTGCTGCCAATAACACTTCGATGGATTAATACCCAAGTAATAGATGTATGGCTCGCAATATTTTTTGTATGGAGTTTAGTTCTCCTTCAGAAGCCTAAAAAATCTGCAAAGTATTATCTGCTATTGGGTACGTCGCTTGGATTACTAATAGGAATAAAAAATTCTGGACCAGTCTTCGCAGCACTACTTTTAGTAGTGTATTGGGAAAAGATTAAGAGATATCTGCAACCGAAGAACGTATTTAATTTTGCTATTCCAGTAAGTATCCTTGGCATATTTTGGTATGTGCGTAATGTATTTTTAGTAGGTAATCCTTTGTACCCTCAAGCAGTTCTAGGACTTAAAGGCGCTCCGAATTGGGATATTCTTAAATGGCGCGTTGGAGAAATTGCGATATGGTATCCGGATAAAATATTTAATGCATTAATTAGCGAATACATGGTTTGGAGTATTGCGGTTATAGTGCCATTAATATTTATCAGATATGTTCACGATAATAGTGATATTAGAAAACTATTACTAATAGGCTATGCAAATCTATTATTCTTCTTGTTCCTACCGACGTCCCCAGAATACAGCATTATTGTTTCTAGTTTTCGTTATGCCTACCCAATGATAATTCCATTGATGTTAGTGACATTTTTTATCCTGCAAAGAATAAAGAAAGAAAAAATTATCATGCTACTTTCGTTAGCAAATATACTGTTCTTGCCAGGATATGAATATCAACCTAAGCTGCTTTTTATTTTTCTAGTAGGAGTCTTGTTATACTTTCATAAGCATGACAAAGCTACCAACAACAGCGTCTTCTAAATCAATCTATAAAAATCAGTTTGTGGAAATAAAAGTAGACACCCTCTCACTTGATGGAAATTCTTCGGAATATTCAATAACATTATAGCCAATCGATAGGGGCGATATTATGTTTGGCGAGATATTCGTTGCATTGACTAAAGTGATGATTGTTGTAAAAAAGTGAGACGGAATATGGTGAAGGATGGGCGGATGTCAGGACAAGATTTTCTTCTCGATCAATAACTTCTCCTTTTTTCTGTGCGTATTTTCCCCAGAGCATGTAGACAATATTCTTGCGGTCTTTATTAAGTGCGCCAATAACTGCATCGGTAAAAACTTCCCAACCTTTTCCTGCATGAGAAGCGGGTTTGCTTGCAAGAACGGTTAAGACACTGTTTAACATAAGAACGCCTTGGCTTGCCCAGCGAGTGAGATCTCCGGAAGGCAGTGGGTCAATATGTAAGTCATTGCGAATTTCTTGATAGATGTTTTTTAATGAGGGAGGAAGGCTAACGCCGTCATTGACGGAAAATGAGAGGCCATTTGCTTGTCCTTTTCCATGGTATGGATCTTGGCCGACGATAACTACTTTTACTTTATCGAATGGGCAAAGGTCGAAAGCGCGAAATACATTGGAGGATGGAGGGTAAACAGTATCTGAAAGATATTGTGAGCGAATTGTATCAGTAAGGGTATGCCAATAGGGTTTTTCAAATTCTTCTGAGAGGGCTTCTTTCCATGTGGGATCAATTTTTACGTCCATAAGTTTTATAAGTAGATTTTATCATCTTATGAAGAAAAGAGCGGGCCCCCTCCGACGTATCGGAGGGGGCCCTGCGTTGCGCGACGAGCCGAGTTGGCTCACCAAGGTCTGTTTGTACCGACTTCTGCCAGGAAGATCTTGACGGAATCCTGGGGGACGAGCTGTCCGGCGTATACTCCACGACCATCGGCTGACCTGAAGTACACCAGCAGAAGCGTCACACCGTCAACTTGGGTCTTGTAGGTTACCCATCGACCCATGATCCCAATTCGATACTCGTTGTTTGGACCAATGATGACGCTGCGACCACCATAGTCAATGTCGTATCTGTACAACACGCCATTGTAGGTAAGGTTGTCTGGAATGAGCCCAGTCCACGATGGAGCCGATTCTGGGTCGATTTTCCGCATGAGGCGAATCTCGTCCAGCTCGCTTTTGCCGCCTTCGCCAAACTCATATCCAAGCCCAAGATAGTCCCATTCCCGTCGAGGCCCCAGTCCATAGATTCGATCAATGAGCCTTGCTTCATCATCTTCGTCGAAGACTAATTCGACTTCTGTGATGAACGTCGCTGACTGCTCAGCATGGACGACGGCGACCATGCCTGCGTACCCATCGGTGATGGGAACATCGATGACCATCTTTTTAGCACTCCAATCTTGTGTAGGTGCGCGCGAACGAAGCCTATATTATACCAAACTATAGGTTATTCTTCTAACCTGAGCGCGCAAATTAGTATAATAGTCACATGAATCTTGCAGATTTTGATTACGAGCTACCACCAAGCCATATTGCAAACCAACCAACATTTCCGCGTGATGCTTCAAAATTAATGCTTATCAATAGAAAAACAAATGAGATTTCACATCATATATTTAAGGAATTGCCCGAACTCCTGGATAAAAACACCCTTCTTGTTCTTAACGATACTCGCGTGTATCCGGCACGAATTTATGGAAAAAAATCCACCGGTGGAAAAGTTGAGATGTTGCTTGTTAAGAAATTGGAAAATAATATGTGGGAAGCTTTGACGAAACCTGGTCTTAGTGAGGGGACCATCGTGGATTTTGGTGAATTTACAATCGAAGTAATCGAAAAGCGAGAACGAACGTCATTGATAAAACCAAATATTTCTGAAGATGAATTTTACAAAATTCTAGAAAAAACAGGCTCAATTCCCATTCCTCCCTATATTCATTCATCACTTTCAAGAGACGAATTAAAAGAAAAATACCAAACAGTATATGCAAATGAAACAGGATCAGCAGCTGCCCCAACAGCAGGATTGCATTTTACTTCTGAAGTATTTGAGGCATTACGGAAGAAAGGTATTGAAGTTGTATCGCTTACTTTACATGTCGGATTAGGAACCTTTGCACCAATTGATGATGAGAAGATAAAAGAAGGCAAGCTTCATGCTGAATATTTTGAAATCACAAAAGAAGAAGCAGAGAAAATTAATGCAGCAAAAAAATCTGGAAAGAAAATTATATCCGTCGGAACGACGACTCTTCGTGCATTAGAATCGGCGACTGATGATAATGGTTTATTGCAGCCTTTTATGGGCGAAACGACAATATTTATTAAACCGGGCTATTCGTTTCGCATGGTCGATGGATTAATAACGAATTTTCATCTTCCAAAATCATCATTGCTTATGTTGGTATCGGCATTTTCCAGCTTTCCAAACACAGATGTTATTTTTACTGATTTTTCTCACAACGTAATTGGAAAAGCATATGAGAAAGCAATAGAAAATGACTATCGCTTTTTTTCGTTCGGCGATGCAACATTAGTACTATGAAGAAACATTGGCATTGGATAGTTTTGGGAATTTCTATTCTCAGTTATGTTGTTGTTTTATCTTGGCTCTCAATTCTTCGTCATAATGCATTTGCGTCCGGTCTTGATCTGGGAAACATGGATCAAACAGTGTGGAATGGACTGCATGGAAGACCCTTTTCATTAACCTATGAAGGATTTAATCAACTTCGTTTTGCAGCTCACGCGGATTTTTTTCTTATTCTCCTGAGCCCTCTGTATGTATTATGGAATAGCCCCCACACGCTTAATGTATTCGAGTCGCTATATCTTGGTCTAGGAGCTATACCAGTTTTTCTCATCGCGCGGCATCTGTTGAAAGATGTAAAACTCGCGCTCCTTTTTTCGGCAATCTATTTATTAAGTCCAGTGACGCAATGGATTGATATCTTTGATTTCCATTCTGTGTCATTTGCAGTTCCTTCATTACTTTTAGCATACTACTTTGTTCTGAAAAAGCAGTGGGGTTGGTATGGCATATCAATTTTTCTTGCTCTGCTTACGAAAGAACATATAGGTCTGCAAGTTGCAGTTTTGGGACTCATTATTGCGTTGGTTCATAAAGAAAAAAAGATGGGAGTTACCACATGCTTTTTAGGAAGTCTGTGGTTTTTTGTCATGGTCTTTGTAATTCTTCCACAGTTTAGTCTATCGGGAGAACACTGGGCATTTGCCTGGTATGATTTTGGCGCGAATATGATTAATCGCGTATTCTTTGATTCCGAGATTCGCGCATATTATGTATTGGTTCTAAAATCATTTGGCTTTCTGCCTCTACTTGGTCTTCCTTGGCTTATTCTGACGGCCCCAGATTTAGCAATAAACGTTCTTAGTTCTCATGCAGAAATGCATTCGATTAAATATCACTACACCAGCGGTCTTGTTCCTGGTCTTATGATCGCAGCGATATATGGCATGCTATTTGTAAAAAAGTTTGTAAGATTCCCAGTGGTTTCTTATGTAATTATGTTAGGTGCTTTGCTTATTGTTCTCCGTGTGAATTACCATTTCAGTCCTCTCCCAACGACTGAGTCATGTTGGTGCCAAAGTTATGAAGTCTCAGCAGATGACAAAGAATTTGAAAAAGTTCTGCAAAGTATTCCTACTTCTGCATCGGTAACGTCTTCGACAGAATTGCATGCCCATGTAACGCATCGCGAATTTGCCTATATGTTGCCGCACGCAACAGAATCAGCAGACTTTATTGCGCTTATCGATCAGCATCGCGTTATCGATAACTATGGTCCGAAGCAATATGAATTGGACTTAGTTAAAAAACTTAATGAAGAAAAAAACTATGTGTTAGAAAAACACATCGGCCACTTCTATTTATATAAAAGATTGCAGTGATATAATAAATCATGGATACAAAAGTACTCGCAGATATAATCGGCTACCTAGCAGCTTTTATCGGATCATGTATGTTTATGCCTCAGGCATATCAAGTTTGGAAAACTAAGGACACGTCAGGTATTTCTTTCATGTCATATCTCTTACTTTTAATCGTGTCGATACTTTGGGTGATATACGGAAATCTCATGCACGCTACTCCAGTAATAATAGTTAATACAATCATCACCGTACTTAGTCTTTACATTGTGCTCATGAAGGTTCGTCATAAATAACCATGAAGCCAGGAATCTATCAGCACTTCAAAGGAAAAAAATATAAAGTCCACGGACTCGTGAAACATTCAGAAACTTTGGAGGACCTGGTCCTGTATGAAGCACTCTACGAAAATGCTTTGGGAAAAATGTGGGTGCGGCCGAAAGAAATGTTTCTTGAAGAAGTAGAAGTAGAGGGAAAAAAAGTCACCCGTTTTACATTTATTAGCGAAGAATAATTTCATTCAATGAGCAGCCAATATATCGGAATTGCATCCGCTGTCTTAAATCTAATTTCTGCTGTACCGTACGTGTATGCAATTTTCAAAGGGAAGGCCAGACCAAATCGAGTTACCTGGGTTATCTGGACATTCTTAGCATGGACTCTACTATTTGCTTCTCTTGAAAGCGGTGCTTTTGCAACAACCTTTTGGATGGCAAGTTCGGCTTTAATTTGCACAACAATTACGATGCTATCCTTTTGGCGTGGAACATACGAGAAAGATTACATCGATATCGGGTGCTTCATATTTGGAATGATAGGGGTAGTTTTATGGAAGCTTACGAGTAATGCATCCGTGAGTGTGTATATCGGCTCTTTTGTGGATATTATTGCGATACTACCGACGGTAAGAAAAGCGTGGAAGAATCCTGCCAGTGAACCGCGCGTTGCTTGGTCGCTCGGATTTATTGCTGCTCTATTAAATATCTTGGCTATAGATGCAATGAGACTTGTCATTATCGTGCAGCCGGTCGTAGTAGTGATCTGGCATATGATGATATTAGTGCCGTTGTATTTTAGAAAGCGAAAAAATCTATCAGTGGTATAATGCCAATATGTCGCGAACAATTCACAAAGAAGATCTTGATGCGTTTAGAAAGTTTGATCTCCAAGAAGGCGCAAAAATTTATCGTGAATTACGCGATGAAATTAATTCAGCCGGACTTCTCAACCGCTCCTACGGCTATTACATTGTCCTAACAGCCTTTACATATATCGGATTCTTTTCCTCACTAGTCGCCATCTATCTAAGTCATAATCCAATCGTTATCACGATTCTCTCAATAATGTTTGCCGTTTTTTCAGTCCAAATATCTGGCCTCATTCATGATGCAGCCCATCGAGCCATTTTTAAATCACCAAAACTCAATGATATGTTTGGGCACTTCTTATCAGCAACAGTCGCGACTGGGTATAGTAACTGGAGAGTCGCGCACGATAGACATCATGCAAAACCAAATCAAGATGGATTCGATCCCGATGTAGAAGTTCCTTTTAGTTTTACACCTGAACGTTTTAAAAATAGTAAGGGGTTAGCTCGCCAAATAGGAAAATATCAAGCATATCTTTATTATCCACTTGGAACTTTAACATCACTGTCTGTTCGTTTTAAGAAAATGGTGTACTTTCAAGAAAATTGGCGTCGTGAAATATGGGGAGAAGTTCTTTTATTCATTGTCGCCATCGTATTACATTTTTCGATTCCTATTTTCTTTTTCGGTATTGTAAAAGGCTTAGGGTTCTTAACAATCGTCACATTAGCAGAAGGATTTTACTTATTTAATGTCTTCGCGCCGAACCATAAAGGCATGCCCGAACTCGGCGACGACGTATCGCTCTCCTTTTTCGAGCAACAAGTCGTAACGGCGCGCAATGTATCTTCAAGTTCAGTCATCGACTACATTTTTCTCGGCCTGAACTTTCAAATCGAACACCACCTTTTCCCTACAGCCCCAAGAAATAAATTGCCTAAAATTGTTCCGTACGTAGAAAAGGTTTGCAAAAAGCATGGTCTTGACCATACAGAAACTAGCGCAGTAGAATCGGCTAAATTGCTTTTTAATGAAATGAAGGAAATGTCGAAAAGCTATGCGTAGCTTTACGGATTTCTTCGAGAAGGTTGTCTGATCGCGGTGAAGACTTTCTTTCCACTAGAAAATCCTTTCATCTTCTGGTGCTTTCCAGGAATAGACTCCCTCATAAATGAATGAATTGGATTATTTTTGTCCTTTGCCATGTAAAGTATTATAATACATTACATGGACAGAAGAAAAATAGAAAATATAACTGCTTCTTTGGCGATTCTCTTGCTCTTTCTCATGACCTTTATCGGGATTCTTCTGATGGGCGATCTTTTCTTTAACTGGGACATCTTTTCTCCAGAGGTAGAAAAACTTATCGGATTCGCGATGGCCTCTTGTGGCGTCATAATATTCTCTTCGGTGTTAGTTAATGTAATGTTGAATTTAAGTATTATTGCAATAAATTCGGACGATTTCTTGGAAATGTATGAGAGAAACCAGCGCAAAAAATAAGCAACTAAATTTTAAAGGAATACTTTCGACTATTTTTCTTCTTGCTGTCTTTATTTTCTTTGCGACAATGCTGTTTGATGGACTGAATAAGTATAGAGCAGCAAAATTGTATAAAGAATATTCATCAGAGTCTCAGGTATATATGGAAAAAAATAAAGGTGGTCTTACTCAAATTTTTGTAGACATGCAAAACACAACATGCGCTTTTACTCCCTGCGGCTCATTCGATAAAGATGAGCTAATGAATTTAATAAGTCATGATCTAAAAGATTTTAGTTCAACGGCATTCATTGCGACAAATAAAAGTGGCGTGATGATGCTTATGAATCTTTCTGGAGAAAGAGAATTGCTATTTGGAACCGATCCTATGTGGCAGAAACTTAAAGAATTGTTAGCTGGAACAAGAACAGAGCTTCCTTGGGATGATTACACATATGTTTTTGAAGGGAAAGAAGTTGTTGTGCCTTTTAAGAATGCTGATGGAAAAGTAATAGGGCTTTTAATGCGCGCTGCGGTCGCTAAGTAGCCTTACTCACCCTAAACGCAAAAAACCCTCCGAATACGATAGTGCATCGGAGGGCTCCCTGCAAAATTCTAATGAGTATTACTCACCAAAACCTCGGTCGTTGTCCATATCGTTTCCTCCCATGGAATTACCCATGTCAGAGTTGTTATCATCACGGTTTCCACCGCGATTATCTCCACCTCCGAAACGATTTTCACGAGGTTGTTGAGGTCGTGCATCACTTACGGTGATTGGACGTCCATCAAAGTCTTGTCCATTAAATTGGTCTTTAGCTTGATTTGCTTCTTCTTCAGAAGACATTTCAACGAAACCAAATCCTTTTGATTTTCCTGTGTATTTATCGGTTATGACTGTTGCTGAGACGACTGTTCCTACTTGTGCAAAATGATTTCTCAATGCATCTTCGGTAGTGCCCCAAGAAAGTCCCCCGACGAATAATTTACTTGCTGCCATTAATCTTTCACCTCTCTTTCTGAAAAACGTGTGTATTTCTGTCGATCAATGCAATATTCATTTGTGGGGAATTATGATTGTCTTTTAAACAGAAGAACATATATTTAACACGTATATAGATATTATATCTGGGAAATAAGAAGTGTCAAGAGAAGAGTGAGATCGTCCCCCCGGCTTGTCGCCGGGGGGACGGTGATCTCGCACCGAACAGATGGTGGTGGCCGTCAGGCCGCCATGGGCGTCGAGTTCGGCAGGAACAACGGCGCGTCCTCGTCCGCGATCACGGCCTCGCTGTTGACGAAGCAGATGGCGCGACAGGACTCGATCGACGCGGCGCCGATGACTTCGTCCCAGGCCGAGGGCAGTCCGCTGACGCCACACGCCAAACGATGTCGGAAGACCCCGCCTGAGTACAAGACGTCTCCGTCCATGAGTAGGTGCGGGTAGAACCGCACGAGCTCGCGGGTGTCGCACTGCTCGCGCCAGGCCTCGAAGGCCTTCTGACGAGCGATCTCGACGTACTCCTTGCCCTCCGGGATCGCGCCGACGGTGACCTCGAAGAGGATGCGCGGCTCGAAGAGGGGCGAGGAAGGGTCGATCAGGACGACGTGGATGGCCTCCCGGCCTCCGGTCAAGTTGTTGGCCACGAAGCTGTCCAGCAGTGGCTGCGCCACGAGCCGAACGGCCTCCTCGGCCTGCTCCCTGTACAGGAAATGGGTCATCGGTTTTTGCCTGTGCCTTTCTGTCTAGTGATTGTGAGGTGCGAGAAACAAGCCACTATTATACCTCAAAAGTTCAAGGAAATCAATATTATAGGACGTGTATGAGCTCAAGGTCAATCCAGTTTGAGCATCGTGTAAAACTTCCTACACGTTTTATACCCATAATGGGCCATATAGTGGGTCAATTTTTGCAAGGAGTTTCAAAGTGTAGTTAAGGAGTTGCTGAGAATAGAAGTGAGCCGCGGCGGTTGCCTGCCTCAACCTCAGCGCCAGGGGCATTGAGTCCGGCCTGGGCCGTCTCGACGGCATCGTCGAGCATCTCGTCAGGGTCCGTCAGCGGTTCATTCCCCGCAGCGGAAATTGCGGCAAAGAGTTCGTCAATCTCTGCTACGATAAGGCGTCTTCTTCGTCCGGGCATGTCGCTCTACTTTCTACTGAAAACGACCGAATATCAGGTTACTATTGTAACACGGAGGTCTTTGAGGTGAGTATAATAAGATTTATGGAGATCTTCGGTAAAAAGTACGACATTGGTTCGATCCTCGCACTTCTCATCATTATCCCCTTCGCATTAGTCGCATTAGCATACGCCATCTTGTTTATTATTTTTTCTCTTGCTTTATAATAACCACTATGGACGATACAACGATGAATGAAGAAGAATTGAAGCAAAAATTAACTCCCGAAGAATATCACGTTTTGCGCGAGAAAGGTACAGAAGCTCCCTTTTCAGGCGAACTTGACACAGAATTTCGTGACGGCATGTATTTTTGTAAAGTGTGTGGATCAGAACTATTTTCATCAGAAACAAAATATGACGCAGGATGCGGATGGCCAAGTTTTTACGATGCTGTGAGCAAGGGAAATGTGAATCTTTTAGAAGATAAAGCTCATGGCATGATACGAACAGAAGTGCAATGTAAAAATTGCAGCTCACATCTTGGACATGTGTTTCCAGACGGCCCAGAACCTTCAGGAAATAGATTTTGTATAAACTCCGTATCTTTGCAGTTTAAACCCTCAGAAAAAAATGGATAAAGCAGGCGTACAACGCATTATTCAATCTTTAAATTTTGATCAAGCCCATCGTAAAGAAGTCTTTTCGACACTTGAACCAATCGATCAGGCAGAAGTTGCGGACCATCTTTCTCGACACGTAATTAAAGACATCTTGTCCCAGCTTGACGATGAAGTCCTCATAAGTTTTATTGAGTACTACGATGTTAATGAGGCAACTGATCTCTTGAAATTAGTTTCTAAAGAGAAGCAAAAACGCATTGTCGGAAAGCTCCAAGATAATCTTCGAACCACCGTCGAAAATCTTTTGGAATTCGATCCACAAACTGCTGCAGGGCTTATGAATCTTGATTATATTATTGTGGAAAAAAGGGATACGATTGCAGAAGTTGCTAAAAAGTTTAGTATTCATGAAAAGCGAACTGGACGATCGCCAGCGATTATTGTGTATCAGGATGGAAGGGTAGAAGGATATATCCCCGGTCATCAACTAGGATTTGGTAAAAAAAATGAGCTAGTTGACAAGTTTGTTAAGCGCCTCCCAACAGTAAATCAGTCTGCAAGCCATCACGAAGTTGTAGATCTTTTTAAAGCCCACCCACATTCTAAAGTCGTGGTGTTAAATCATGAAGGAAGCGTATTGGGAATAATCTATTCTGATGATATTTTGCGCTTAATGCATGAAGAAGAATCATCTTCGCTATATGATTTCGCGGGTATTAGTGACGAAGAAAGCATTATCGACTCTGGTCTTACTAAGGCACGATTGCGATATAAATGGCTGATTATTAACCTTGGAACGGCATTTTTAGCATCGTATGTGGTCGGTCGCTTTGAGGGGACTATTTCGAAAAATGTATTACTCGCCGTATATATGCCAATCGTTGCGGGTATGGGAGGAAATTCGGCTACACAAACACTCGCTGTATTAGTTCGCGGGATTTCATTGCGTCAGATCGAGCTTTCAACCGCCTTACCTACACTAAAAAATGAACTTACTTCAGCACTTATAAATGGGGCGATTAACGGAGTATTAGTAGCGGGAGTAGTCATCTTGGTTAATAGAGATTATAAAATCGCTTTCATTCTTGCGATGGCGATGATAATTAATCTTCTTGTCGCAGCTTTCTTTGGAACGTTGGTACCGCTAATCATGAAGAAGCTTGGGAAGGATCCTGCGTCGTCAGCTACAATCTTTATTACAACTGCTACGGATGTGTTGGGGTTTCTCGTATTCCTCGGTCTTGCGACGTTTATATTAATGTAACGGAGCTTATTGAAGTGCGTCAAAGTCTGTGAGAATTTCTTCAGCATGTTGATCTGGCGTTACTTTTGGATATTCTTTAACTATATTGCCTTGCGGGTCAATTAAAAAGCTCTTTCTTTCACCCCAGGCGTTGTACGCCTGGATTGTTGTCTTCTCAGGATCACTCAGTAAAGTAAAAGGAAGCTCAAATTTATCGGCAAACTTTCTATGCGACGTAACAGTATCTTTTGAAATGCCGACCACCTTTATACCGCGTTTCGCGAATTCGCTCGACATGTCGCGAAACGCACATGCTTCTTTTGTACAACCGGGAGTGTCGTCTTTTGGATAAAAATAGACGAGGAGCCAAGAACCTGCATAGTCCGAGAGCGTATGGATAACGTTATCTTGGTCAAGGAGTTCGAAGTTAGGTGCTTTCACAAATCTATTATATAATAGACCAACTATTTATGAACACGAGCGAAAAAGCTTTATTTGAAGGTCTTTTACGTAGAGATGAGGCTATTTTTAGATCGTTTTATGAAGCAACTCGTGTACCTCTACATAAGTATCTTCAAAAATATTTGGATCAAGATGATGCGGAAGAAGTTCTCCACGACACGTACATTGCATTTATTGAAGGTCTTCGCAATTTTCGAGGTCAGTCTACGTTAAAAACATACATTTATTCGATTGGAAAACGTAAGGCGATTGATAAGTTGCGACGCAGAAAAGTTAAAAAAATTCTTTTTGCCTATCTCCCCGACAGTTTTATCGACTCAATTGCGAAGGTTTTTCTTAAAGATGATATTGATAAAAAATTTCTCGCGTACCGTATTGAAAAAATACTTAATAGACTTCCGCATGATTATGCACTCATACTAAGACTAAAGTACAAAGAAGACTATTCGGTGGTTGAAATTGCGAAAAAAATTAATGTTTCGTTTAAAACTGCTGAAAGTTTGCTTTATCGCGCCCGCAAGGCCTTTATAAAAGAATATAATATCAATGAGCGACAAACTGTACTCACAATTAAGGAAGCACTACGATGACGCTTTGGCTTTGGAGCCAACTCAATTTAAAAATCCTTTTCTCACGCACATCTACAAAATAGTCAGTCGTTATGTAAAGCATATGCCTTTTCGCGTGCTTGTTCCTCTATCAGTCATACTCTCATTTATGCTCTATAGCGTCTTTGGCCTCTTTATCATTCGTGTCGTTTCCGTCTTCCAGCACGGTTTTTAACTATGGAAAAAATACTCATTAGTATTATTGCCTCGACTATTCTTTTATTTCGTAATGTCTTTAGAGTTTTTAAAGATCCTTATACTGCGATGCGTGATATTGCTAGAGAAAAAGACATGCTTCAGGTAGTGTTTGTCTTGGTGATTTGCTGCGGATACTTCGCGTACGCGGCAAGTATTCGTCACCAAACACTGAATCCATTTATTGTGACTACTTCTGCGATGGCCTCATCAATTGGTTTTCTTGTAACCTTTGGATTGTCGGTCGCGTTTTTATATGTGTCGGGTCGCATGTTTCATGTGCCGCAAAAGAATGTCATTCGTAGCTTATGTAGCCTCTCAGCATACTCACTCATACCAACGCTCTTGTGGTTTTATGCTACCTCAACGCTTTTCTTACTTTTGCCACCACCGCGCCAATTGACGGCAATGGGTACTTTTTTCAGCATTGTATTCGTTACGTACTCTCTAATTTTGCTTAATTGGCGCTTTATGTTGCTCTATATTACGATACGTTTTTCATTAAGAACATCATTTTCTACTACGATGAAAATCGCTACACTCTATCTTTTATTGATGATGCCTTACTCAATGTTGCTTTATAAAATTGGACTTTTCCGTGTCCCGTTCATCTAAAATTATGAATTTGCAGTATTCGGCACCAGTCGGCATTATTTTACTCGGCGAAGCCGGGATTTTGTATGGCAAACCGGCATTAGGATCGGCACTTAACGCACAAGTTGTCGGGGCCACATCCTCACAGGACCAGGTCCTAAAAGGATCGTGCCGTTTTTATGACATAGCCATGGAAAGCGTCTTGGACTCACTTAAAACACCGCAACCCAAAGGCCCAAAGCCAAAAGTATCAATTGAATTGCCTCGAGGCATTCCAGAAGATTTCGAAGGGCTCGAGGCGGCAGAAATAGTCGTCACCTCAGCAATACTCTATCAATGGGTGACGAAAAAACAAGGCCCGCAGGAGGAAATTAACAATATTGCGTTTCGTGCGCATAAAAAAGTTCATCCGAAGGCATCGGGACTTTATACCTCACTTTCTTCTTTGGGGGGCCTCATTTACTATCGAAAAGAGTTTGAATTCTTAAAAGGTATTTATAAGCTTCCTTACAAAATTCCTGAAAATATCGAAAAGGAGCTCTACATAAGCTTTTCTAAAGTAGACGACGTGTATAATATAAAACCTAAGAAAGCTGATGCCATATTGTCAGAACAAGAAAAACACACGAAGCGTGCTGTTGTCGCAATTATCAAAGAAGATGCAAAGTTATTTTTCGATCAATTGGAAGCAATGAATAAGAAAAACTACAAATTTAGCCAGTCTTTTGACGGTGTCATTAAATTGTAATGTCAGCAGAAGCCCCATTGATCGACCCAGAAAAACCCTCGATTATTAACCAAGGAGTTATCGCAATTATTTTGCGCCCTTCCGATACTCAAGCTGGCGCTTATGAATACTATCTCTTAGATCATAATCATTACACACATAATGATGACGGAACACCTAAAACTATTCATGCTGGTGTGGGTCTTCTTAGTGAAACTATGCAATCTGGTGAAGACCATGGAGACTATTTATCAATAATGGCTCGTGGGTACGTCGAAGAGATTATGGGCATTGCCCTTAGTAAAAGACCGAGCGATGATGAACTTGCTAGATTTGCAAGTTACGTTCAACTAGCCCGCAAAAGTATGGAAGAAAATTTAAGAGAAATTGGTAATTTTAATCACGATTTTAACTATCATAACCGTGATGTATACCTTAGTGAACCAAACACTCGTGGACACATTCATGTATTTGTTGACGATAATAGGATTATGGACGTTGGCGAGATCAATAAAGAAGAAGTTGAATTTGCAGGTCATCTAGGAAGTGGAGATTTAGACCATCCATACATTCATTATCGTTCAGGTTATGATACAAAGCTATTACTACAGTCACCCGAATTAGAAGATATTTTGCGCGCAAATGATATTACAATTGGAGAATGATCGCATAAAAAAAGGCGACTAATACAGTATTGATTTTTTCGATATTTTTATGGCAAAACGACTCGTCTGTCTTAAGCTCGGAGGAAGCCTCATAACTGATAAAGCAAAGCCAATGGAGGCAAAGCTGAATGTTATTGAGACACTCGCTAATCAAATCGCAACCGCATTAAAAAAGGATCCTGATCTTCAAATAATTATTGGCAATGGTGCCGGCTCCTTTGGCCATTATGCCGTCATCACACATCATATGCAAAATGGCCTAAATGAGCCAGGAAAAAATATGGGTTATGCGTTGGTCCAACAAGCTGTTGCAAAGCTCAATAGATGTATAGTTGATGCGCTTCTAAAGGCAGGAGTTCCCGCAGTTTCTTATCAACCTTCGGCAACCCTTCTCGGAAAAGATGGCGCAATAAAAAACTTTCCCCTAGAATTTCTTGAAGAAGCTCTGGCGCACAACATTATTCCCGTCATGTACGGTGACATTATTTTTGATAAAGAAAAAGGTTCGATGATCGCCTCAACGGAGTTGCTTATTGGCGCCGCCGCAGCAGCTCTCACGAAAAAAGGATATAAAATACATAAAGTAATTCATAACGGCGTTACGCAAGGTGTTCTTGATGCAAAGCAAAATGTGATCTCACGTATAACCAGGAAAAATCTCGAGGATGTTAAGAAATTAATCTATGCAACAGACGGTTTCGATGTTACGGGTGGTATGTTGCACAAAATTGAAGAATCGCTCGTTCTTGCAGATCAAGGTATCCCTTCAATGATCATTAACGGAGTTTCAGAAAAAGATCTTCTTATGAAAGCCCTCCTAGACAAAGAGGTAAAAGGAACGCGCATCACTGCTTAATTGATTGGTTGAATTGATGCGCCTGGGTCATTTCCTCCTCCCGGATTAGAACCTCCAGGATTTGTACTACTACCACTATTTATTGATGGGATTTTAAATTGAAATCCACCGTTTTCAAATTTAATGGTCCCGAGGACGTTTGATGCAATGAAAGCCCAAATAGTAAGTGCGGCTACCATTATAAGAATGCCGATAATAGCATTTAGAATTTTTCCCTGAGCTGCTGATATCTTTTCGCTATCTCCTCCAGAAGTAATCCAGTCAAGACCACCCCAAATAAGCTGAACAGCCAATATTATTCCAGCGATAGCAAAAATAAAGTTTAGACCAAAAGAAACGAGCCTTGTTATAGTTTCTGGTACTGTACCTGTATTAATTCCAGCTGGTCCTGGAGCCTTGATTGGTTCGCCAAAAATATCATCGATACTACTCATAATAAGAATGGAATTTCAAAAATTGTCGTAATTAAGCGTACTAGGAAAAAGCTAATAAATATTACTACAATACCCAAACTTACATACAATATGGTGTTTTTTCCTGATTCAAGCTTTGCCTTATCTCCTCCTGCAGTAATAAAGAAGAAGGCGCCGCGAATTAATACGATTAAAGCAATGAGTGTAATAACAACAAACCCGAAAGGAATAATTAAACCGAGCATTGTATTAATAGTTCCAAAACGAGCAGGAGCAAAATTGTCAGGATTAATAAAGGGTGTAGGATTCATACTATACATGAGTGTAGTATATTTTGCGTGTATAATCTAGTCATACAAATATGGCAGATCGCGTACCACAACACGTAGCAATAATCCTTGATGGAAATCGTCGCTGGGCAAAATCGCAGGGAAAGAATGTCATAGAAGGCCATAAAGCTGGTGCAGAAAATGTATTAAAGATGATTCGCCACCTTTATAAGCGCAATATACACACAATAACTCTTTGGGTTTTTTCTACAGAAAATTGGACTAGAGATCAGCTACAGGTTCAGGCCCTCATGATGCTCTTTCAACAACTTGCGGACCCATATTTTAAAGAAGCCATAGAACAAAAAGCCCGCATTATTCATATTGGAAGGCGTGATCGTATACCACAAGGACTTCGCAAAAAAATTGAACAATACGAGCAGGATTCTGCTCATTTTACTGACCACGGGCTTAATATCGCTTTAGATTATGGCGGTCGTGATGATGTACTTCGTGCAATACGCAAACTCGTTGAGCAGGGAGTTGATCCAGAAACTATAACTGAGGAATCGTTTAATAATTATCTCGATACAAAAGGCCAAAAATATCCAGAACCAGACATAATTATTCGTACAGGGGGAGAAAATCGTATGTCGGGATTTATGATATGGCAAGGTGTGTATGCTGAATATTTTTTCCCGAAAAAATTCTTACCTGAGATGACAACAGATGACCTAGATGCTATACTCGATGAGTATAAGAATCGCGATAGACGATTTGGAAAATAACCTAAGTTACGGCATATGTACGACCCGCACTATACCATCACTAACAATATTCTAAAAAACATCGGCATTATAGAAGCTGCTCGTGAGGTTATAGCAGATGCGCCACTTCTCCCGTTGTGGGAAAAAAGGTTCAGAGATGATGCGGTTATCCGTACTGCACATCATGGCACACATATTGAAGGAAACAGGCTAAACCTTACTGAAGCGCAAGATGTGCTTTTAGGAAAAGATGTCGTTGGAAGGGCGCGCGATGTTCAAGAGGTTATTAACTATAGAAGAACACTGCAAGTTATTGAAGAAGAGTCACGTAAAGATTTACAGCGAATTACAGAAGGAACTATTAAGAAGCTCCATAAGTCGGTTGTTGATGGCATTTTATTGCCTGAGCAGATTGGGGAATATCGTACAAAGCAAGTTGTTATAAAAAATAGTGAAACAGGTGAAGTTACGTTTAGGCCTTCACCTCCGGTTGAAGTGCCGTTTTTAATGCGCGAATTTCTTTATTGGCTTAATAAGTCTGATGCGGATATTCACCCAATATTAAAGGCGGCGATTGCGCACCATGAGTTGGTACGCATTCACCCATTTATTGATGGTAATGGACGTGTGGGAAGGGCTCTTTCAACGCTCATTCTTTTCTTAGAAAAATATGACATTCGCCAATTTTTTTCGCTTGAAGAATATTACGATAAAGATGCGGTCACCTATTATGAGCATTTGCAAAAGGCGAACGCTGGCGATATGACCGCATGGCTCGAATATTTTGTGCTGGGTGTGGCGATTGAATTCGAGCGGATTAAAAAGAAAATCTTAAAATTATCAAAAGACACGTATCTTAAAGAAAAACTAGGAGGGCGCCAAGTCTTTCTTTCAGAGCGCCAGACAAAGATAATCGAGTATATCCAAAGTATTGGATATATGCAGAATCAGATGTTTGGGGAGGTTGTTGACGATGTGTCTGAAGATACAGTTTTGCGTGATTTGACTGATCTTATTGAAAAAGGAATTGTGAAGAAAGTTGGGAAGACTAAAGCTTCACGGTATGTTATGGTTTAGGTAACTAGCGATGTAGCTTCACACTCGACTCTCCGTGAAGGCTAGTCGTTGCTGCCTTCAAGTCGGTCTTCGTCGCGAATCTACATCGTAGTTTATAATACATAAAGTTGATTCTTATCTATGAAATTTAAAGAACTTGCTGAATACTTTCACAAAATAGAACAAACTGCTTCGCGTAACGAAATGACGCAGATTCTTGCGGATCTATTTAATGAAATCCAGGTGGATGAGTTTGATAAGGTACTCTATTTGCTTCAAGGGAGACTCGCCCCACAATATGTAAAAATCGATTTTGGGTTGGGAGAGAAAATGGTTGTAAGGGCGGCTACTGAAGCGCTGCAGCTTGATAAGAAGCTCTTTTTTGAGAGGTTTCAACGGGAGGGCGATGCAGGTCGGGCTGTTGAGTATTTTAAAAAGACTATTGTCAGCATGCATGAGCGCGACATGACAATTACAGAAGTGTTTAACAAGTTAGAGGAATTAGCGAAATCAGGGGGCGAAGGTTCGCAAGAAAGAAAACTATCGATTTTAGCGGAGCTTATTCAAACCCTTGATGGACTGTCCGCAAGATTTGTCGTACGCATACCAACAAATACACTACGATTAGGCTTCTCTGATATGACAATTCTTGATGCATTTTCATGGATGTTAAAGGGAGATAAAAGCCTCCGGCCGGCAATTGAAGCGGCTTACCTGGTGCGGCCGGACCTCGGTTATATTGGCGTTACGCTAAAGAAAAGCGGCGAAAAAGGCGTAACGCATGTGACGCCGACTGTATTTACTCCTATTTTAATGATGCGCGCGCAGCGCGTCGGCGTTATTGACGAAATTTTCGACAAAATACAAGATGGCCTTGTGGAGCCAAAATATGATGGTTTTCGTCTACAAATTCATAAAAAAGGCGAAAAGGTAACACTTTTTTCGCGCGGACTTGAAGATGTGACATATATGTATCCCGATATTGTAGCGGGGATTCAAAAAGAAATAAAAGCGGACGCTGCGATTATCGAAGGTGAAGCCATTGGCTTCGATCCCTATACAGGCAGTTTTCTTCCCTTTCAAGAAACGGTCCAACGTAAACGAAAATATAATATTGATGAAAAAGCGCTCGAAATCCCTTTACGTATGTTTGTCTTCGAGCTCCTCCATTGCGACGGCGATTCTCTTCTTACAGAACCGCTTCATGTGCGGCTAGATAAGCTTCGATCCATCACAAAATTAACAGGAGACATATTCAAAGACACACTAATTCTCTCGATACAGGACATTTTAAATGATAAAGAACATCTGGAAATAACTTTTGACGATGCGCTTTCTAAAGGTCTTGAAGGCCTCATGATTAAAAAAAGCGACGGTCTTTATAAGCCAGGCGCTCGCGGATTTAACTGGATTAAATATAAGCGAAGCCAATCGACAAAAATTGATGACACGATTGATTGCGTCGTAATGGGTTATGACAAGGGAAAAGGAAAGCGCACAGGATTTGGCATTGGCGCATTTTTGGTAGGTATTTATGATAAAAAAAAGGATATGTTTGAAACAGTCGCAAAAATAGGTACAGGTCTTTCTGACGATGAATGGCGAGAAATGCATGAACGATGCAGTAAAATTATCAGCGATCATAAACCCGCTCTATATGATGTTGATACAATGATGAATGTTGATGTGTGGGTTCTTCCAAACATTGTCGTAGAAATTAAAGCAGATGAAATTACTCGCTCATCAGTTCATACTGCGGGTCGCTTATTAAAAGAATCAAAATCAGGAAAAGCATTTGATGTTGATGAACCTGGGTATGCTCTACGTTTTCCTCGACTCACACGTTTTCGCGATGATAAAAAACCTGAGGATGCCACCACAATTAAAGAAGTCAAAGAATTAGTCCGTTAGAAGAGAGAAAAATTCATTCTTAATCTTCAAGTCAACTTCATCAAATGAAATATCTGGAACGTTTTTCATAGTTGGTTTGTATGCTTCGATATTTTTTTTGAGCGCCTCATCTATTTTTGCTGAATTTTTCATAACATAGCTTCGTCGTACTATATAAGCCAGTCCTTGGGATTGTAAGTAGGCCCCACGAGTAAGTTGGTCGATGTTTGAAGCAATAATTATTGAGCGTGGATATTTTTTGCTTGTATGATAATAATCAAGCAATGCTAAAAATGTTCCGGCGCCCCCATGATGTATAACATATTGCGCGCCATCTATATATGAGCTTAGCTCAACAAACCTATGTATATCTAAGCGAGGATCATTGATAATTTTTTGCAACTCTTCTACCCCAACAATATTTCCGGTTGTTACAACTATTTTTTCCTCAAAATACCGTAAGGCAAAACGTATTGTCGCGACCAATGTCTCTTTATCTGTTGTACCGCCCATTGTAATGAAAATATGATTCTTGTGTGTGTGGGCAGTTTTGTCTTTCGCCACTGCTGCAAGTTTAATAAGTGGTGGTCCAATAATAATGTCATTTTTATTGAACTTATTCTTTAGCGGTACAGTAACATTCGGAAAATCAAGTATAAAATGATAGCCATTTTTCATATCATTGGTATGGAGAAGGTCAAAAAGACTCATTTTTTTTATGTCGTCACGTTTCAACTTATTGGAAAGGCCCATGACGCATATGTATGACCCAAAATTAAGTACGCTTAAAAGCGATGATGTTATAAAATGAGAGCTCTTTGTTGCTCGTAAGAAGTCATTTACTTTTTCTGTGATGAAGTTTTCTGGCATTTGGATTGGCAGATTGTCGTGGTCTATCTTATCAAATATCATATAACCATTTAGAGAAGAAATGACAATAGGATCATATGATGATCCATTCTCCTTCTCATCATGTAAATACATGCGCAGTGCATACATAAAATGAAAGTTTGTGTCGCACAGGATGATATCAGGCTTTTCTTTTTTGAGAAGCTCATAAAGCTTTTTTACATATAAAACTGCCTCGGGGCCCGTCATAAGCTTATAAGCGAGACCGAGGTCAAGACTGTCCGATAGTTCTAATGCATTCTTCATAAGTTTCTCGGTAGGGAGTTTGAAGTAAGACACGTTTCGAGTTCCTAAATATTCCTTAACAATTTTATCGGTCGCATCGCCCGATATAAAAGTAAATTCCATACCTTCACTGCGTGGGTCGTCGTATAGTAGTTTTACTATGTGTGCAAGTCTCGTAGCGTGTGCGAGGCCAACATCAATGGGACTAGCTAGGATTTTAAGGGGAGTATTATTTTGCATGATATCTCTTCTCAAGAGTTTTGAAAACACGCGGTCCTAAGAAAATTTTATTATCAGCGAGTTCATAAGAAACAATACCGGCAGCAGCCAGAAATGACATATTTAAGTAACCTTTCTCTCTAAATCTTCTTAAAGAAATATAGTATTTCGGGAAAAATAAGTAGGTAAATTCACCACCCAAAAGAGTATTTTTTTTCACAAAATCATAGTCCTCAAAATATTTAAGACGAGGATTAAATAATTTCTTAATTTTGTCTTTTTTTATTGCGATAAGGCATCCATGCTGGACTATATAAAAGACCTGTGACCATATATGCATATAAATATTGAACGATTGCACAAAAAACTTTTCGAGCTTATTTTTTTCCTGAATATCACTTCTAAAGATCGCGATATCAAATCGTTTTATCTTGGTTTGGCGAATAAAACTACTTATGAAGTTTTTGGGCAATACAGTGTCCGCATCGAGGATTAAGAGCCAGTCGCCTTTGGCATTTTTAATTCCTAAGTTGCGCTGAACAGATACATTCTTTACCTTTGAGGTCAAAATGCGTAAGTCAAGCTCTTTTGTATACGGAGTAATTTTTTGTACGGTTTTATCTTCTGATACACCATCAACAACAATGACTTCAAAATTCTTATTCGTTTGAAGTATCAAAGAATCAAGGAGGTGTGGCAGGTACTCCTCCTCATTATAGCTTGGTATAATGATGGAAATCATATTTTTTGTATGGATGTTAACAGCAATTATATCAATTTTGTCTCTATTGTCATTATTAGCTATGATCCGACCGTAGCACAGCTAAAAAAAACACTCTCAGTGCTTCTAAAACAGTCATACAGAAACTTTGAGGTTATCCTTGTAGATTCTGGAAAGGAAGAGCTTTCTACGCAATTATTGAAGACCACACTGCACAATACGACTATCTCTCATACATCTATCGCTTTAAAGCCAAAAGGCACGCGATTTAACTATGCACATGCCTATAACGTTGGTATTCGTAAGTCAAAAGGCGATATTATTATTCGTCTTAGCGGCGATGCCGTTCCAATAGGCTCTCTCTGGATTAAGAGATGTGTTGAGTTAATGCAAAACAAAGAAATCGGCATCATATCAGGCATGGATATTATTAAAAACCAATTAAGTCTTGATACATATCTCCTTTCTGCTGTGTATGAGCGAGTTAAAAATACTGCCTTTCAACCAAAAAATAGAAATGTAATAAAAAACATTCCGCTCATTAATGGTCCATGCATGGTTATTCGACGATCTATATGGACACGCCATAAGTTTAATGAGACATGGTTATGGGGTGAGGAGCTTGAATTTGGCGCCTGGGCGCTGAGAAATGGGTACTACTTGCTCTTTGATCCTCGTGTGCGAATTCTTCATTCACATAGACTCGAAACTGCGGAGGCGGTACAAAGAATAGGCTCTGATGCGCTCATGATCTATAAGGCGAAGAAGTTATTCCAAGACCAAGCAATTTTGGCAATGCAATCTATGTTAAAAAGCAGTTTGGAAGTTCCTTTTGCTCAAATTGAGAGAGGCAGACAATATTACTTGCATAATGGATCTGCCGAGAAATTTAGGAAATATATGAAAGAATTAACAAAACTTAAGAAGTTTTTTTCTTGAAGAGCATCTTCTTAAACGACTGAAGAATTTGCTTTATGTTTCTCCCGCGTCTTTTCCAAAAGGATGGGAAATAGATAATATTTAAGAAAATGAGCGAAATGATAATAATAGCGTCATAAGATATTCGGGACCAGTACTTATCTTCTAAGAACAACCACAACGCAAACTCATCGAATGTAAGCCCAAGTCCAATTCCGTAAACTATCGCAGTAATGCGATGAACGCGTTGTCTCAAGTCATAAAGTGCAACAAAACCGCAAATGGCTAAAAGTACAATGCCGATATTTAGATGATGAACATGAATGCCTCTAATTTTTATTGATTCGATGAATATCGGAGAAGAAAGAATGTCTTGGTGAGTTAGGTATACATAGGTTCTTGCAATAGCAAACGATGTCAAGAATGAAGTGAATATAATAAATGGTATATCCTCCATTCTGGACATTAATACTCGGGTAAGAAATTTATCTATTCTATCTGGAAGCTTCATAAGTAAGTGAGTATTGTACAAAACTTTCAATTCTAATGAAATAAGTATCTTAAATAGTTATCCACATGTATTCTAAAAATAATAAGTGGCTCTGCAATGGGCTAATTAAGTAATATAAATTATAGGATATCCTATAATTAACATGTAAATAACTATGGGACTTGACAAAGAATATTGGCTTGTTTAGACTAAAGACTGAAGTATGGAAAAAGTTAATGTAACAATACAATCGCGCATTGCAGATCTCTTAAATAAGGATAGGGTTAAGATGGTTGATTTCACAAAAGGTCAATTTGATGCAATTAAGAGGAAGAAGCTAAGAATGCCTATTGAACTATATCAATTGTAGTACTTTGGGGCTCTGGGATAAAAAAAGAGCATCACTACCGTTCGGTTAAGGTTCGACGTGTAGTCATGCCCTCTTATGGGTCTCCGAGGATCGGAGTTACTTAATACAGTATCAGAAAATATATCACCTGTCAAGGGTGATTTTGTATATGTGTGAAGCTCCTGATTTGGTTGTGAATAATAGCTGTCCCAGAGCCCCAAACTTAGTTTCGCTAAGTTGAGGATATTTCTCTTTTTCATTAGGCCCAACGACCACATATTCGACCCCATATTTCTTCAATAAAATGCCTGTAGCTGCCTTATCGCTGCTCTGATAGATGTTTTGGATGTCTGGAATGAGTTTTCCTACGGCATCAGACGATCCGCGCCATAGCCATTCATGTACCCACCACCCTGCAACGGTAGGCAATCCTGTGTATGCAGAGATAACATTGTAGTCAGTGTAGGAATCGCCTTGTGCTTCCAGTATTGTAGGTTGTCCTTTGACAGATGTATTAAAAAATTGAACGATCTCTGCGTTCTCAGGGAATGTCGTTGTAAGCCATTGTGTGCCTTCTAGTGATGTTGTTTCTTTATTTCCGTAGTAGGAATGTATTGCGAAAGAAGGATAAAGGGCAATAAGTAGGAATAAAGGCACACCTAAGATAAAGTAAACGACAGAAAGTATGCCCTTCTCATTCTTAAATAACTCTTTAAAAGACGCAAAAGTATAGGCTGAGGCAAGGCTCATCATCATAAAAGCTTGATAACCAAGCTTAAACATCGTATTTGCGCGGAAATGTGAAGGATATATGTCTTTTGCATACGCAAATTCTGGAATTGCTATTAATAATGTTCCAAAGGCAAAGAGCATGAGTGCAAAGTAATCAGCTGATCGTATAGATTTTTTTAACGAAGGTAGTAGTTTTAAGCCAAAAAATACGAAATTGAACCAGAAAAATCCCCATAGCGTTACAAGCATCCACCAAGGCGAAACCTGACAATTTCCAGCTTCAAATAAGAACGGGCCGAACTTTTTCATATCGGTAAGAAATGCCGGAGCACAGTTAATCCCCACTCCCGTAGCAAAAGGCTCAAAATTCATGGTGAACGGTAGGCTGAAGATAATAAATGAGCCAACCAATAATGCCATGTATATAAAGAAATCACGGGAAAGCTTAAATACAACAAAAAACAAAACGCTTGTCAGAATGAGGTAAATTGGCGCGTCAAATGCGTTAGTCATGTAATGAATCGAAATCATAAAGCCGAAAAGAAGAGCGTATACCCAGTCAGGAATGTGCTCATCTTTTTTTGTACTCCCATCGAAAAAGAGCCATAACAGAGCGAGCATAAGCAGGACAAATGGAATGTCATAGACATGGCCGTGCAAATCGGCAACTACATATGAATAAAGCGGAAATTCATGAATAGTCAATGGAATAAAACGCGTTGCGTTTGGGTACCAGTAATTTTCAGACAATCGATCGAATGATGCTTTAGGTGTCGCAAGGTCTTTTAGCTCATATTTCGGCTTAAGTTCCCAAATAGCTACAGGCTTATCGTTAGGGTAGCCTTCTGTTAATGAGTAAGCAGTATGCAAATTTCCACCTAAATTGACCAAGAACATGGCCAGCACCGCGGTGAGGAAAGCCAATTTTAAGTTTTTCTTAAATCCAACGTACGCAAGATTGAGACCAAGTGAAAAGCTTTGTGTAATACCAAACGCAAATATTGAGGCAAGAATTAAATTATATGATATTTGGGCAGGAATATTAGATAATCTTGTCAGAACGGCCCCTGTAATATGGCCAAAGTAATAATAGTTGATCGACTTTCCCGCAAGCCACATATCCTTTGGAGGAAAATATTCTCCTCGTAGTGCGGAATTTGTAAATCCAAAATCCATAAATTTTTCAAGCCCGCGAATTGAAGGTTCTTGGCCTCGTACATACGCCCAAGTAAAAATAGCTATTAAAAACAGAACTTCTTCTAAAAGCCAGATCGGTGTGATCTTGAACTCATCTTTAGTTTTTTTGAATACGTAGAAATTAAATGCTCCTGCTGCTATTAATATGAGGAAAAGAGTTGTCGAGGTAAAAGGAAGAATCTTAAATGTTCCAAGGATAAATGTGGCGTATGTTATGCATAAAATACCAATGATTTTTGAAAATGCATACCCTTGGTCATAAAATCGTCTAAAAAGTAATCGGGTTGTTGGAAGAAAAAGTATGCCAACTAAACTTAAGACAGCATACCACCAAAAGGTTACCACGTGCCATTCCATGGTGTAAAGATATAGCTTTTAGATTGAATTTGCAAGCTATATTTGCTATAGTTGCCGGTATGCAGAAGACGTTTGTGCCGTCAGAATGGGAAGAAAAATTATACTCACAATGGGAGCGTGACGGTGTTTTTACCGCTAAAGTCGATCCAAAAAAAGAACCATTTTCAATTATTCTACCTCCTCCGAATGCGAATGCAGATCTTCATGTCGGCCACGCAATGTATGTATATGAAGATATTATGATTCGCTACCATAAGCTCCAGGGCAAGGAAGTTTTGTGGCTTCCTGGAGCTGATCATGCTGGCTTTGAGACACAATATGTGTACGAAAAACATCTAGCAAAGCAAGATAAAAGCCGCTTCGACTTTCCTCGAGACGAACTATATAAAGATATTTGGAACTTTGTAATGCAAAATCGCGAAACGATGGAAAATCAGCTACGAAAACTGGGTTTCGCGCTTGATTGGGAGAAGAAAAAGTTCACTCTTGATGAGGATGTTGTTGCAATTGTGTACACGACTTTTGAACGCATGTTTAATGAGGGGTTAATTTATCGTGACAAAAAACTCGTGAATTATTGTACGCATGACGGCACTTCCTTCTCCGATTTGGAAGTCGTATATAAAGATGAAACGGTTCCACTTTACTATATGAAGTACGGTCCCTTTGAATTAGCGACTGTTCGCCCTGAGACAAAATTCGGTGATACTGCTGTGGCAGTTCACCCAACTGACAAGCGCTACATAGAATATATTGGCAAAGAAATTGAGGTCGAAGGGCTTCTCGGGACGTTCACTATAAAAGTCATCTCTGACGAAGCAGTCGATCCAAAATTTGGTACCGGGGTTGTAAAGGTTACGCCAGCACATGATTTCAATGATTATGAAATGGCGAAGCGTCACAATCTCCCACTTAAACAGGTCATAGGATTTGATGGGCGATTAAATGAACACACAGGGCCATACAAAGGGATGAAAGTAGCCGCCGCGCGAGCCAAAGTTGTAGAAGATTTGAAAGCTAAAGGACTTATCACGAAAGTTAACGAAGCATATGAACATCGTGTACCAACGTGTTATAAGTGCGGCAGAGTTATTGAGCCACTTCCAAAAGAACAGTGGTTTGTTAAAGTTCGCCCATTGACTGAAAAAGCAATGGAAGCTGTTGAAAAAGGCGAAATAGAAGTACACCCAAAGCGATTTAAGAAAATTCTCTATGATTGGCTTGATCGCTTCCATGACTGGAATATTTCTAGGCAAATCGTTTGGGGTATTCGTATTCCCGCATATCAATGTGGCTCTGATCATAGTGAAAAAGGCTGGTTTGTATCGACGGAGCAGCCTAAGGAATGTTTGAAGTGTGGAAAAGACTGCGGATTTAAACAAGACGAAGACACGTTTGACACATGGTTTTCATCGTCACAATGGCCAATGATCACATTGAAAACCCAGAAAGATAAAGAACTCTACGATTATTTTTATCCCACAACTGTTATGGAAACGGGTTACGATATTCTCCCTGTGTGGGTAACTCGCATGATTATGATGGGGATTTTTGTGACGGGCAAAGTTCCATTCAAACACGTGTATCTCCATGGTATGGTGCGCGATAAGAAAGGTCTCAAAATGAGTAAAAGTAAGGGAAATGTAGTAAATCCGCTCGTAATGATCGATAAATTTGGCGCGGACGCGCTTCGCGCGACTCTAGTATTTCAGACCACTCCAGGGGGCGACGTAAGTTTTGCCGAGGATAAGATTATCGGCATGCGAAATTTCGCGAACAAAATCTGGAACATCGGTCGCTTATTAAAAATGAGTGAAGAAGAAGGGAAAAAGGATGAAAGCGATCCTTCATCAGAAGATAAAAAGGCTTTAGAAGAGCTCAATATAGCGCACGCAGCCCTCGAAAAATCTGTTCACAAAAGTATGAACAGCTACGAATTTGCGCGTGCATTTGATGATTTATACGAATTCGTGTGGCACGAATTCGCAGATATTTACATTGAGCGGTTGAAAGAAGCGGTCCGATCTGGTAATATAAAGGTTCTTGAGGAGATGAAAAAAGTCTTTTCTACGGACCTCAAGCTTCTTCATCCATTTATGCCATTTGTTACGGAGGCAATATGGAAGGAATTGAACGGAGAAGATACATCAGTTTTTGATTAAAAACATGCCAAAAAGAACTTATCAACCAAAAAAACTAAAGCGCCTTAGAAAGCACGGTTTTTTGACAAAAAATAGCACAGCAGATGGAAGAGCCACTCTAAAAAGACGACGTCTTAAGGGCAGGGTTCAAATTGCTCTTTAAATATCATGGGAATTGGAGCTTTATATAATCTACTTTTAGTTAATCCAACGATTAATTTCTTACTTTTATTTCTTTTTATATTTTCTACATGGCAGATTCCTGGTTCACTTGGTTGGGCAATCATTGCCTTAACAGCCTCTATTCGACTTCTTCTTAATCCATTATTCGCGAAGCAAATGAAAACAGCTAGAGATATTGAAATGCTTCGTCCAAAACTTGCTGCTCTTAACGATAAGCATAAAAATGATAAGCAGCAGCTTCAAAAAGAACAGCTTAAACTTTATCAAGATCATGGCATTAATCCTGCTTCGGGTTGTGTGACGGGTTTAATCCAGATGCCAGTATTTATTGCGCTGTATCATGTTCTCCAACTTTTCTTAACAAATCCTGATGTTTCTAAAATAGTTTCTGAGGTTAATGCTGTTGCCTATACAGATCTCATAAAAATAACAACGATTGATCCTATGTTCTTTGGGTTTAACCTTGCTGCTAACCCTTCACAATTTCAAAAGCTGGGTTGGTATTACCTTATTATTCCTGTCGTGACAGCGATATTACAGTACTACCAAATTAGTATGCAATCTCCTACGGTATCAACACCAAAAAAAGTTGAAGATAACAGTAGTAAGAAAAAAGGTGATAAAAAAGATGAAAAAGATTCTGGCGAAGATATGCAAGTCGCCATGGCGAAACAAATGAAGATAATGTTCCCACTTATGATTGGGTATTTCTCTTATGTCTTCCCTGTTGGTTTAGCACTGTATTGGAATATTTTCTCGTTATTCAGCATTATTACAAGTAGAAAAGGAAAAACATGGACCACACAGAAGTAATAAAGAAACTTACCACAGAGCTCTTAGACCAACTTGGATTTAAGGCAGAAGTTGAGATAAAGCTTGAAGGCACGATGTATCATATTCATTTTAGAACTGAAGAAGATGCGTCGCTCCTTATTGGTAAGCATTCACGTATGCTGGCTTCATTACAACGCGTTCTTTCAGCTATGCTTTTCCAAAAAATTGGTGAAAAAGTTGATGTGCTCCTTGATGTAAATGATTATCGTGAAGCACAGAAAGAACGCCTAATAGGTATTGCGAATAATGTTGCCCAGCGTGTTCTTGAAGAAAAGAGAGATTCAAAGCTTTCCTCTTTCTCAGCATATGAGCGACGAATAATTCATGAACATATCGCTGAAAACTACCAGTCTCTCGAATCCTTCTCTGAAGGTGAAGGCGAAGATCGCTACTTGGTCATTGCGCAGAAAAAATCCTAAAAATATCTCCTGATCCTTGAATTAGGCTTAGCAAATCCCTATACTCTATTCCATATCTTTATGTGTTTCATGTGGTATAATACTATAAGTCGTAACTTTTAACGATGAAGGCTATACAGTATCAACATAAGAACGTACTGTTTACACTATTGGCCTTAGGCGCGGTCTTTTTACTGGCTCCTTTTCTTCTTACCTTCGACTCTCTCTATTACATGATCGTTCGTCCCTCATGTTTACAATGTGGCGCACTTCCAGAATTTTTACGTAGTCAATCGCTCACAGCAGCAATGTTGTCGTCACTCAATGTTTATCAGTTTCCGGCGAAAAAATAATGGCTAGTCCTGAACAAGGAGGAAATCCGGAAACACCACTCCAGCGAAAAATTCGTGAAACCCGTGAGTTTATTCGCCGTTTACTGGGTCAAGTAGATGCTGATCCGCAAAAAACTGACGCGCAAAAAAAACAAGAGAAAGAAAGCATGGCCAGAACATCGCAAGATGAATTAAAGAGAAAAGTAAGTGACTACGAGAAAATTCCTGAAAGTCAGAGAGATGATGACAAAATTGAGGAAGACATGCTTACTCATGTAAATGAATTGGCAGAATTGGTTAAGAATAAAGTTGTCCCCCATGTGCCAGAGATTACTGAAGCTGTCGTTATTGCTCTTGCGACGAAGAAATTCGATAAGAAAAAAGCACTATTAATAGGATCAATTGTAGGCGAAATTGTGGATTCTCCAGAATTTAAGTCAGTCGCAAATCGTGGTATTGATGAAGTGCGGGGGAGTTTGAAGAATCTGGCATCTCGATTGCGTGGTGAGGGGCATGGTGATATGGCGGATACAATTGATGGTGAAGTTGCAGCTTCAGAGCCTCCTAAGGAGCCACCTAAGCCTCCAGAGGGACCACCGGGAGGACCGCCAGGAGCACCAGAAAGACGCGAAGATGAAGAAGACGATGATCGCGAAGACATCGAAAAATATTTAAACAAGCATTATCACCAATTAAAAGCAACGAGAGACGCCAGTGGAAATATTATAGAAGGCACTGAAAACTGGCTTGATATCGAAACTCAAAAAAAAGGCGGATACTATGGACTTACTCAGGAGCTGCAAAGAAGTTTGCTGGGCGCGGCAATTATTCGCCAGATTGATCTGACGCGCCGCCAAAGAGTTGTACTTCGTGCATTTGATGGCGGCGATGAATTTAGAACATATTTTAGAGCCACGCGCGAAATGCTTGCCGATAAGGCAACTGAGGCAGGTAAGCCGACTTCTCCTGACGATATTTCTATTAATACTGCGTATAAAGCCATGAGTAATGATGTTAAAGATATCGTCAGAGAATTCTTATCGACACTCAGTGGGACCGTTGATCAATCAAGTCAAAAAGAGACGCAATATATAGGTATGCTGGTTGAGCGTATTTCGCGCAACATCAGAACAGAAATAGCAGGCGACACTGAGATGGATGTTCCAGGGAAGATTAAATTAGAAGGTACAGATGCGCTCTTACCTTCTGATAAACAGACGGAGTCAAATAGAGGTCCAGGCAAAGATGGAATGTTAATCGGTGGTATGAATGAATATCTTGTACCTCGTAATGTAGAAGTTTCGATGAGCGAGGCGCTTGTTGATGACCTTGCGTCCACTATAACTAAATTGCAAAAGATTACTGTTGGCTTCCATAATGCTCGTACTTTTGCTTATTCTGGCGGTAGCCATAAAGATTTCGGTGAACAGCTTAAGAAAGATGGTGTTAAGCCAGCAGATTTGGTTTGGACCTTTAAAAAAGAAGAAGATGTAAATTTAGGTTACAACTTACTTATTCAGAGTCTCCAACAACTAAAGTCGCAGACTGCTAGGACTGTCACAGAGCGCTATGGCTCAATGTCTAAAGTCGGAGGCCTTACGGAAGCTGAATATCGCGCCTGGATTCAGATGCTCGCGTTGGATGATGACTATAGAAAAGCTGAATCTGATCATAAACTCGCCCAAGATGCACAAGACAGTATTCGTGAGAAGAAGAATAAAAAAGCTATGGACCGCATAAAGCAAAAGAAATTGCGTGCTATTAAAATGGCAAGTGGTATCGCATGGGGACATAGTCGAGAAGCTTGGGGTGTGCTTCTCGATGCGAAGCTACTTGTAAAGAGAAGTGGAAAAGGTACTGAAGATGAACCATTTACTATTGGTCAACATTATGGCGGCTCACAATCATCTGGAATTGAGAAAATGCTTGCAGAACTTCATCCGGAGATGCTTGACGATCGCTGGGGAAGAGATAAAATTGCACCGATTTGGATGTTGTATCAACCGAGAGATCTTGAGGCCGCGGATACTGGGTGGAAGAGCAGCGAACCATTTTCACATACACGCATTTACGATCTATATGATCAAAACCAGAAAGCTTTTTACAGTGGGCGTTCTGATGACCTTGCTGACTTTGATGATGAGTATATAACCGTTCAGGAGTTTGCAAATGTGACTTCGCTCCATATGCTACGACGTGAAAGCTGGCGCCTTCGTCAATATGATCTATATTCAGATAGATATGCGAAAGAAGCAGAAGATAAAGGCCTGCAAGGAATGAAAAAACACGAGTATATGACTAAGCGCCTCATGATACGAGGCGGTCCTCGCTTAGTAAAAATGTACATAGATAAGAATGTGAAGGATTTGATGAAAGATGATAAAAAAATGGATCGAAAGCACGTACGGAGACTTGAGAAGGCAAGTAAAGCTGAAGAAGCAGAAGAAAAAACAGGTATGGAAACTAATGGTCGGCGCAAGGCGCAAGCAGAAGGTCGAGCGGCTAAACAACACGGCCTTGAGACATATTATGAAAAATTCATATTTGATGATCTGTCGAAGCGTTTCGCGACGAGTTTAATCGGTTTTGAACAACCACGATACATGCCACAGAACGAGAATACGCTTTATACTGCACTTAATTCTTATGTAGAGAAAATTCCCTTCTTTCAAGATCTTCCAGCAAATGTATTGCAGACAGAGATTTATCCTGTATATATTGATGCAATACATACGATAGAGCGGAACAAATGGGAAAAGTATACAAAAAGTAAAGACGGCGATACGGAAGCACAAATAAAACGCCAGCTCGAGGATCCACAAGATCTTACGGATGCTGACTTTGATGATCCGGATATTAAATCTAAATTAAGAACGCACTATAAACTTAATCAAGAGCGCATTGGAGAGATTACTGACGATAAACATAAACTTAATGCTGATTTTGAAGAATATTATGAATCCCTAAAAGGTTTCCATAGAAAATTATTGCAAGAGCGCGATAAAGATAGGTATAACAGAGTATCAATTCGCAAAAGAAAGAAAGAGACCTTGGCAAAGCGCTATGCACATATGCTGGCAATTGATCAGGGCGGTATAAATCAAGCAATGGGTGGTTCGTACTTTGATTTTTCACTCGAAGTACAACAGGGTGGTATTGACGCAGTCAATAGATTGAGTTCAGATGTAAATAAATCAGCAGAAATGACAGAGGCGTGGGAAAAGCTTACTGGCGATGGGGGTGCTCTAGAGAAATTTGCGCAGAGTGCTGCTGAGGAGGAAGATGATATTCATAGCGGTGCTAAATCAATAGCTGAAGCCGTTGCGGGTATTGTTAAATATCCCTACTCGTTTAGTCCTGACCAAGGTAACGAATATAAGGTACGTCATGAAATCTTTTGGGGTCGTGCATTTGCTCGTCCGGAAGCTTTTAAAGGCCTTTTTGGACCAATGCACGAAATTAATTGGAAGAATTTAAGAGGTGGCCAATCGAGTCTTTTTGCTGAATATTATCAAAAGGTTCTTGGACGAACTGATGTAACCACACTTGATTCAGATCAAATTCGTATTATGTTAAATACCATGGAGCATGAATTGCGCATACCACCTAAGAAGTTAGAAGTGGCTGAATATGAAAGCGTGGCCGACATGAATATTGCTCGTCGATATTTACGTAATGCAGAAGATGCAATGCGACATATTCCATTAGTTGGTCCTACTTTACGTGGAGTATTACGTTCCACGACGAGTATGTTTACTGAGGCGGGGGTTAAAAAATATCGTACACATGAATATAACCAGAATATGGCGTTACGCGAGTTAGGTGCTCGAAAGCGAGATATAATTCGCGAAAAGGCAATATCAGTAGATTCATTAATAATGCTTTTTGCAGGATTACTTGCTTATGGGAAAGCCGCCGATGAGGCAAATAATAAAAAACATTAGCAAATCAACTTTTTGGTATAGTATGGATATGATTCGCAGAGCTATTCTAGTCATTATTGCGTTATTTGTAATTCTTGGTACTCCTTCACAAGTCCATGCCTTTGGGGCGGATATAGACATAAGTAGAACGATACCAGGGATTAATTGTGGCCTTCCAGGTTTGGAATCAAACCCAAAAGCGGCACAATGTTGTTATTATGCTCCATTTAAATCCATCGACAAAGTACCTTGGATTATAGAAAAAATTGGAGGTATCGGTTTACCTCTGTTGCCGAATCCGTTAAAAGCTTGGAATAGAACCAGAGAATCACTACTTAAAACCCAAGAGGAACATGCCTCAAAAAGACCGTGTGAAGTAGGGTTTCCTAAGCCCGATGGCATATCGCCCTCAGATCCTGCTTGCCGTTGCGAAATTCCACCCGATGGAGTGAGAGAAAATCTTGTTGCACTTTGTCGAGATCGATTTGATCCGGTAAAGAGAGGAAAAGGCGTAGTGCTTTCAAGTAATGAAATTTCGCGTTTGAATGCCGAAAAAGATGAGTGTATGAGGTGCGGAAGAGATAATGGATATTATAGCGCAATTGGTTGTGTCCGTTTTAGTCTTACCGACTTCATTACGCGCTGGGTATTTGGTTTTGGCGTCGGCGTTGCCGGTCTTTTTGCTTTGGGATGTATAATATTGGCTGCTATAAAGATTCAACTATCACAAGGGCAAGCAGAAACTGTGCAGCAGTCAAGAGAAATGATGACTTCCTGCATACTTGGATTACTACTTATCGTATTCTCAGTATTCCTCTTGAATTTTGTAGGGGTGACCATACTTCCTGGATTATTCTTATAGATCAGTGCGTGCTCCCAGCACTTTTAGCAGCTTTAAAAATTCCACGATCGAGTAATTTACCTAACGGTGATGTTTTGCCCACCAGTTCGCTTAATACTATAAGTCCTTTCGGTTTAGTAAACATAGCCTTAACAGGCTCAGATGTGCCTTGGAAGAATGTTCCTAAGCTCAAAGCCGGCACCGACATAGTTTGCGTATTGAGTTTTTCTTTTACTAATTTAATAAGATCGGGCATTGTCCATAAAATACCAAATGAAACTATCACTCCAAGGTTTTCGGGGTTTATTGAAGCTACGAAGGGCAAAGAAAGAAGTTGTCCATTTGAAATGGCATTATTAAATGCCCCACTAAGCAGGAATATGGTGATCATAAGGGGGAATGTTAAAAGCTCTACACATATTGTCTGGATCCATGGAATGAATACATTTGATCCAGGTAAAGCCTCACCAACTAAAATAAGCGGAGAAAGCATAACGTAAAACAACAACTTAATGTACGTTCTGAACGTTAATATTAGTAGTCGCATAAAAACCCAGAGGACCGAGAGAGCAATTACTAATCCGAGAAGAATAACAGGGAGCGCATACATGATTTTACCTATAGGCTCAATTAACAAGATCATTACCATAATAAAAATGATCATTGGAATAGTTGGTGTTTGCCAGCCTACCGTAAAAAACCCAAGTTTTCCACCTATCCATGCAAAAAGCATGATTCCTAATATGTTTCCGCTTATATGCGTAATAAAAATACGTATAGTATCACCAAACATGCCAAGGAGTGCGTAAGGTAAGTTGTAAACTAGATTTATAACAGCGTACACGCCACCACTAATACTTCCCTCATAATTACCGATTCCTAAGTTGAGTAAATCAATAGTTGACGGGCTTACATAGCGATCAAGCATAGTTGACAATGTAAGATCGGGGCTTATGAGTGGTCCAAAGGTCACAATAATAATACCTGTCATAATATACATGACGTCAACCATAAATCCTGCGATAGCAAAGGAAAAGTTAATGAGTATCATGGTAATAATAATTTTTGGCAAAGCGTTCTCGAGTTTTATTGCATGTTGTGGATCCATTCGTGTACGGAACATGATCATAAATCCACTGATAATCATTGCTAAAGCAATTATCAAGAAAGCAATATCACGAAGTTTTTTCCAAATATGAATAAATGGTGCTAGTCCTGCGAATCCAAGTCCTTCAGCAGCATATGAATCTGGAACAAATCCCGCCTCATCAAGAGAATGAAGAACATAGTATGAGCCTAATGCTGGAGGGTTAGAATAAGGTGTGGCGATAAGTCCACCAATCTTACCCATAACACTTTTGTCAAAATTTTCTGTTGAAAAAGTGTCGTAGTTTGAATCGCATACCATACCAAACATTGCACAATATACGTCCTTTGATGTGGTGAGTATTCTTTTTTCCATTTCATTTGCCGGCTTTGCATTATCGTACATTCCCCCAAATGTTTTTTGCTGGGCTATGAGTTTTTCTTCTGGTCTTTTTACTTCAATGTCGTAAGGAGAGGTTAACTGAGCGAAGAGTGCAAAAGCACCAAAGATCACAAATCCAAGGAGTATTGAATTTCGAACTCCCTTTTTAAATGACACAAATTTAGAAAGCAAGCTTTGCATTACTATTCATTCTAAAGGAAATGTATGAGGGTGTGCAAGCTCTAACGATATTCGATAAGTAGGCCAGCAGCCTGGGTAGGAGAAAGGCCTAATTCAATCAGCCATTCATTAAGTTTAGCTTCTGAGAGAGCTCTATCTTGGCCTTTTATGGTAGCAATGAACGAAAAATCTGGATTCCCTTCAGGTCGCATCTTTCCATCGATGCGGAAATACTGATTTTCAAAGGGAATTTTATTGTACAGATAGATATCTGGGTAGTCTTGTCTTTGGCCTTGGTCAACCTCTTCATCAATATCAATGGGATCAGCCGGCCCATCTTGCTGAGGTGTTTCTGTAATGTTTGGATTTGTTGAGCCAGTACTACCTTCTATGATTGGTGGGTTTTGGCTGTCTAGAGGCTTTTCAGAAGATACGTTTCTATTCAGTGAGAATACAAAGGCACCAATAAGAATGATAAGTAAAATACCTGAACTTAAAAGTAAGCCGATTAATATTCTGTTTCTCATATGGTGTATATTTTATCTTTTTCTAAGCCAGCCTGCAAAGTTGCGTTCATTTCTTTCCTGGCCAATTTGATATGTTCTTTTTCGAACACAGCCCCAGCATGGGTGCCTTGTACCATCTGGAAAGACTTCGAGGAAGTTCGCTTCCATAACGGTAAATGCGCTTGAATTGCTCTCAACTATGTACGCAACATGTCCCCATGGCATTCCTGGTGCCTTATTCCATACGGCAATATCATTAGGAGCGGCAGGTTGTGTCCTTGAGTCAATAAGTAGGTACGCGTTGTTGCTTGTTGCGCGCTGATATGCATGGCCTCCAGGACCGTTGTAGGAGTTGCCAGATGCCGCTGCTACAGCTGCTTCTGTGAAGCCAACACATTGCAGTCGCTCGTAATTTGTTGCACTTGTGACAATTTCATCTTTTGTTTGTTTGTCGTTTTGTGATTTGCTAAAAGCAGCCATGCACTGTGCTGCGTTATAGTTGGAAACAAGGCCATTTTCGACTACTTGACCATAATCATAATTTGGGAATTTGCAGTTTGCTCTTATAAAATCAACTAAATCCACAACTTCCTGAGCATCGCTGTTACTTACGGGTGGAAGCGGTGCCGGCGGTTGTGATGGATTTCCTCCACCTGGGTTACCTGGCTGCACATTTTGTGGTGGCTTTATTGGTGGTACGGGATCGCCAATGGTTGTTCCTGGTTCACATGGTTCACAAAAAGAACCAGCACCCCAACTGCATTGGACGCCACTTCCTGGAGCCGCACAGACACCATGCTTATGACACACACGTGTTCCTGCTTGATCTCCCTGGCCACATGATTCTCTATAGGGTTCGCTACATGATTGCCCAGTTGTTTTACAAAGACCGTCTGAGCCGCCCCCGCCTGGTTCACCTGGCTGCGTAGGATCTTCAGGATTCTCATCGACCTCTTCTTCGTCTCCGTCAGTCAAGCTTAAAATACTCTTTAAAGTTTTGTTAATAAGATCAGAAATTTCACTTGCAGAATCTATGCGCGAAGCACCACCACTCCTTAAGTTATCTGTGCACTCGGTAGAGGTTGAATGTACTATCTTGCCTACAGACTGTCCATCACGCAGCACATCGAGCTCAATACGGCCACAATTTACACTTTGGTGCGTAATTTTCGCGGCAGTTTCTTTTGCGTTAATAGTGACGCTACCCGTTCCAACTTCATAAAAGTAATCATCTTGCATTCCTTGGATACAGGGAGTGTTAATGCCTTGTTTTAGGCACCATCTTGCGGTATAGGTTAGTATTATGGGGCTACTTGGCGCTCTATCAGTCTGTCCAATCATCTTCCATTCCCATGTTTCATTTGTCGAAAGAGGGTCGCGAACATTCGTTAGAGTAACTTTAAGCGCTTCATCACCGGCTCGTGCTCCTGTAAGGTTTTTTTGCACATAGGTATAGACAGCAATAAGAAGACTGATTAAAAATATAATAATGAAAGGTAAAGCGGTACGAAGTATTTTCTTATTATTCATGCCTATCTAGCATTATACGTCACGCGGCCTTTTTTGCCCAATAAGAATTGGCATCATAAAGACTCTCGAATGTTCCAGCGTCTATCCAAAAGCCAAGCTCAGCCCATCGAAGTTGTCCGGCTTCAATGTAAAAGTTATTGACGTCTGTAATTTCGAGTTCGCCTCTTTTAGAAGGTTCGCATTTTTTTACAAAGTCGAAAACTTTATTATCGTATATATAGAGCCCAGTAACAGCAAAGTCTGATGGAGGATTTTCAGGTTTTTCAATTATCTCAGCGATTTTCGAAGGATCATTAGGGTCAAATCGGGGTACTCCAAACCGCTCTGGGTTTTTTACCTTATGTAAAAATATCATTGCCCCTTCTGAAAAGGATTTTACAGATTCAGAAATATCTTCATCGGTTGTATTGTCGCCAAGGATAACTGCAAGTGGCTCGCCGTCAGCAAAGTCTTCTGCGAGAGCGAGGGCATCAGCAATACCACCCTTCGGATTTTCTTGATAGGCATATTCGAGATGGTCAAGGCCAAGTTCTTTACCGTTTTTAAGAACACCGATAAAATGGCCAGCATGTGGTCCGGAAGTAATAATAAGTACTTCTTTAACTCCTGCGTTGACAAGTGTTTGGATAGGATAAAAAATCATTGGCTTATCGTATACGGGGAGAAGATGCTTATTTGTTGCGTATGTAAGTGGATACAGTCGTGTTGCTAAACCGCCAGCGAGTATTACACCTTTCATATTGATTTTTTATATTAATAACGATCGGAGCAGAAGCATTGCTAGAGCTCCAATCAATATATATTCTAACACAATTTTAAGATGTAGCGACTGATCCCGAGCGTGATGGATAATTCCCCACATAACGTAGTAGGCAACAAAGAAGAAACTGACAATGAGTTGCTTCTGGTGTTCGCCCTTAAAAAGTGAAAGGAAGACCAAATAACATATTGCTGAAACAATAAGGAGTAAATATTCAGCGATATGATGAGCTGCATCATTTTCGATTTTTTTAAATATTGACCAGCGTTTCATAGTTATAAAATGACTCCTGAGCGAACAATGAGTAATGCTAATGCTATTGAGCCCAGAAAGAGCCAATGTGCAAGATTTTTTCCACTCATACGAACAATTTTCAGTCTTACTGCGAAAAAGAGATCAACTCCTAATATAAGCAGGAGCAATCCAATTATTGTGAGCGATGAATTAAGTGAGAACGACTCAAGACTAAGTACACCAGCTTTTTGAATAGGAAGAGCCTCTTTTGCCTCTGCTTTTATGGGTTTTTGTTCAAGAACTTTTTCTAAGTCCTTCTCCGGCACGGCAGGATTCTCAGGAATTTCAGCGGCTTCTGCTATGGGGATTGCCTGTGCTTGGACTTGGGATAAAACTGGTTTACCAAACAGTTGAACAACAAGCGTCGTTTCTTCGTTCTGCAAAACCCCATTCGTTACGCAAAAACCTACATCGTCATATTCTGGGCGCATGATATTTGCGCGATGCGTAGGGGAATTCATCCATCCTTGAACTACCGCATCGCTAAAAAGAAATCCCTGGGCAAGATTTTCACCGGCATATTCGTATTGATACCCGCTCTGCTTAATAAAATGCCAAGGAGCGGTGCCGTCGCCTGGTCGATAATGTGCCCAGTAATTATAGGTAAACATGTCTTGTCCTTTGTTACACGCCGCAGCCGCAAGTTTGTCGTTATAATGCAGCGGCGGAAGGCCCTGATTCGTTCTTTCCTGATTTGTTTTTTCAAGTAATTTTTCGATTGTTATGTCGGTTGCATAGCCGAGTAATTTTCCTGGCCAAAGGTAGCCAACAGTATTTATCGATATGGCAATCATAAGAAAGAACATAAGCATATCAAGATGAAGTCCTTTAGCTCTAAAGTTATTATGATGCGAGGGAATAAAAAATTTATGTAATATTTTTCCTATTTGTTTCATAGTGTCGTTATGTATTTACTATATCACATCCTTTTTTTTGAGGCAGGTCTCTGTCGTGTGTGATAGATAATATAGAGCACGAGTGTAATGCCGAGAGCATCAATGAATACGTCACGTGGCGTGCCACCTCGCGTTGGAATAAAAATTTGATGCAGCTCATCTGAGGCACCATAAAGTACGCTGAAAACCCAAGAAAGTCTTATAGCATTATAAAAGTTTTGTGTAACTGTGTTGTACAATGCATTGAATAGAAGCAGTGCCAACAATCCATACTCAGCCATGTGTAAGGTTTTAAAGATCAAGAAGTCTTCAAGAATTTCGCCAGTTGCAGTAAATTGGGGTTTTGAGGATAGGTAAAAAATAATCCCCATCCAAATCAGTGGTGGTGCCCAATATATAATTTTTTTAATCATAACGAATACGCTTTATGATTAGGTATACCAAAAAAACACACTGAATAAAAGAAAAGATCCCTATAGGCACTAATGAGGAAACTAAAGCTGATGATGTGGGTTGTGGTTGTGGTGTGATGAGGGCCTTTGTAGGAGTTGACATCTTTATTTCAGAAGAAATCTGTTCGGATAGTGAGTGTTTTTTATTAAATTCTATGGGTGCTAGGAGATTTTTCTTTTCAGATGTAGGTACAATTTTAATTGTTGGTGATGGTGTTGGCGTAGCCTCATGTAATATATTTGTAGGCGACGCTGTTGGTGCTTCACAGAGATTGGCTATCTCATAAGTCGGAAGAACATTTATAATCCAAACATTATTGCACCGGGAGTAACTCTTTCCTTGCTGAATTGTTTCGTAGGTTATTGTTTCGATAATAATGCCGTCTTTCTCGAGAATTACCGTGTCGCCACCATTATTAAGAATTGCGGAAGCGGTGGCTACTACATATGTGTGCGCAGGAAGTATGTCTTTATTAATTTTTAAGACCTTACTCGTTACATCGTAAAGCTTTAAACGAGATGTCGATATGCTTTCTGATCCACCATTATAAACTTCCACCCACTCAAATCCTTCTTCTGGGTTCGGATGAATTTCACTTACAGTGATATCTGCCATATAGACGGCATCTTACTAAAGAGAAATTAAAGAAGTCTTATGCGGTCTTACTTAATATATTTTGAAGTTGCGAGGTAGTTTCCGATAAATCCAATTGCAGCGCCAAAAAATATGATGAGTCCATAAGATAGGACAATAAATTCTAGGCTTGGCGGGAAAACGAAGATATTAAATTGTTCTAAATTCGCAATGCTGAGCTTTGGAATACCGGTTAAATACGTCTTAAGGAATGGTTGGAAGTAAAAGAAGATGCCATAAAATAGCACAAATGCCACGGTTCCGCTCAAAAATCCAAAAATCATTCCCTCATTAATGAATGGTCGACGAATGTATCTTTTTGAGGCTCCAATGAGCTGTAGCACCTCGATCTCTTCTCTCTTGAGCGATATTTTGAACGCTGTAGTTGTTATTAAAACGGTGACCGTTATCGTGAAGAGTAGGAGTAAGAGTGCTATTGTCACCTGGCGTAATATATTAGTTAGAGCCACTAGGCGGTCTACAATGCTTTTTTGATAATTGACTTCGTCGACAAGCGGTTGATTTTGTAAAAACTCGGCAAGCTCAGATAAATATACTGGCTTCGTAGCAAAAATTTCTAATGAAGCGGGAAGAATATTGGCAGAAACCATTTCGAGCAAAAGAGGATTATCCTGGTTTAGATCCTTGTATATTTTTAACGCTGCATTTTGCGACACATAAATAACTGATGAGGTTTTTCCTGTTTTCTCAATCTGCTCTTTTAGTGTAATTATTTCATCTTCTTTCGCCTTAACGTCGAAATAAGCGATAACCTGAGGCCGTGTTTCTACATATGAAAGCATGCCATGGAAGAATGAAATTATCGTAAAGAAGAAAAGCGCGAGAAAAAGAGTAAAAAAGAGAATCAAAAAAGAACCAAGTGATTGGTACGGTGTCCTTTTTATTGATGTAATAAAGTCTCTCATAATTCGTACTTACCTTCCCGTTTATCTTTTGTAATCTTCCCGTCATTAAGTGTTATGACGCGTTTTTTAAAGCTATTAACGATATCTACATTATGTGTAGCAATAAGAATTGTTTTGTTCCCTTCAAGTTTCTTAAATATTTTCATAATTTCCCATGTTGTCTTTGGGTCAAGGTTGCCTGTTGGTTCATCTGCGAGAATAATATTTCTATCTCCGATAATAGCGCGCGCTATTGCGACGCGCTGGAGTTCTCCGGCAGATAGCTGGACTGGGAACATAAATTTTTTACTAGACAATCCGACTAGTTCGAGCGCTTCATCAACCTCAGATTTAATGCGGTCTTTTGGAGCATCGGTTACTTTAAGAGAGATTGCAATGTTTTCTACGATGTTCTTGTCGAAAAGAAGTTTAAAGTCTTGAAAAACAACTCCTATCGATTGTCGCAGTCTTAATTTCTCTGCTTCACTAAACTTTTTTTGAGTAATTTCTTGATCGTTGATAAGTATGGTGCCGCTTGTCGGTATTAATTGACGAAGTATCATTTTAAGAATTGTGGTTTTACCAGCACCAGAAGGGCCTACTAGAAAAATAAAATCATTGTCTTCCACTTGGAATGTGGCGTTGTTGAGGGCAATAGTGCCTGTTGAGTACGTTTTGGTGACGTCATTGAATACGATCATGGTGATTATTTTAGAACTTCGACATATCCAACATCCATGAGCCAGGCAACGTTCTGTGAAGAGAATGTCTCGCCATAAACTCGTACTTTCTTGCCCACATACTCAGAAAGGTCGACTGTACTAGAAGTTAGGTATGCAGTCTGATCTTCTCCTCCCGGACGGATTAACTTAAAACTGCCTTCTCCACTTTTGTCGCCACCTTCTTGTATCTCGCCTTCAGCGGAATCTTTAAACGTCTTTTTATCTACGATTCCTGCGGTTTCTTTTACATCACCTTTGCTCTCAGAATTTGCAGTTTGCGACTCACTACTTCCGGAACCGGTAGCTTTATTGAGATAACTAAGTCCAAAGCCCGATACGATGCCTAGGACAACGACTAAACCAAGAATTGAGAAGGTTTTTTTAAGTGTCATATCTTCTAACGGTTGATCAACTGATAGTTTATGAATTATATTTTCAGAATCAGGCTGGACCAATTGTGTCTTAGCCGTATTCTCGACAGGTTTCATATTCAAAGAATACCAGAATACGGTATAAAATTAAACGGCAATTCTTTTAGTTAGCACGTAAAGAAGCTTCAATAAATTCATCGAGATAGCCATCGAGGACAATGTCTGGATTTTTATCCTCGTGGTTTGTGCGGAGATCTTTAATAAGTTTGTAAGGATGCAGCACATAAGATCTAATTTGGAGCCCCCAGGAAGCCTGCTTTGGCCCTTTAAACGTTTCTATTTTTTTATCTCGTCTTTCTTGTTCGAGTATCCACAATTTTCCGCGCAACATTTCAAGCGCAATCTCTCTATTCTGCTCCTGCTTGCGCTCTTTTTGGCAGGTTACCATGATGCCAGAAGGCGCATGAATAAGGCGGACGGCTGTTGAAACTTTGTTAACATTTTGTCCGCCGTGGCCTCCTGATCTAAAGAACTGCCACTCTAAATCTTCGTCATTGATATGAATTTCTTTATCTTCAATGACGGGAATAACTTCAACAAGCGCGAAGGATGTTTGCCTTAAACCATTTGCGTTAAACGGGGATTGGCGCACAAGACGATGCACACCAGCTTCATTTTTCATGTAGCCGAACACAAAAGGCCCTTTTACTTTCATAATGACGGTTTTTAAGCCAGCTTCTTCGCCATCAATCATATCGAGGACTTCATAGGTATATCCTTTCTGATCAAAATAGCGTGTGTACATGCGATATAACATAGAAGTCCAGTCCATAGCTTCGGTTCCACCTTGACCCGCATGAATCCCTACAAGCGCATGCTTTTTATCGTATGGACCAGAGAGGAAAAGACGAATTTCGTAGTCGCGAATTATCTTTTTAAGCTCGTCATAATGCTTTTCTTCGAAAAGAAGCTGCATCATTTCAGCATCATCAATGTCCTTCTTCAAATTTGATATTTCTTGTGATACTTCGTTCGCTTCTTCGTAATTTGTCCAGAATGCATCGTCGTATGTTTTTGTCTCCAAGTCTTTTAATCGTGTTTTAAGATTAGAAACACTTATTTTCTCTAAGAGCGCGTTGAGACGGCTTTCTAAATCCTGAATATCGTGATCTTCCATATAGGCTATTATAACTGCTGAAGCGAAAGAAGCTTACTGAATATCTGCGCCAATAATAAACACTGCATCTGCGGTATCTTCTTCATCAAGATCGCCCGCTGTTTTTATTGTTGCAAAGTCCTTCAAATCTTCCTTAAGAAGGGTAAAGGCATCCTTTTTGTCTGTCTTGACTTGAATTTCTGATGTTTCATAATCAAAATTATCAGCATTAGCGGTAATGACATCGGTGTAACCAGCCTCTTGAAGCGTGCTCTTAATTTCTGATGCCTTACCTTTTACACCAGAACCATTCAATATTTTGATCTTAATATCTTCTCTTGCTATAGCGGGAGTGGGCTCAGGTTCTTCGGTTGGCACTGGGCTTGGTGAAATTTCAGCCTTTTTTTCATCTGCTTTCTGCGGGAAGGGTAACTGGAATTTTAGATTTGAAACATTCATATTTGAAAAGCCAAAGATTAGACCGAATGATATTGCAAAAGACGCAAGGAACATGCCGATTGTTTTTAAGCTGAAGATTTCTGACATAAATGACATATTAACTGATGGTGCTCCTATTCTTTTCATGGAAGCCGGTGTGAGATTGGTCTTCATGAGGCTAAATTCTTTATTTTCTTGTGCAAAAATAAACGCTCCAAAACACACATCATAATCAAGCACAGGAAAAATAGTCGTGGAATTTGCGACAATAAGCTTTAAATAATCTTGATAGAAATTGTCCACAATTTTTTCCAACGGATTTGTCCACGCGCCAACATCTTTAGTAAATAAGTCTTGGCGCACTTTTTTAGATTCAGCTCCAGATAAAATAAGGCGATTAATTTTTGTATCCTCTTTATTAAGTTCGTCGATTTTCTTCTTTATCGCAGGCTTAATATCATCTCCAAATGCGAAACGCTCTGCTTCGACGAGGCCGAGCGAGTCGAATAGGTAGCCGAACGAATCTACTTCTCTATAGACTCCATAGATAATTTTTTCCTTTTTATCTTTGCGTAGTGTTTTCTCAAAAAGTTTGTAGTAGGCGAGAGTTTCAGGGATTATTTTAGTAAGTTTAAGTTGTAGAAGCTTGTAGACTTGCTGATACTCTAAGTACGCCTCTTTCTTTATTGAGTAAAAAAGTACAACAGTCTCTTGTTCCTGTCGGGTAATAATAAAATCTGCCTGTTCAGATTCGATAGAAATCTGAAGTTCCGCTCTAACTTTATCTTTAATGAACGGCATAATCGCCGTTTCTGAGATATCAGCAGGTATATTAAAACGGCCATACGTAAATACTTCTTGGGGTAAGATGAGCGTAACCTCTTTATCATTAACTGGCGTAGGCTGGGCATTAGTTAATCCCTCCTTTATGGCGCTCGCCACAAGATCAATGCTCGACATCGCGCCGTTAACAATCAAATCATTTGAGTGTGTTTTAGCGAAAAGAGTGGGGTTAAACTGCCCAAGAATAGTTTTGGATAGGCTCAGCAACTTAATAGAATGCTTCCCTATATACAAATAGATCATAATTACATCTTACGAACTACGAAAACAAAATACAAGGCTTATTTAACAGAAGGCTACACGCGGAAAAAGGTCCCAACAAGATAAGCTACGCCAGCGGAAATTGATCCGATAAAAACTGTTTCCCCAATTGAGCGTAAGAAACCCTGTCTCGCAACCTTCCATCTAAGAAATCCAAGAAGGATAAGTGCAACAAAAGCAAATATCAACGACAACGTAAACTCATTTCCAAGATATCCTTTAAATAAAACGTACGGTACAAGCGGTGTTAATCCAAATATCATAAATGAGGCTGCTGTAATAATGCCCGTAATTAATGGGTTTTCTCCTAATGGATTTTGCATTTCAAGTTCTTCCTTCATCATAAATTCCGTCCAATACTCTTTATTGGTTGCGTAGAGAAGTGTAAGCTTTTCAGCTTGCTCCGGAGTAAAGCCCTTGCCCATCAACATCTGTCGAGTCTCCTCTTTCTCAAATTCAGTATTGTGCTCAATCTCGTGTCGTTCTTTTGCTTGCTCTTTTTTATACACATCCTGGTTTGCGCGAACCGAAAGGAAATTGCCTAAGCCCATAGAACTTGCATCTGCAAAAAGATTAGCAAATCCAAAAAGTAGCACAGTAAGTGTGGGGAGGGCCGGGTCAGCAATGCCACCCTGAGCACCAGAAAAGCCTGCCACAACAGCAAAAGTCGTAATAATACCATCTATCCCACCGTACACAATTTCTTTTAAATACGTTGAAAACGGTGATATCGCATGCTCTTGTTTAAGATGTTGTTCTAGTAATGCTTTCGCGTTATTTTTCATACAAACTTAATATTATCGTGAAAATCTATCATTGCATACATAATAAATGACTAAGAGTATCATTGGGGTTGTTGTGGCTAGTGTTATGTACTCATTCATCGATCCACCCCTGCCTTTAACAATATTATCAAGCGCAGACCAGTTAAGGATCAAAATACCGCATGTTAATACTGCGACGAGAGTAATTTTTATATACCCCATACCGTATATTGTATCGTACAATTGATCGAATAATATGAGTTCAAGAATACAATTCAGTTGTATCATTCCTTGTTTTAACGAGGCGCCCCGAGTGCGATCTGTATTACGTACTGTCACAAAGGTAAAAACAATAGATGAGATAATTTGTGTTGATGATGGATCATCAGATGGTACTGATGATATCATCGCTAATGAGTTTCCTAAAATTCGACTAATTAAGCTAAAGGAGAATAGCGGTAAAAGCAATGCAATCAGCAAGGGGCTACTTGCTGCAAAAGGAAAATACATCGTACTAGTTGACGCTGATTTAAAAGGATTAAAAAGCAGAGAATTACAGAATGCTGTAGAAGTTATGCGTGGCGATATGTATGACATGATTGTAATGCGTAGAACTATGCATCCATATATTGTCAAGTTACTCCGTGGTGATATTCTCATTCCTGGTGAAAGAATAGTGCGAAAAACCATATTGGCTGAAGTATTAAATAAAAATGTAAATGGTTTTCAGATTGAGGCTGCTCTCAATCGTTATTCGTTAGAAAAATCTTTGCGTACAGGATGGATGCCTAATTCGGCGCTTAGTGTGCCTTGGATAGTAAAAGTTAGTTTTATGAAGGGAATACATAAGGACGTATTAATGTTTTACGATCTTTATCGCTTCTTGGGTCTTAAAGGTATTGTGCAACAGTACTTGTACTTTTGTAGGGATCGCGCTGAATAATTCTGTATAATAAAATTACAGAGCGGAAGGGGGTGAAAAGTATGAAAAACATGCACACACTTACATACCTGCTCATGGTTGTAGGAGCACTTAATTGGGGTCTAGTTGGCCTCTTCGATTTTAACCTCGTAAACACATTAGTTGGTTCAATGCCTATGCTTGAGAAATTAGTTTATATTCTCGTTGGTCTTTCCGCGGCTTATGAACTCGCAATGCACAAGCAAATTTGCAAACTTTGTGGAGGTAAATAAGTAATTTATGAAGTTATACGTGTAAGGAGGTGCTGGGCGCAATCTCAGCACTTTCTTTTGTTGTCTTAGTTCTTAATCTACGAGAATATCCCTGTGCTTTAGGAGTACAAAAAGAATAAATACGGTCATTATCATACCTAGTCCAAACCCAAAGCTTACTGCTGAATATTTGTCCATAATAACCCCAAGTGGATAAGCAAGAATAAGATAAGGAATTCTCTCAAGCATATAAAACGTTGATATAGTGGTTGCTCGGTACCTTGAATCAATATTTTTGTTGAGAACACTAGACACAACATTGTTATAGCAGCCACCAGATGAAGCGCGAACAATATTTGAAAATCCCGCTAAGAATTTTGTGAGAATTGGTGTCACTATGTATGTGCTATAACCAATCATCGCCAATGATACAACACTAGGCATAGATCCAAACCTGCGAGAAATGTAAGGCGTAAACTGTGATGCCGCTGCTGATACTAAGAAGATTATTGACATAAGTATGCCAATTTCTTTCGCTGTGTAGCCAAATTCAACTAATACAATGTCACTTACCGCTTCATAGCTGACCACAAATAGAATTCCCAGACAAAGCAAAAATAGAACGCGTTTCTTGATTTTTTTAACTGAAAAAAGCTGGCCAAAGCCACTGAATAATTGTTTTTTATATGCACTGAATGAAAAGGTATAGGAATCAACTTTTGGTTCTACTAAGAAAAGGCAAAGTATTAAAGCAATAATTTGGAATCCTGCGAGAGCAAAAAATGGAAGGCGCACGTCAATTGTGTAAAAATATCCTCCTAGTATCGCAGCGATAGCAGTCGCAATAAGCTGTATTGAAGTTGTATGTGCGATAACCTTATCAAACCTATCTTCTTTGCCCCTTTCTTTTAATGAATCATAGATAAGCGATTCCATTGTCCCTGAAAAAAGTGCTCCTCCGATTGTCATAATAAAAACAGCTAATCCAATTTGGCCAAACGATACAGCAAAGCCCATGAGAATATTCCCTGCTGCACGAAAAATAAATGATGCGATAAGTGTCACCTTTTTCCCAAGTAGATCTGCAATTGCGCCAGTAGGAATTTCAGCCGTTATCGAAGTAAAAATCATTATTGACTCGATAATGCCGATGCCTGCATAGTTTGTAAATCTGAGATAGTAAAAAACCCAAATTGGTATCCAAAACAATGATGAATTTAAGAAGTTAATCGCATAGCTAAGTTTGATATTTCGCATGTTTTTTTGGTGATTGACTATCGAAGTCGTTTAGCCATTACGATATGTGGGATACCGACTTCTTCAAATACTTCTCCTTCTTGAGTATAGCCGAGTTTTTCGTAAAAGTTTTTCACGTGTGTTTGGGCGTCCAGATAAAGTTCTTCTACTTCAAGATCTTGCAAATGATCATGGATAGCCATCATAAGTTCTTTTCCAACACCACTCCCTCTGTGTTCAGGAATAACTGAAACTCTCTCAACTTTCGCGCGTTTTTTGTGATCTGGGAATCTCACACGTGCAGCTCCAATAGGTTTTTCTTCATATGCGACAAAATGCATTGCACTATCATCATTTTCATCAAAATCGGATGCCTGATCTATGCACTGTTCGATTTGAAAGACTAATCTGCGGACAGATTTTGCATCTTCGATTTCTTCTGGAGTAGTTGCGTGTTTTATTGTGCGCATATATTACTTAATGAAACAAAGCAGTATAAGCCCTGCTATAGCTACAAAATAAGGAATCAAAATCTTCCATCTTTTTCCTTGCCAAGCATGATCAAAAGTTTTGCTTTTAAATTTTCCTGGTACACGTCCTTTAATAATTTTTTTGTAAAATTCAGAGATTATTCTTTCGCCTCCGCCAATTGCAAATATAAAATACTTCCCCGGCACTACTGGGTAAAAAACCGATATCGCAATGCCAACTATCGTGGCCACAATAGGACTGCGAAAAAATTTAACTTTATCGAACCCTTCATAAGGTGCGTCCTTAAACATGCCTCCAAGAGCAATAGCCAACCCTACGAAAAAAGGTGTCACGAGATTGTTAATTCCTTGCGGCAGGTCAATTACAGCGACCAAGAGAATGTGTAAGAGGAGAAGCGATGCTCCAACGAAGTATCCAGTAAACTTGTTTAGATTTAAATTAAGATTTGTAGGAATGGCGTACTTACTTTGATCTTCGTTTCTTATAAATGCTTTGTAAATTTCAGTTGATGCACGTTCAAGGCCTATAACTACGAGCGAGACTATAAACAGAGGCATAAAGGGATCATTGGTATAGACGAGGATGCTCCAGAATAGTCCAAACAGCAAACTCCTTATAACTTTACGTACTTCGAATTTCTCAACAAGTAGATCCCCATAGACTCCCCACAGAATCATAATTGTGGTCCCGAGCAGACCTGCGAGAATGTAGGAAATCATAGCACCATAGTATCAAATCGATCAACTTGCAGCAAACTATATTTGTATACTTGGTTAAGGATTGGTAAATACTATGAGTAACAATACATCGGATTTAAGTGATTTAATGCAAAAGTATAAGACTTCGATGTCGCAGCTCTTGCTGGAAAGAAATAAGATCATTGCAAATATTGAACAAAAACAATTGGTCTCAAATATTCGCAATAAATTACAACTGCTTAATCGAGGAAAGTAAGATTTTATGTTTAAAGAAGACATAGATAGGCCTTTGTTATCTTCCGAGGAACTCAAAGACAACGATCTTGCTGTAGAATCCGCTCCAGTTCCGGTTGCTGATTTAGTCGAAAGTATTAAAGCAGATGTAGCAAGAGTCTTGTCAGGGGATAGTGCAGATCCCGCATTGGCGAACAATCGTGACCAAATTATCGATCTTGCCGAATCTACCATTGGAGAACTAGATACATTGGTTAATGAAGGTAATACTGTCGTAGACGCTGAGCCATCTACACAGCCCTTGCGGATAGAATTGAACAGGTGGAGAAATTGGGAATTTGCGCAGTGGAGTGGAAATGGTGCAATTGAGAGACTATTGAAGGGAGAAATAACCATAGATGAATTAGTGGGTACGGAACTGAGTCCCGAATTCGAAGCGCTCACTCATCAGATAAGACCCTTGAAAATTGAAGTAGACTCTTTATTTGCGTTAACAGAAGAGGGAGAGCTGCACTATCAGGTTACACCATCGATAGGAAACGAACATTCAGTAAGTACATCATTTGTTGATCCTCCTGAAGGGGTAAAGCTGTTTGATGTTCACAATCACCCTATAAATGGAGCAAGAACATATCCTTTTTTCTCCAATCCTGATTTTAAAGGTATTTTATGCAATCCATCAAAACTAAGTCCGTGGAGCTATCTGGCAAGGACCGTAGTTTTTAGTGATGGTGTAGCTATTGTGGTAGCAACTCCAGAAACTCGTCGGATTGTCGAAGAAATGAGTGGAGATGATGATGAGAGTTACTGGTCGAGGCGGTATATGCTCGATCAAAGCCTGCGAGATTCTGCCATATGGCCTGAGCCAGAAGAGGATGCTGCGAGGCAACAGTATAATATTGATGTGTGTCGAGAATTTGGTATGGGTTTATTTCTGGTGCCAAAAGGAGAGAGAAAAATACAGGCGCTTTACGTGCCGGAGCAAACTAGTTCCTAATTCCTAATACTGAGCCGAGTAATGCGAGTATAAGTACAAGTGTAAAAAACATAACACCCATCAGGAGCTGACCAAATAAATTATATAGAACTACTGCAAGTGCTCTTTTCCAGAGTTTATCCGAAACAAGCCAACCCTTGTATGAATGTGTGTCCATATAAAGTATTGTACCACGCGCTTTATAGCAACTTACCAAAAGCAATGAGCTCATCTTTTGAAGCATCCTCTAGCTCAACAAAACCCAATTTACGTGGGACACTCAATGAAGCAATTTTTTCTGGATTAACACGAATGACTGCACGATTATGATCATGCGTCTTCAGAAATTGCATAATCAACTCAACTGCCTCAACTGCATAATTTTTTCCTCTAGCTTCGGGGTAAATTCCATAGGAAATATTCACATCACCTTCTTGAGTAGTAAAAGCTGCTGGATCAATTGGACGTGCTTCTACCATCCCGACAAGCGTTCCTGATGTATCAACAATAGCAAAATTGAACACAGGTCCACCAACTGCCCAAGAATCAGCATTTCTTTGAATCCAGGTTGTGACGCTTTCAAGAGTACTCTTTCCACCACTTAGCCATTTCTCAATTTCTTGATCTTCATGCGTTAAGTGATATTCAGCATCAGCTAAAGTAAAAGGGCGGAGGGTGATATTTCCATTTGTGAGTTCAACTTTCATGTTTCAAGTATATACTAAGCCTGTGTTGGCTGAATATGTGGAAAGAATTACAAGTTCCTTTCAAATTCATCTTTACTCATGTCGGCTTGGCGTAGGATACTACCAAATGTTCCTTTAGCAATCATTTTATGATCGGGTACAATCACCGTAATAACCTTCCTTTTAAAAGTACGTCGCAATTTGATGTGGCTTCCTTTTTGCGATACTTTTTCAAATCCTGCTTTCTTAAGAGCTTTTAAAACAGTTTTTGCGGAGTACAGATCAGGCATATCGAACATCTAATTTTTCCAACGATACGTCCTGATAAGTTTCGCTATAATTTGAGGTTGAATTGTCTTCAAAATACAACTCTAGTGCCTCTTTTAAGTTATTGAGAGCGTCTATTTTTGTTTTACCCTGACTTGCAACTTCAACTTCTACAGCTTTTGCAATGTATAAGTCATTTTCTTTCCACGAAAGGGCTGATATTTTTCGAAACAAATTGTTTACTTTTGTCATGAACATATTATACCTGTAAAGGTTACAGGGTGAAAATTAAGAAAATATTAAGCGGTTGAGCGTAGCATATATTGAACTTAAAGTGTGTCCAGGGGGAAGGATTCGAACCTTCGGAGGCAATTGCCAGCAGATTTACAGTCTGCCCTCGTTGGCCACTTGAGTACCCCTGGTATCGCTGTTTATTGCAAAGCAGCAAGCAAAATTATAGCATAAGAAGTATGAATGTTGGATTCTTCGAAGTAAACGAATGGGAAATTCCGATAATTAAGAAGCATTTTCCCCATGCGCTTATATCAGCAGATAAACTTCTCCCAGAGAATGCAAAGAAATACGCTCATTTAGAGGCAATATCGACGTTTATATATTCACAGTTAAACTCATCAGTTCTTGTGCAGTTTCCTCGCCTCAAGTGTATCGCAACACGCTCAACAGGATATGACCATATCGACATAAAATATTGTGCGCGCAACGATATAGCCGTTTCTAACGTTCCGCGTTATGGCGATCGTACAGTCGCTGAGTTCGCATTTGCTCTATTGTTATCTTTGACACGAAGAATTTATGAATCCGTCGCAATGACAAAGTTAGGTAGTTTTGATAACGATAATTTTACAGGTATTGATCTTCACAATAAGACCCTGGGCATAGTGGGTTTTGGGAAAATCGGCCAAGAAGTAGCCAAAATAGCCAAAGGCTTTGAGATGAAAATCATTGTGTATAATCGAAGCCATGATCAAGCGCTTGAAAAAGAGCTTGGATTTAAGTACGTCGAACTCGATTATCTGCTTAAACATGCCGACGTAGTCACGCTTCATCTGCCTCTTATGCCTGAAACAACGCATATCATTAACAAGAAAAATATTCTTGAGATGAAAAAAGGCGTATACCTTATCAATACAGCTCGAGGAGGCTTGATAGAAACAGAAGCCCTTCTCATTGGCCTAGAGAAAGGTATTATAGCTGGTGTCGGACTTGATGTTCTCGAAGAAGAAGCCGCTCTAAGTGAGGAGGCCGAGCTCATCTCAGCAGAATTTAGGAAAAAAGTTGATCTCCAAACACTCGTTATGGACCATGTCCTTGTGAGACATCCTAAAGTTATTGTAACACCACATAACGCATTTAATAGCAAAGAAGCAATTCACACAATACTTTTAACGACACTTCAGAATATAACCGCACATAATGAAGGAACTCCCCAGAACACCGTTTCAGTTTAATTTTTCTCTATGCTGTGCTACAATTGCCATACTATGACAGTTGTAAAAAGCGAATTTTTCTTAGCATTAAACCAGGTCGCGACAGAGAGGGGAATTTCTCCTCAGGATGTTGTTGACTCAATAAAAGCAGCCGTTTTGGCAGCGTATCTTAAAGATTACGGAAAGAAACAAAATGCTGATGAAGAAGAGCCGACAGAGGAAGTCGAACATAATCTTGAAGTAAAGCTCAATCAAGACAGTGGCGAAATGCATATTTTCGAAGAAGATAAAGATATTACTCCTCCGGGATTTGGCCGTATAGCAGCTCAAACTGCTCGTCAGGTCATTCTCCAACAGATCCGCGAAGCTGAAAAACGACATATAGTTGAGCACTATACTGGCCAAGTCGGCACAATGATTCGCGGACGCGTTATACGCTTTGAAGGACGCTTTGTTTCGTTTGATATTGGAAAAGCAGAAGGAATCCTTCCTGTTGAAGAGCAAATCAGAAATGAGCAATATCGTTTAAACGACACACTTACCGTCTATATTAAAGAAATTAAAGAAGATCATTTTGGCAATTCACGCATTATTCTTTCACGATCACATCCTAATTTAGTAAGCGAACTCTTTGCGAAAGAAGTCCCAGAAATCGCCAGTGGAACGGTAAAAATATACCGAGTCGTTCGTGAGCCAGGTGATCGTACAAAAATAGCAGTGCATTCTGATCAAAATGGGGTCGATCCTGTTGGTGCATGTGTCGGTCAAAAAGGAATTCGCGTTAAATCTGTTACCGATGAACTCGGAGGCAATGAAAAAATCGATATTATTCAATACAGCGAAGACGAAGAAACATTCATTCGTGAAGCTCTTTCTCCAGCAACCGTTGAATCGATCGTCCTAGACAAGAAAAATAAAAGAGCTGAGATTAAGGTTACCGAAGAACAAGCTCCTCTCGCAATTGGTCGAGGTGGCGTTAATGTCAATTTAGCCTCAAAACTTGTTGATTATGAACTAGATATAATTCAAATTCAAACAGCTGCTAAGCCAGAAGCTGAGGTAGAGGCAAAGCCTGAGGAGGTTGTTGAGCCTGAAGCTGAAGAGGTTGTCGCCGAAGTCGAAGAAGTAGTCGCTGAAGAAGAAGCTCCCGCTGAATCTCCCGTTGCAACAGATACAGAACCAGCATCAGAAACTGAGGCTGCGTAATCAATTAACGAGCTAAAGCTATTATGTCAAAGCAATACAGACCACCAGTTGTTGTCGTATTAGGCCATGTTGATCATGGAAAGACGACTTTGCTCGACTATATCCGCAAAACAACAGTAACAGCACGCGAAGCGGGCGGCATTACCCAGTCTATTGGTGCGTACGAGGCAGAAACAGCGATTAAAGGCTACCATACAAACAAAATTACCTTCATTGATACTCCAGGCCATGAGGCCTTCACAAAGCTCCGCATGCGCGGCGCGCAGGCAGCAGATATCGCTATTCTGATCGTTGACGCAACTTCTTCTGTAATGCCGCAGACAATTGAGTCAATAACGCATATTCAACAAGCTGAAATCCCATTTATCGTCGCCATGAATAAAATTGACCTGCAAACGGCGAATTCTTCGCGCGTAAAGCAGGACCTCGCAAAGCATGGCGTTCAGGTAGAAGGTTTTGGCGGAACAGTCACAGAAGTCGAAATATCCGCAAAAACAGGCGCAGGAATTAACGATTTATTAGAAGGTGTCTTATACATAGCCTCAGAAAAGAATCTTACATATGATGACGCTGCAGATCTCGACGCTTTTGTTATAGAAACCCGCCAAGAAAAATCAGGCATAACGGCCTCATGTATCATAAAAAATGGTGTGCTTCGTGTTGGCGAAACCGTATATGCAGGTTCAAAAGAAGCAAAAATTAGATCACTCATGTCAGACAAAGGTGCACTTGTTAAAGAAGTCCGACCTTCAATGCCATTTATATTGTCTGGGTTTAAAGAAACACCAGATGTCGGTGTTCTTCTCTCGCGAGTACGTCCTGAACATGTAGATGAAGTAAAAGAAGCAGCGGTTGATCATGATTTTGCTGGTTTTTTTGAAGAAGAAGGAAAGAAGCTTCATCTCATTATTAAGGCTGATTCTCAAGGTGTTCTCGATGCCCTACTTCCAAGTCTTGAAAAAAGTGAGTCTATAAATATTGTTTTCTCAGGAATTGGCGATCTTACAAACTCCGACGTATTTTTAGCTAAGGTTTCTAAGGCGGTGGTCATAGGATTTAATGTAAAACCGACGAAGCAAATCGAGTATGTTGCGCGTCAAGAAAAGGTAGTCATAAAGACCTATAATATAATCTATAAACTCTTAGAAGAGCTTCATGAGGTTTCAGATTTACTTAAAGAGCGTGAGGACAAGGAAAAGTCCTTCAAAGGTGAGGCAAAAATTACTACCATCTTTACTATTGATGGAAGTAAAATCGCAGGCGTTAAAGTCATTAAAGGCCGTCTTGACGTGCACGATCGCGTTGAGGTCTTCAGAGAAAATCGTTCACAAGGAGAATCCGTACTCACTACCATTAAACAGCGCGCCAAGACAGTCAAAGAAGTAAAGAAAGATGATGAGGCTGGGCTCCTTTTTGACCCCCAACTTGACATAATGCAGGGTGATGTGATAAAATCTTATAGTATATGAGAAAAACCGCAGAGTCTGCGCGTATAGCGCAGATTTTTAATGAGAAGCAATCGATCTCGATCTGCCTTCCACAAAATCCAAATCTCGATGCAGTCGCTTCTGCGACGGCTCTTTATTTTACATTGCTTAACATGGGTAAGCAGGTAAGTATTACTGCTCCAGAAGAAGTAAATCCTCAGTTTGGCCTCATAGGACAAGATAAAATTCAAACTCAGCTTTCGTCAGAAGGAAACACACTTGTTGTCTCGTTTCCTTACACAGAAGGTGCAGTTGATAAAGTTACCTACAACATTGAAGGTGATCATTTTAACCTTATTATTCAACCTAAAGAAGGAATGGACAAGCTTAACCACGAAAAAGTTAAATTTAACTATAGTGGTGGCCGTCCTGATGTTATTGTGACTGTATATACACCGACTCTTAACGCCTTAGGAAATCTCTACAATAATCAAAAAGATAAATTTAGTGGTGTAGAGATTATTAATATTGACCGACATTTTACGAATAATAACTATGGTACGGTCAATGTTGTAGATAAAAAAGCAGCTTCAATGTCTGAAATAATGACCGATTTGCTGCGCAGTTTGAACGCAAAAATTGATAAAGATACAGCCACAAACTTATATACTGGTATTACTTCAGCTACAAATAACTTTACCGCTCACGCAGTTTCTGCTCAAACATTTGAATCGAGCGCATTCCTTTTAAATAGTGGCGCTGTTAAAAAGGTTGCACCCATTGCTCCTATAGCGCCCGTAGCACCGAATATGAACGGCTTCGCTGCTCCACAGCAGCCACAAATGCCACAGCAGCCACAACCTGTTCAACAACCAATTCAACAGCCCCAAGTTGTTCAGCAACCTCAAGTTGAGGCGCCAGAATTCCAGCCTCAATCTGCTCCTGAAGATCAGGAAGAAGTTCAACCTGGAACTGCTGAGCGAAAAGAAGGTTCGACCTCACAAAGCTGGTTGAAACCTAAAATCTTTGAAGGCTCCAACTTAATTTAAACTTAATCTTCTTCTGCTATACTAATAGCGCTATGACAATTGAACTCTTTTTAGGTATTGCTATTGGTGCCGTCGCCGCTTTTATTATCTTCCAACTTCTATTCGGACGCAAAAAAGACGAAGGAATGTCTGAGGAGCTTGAAAAAAAGCTTACAGAGATGTTTCCGAAGGTTCTGCAGAATGCGAGTGAACAGTTAATTTCTCTTGCAAATGAGAAGCTAGGCGCTGAGAAGAAAGAAATAAAGACTGACCTAGATAATAAGCGCCTAATGATTGAGAAGCTTGTTGAGGGGATTCAGAAGGATATGAATGAGCGCGAGCGGACAGCCCAATCTATTCTTCAGCAAATAAAGGATCACGAAAAAATTACGAAGGAATTATCGACGACAACTGATAGCTTGCGCAAAGTTTTAACAAATAATCAGCTCAGAGGTCAATTTGGTGAACAAGTTGCTGAAGATCTGCTAAAAATGGCTGGTTTTGTTAAAGGCGTTGACTTTGAATACAATAAGGCGCAATCATCTACTTCTACGCGTCCTGACTTCGCTATTTTCCTTCCTGATAAGACGCGCATTAATATTGATGTGAAATTTCCGTACGCAAACCTCCAAAAAGCCGCAGAAACCGATGATCGTGCTCTAAAAGAGCAGCTTTATAAGGAGTTTGCGAAGGATGTGCGTACAAAAATAACCCAAATAAGTACGCGCGACTATATAAATCCGGAGGACAATACGGTAGATTTTGTCATTTTGTTTGTCCCAAACGAGATGATTTTCTCTTACATTTATGAAAAAATGTCTGATATTTGGACAGAAGCAATGGTTAAAAAGGTCGTCCTAGCAGGCCCATTCAGTTTTACGGCAATTTTAAGAATGATTCGCCAAGCGCACGATAATTTTGTCTATCAAAAAAATATTCATAAGATCGTCGGTCATATTAAAGAATTTGAGAAACAGTTTGAAATGTATAGTGAAGAGTTTGGAAGCATGGGAAGGCAGATTCAGACGCTCTCAAACACCTATCAAAAAGTTGATATTACGCGCACGCGCCAACTGACAAAAGTCGTAGAAAAAATTAAGCTAGAAAGCAATTCGGATGATACGCCGCTCATTGCGAAGCCTATCGACACGACGACTATACTTTAATTACATCTGACGGTATAATATTCACATGAGAAAATTAACGGTAAGCGACATTCTCCCGGATTATCAAGAAAAAGTTTCTAAGCAGTCTTATTCAATAAAAGACACAATTGACGGCGTAAAAATAATTGATAGGCCAATTTTTTCAACACAGGACGGCATGTTTGAAGAAATCGTGCGTCTTTCTGAAGACGGCTCATTCCCTGAACTGCCAGATTTTAAGCCACTCCAGGTAAACCGCTCTGTTCTTTTGCCAGGCAGTATAAAAGCATGGCACTTACACTATAACCAGGAAGATATTTGGTATGTGCCACCACAAGACTATCTTCTTCTTGGTCTTTGGGACCTCAGAGTTGAATCGCCAACAGCTGGAAAGTCTCTGAAGATTGCAATGGGTGCGGGCAGATCAAGACTTGTATATATTCCGCGCGGTGTCGCACATGGAGGCGCCAACTTCTCAAGTGAGCCATCTGTCGTTTTCTACTTCGTAAATCAACATTTCAATCCTGAAATGCCTGATGAAGAGCGACTTGAGTGGAATCTTCTTGGTGATGATTTTTGGGTTCCTGAGAAGGGATAATCAACTGCTTCTTAAATCTTTTTTATTTTACTATCCACACTAGGAAAGAATTTACTATTGAGAGCACTAGAGCAAAGAGAATTGCGTGCCAAAAATTAGGCACATTAAAGCCGTCAACAATATTGCTTGCGAGAAGGATAAAAAGTCCATTAATCACAAATGTAAATAATCCAAGTGTTATTACATTGATGGGAAGGGTAAATATGAGCACAATTGGCTTAATAAACATATTGATACCCGCCAATACTATAGCAACAAGCAATGCCGTCGTAAGATTAGCTAATTCGACACCAGGAAGAATTTGAGCTGTAAGAAAGATCGCTATTGCATTTACGATGAGCTTGATGAGTATAATCATGCTAGCTTCCATAATACTGAATATGATATTATATTGCAAGAATCTATGAAGAAATTGATGACCTTAGAATATGTAATCGCTGCGGTGCTCATTGTCTCCGGCATGTTTATGATGTTGAATGGCTATAAAACCGTCGCTCTCCACATGGAACAAGGTAAGACACAGCCATACATTACTAACTTTAAGCATGCAGATAAAGTTATTGTCGCAAATCTCCCTACCGCAAAGCCAAAAGTTGATAAGCTTTCTGTGAAAGTTGACCAAGTAGTCTTTGAAAAGGTTTATACAACTAGCTTTCAGAATTTTACTGATCTATCAGATGTGACCATTGGAAAAGATATGGATGGACATATTACAGATGGTAAAACTAGCTCGACGATAAAAACACAATACGATCCAGTGTTAAAACAATTTAAATTGTATGGCACCTTTACTCATATGCCAAAGCTTCGCGAAGGCTTTTACTATGAGGGTTGGGTTGTTCGCAAGGAGCCATTTAGTATGTATAGCGTTGGAAAAGTAATGGTTATTGATGAAGAGATGACAAGTGTGTACGTTACGGAAACAGATCTGACCGATCACACAATGTTCATTCTAACGCTTGAGCATAATGATGGAAACCCAAATCCTGAAGTACAGATTCTGGAAGGGGAATTCAAAAAACTATGATCCTTGTTGCATTCGCCTTTTTAGCAGGTCTTGTAACAATTCTTTCGCCTTGCATTCTTCCTATTTTGCCAATAGTTTTATCGGGATCACTGCAAAGTGGTAAAAGTCGTCCGCTAGGGGTAATTACGGGTTTTATTGCAAGCTTCACCTTTTTCGCAGTATTTTCATTTTCTTTAGCGAATGCGTTTGGTTTTTCAACAGAAATCTTAAGAAACTTTGCCGTTGTCTTGTTGATTTTATTTGGACTAGCGACGTTTACTCCAAAACTACAGCTTTTTCTTGAAAATATTACATCGCGTTTTAGCTCTTTAGGACAAGGAAAAAAGAGAACAGGATTTAGTGGCGGTTTTATCTTAGGGATAACATTGGGGCTCATTTGGACGCCATGTGTAGGTCCAATATTAGCGTCGGTTTTAACTCTTGCAGCAACAAGTACTATTACATTCCAATTAATTTTAATCACTTTTTCATATTCCTTAGGAACCGCAATTCCCTTATTCTTTATTGCGTATGGTGGAAAAAGAGCCCTTACAACACTTCCCTTCTTTAAAAAGAATGCAGAAAAAATTCAGAAAACATTTGGCGTTTTAATTATTCTCACTGCGTTTTTAATATTCTTTAATCTTGATAGAAAATTTCAGACATATATTCTTGACGTATTCCCTATGTATGGGGAAGGGCTTACAGCATTTGAGAATAACGAGAAAGTCGAAAGTGAGCTGAATAAATTAAAAAATAATGATGGCGGATTTATGGATGGAGTTCTTTCTCAGAAAACACCAGCACCGAATAGGGATTTTATTGGTGCAACAAGGTGGTTGCAATCGGAACCTTTAACACTTGACGCGCTTAAGGGTAAAGTGGTGCTTGTCGATTTTTGGACATATACCTGCATAAATTGTATTCGCACCTTTCCACACCTAACTGGATGGTATGAAAAATATAAAGATGATGGATTAGTAATTATTGGTGTGCATACACCTGAGTTTGAATTTGAGAAAAATCAAAAGAATGTTCTAAATGCGCTTGAAGAGTATGGCATTACATATCCAGTCGTTCAGGATAACGATTATAAGATTTGGAACAGCTATAGTAATCGCTACTGGCCAGCGCATTATCTAATCGATAAGGATGGAAACATTCGTTATACCCACTTTGGAGAGGGTGAATATGAAAAAACGGAAAAGGTTATCCAAGAATTGCTGAGAGAATCAGGGAAGGATGTTGATACAGACATATTAGACTTGGAGAATTATGCGCCGACAATGCGTAATACGCCGGAAACATATTTAGGATATGGAAGAATGGAGCGTTTTGCTTCACCGGAGAAAATTCTGAGTGATATAAATGCAAAGTATTCAGTTCCATCACTCATTGAATCGGATTTTTTCGCATATGGAGGAGTATGGAATATTACAGATGAATACTCGGAATCTTCAAAAAATGCAGTTATTGATTTGTCGTTTAAAGCGAAAGAGGTATTTCTTGTGATGCGACCAAAAGATCTCAAGAAACCAGGGGAAGCCATAATTTTAATTGATGGAAAGCCAATTTCAGCTAGTGAAGCTGGTGTAGATGTGAACAATGGCATAGTGAATATTGATCAAGATAGATTATATAAGCTAATTAAATTTGGTGAGCAAAAACCTTCGCGTGTTACAATTCAGTTCAATGATGCAGAAATCCAAGTCTTTGCCTTCACCTTTGGTTAAACCTCTCTATAAACGTGCCGGAATTTCCCCTCTGGAAGCGATCGATGAATTTAGATTGCAACATCCAGAATTAAAGGACCAAAAGATAAGTTATGCTGGGAGGCTTGATCCGATGGCCGACGGTGTTCTTATTTTGCTTATTGGGTCGGCCAATAAAGAACGCGAAAATTTCTTACATCTCGATAAGTCGTATCGTGTTGAGATGCTTTTTGGCGTCTCAACAGATAGCTACGATGTGCTGGGAATTCCACAAGAAGTATCGCCGAGAGATATTCAGAAAGAAGAGCTTGAAAAAGCCTTAAAAGGTTTTGAAGGCGTTATTACACAGAAATTTCCTCCCTATTCTTCAAAACCAGTGAATGGAAAGCCGCTTTATTACTGGGCACGACAGGGTAAATTGAATGAGATAGTTGTGCCCGAAAAAGAGAGAACAATTTATCGCATCGAATTAGTGACGATGAGAAAAATAAAAGGAGATGAAATTCTTAACGATGTTATAGAGCGCATTAGCAAGGTAAAAGGCGATTTTAGGCAAGAAGAAATCAATAAAGCATGGGAAAAAATGAAGCCGCGACTCGATGAGCAGGAATTTCTTATCGCTACCATTGTCGTAGACGGTTCTTCTGGCCTTTACATGCGCCAGTTGGCATTCGACATAGGTTTGTCATTAGATACGCCTGCGCATGCCTATAAGATTACTAGGACACGCGCAGGGGCATATTCTATGAACGATTTGGACATTACTTTATAGTTGTGACGAGTCTTGGTCCAAAGTAAACGTAATCGTCACATTTATTGACTCATTTTGAACGGTCAGAGAATTGTCGACAAAAGCATTGAGCCATAATGTCCCTTCTGTTCCTGCCGCAATGCCTCCAATTTCTTCACCCGGTTCAAATCTAATCTTATCAACAACAGCTAGCTCAGACAGCGATATTTTATTATCTTTAGTTGTGCCGTCTGATCCATCTACAGTGTTTGCTAAGAATGGGCTTCCAGATATGCCTTGAAAAATTCTGTAATCAACATCCGTGCTTCCGAAAAGCGTGGTTAGTAGATTTATCGATGTATTATCTCCTGGGCTTGTGCCAAATCTAAAGCCATTGTTTGTTGAATTAAAGATTATTTTCTTCGCCAATTCTTGACTGCCCGTATAACTAAACTTTATATCCATATGATGGGCAGTTGCCGCGCCATTATTACGCACCTTGATTGTCGTTTCTGGCAACTGTGTTCCTGGTAAAAGCCCAGTAGCATTCCAACTGTTCGAGATAGTGACAAGCTTAGTCTCATTAATGTCGGTCAGAACAGTATCAATACTCCCCGTGGCAAGAATATTATCTTTTGATGTCGCGGAGCTGCTAAAAAATGCTCCTGCATAGCCAAAAAGCCCGATAATAAGCATAAAAACTAGTGCAATGGTCATGTATATGTATTTCATAATTTCACCCCCTTTCTATCGATACTTTAGAACATAGACCTTAAATTCTTCTTAAGTTGTGCGCCATGAAGGATATGAATTACTTTTCCTTCTATTTCATAGGAGCTTGTCCCAAAGCTATCATTCTCGCTATTTGCATCACCTTTCGTTTGAATAGAAAAACCGTCATTTAAAATAAGTCTGTGAGTTATATAGCGATCGTGTATCTTAAAAGTCACAATATCTCCCTCCAAATAGGGAGGTCTTTTCATTGTTACAACAACATCTCCTGCCTTTATTATCGGAATCATTGAATTAGAAGTAATAAGAAAAATCCTGAATTGAGACCTAATAACTAAACACAATGCAACGACGATTATCAAACTGAGGATAATTTTCATAGCTGAATTCTAAACAGCAGATATTAAATAAAGATGTACAATAAGGGAGTTATATATTTACATTTTAACTATGGAAGATTCACACAAAGACGGGAAGTGCGATTGTGGCGAAATGTGCGCGTGCGGTGCCGACTGTAATTGCAAAACAGGTGACTGTTCTTGTAGCAGTGGCGAGGAAAAATGCTGCAAAGATGGCGAATGTGTATGTCACGAAGAAATGAGTGAATAACTACTTTTTTTGGATTGATGCAATTAAGGTAGTTATTGGTACAGCCATGATAAGGCCAATGCTGGCAACTAGTGTTCTCACAATTTCTTCAGAAATTAACTCGTAATTAATTGCTGTGCCAAACGATTGCCCATTAGCAACAAACAAGAGCAAAAATGGAAGTGCAGCACCGGTATACACAAGAATAAGTGTGTTAATAATTGAACCTATATGGTCCTTTCCAATATCCATTGCCTGCACATAGACTTCTCTAAAAGATAGATGTGGAGCGTTTTCCTTCAACTTAAATACGATAGCTGACTGTGAAATAGTAATATCATCAAGGATTCCCAATAGCCCGACGATAATACCTGCAAGAAGCAAGCCCTTCATATTGAGCCCCCCTTCGACCATAAAGGTAAGAAATACTGCATCTTCTGTGGCAAAACCAGTAAGTTTTGATGCTTCTATGGAAAAATAAGCTAGCACACTTGTAATAACTAAGGCGATAATTGTGCCAAGTGCAGCAGAATGAGTTTTCTTATTAAAACCGTGTGACGCATAGTAGGTTACAGGAACGGTCATTATACCGGTCATAATGGCTGCAAAAATAGGGTTTTGTCCACCAAGAATTTGAGGTAAAAGAAATTTAAAGATTACAAAAAATGTGAAACCCATGCTTAAAAGTGACGTGATCCCTTTTTTTCGTGCTATGAGTATGGTGCAAGCGATAAACAAGAGACCTAGAAGCATAAGGGCGTCTCGTCGAATGTAGTCGACAATGAAATATTGGGCATTTCCTAGCCCGTCATCGACCTTGGCAATCATGACTTTGTCACCGGCCTTATAGTCGCGTCCTTGAGTACTCTGTGAGCTAAAAGGAAAGGTTATCGAGGTATCTTTATTAGGCCCACTTAGAAACTTTACGGTTGCAGTATCAGAAATATTCTCAATAACAGCCTCCTGTTGCTCCGGCATTGCGGGGGCTTGAGTATCGTTAGTCGCTGCCTTTATTGTCTGAGGCAAAGCGAAAATAATTGCAGCCAAAATAGAGGCTATAAGAAATCTGCTCATAGTATTATCATACACTATGATACGCTTGACAAAGCCTCAAAAATGTACTTAAATGAGTTAGCTTGAGTTCAATTGAAAGGAGGTGCAACTAAACATGAATGATATCGAATTTTACGACGTAAAAAACAGAAAAAAAGTCAAGGTTCCAGCCGGTGACGTAAAAAAGGTTAAGTACGAAAGAACCACCAAATCTGGTTCACACCAAGTGAGATATGCTGTTAAGGCAGTTCTTGATGGTGTTAACCTGACAAAATTTGTCAGTAAAGATATGTGGGATGGCCTTGATAACCCAATGGCATAAAATTTTAACTTTTTGAAATTTTACTCAGCAATAGAGCTTCTGCTCTATTGCTGCTGTTATATACACAGCAATCTACTTCAAAATAAAAACTCTGCGAAACTGCTTAATAGGAAAATTTAGTGAGGATGAACAAAGACACCAGAAACGAATGTTATGACTGCTATGCCGAGCAAAAACGGCAGGAGCTGCGACGCAATATTTCTTTGTTTCTGCTCTCTGTGTAGCTCTGGAATAAGATCGGCGGCTGCGATATAGATAAACACGCCGCCGGCGATAGAAAGTATGTGTGGCATATATACTTCGGACTGTTGTAAAAAGAAATACCCAAGCAATCCGCCAGCGATTGCGGTAAGTGCGGAAAGAAAATTAAGGAACAGGGCTTTATTTCTTTTTACGCCTACATGCATAAGAATAGAGAAATCGGCGAGTTCCTGTGGTATCTCATGAGCGACTATGGCGATTGTTGTGGCTATGCCGAGTGCGGGACTGGCGACGAAACTGGCTGCTATGGCTATGCCGTCAATAAAGTTATGTAGTGCGTCGCCGATGAGCACGAGGAGGGTGGTGGGGTGGGTTCCGTGGGTGTCGCCATGATGATGGTGATGCCATAGGAGCTTTTCTATGATAAATGATCCTACGATTCCTGCGAGGACTGATTTGAGGGCTAATGCTGGATCTAAATGCTCGATGGCTTCTGGTAATATGTCAATAAATGCGGTGGTGAGCATGACGCCTGCGGCGAAACTGACGAGGAGATATATTGTTTTTTGAGAGAAGAGGGATTTGTGGAATAATGTGACAAGTCCGACAAAGCTGATAAGGCTAACCACAATATTTGCGATGATAATCTGTCCCAATACACTCATAAAGTAATCTTAATGCAATTCATTTGCAATTGCAAGGGGAGGAACGATGCATGATATAATTGATAGATTATGAATTTAAAACTCTACTAATCGTAGAGTTTATTTCATCTTTTGAACTCAATGAGTGGATAATGCCAGCTTTTCCACCCCATGATGTGCCTGGAAAATGGCTTATTCGGTGGGAAAAATCAACAACAAATATAATTGGTATTAACTTGCTATATGAAAAGTTCTTTATAGCATCTAACAATCTTATGCTTTTAGTTAGTGAGAAGCTTGTGCTAAGAAATATAAGTTCAGGATTATGAACCCGCAAATCTTTCAAAGCTGTCTCAATGGTATCGGACCTTTGTATAGACCAGTATGCTGGAAATTTATTATAAGGAGTAATTAAGTGACGATTAGGCTCAACAATTAGTATTTTATTTTTATGCATAAAACTTAATTCTACGAATTATAGAAATTATTCTAATAAAAGGAGAGTAAGAATGTCAATAAAAAATCAAGGACGATCTATAATAGGCAAAGCGATTCGTAAAGCCAGAAAAGAAGTGGGTCTTTCGCAGAGGGATTTTGCTGAAGCTCTTAACGTATCTGATAAAACAGTCAGCTCTTACGAAGTGGGCCGTGCTCAACCCAGTTTTAACATGGTAAAAAAAATGAGCATTATATTTCATAAGCCGTTGTCATACTTTGACGGAGAAATCGAAGATGATGATCTAGATCTGCAAATTAAGCTGCGCATAATTGAAAGAGAGTTGCTTGAAATCAAAAGAATTCTCAAAAAAAAGTAGCTCTGAATTACAATCTTTCCTGTTAATTCAATTACCTAGTCAACTTCTCAGCTAACTTTTTTTGGAAAAACAATTGTAAAAGTTGTACCTGTTTTTAACCGACTTTTTACATAAATATTTCCATTTAAGGATTTCTCTATAATGTCTTTTGTTATTGATAGGCCAATGCCAGTCCCATATTCTTTTTTTGTAGTAAAGAAGGGATCGAACACTTTTTTCAACTCTCGATTGGCTATGCCTTTTCCATTATCCGATACAGAGATGGTAACAATTTTATTATTTTCAGATATTGATAAGAGGATTTTTTTCCCAGGCTTTTTAACTTGAGGACTAAAAGCATCTAGAGCATTTGCAATAAGATTACCAAGCACGTGATGTATCTTAATAGGATTACCATAGATAATGATGTCTTTTTCAGGAAAGAATTCAATTTCAACCTGCTCAGTCTTAATTCTATAAGAAAACATTTTTAGCGAGTGGCCTACTGAATTGACTAATGAAAATCTTTTAGATACCTCATGTTGTTGAATTTGTTTTCTGGCTGCTTGTACATATTCTTCCATTTCTCTTGTCCCATCAACTACTCTCTTGAGTACTCTTTTAAATTTTTTCTTATCAATACTGTCAATATTTCTTCCATTCAATTGCTCGAGATTTACTGAAATACTTGTCAGTGGATTAAGAAGTTCGTGAAATAAACCAGCCGTAAGCTTGCCGAATTCTGCAAACTTGTATATTTGCATTACTTTTTCTGCCTGAAGTTTTTGCAGTTCTGCACCTCGCTGTTGTACTCTTAATTCTAAGTTATCTCTCTCAATTTTAAGCGCCTTCTCAGACCTTTTTGCAGCTCTAAATGAGGATTCAATCTGACGATTTGATAGCCAGGATACGGATGAAATTACAGTCAAAATTAATCCTGCAGAAAACCCATCTATTAGCTCGATTTTCCTATCTGCCCATGAGTAGTCATACTGGATAAAATTATTTGTTTGGAGCTGGATTATTGTAATAAGTCCAATAATCACAATAATGTTGGTAGCTATTGCGCTTTTACCGCTTATAATGATTCCGGCAACAACTATAGCAAGCGAATAAATTAAAAAAGAAAAAGGAATGTCAGCGCCCCATTTAATAGACGAATAAAAACCTACCATTACATATATCCCTACAAATAAATATGCACTAATTTTGTATGCGCCCTTTTTTAGTAGTACGTATAAAAAAGTGAATAACAAAACAAAAGCAATAACATTAATTGGACTATCACCATGAAATTTTTTATCTGGTTGAAGTATAGAGTTGACTAAGTATGTTATATTGATAATAAGAGAAATTACTCCGAGTATGAGAGTTCCTCTCAAAAGTATGCGAAGAATATTTTCACGTGCAGGTAAATTATTCATATAACATATGTCTCTGCCTACGAATCCCTATCATTCTCCAGCTTATACCCTAACCCATGTACAGTCTTAATAAGTTTTTCATTAAAAGGTTTATCAACTTTATCTCTCAAATATTTTATATGAACATCAACAGTATTACTTAACTCCTCAATACCATCTTCCCAAACATGTTCAAGAATCATTCCTCTTGTTAAAACTCGATTTTGATTTCTTAACATGTATTCAAGTAAATTAAACTCTTTTCGTCTTAAGTATATATTCATATCATTCCTCACAACTTTCCTATTCAATACATCAAGCAACAAGTCTCCCGCTTTGAGCACATCATCATTATATACATTCGAGCTTCTCCTCATCAAAGCCCTGATCCTCGCATGAAGCTCCTTAACACTAAAAGGCTTAACGATATAATCATCAGCACCAGCATCAAGAGCAGCCACTTTATCTCTAATCCCATACCTAACCGTCACAAACAAAATCGGCACACGGATATTTGCCCTTCTCAATTTAAGACACAATTCAAGCCCATTCGTATCAGGCAGCACATAGTCTAGTATGATGAGATCGTATTCATTAATATGCGCAAGATATTCACCATCACTACCCTTATACGCCACATCCATAACC
>JAGOSW010000004.1:0-1527 GCA_018062135.1 Candidatus Woesebacteria bacterium
TGTCTCGTGGAACACAACTGAATTTGCCATAATTGGGTGTTATTGTAGCATTAACTAGGCTTTTGTACAAGCCTTAATAAATTCTAAGAAGAGCGGGTGGGGGCTCAGTGGACGACTTTTGTATTCTGGGTGGCCTTGGATACCAATATAGAAGGGGTGCTCATCTTTACTGATTTCGATCATCTCACCCAAACCTTCGACTTTTGAGCGTGCAGCAATAATCATGCCGTTCTTTTCAAAGTCCTCAGTAAAGTCATTGTTAAATTCATATCTATGTCTGTGTCGCTCGCTCATGAGTCGCTCCTTTTCATCGATATAAGCTCCATATTTCTTGTAAATTTCGTCGGAATAGGTACCTTCTTTTACATATGCTTCCCACGATCCGAGGCGCATAGTGCCGCCATATGAGCGTCTTTCAAGCATTTCTTTTTGTGTTGGAATAAGGTGAATAACTGGATGCTTTGATTCTGCGTCATTTTCTACGGTATTTGCATCTTTCCAACCCATCACATCGCGCGCAAATGCCACTACAGCGAGTTGCATACCATAACAGAGTCCAAGATAAGGAATCTTCTTAACTCGCGCGTATGAGGCTGCAGCGATCATTCCTTCGGCTCCTCTTTCTCCCCAACCAATTGGAACAATAATTCCGTCGATCTTCATACCCTCGAGCACCTTCTCCATTCCTTCTTTTTCAACTTTCTCAGCGCTAATCCATTGGATTTCAGGCTCACAGTCGAGATCCCAGCAAGCATGGTCAATCGCATCGAAAAGTGCAGCATACGAGTCTTTAAGCTCATATTCGCCTGTTGAGAAATATTTACCTACAATCGCAATATGTGCCTTCTTAGTTTTCTTTGACTTAACTCGCTCAACAAACCCTTGCCACTCGTCGGTTTTCGGCTGCTTATTCTCAATTTGGAGCTTTGTGGTAATGCGTTCAACAATGTTTTGGTCATTCAGTATGAGTGGAATTTCGTACACGCTCTTCACATCGTAGCTTGTCATTACATCTTCAGGAGCAAGGTTACAGAATAGCGAAAGGCGCTCAATTCGTCGCTTATCAAGGGGTTTTGTAGATCGACCAATTAGTATGTCTGGCTGAATTCCCATGGAATTTAACATACGAACAGAAAGTTGTGCTGGTTTTGTCTTTGGCTCGCCTAAATGCTGAGGATTTGGAATATAGCTCACATGTACGTGGAGGACATCGCCTGGCTTTCTGAATGAAAGAATACGTGCTGCTTCGTAATAGAGAACGTTCTGATACTCTCCAACGGTTCCTCCGAGTTCGATAACAGCTATATCGCCTTCTTGTTCATCAAGTGATTGCTCGTAGCGGCGAAGAATCTCATCTGTGACGTGTGGAATTGCTTCAACATCTTCTCCACCATATTCAAAGCGACGTTCTTTATCGAGTACGTAGCGATAAATTTGACCTACAGTCATAAAGTTCGAGCGCCCCATGTCTTCGTGAAGAAATTTTTCATAGGTACCGATATCCATGTCTGCTTCTAAACCGTCTTC
>JAGOSW010000004.1:1627-8924 GCA_018062135.1 Candidatus Woesebacteria bacterium
GCGAAGATAGGTGGTCGCGTCATTCACCACGGCATGACTTCAGAGGATATGTCTTCAAATGTTGATGCAATGCGAAGTAAAGAAGCGATGGAAATTATTTTAAGTGAACTTGACGAACTACTCTTAAGTTTTGCCGAGCGTATTGAAGAGCTCTCCAAAATGCCTTGTATGGGATGGACACATATGCAGCCTGCTGAACCCATAACTGTTGGCTACAGGCTTAGCGTTCATGCATATAACTTAATGGAAGATCGAAAAAGATTGTTATGGACACTGGATAATGTACGAGCGAAGGGGATCAAAGGAGCTGTAGGAAGCGCTGCATCATTTGAAGAAATATTGAGAGATTCTGAAATGAGTGCAGCTCAACTTGAAGAAATGGTTATGGATCATCTTGGATTAAGACCCTCGCTTATTACAACACAAATAGGACCGAGGAAATATGATGTGTGGATAGCTGATGCGTTGATGGGTATTGCTGACAGTCTTTATCAATTCGGACTTAATGCACGAATTATGCAGTCGCCACCATTTGGCGAATGGTCTGAGGCGAAAGGAAAAAAGCAGGTTGGGTCGTCTGCTATGCCATGGAAGAAGAACCCAGTCGGCGCAGAAAATGTAATGTCGCTTTCACGGGGTGTTCTAGGCGATCAGGTTAATGTTCATAACGTCGCAATGAATCAGGTATTAGAGCGTGGTATAGACGATTCTGGTGATCGCCGTATCACAAATCCAGATATGTTCTTTAGAGTAGATGAAGCCTTGCGACGAGCTACTAAACTTATACAAGGTTTGAACATTCATGAGACTGCAGTACAAAGACATTTAGATATATATGGACCGTTTTCAGCAATAGAAAAGGTTTTAGCGGCAGCAGTGGAAGCTGGAGCGGATCGACAAGCAACGCATGAAGTACTTCGAGAAATAGCTTTGGTCGCCACTGATGCTATAGAGCGAGGTAAAGTTAATCCCTTAACTAATCTTGCACAAAATAGCGAAGAACTATTGAAGATAAGTCATTTATCCAGTGCTGATATTGAACAAATCTTTGCAGATGATATTCGCTTACACACTGGAACGGCTGCGGAACGCAGCCTCCAGCTTGTCGAAGAAATCCGAGCTACTTGCGAATCAGCTTCTTAACTTCTTCTAAGGTCATTTTATCTATTAATTCTTTTTGTGCATCTTTATCACTTGGTAACTTAAGGCGGTGCATTTTCTTATCACCGTCAACTTTAATAAAGGGGCCCCAGCGACCTTGAAGAATGCGAATTTTTTCTTCCTTCCATTCTTTCATAGTTCGCTCTTTGTCTTTCTTTTCTTTTTCGGTAATAAGAACGACTGCTTGTTCGCCTGTTATTGTCGCAAACTCAAAACCCGATCTTTTTCCGATAGAAATATAGCTATTATTCCATTTGACGTAAGGACCAAATCGACCTACTCCTTTAGTTATAGGCAATCCTTCATATTCACCAATAGGTGCCAATTCTTTCATTTTTTCCTCAATAATAGGCATTGCGTCATTGAGCTGGATGCTAAAAAGATCAAGGGTTTTAGGAATACTTATGTAGTCCTCTCCATATTTAATGTAAGGGCCAAATCTACCTCTATTAATAACCACTTCGCGATCATTAACCAAGCCTAGTGATTTAGGCAGTCCAAACAAACGCATCGCGTCGTCAAGTGTGATTGTTTCAATTGACTGGCCTTGCATAAGTCCCGCATAATGAGGCTTCTCTTCTCCAAGTTCTTCTGGTGTGCCAATTTGCGCAACTGGTCCAAACTTGCTGAGTCTTACTAGCACCGTCCTGCCAGTTTTTGGATCCTTACCAAGTATGCGCTCGCCCGATTCTCTTCCTGCTGTATCAAGCGTTTTCTTAACGTTTTTTATAAACGGCTTAAAGTATTTATCTACCGTTTCCACCCAATTCTGCTTACCGTTCGCTATTTCATCAAGATTATCCTCGACTTCTGCTGTAAATGAATATTGCATTATCTCATCGAAGTTTTCATCAAGGAAGTCTGTCACAACAAGTCCCATATCATTTGCAAAAAGCTTATTTTTCTGTGCGCCTGTCACCTCGCTGAATACACCCTCGGTGACTTTTCCTTTAGCTAAGGTGAGTTTAATATAGTCGGTTGGCGTACCTTCTCTTGTTTCTTTAGATACGTATCCTCGTGTTGGTGAGGTTATCTTTTCAATGGTCGGTGCATATGTTGATGGTCTCCCTATGCCCAATTCTTCTAGCTTCTTTACTAGAGTCGCTTCAGTAAAACGTGCGAGTGGCTTAGAATATCTTTGCAGCACCTGAATTTCTTTAGATACGACTTGTTTACCCTCTTCAAGTGGCGGAAGAATAACATCTTCAAGGCTTTGTGACGTATTTTTGTAGAGCTTCATGAATCCGTCAAAGATTATGACTTCACCATGTGCTTCAAAATAATTGGCGCTCTTCGAGATTTCAATTTTTACATCTGTCTTATCGACCTTAGCATCAGCCATTTGTGAGCCAAGCGTTCTAAAGCGAATAAGTTCATAAAGCTTTTGCTCATCTCTATTCTGCGATACGTGTTCTTTATCTATATAAGAAGGTCGTATCGCTTCGTGTGCCTCCTGTGCAAGTTTTGATTTGCTTTTAAAATTGCGCACAGTCAAATACTCTTTTCCATAGGTTCCTTCGACATACTGCGCAATTGATGCCAGTGCGATATTACTAATACTGATGGAATCAGTTCTCATGTACGTAATAAATCCTTGCTCATACAATTTTTGCGCTGTGGACATTGTTCTCTTAACAGAGAAGCCTAAACGCTGCGCTGCAACTTGCTGAAGCATAGAAGTCGTAAATGGAGCTGGTGGCTTTCGTGTTGAAGGCGACTGCTTAATTGATGCGATAGTAAATGTGGCATCTACGCAATTTTTCAAGAAGTCTTTTGCCGTCTTCAAGTCTTTTAAATTGTCATTAAGTTCAGCAGGAAACTGCGCTTTTTCCTTATCCGTAGTAAATACGCCAGTAACTTTATATTGCTCAGTTGGCTTAAAACTTCCAATTTGTCTTTCACGCTCTACAACAAGCTTTACAGCTACAGATTGCACGCGTCCGGCTGAAAGCTTTCCCCGTACTTTTTTCCAAAGTAAACCGGATAATTCAAATCCGAATAGGCGATCAAGAACTCTGCGAGCTTGTTGTGCGTCAACAAGTGCAACGTCAATCGTTCTGGGGTTTTCCATTGCTGCTTTAATAGCAGGCGGAGTAATCTCAGTGAACGTAATTCGGGAAATCTTCTTATCAGGTAAATTTAGAACTTCTTTTAAATGCCAAGAAATTGCCTCTCCTTCTCTATCCTCATCCGTTGCAAGAATAATTTTATCATGCGTTTTCACAAGCCTTTTAAGCTCAGAAACAGCTTTCTTCTTTGCGTCAGGAACGACATAGTGAGGAAGGTAACCGTTGTCAATTTCAACACCGGTATTTTTGTAGCCATCTTTCGCGAGATCTCTCACGTGGCCGTAGGAAGAACGAACGATGTAGTCCTTTCCTAGAATTTTTTCAATTGTTTTTGCCTTTGCAGGCGACTCGACGATAACTAGATTCATGTTTACAAGTCAAAATAATAACGTATTTCGAAGTATAAGACAAGAAGGTTAAAGAATAATTATCGTGTCGAGCCTAGATACTTTTTTGCATTTATTCAAATCACATTAAGAATTTATTTGCGGAATATTATAGTCGTCCATTAGTACGCATGGGCTAAAAACATTGCTGCTCTTACACCGTGCGCCTATCAACCCAGTAATCTCCTGGGGGACTAATAAGGAATTCTAATCTTGAGGTAAGCTTCATACTTGAGATGCTTTCAGTATTTATCTCATAGGAATATAGCTACCCAGCGCTGCCCTTTTAGGACAACTGGTACACCAGGGATTCCCTCTTCTCGGTCCTCTCGTACTAGAGAAGAGCCCTCTCAAAATTCCAATCGCCTGCACCGGATAGAGTCCGAGCTGTCTCACGACGCTCTGAACCCAGCTCGCGTACCGTTTTAATGGGCGAACAGACCAACCCTTGGGACCTGCTACGGCCCCAGGATACGGTGAGCCGACATCGAGGTGCCGAACCTCCCCGTCGATATGAACTCTCAGGGGAGACAAGCCTGTTATCCCCGGGGTAGCTTTTATCCGTTAAGCCCCGCCGGCAATCATAGCCGATCGGGGGATCACTAACGCCTACTTTCGTACCTGATCGGGATGTATCCCTCACAGTTAAGCCGGCTTTTGCGTTTACACATACATTCCGATTTCCATCCGGAATAAGCCGACCTTTGCGCTCCTCCGTTACTATTTTGGAGGAAACCGCCCCAGTTAAACTGACCATCTACTACTGTCCCCCGCAAAGCGAGGTCAGACTAAAAGCTTTTAAAGAGAGGTGTTTCATTGGCGACCGAAGTCTCCCTCCTACGCTAAACAGTTAAAAGCCTCTTATCAATAATAAATTTCAGTAAAGCTCCCGGGGTCTTCTTGTCCAGGTGCAGGAAGGCCGCATCTTCACAGCCATTTCAATTTCGCCGAGCAGTAGTTCAAGACAGTTTTCAACTTGTTAAGCCATTCATGCAGGTCGGAACTTACCCGACAAGGGGCTACGCTACCTTAGAACGGTCAGAGTTACCGCTGTCGTTCACCGGAGCTTAAATCAGAGCCTTGTCCGAAATAAATCGGACTCAACCCCAATTCTTAACTTACCGGCACTGGACAGGCCTCACCCCCTATACTTCCCGTTTCCGGTTTGCAGGGAGCTGTGTTTTTGCTAAACAGTCAGTTGAAAGTCATTTGCTGCGCCCTATATCTCTCGATACAGGGAGGACATATCCCTAAGTTACATCCAGCTTGTTTGCCGAGTTCCTTGAACCACCCTTACTCGATTGCCTTAGTCTACTCGACCAATCCACCTGTGTCGGTTTGCGGTACGGACAAATATAGGACTCCCACAACGGCTTTTCCCGGAAGCATAAATCGACAATCTTCCCCGACTTGCGTCAGAGTTGTATTCACAGCTCCTTGCGTTACTGCTTAAACCCCCATATAGGAGGCACTGTTTATCATACTTCGTCACCCTTGTGGTAATAACGCACTATACTTGGTAGACGAATATTAACGCCTTGTACATCGAGATCCGCCTTTCGGCAGGACCCTTAGATCCGACTAACCCTCAGCCGATGTACGTTGCTGAGGAAACCTTGGATTTTCGGCATCCAGAATTTTCATCTGGAGTATACGCTACTCATGCCAGCATTCTCACTTCTATCCGCTCCACAGCACCTTACAGTAACTGCTTCAGTGCAAATAGAAAGCTCCCCTACCGCGACCTCAATATAAATATTGAAACCACCTCCAGCTTCGGTATATTGTTTGAGCCTCGATCATTTTCGGCGCAAGATCTCATACTCCGACGAATCGGAGTATATTACGGTGAGCTGTTACGCTTTCTTTAAAAGGTGGCTGCTTCTAAGCCAACTTCCCGTCTGTCTTTGAAATCTCACAACCTTTACCACTTAACAATAATTTGGAGACCTTAGCTGGGAGTCTGGGCTGTTTCCCTTTCGACCATACTCGCTTATCCGAGCAAGTCTGACTCCTTTCGATTTTAACAGTGAGTATTCGGAGTTTGGTTAATCTCAGTTACCAAAGGCTCCTGAGACTATCCAGTGCTCTACCCCTCACCTTACTCGAAAAGGCTATACCTAAATATATCTCGGGGAGAACCAGCTATCTCTAAGTTCGATAGGCATATTACCACTAACCACAAATCATCCCAAGTCATTTCACCGACTACGAGTACGGGCCTCCCCCTGTCTTTCGACAAGGTTCACCCTGTTCATGGTTAGCTCACTTAGTTTCGGGTCTTTTGACAGCTACTGAATCGCCCTATTCAGACTCGCTTTCGCTGCGGCTTCCCAACTCACATTGGTTAACCTTGCAGCCGCCAAAAACTCGCTGGCTCATTCTTCAATAGGCACGACATCACCCCAACTTGCGTTGAAGCCCTGTCTGCTTGTTAGCTAACGGTTTCAGGTACTATTTCACTCCCCTCACCGGGGGACTTTTCACCTTTCCCTCGCGGTACTTGTCCACTATCGGTCAATGTATGTATTTAGCCTTGGAGCATGACCGCCCCAGTTTCCCACAAGGTTTGCCGTGCCTCGTGGTACTTGGGAATCAGACTAAGGCACAAGTTATTTTCAACTACAGGGCTATCACCTTCTATGGCCGTCCTTTCCAGAACGTTTATCTAACAACTTATGATCCCATATCGTCTGTCCCGCAACACCCAATACTTAATTTGGGTTTAGGCTCCTCCGCTTTCGCTCGCCGCTACTCACAGAATCTCTATTGATTTCTTTTCCTCCGGTTACTAAGATGTTTCAGTTCACCGGGTTCCCTCCTATCTAATAAATTAGAAAGGTCAGTCGTATTGCTACGACCGGGGTTGTCCCATTCAGAAACCACCGATTGATAATGCCTGTCTGAGGGCTCATCGATGATATCGTGCTCATACACACGTCTTTCTTCGGCATACATTGCCAAGGCATCCGCCGTTAGCTTTAATATAATATTCCGCAAACAAATTCCTAAAAAATATAAATTGAATCGTTGATGCAAATTCTTCCTTTACTTAAATTTTGATTTCCCGAATTGTCAATGCGCTTCCCATTTTTGTGGGGTGGACCCGAGGGGATTTGAACCCCTGACCTCCCGCGTGCAAGGCGGGCGCTCTAGCCAGCTGAGCTACAGGCCCTTTATGTACTTGAAACGACAAAAAAACCACTAATAAAAGTGCTTTGCTCGATTATACGATCGAGTGCAAAATAAATCAACACTTACTTCAAGCTGTTGACCGAAGGCTGATAGGAAACGATTTTGCTCGCTCCAGATGCCTAGCGGACATTTTGTGTCCCTTGTGACATAAAGTAGGAGTATCTTAACAAACAATAGCGAGGCTGTCAACACACAAAATATCCTTGCTAAGGATAGTGGCTTATAGTATAATATTGGCTTCGCTCATTCACAGGGGGCTAAGCTCCCATCAGCCAAGAAAGAGGCAGATCAGTTGGTCATCAACAAGTACTACGTAGACGCACTCTCGTCACCCGTTCAGGGGACGGAGCTCGTACTCATCGGGGATACCGACGAACAGTTGGTAGCGCTCAACGAAGCCTTCGACAACTCCGGCACCATCAACGGCCTCACGCTCAAGTTTCCGCTCGATGTCATGGCGCCTTACGTGCGCCCGAACAATGCGGC
>JAGOSW010000004.1:9024-41198 GCA_018062135.1 Candidatus Woesebacteria bacterium
TCGGGGATACCGACGAACAGTTGGTAGCGCTCAACGAAGCCTTCGACAACTCCGGCACCATCAACGGCCTCACGCTCAAGTTTCCGCTCGATGTCATGGCGCCTTACGTGCGCCCGAACAATGCGGCGTGCTGGGTATACGGCAACGAGGGCGAGGAGGTGTTTCTGGGTCGATCCGGTGACAGCGACTATCTCGATGTCTTCGTCTGTCGTGATCGTGGTGTCGGCGACGCTATCCTCGGGATCGGCCCCTGCATACCGACGTGGGGAGACCCCATGCGCTCGCTTACGCGCTCATGGTTCCACGAGTGCGCTCGTCTCTCCGAAGACAACCTGCCTTACGGCACGGGTACGATGCTGACTGCTTTGCTCGCAGACCTGAAGCGCCAGCGCGCCGAACCGGCCGAGGAGACCGATGGCGCTGACGAGGAGTGGCCGATGGTGATGGTGATGGGCTTGCCTCACCTCCATCCCAGCGATCCCCGCGTTCGTTCCAGAATGGCCCGGATGGGCCTGCGGCACCGCGTCGAGGAGGGTGACCCACACGGGGAAGGCTACAGGCCTCACGGAAGGCCGCCGGGGCAGACGCACGTCGGCTGACGGAGTGAGCGAGGCCTGGGCCTAGACAATATGGTTCGTGACTTAGGGTATATCTCGACAGTCGCAAGCCTGAGTCTAGGCTCAGGCCGTCACTTTTACTAATAAATTCTTATATATCTTCTATTAAACTTTTAAATATTCTGTTTACTTCACTAAATCATTTAAATAAATTTCCTATAAAGTCCAATTAACACTGCAACGTTGCGCTAAAGCTATTTTAGACGTATAATTTCTCCTGGCATTCCTGCCTCTAGAAAGGATGGACGCAATGCTCAAGTGGATCATCGGACTCACGGCAGTCGCGGCAGTTGTCGTCGTCGTGCTGGTGGTGCTCGACCAGGGGGACGTTCCCTCTCCGAGCTACCCCTCCGACTGACGAAGTGCGCGAAGGCTCGGGCTAAGACAATATTGTGAGCGGATTAGGTTGAAAAAAACCGACAGTCGCGAGCATGAGTCTGGCCCGAGCCGTCACTTTATTTATTTCTTCTGTATTTTACTTTTGAAAGAAGTTTGAGATCTACTGTTGATCTGCGGAGCATTTGCATCGCGTCTTTGCGCTCTTGTTCAGTAATATTCTTTGAAAGAAGTTCTTCTGCCTGTTTCTGGGCCTTCTTTATTTCTTCCTCATTAATTTCATCTTGTCCAAAAGCTCTTGAAACCAAAACACTGACTTGTTTTCCATCCGTTTCAACATATCCCCCTCCAATAGAAAAAAATGTTTCTTCCTTACCTTTTAAAACCGTCACAAGGCCCTCTTTTAACATTGAGAAAAGCGCGACGTGCTTAGGGAGAATAGTAATTTCGCCGTCAAAACCAGGAACATTGATTTCGTCAATCGTATCTTCAAAGACTACTTTCTTAGGCGTAATAATTTTAAGATCCATACTATTTAAGTTAACTTTGTACCTCCTCAATACCACCGATCATATAGAATCGCTGTTCTGGTACATCGTCGTGAACGCCATCAATAATTTCTTTGAATCCTCGTACAGTATCTGCGACGGCAACATATTTACCTGGTGTCGCAGTAAATTGCTCTGCAACGAAGAATGGCTGTGTTAAGAAGCGCTGAATCTTTCGCGCGCGACTTACTGTTTTCTTATCATCATCAGACAATTCTTCCATACCAAGAATCGCAATAATATCTTGCAAATCCTTATATCGTTGAAGAATCTTTAATACTGTCTGTGCGACTTCATAATGCTCATCCCCAACAACTGCTGGATCAAGTGCTCTAGAAGAAGAGGTAAGCGGATCAATAGCTGGATAGAGAGCTTGTTCTGCAAGTCCACGATCCAAACTTACCGACGCATCTAAGTGAGCGAAGGTCGCAACAGGCGCTGGATCAGTATAATCGTCTGCTGGCACATAGACAGCTTGCATCGAGGTGATCGAGCCCTTCTTTGTCGAAGTAATGCGCTCTTGAAGCGCTGACATTTCTGATGACAACGTTGGCTGATATCCTACAGCTGATGGAATGCGTCCCATAAGTGCAGATACTTCTGAACCAGCTTGTGCGAATCTAAAAATATTATCTATAAACAAGAGAACGTCTTGACCTTCTTTATCACGGAAGTATTCCGCCATAGTAACACCAGTTAGAGCAACGCGAAGACGATTTCCTGGGGGCTCATTCATTTGTCCGAAGACAAGAGCTGTCTTTGGTAACACGCCACTCTCATCCATTTCGCGGTACAGATCATTTCCTTCTCTTGTACGCTCACCTACACCGGTAAATACTGAAACACCGCCGTGTTCAGCTCCAACGTTACGGATAAGTTCTTGAATAATAACGGTCTTTCCTACACCGGCACCTCCGTAAATAGCAATCTTTCCACCTTTAATAAATGGTGTGAGCAAATCAACAACTTTAATTCCTGTTTCAAAAATTTCTTCATTAGAAGATTGTTCAATAAAAGCAGGAGCTTTTTTATGAATCGCATCTCTCTCTTTTGTTTTTACTTCACCTTTTCCATCAATTGGTTCGCCAAGCACACTAAACATTCTTCCAAGTGTTTCTTTTCCAATTGGAACGGTGATTGGAGCTCCTGTTCTTTTTACTTCTGCACCCCTCTTTAAACCATAGGTTGCATCCATTGCGACCGCACGGACTCTTCCATCACCAATAATCGCTTGAACTTCTAGCATCAGATCGCCCTTTTCCTGTGGTGCAAGAAGAGCTTCATAAATACCTGGGGTATTATTTTCTTCAAATTCAATGTCGACGACGACCCCTCTTATTGCGACCACTTTTCCTGTTTTCATGTTATGCGATAAAAAACTAAATTTTTAATTGGCTTCGGTTGATTCCTTGGCTGCAATCATATCAAGCAGCTCGTTTGTAATTTGGCTTTGTCTTATTTTATTTCGTTGCAGCGTTAGTGAGAATACAATGTCTCCTGCACTATCGGTAGCGTTTTTCATGGCGATCATGCGCGCTGAATGCTCTGATGCCTCACTGTCGGCGAGCGCACTACGAATTTTTTCTTTAATGTAATCTTCGACAAGAGGTCCAAGCAGTTCTTCAACTGATGGCTCTATGACATAGTCAGAAACATCACCTTTCTTATCACTCTTAGTTTCTAGCTTTTCAAGTGGCTCCAAATCCTTAACTGGCAAGAGCTGTGATATTGTAGGCTCACTTTTTAAGGATGAGATGAATTTATTAAACACAATGTAAATTGCTTTGTATTGCCCTGAAAGGAATTTCTCCTCAATGAGTGCGAAAACTGGAGAAACGCTGTCAGAAAGATCCTCATCAGAAAAGTCCGCAATAACTTCTCGCTTTGTGAGTGCAATAAAACTTGCTCCTTTTTTACCAATCGTAATAAATTCCGCTGAATTGCCTTTTATCTGAGCGAAAACATGTTTAAAAAGATTTGTGTGGAATGAACCGCATAAGCCTTTATTTGAAGAAACAAGGATGTATAGCTCCTTGGTTCCTTCTGACTCTTTAAGCCAAGGAATATTCAAAGATGCAATTTCAGATGCATTTGCAAGAATTTTCTGTAAAATCTCGTCAAGCATCGTGCGATATAAACGGCCTTCTAAGGCTGCTTTCTGTGCTTTCTTCATTTTCACTGCTGATACCATTTGCATAGCATTTGTGATTTTCTTCACATTTTCAACAGTGCCAATTTTCTTTCGTATATCTTTCGCGTTCATATTAGTCTACTTTGTAACCACTCATGAATGTTTCGACTGCTTTTTTAAGAGCTTTTTCATTTTCGTCACTGATAACTCGAGATTTTTGGATGTCTAGTAAGATTTTCTTGTGCGAAAGTCGCATAAACTCTAAGAACTTCTTTTCAAAGTCGACAATATTATCAGCTGGCATCTTGTCAAGATAGCCATTTCCGCCAACCCAAAATACTGCAACTTGACTGCCAAGATCGTATGGCACATTCTTTCCCTGTTTAAGAAGCTGTGTCATGCGCGCTCCGCGATCAATAAAGCGCTTTGTCTCCTCGTCAAGATCAGATTCAAATTGTGCAAAGGCAGCGAGCGCTCTGTATTGAGCTAAATCATTTTTTAATGATTTAACAACAGACTTCATTGCTTTTGTTTGCGCGCTACTTCCTACACGAGATACAGAAAGACCGACGTTAATAGCTGGTCGAATTCCAGCGTTAAACAGATCTGATTCAAGATACACCTGGCCGTCAGTAATAGAAATAACGTTTGTAGGAATGTAGGCTGATACGTCGTTTTCTTGTGTTTCAATAATAGGTAGTGCAGTCAAAGAACCGCCTCCTGACTTTTCATCAAGACGACACGCACGCTCCAAAAGTCTTGAATGAAGATAGAAGACATCTCCAGGATACGCCTCACGTCCTGCTGGACGGCGAAGAATAAGTGAGATTTGTCGATATGCCCATGCATGTTTCGTTAAATCGTCATAGACGACCAATACATCTTTTCCTTTATTCATGAAATATTCACCAATAGCGGTAGCTACATATGGAGCCATAAACTGCATAGATGCAGGATCGGATGCCGTAGCAGCAACTATTACCGAATATTCCATCGCGCCGCGAGACTCAAGCAGCTGTGCAACAGCGGCCGTATTTGAGCGGCGCTGACCTATTGAACAATAAATACATATCATGTCTTGGTCCTTTTGATTCAAAATTGCGTCAATAGCCACTGTTGACTTTCCCGTGCGTCGGTCGCCAATAATTAATTCTCTTTGTCCTCTTCCAATAGGAATAAGTGTGTCGATTGCCTTTACTCCTGTTTGCACAGGTTCGCTTACTGGTTTTCGTTGCATAACGCCGGGAGCAATTGGGTCAAAGAACGTAGACTCTTTTGCTTCGATTTTTCCTTTTCCATCAATTGGCTTACCGACACCGTCAACGATTCTTCCAATGTAGTTGTCAGAAATTGGAATCATGAAAACTTCACCAGATCCGCGAACTTGCGCACCTTCTTGAATTTTTTCATAATCTCCAAAGACTATTGCACCGACTGAATCTTCATATAGATCGACAATCATTCCCCTAATATTATTGCCGAAGTCAATCATTTCACCATAAGGCGAATCATTGAGTCCATCTATAAAAACAACTTCGTCTTTCACTTCACGAACGTAACCTACATTTTTTGCAGTAACTTTTGTCTTCGAAGTATTAATTTCTGCTTCTACTTCTCGGAGAATATCATCAACTATTTTCATATGGTACGGTTAACTCTGTAATAATGAATCTATAATATCGTTCATCTTTCCCTTAACTGACAAATCTATTATACGAGAACCATCAGTTATGATAATTCCTCCAATGAGACTTTCATCTATCTTATTTACTAATTGCGCATCTTTTAGAAAATCTGCTTTACCTAAAGAAGACAGCTCGCCTTGGCTAAGTGGAAAGGCCGATGTCACAACGACATCCCTATCTCTTGGGTTCTTAATCTGAGCTAACAGATTCTTCTTTAATTTTGCTTTAAAAGCTGCATTAATTTTCATACGCTTTCGTTTTCTGTAGTTTTTCGAAAACCTTATTCAAGATTCCCTTATGCTGTTTTTCATCAATAAACTCTCGCAATGCTGAACTCGCAAGAATCTCACTAGTCTTTACAACTTTTTCACGAATATCGTCCTGCATTCGTGCACGATCATCCTCAATATCTTTCTCAGCTTTTTGCTTGAATTTTATAACTTCTTCTTGAGCGGCCTTCATCATTTCTTCTCTCTTGGCATGAGCCAAAACCTCAGCTTCTTTTACTATAGAAAGTGCCTGTGCACGCGCTTCTGCAAGTACTTCCTTTTGCCTCACATCCAGTTTCTCCTCTTTCTTTTGGAGTTCAGCGAGAAGTCGGGTTTTCTCATTTTCTTCGCCCTGTTGCTTTTCAAGATAAGCCTTAAATGGCTTATACATAAACTTTTGAAATATAAATGCAAACAAGCCGAAATTAATTAATTGTGCTACGAGTAGCTTTGGATCAATGCCAAGTGCTTCCATAATTTTTTAATAATTTATTAAGTAAACTTCAATATAAGCGCGACAACCAATGCGTAAATAGCGATAGCTTCTGCGAAAGCTAATGCTAAAATCATACCAGTTCTAATTTTTCCTTCAGCTTCTGGGTTTCTGCCAATAGCCTCCATTGCCTTCGAACCAATAAGTCCAATACCAATACCAGGACCAAGTGCTCCTAAACCGATTGCTAAAGCTGTTGCTAAGAGTTTTGCTGCTTCTGTCTCCATATTCGTTCACCCCTTTCCTTAATGCCCGTCGTGACTTTCCACGGCGGAACTAATAAATACGCCTGTCAACATACTAAATACTAGTGCCTGTACTAGTCCTACAAATACTTCCATTACAAGAAAAGGGAATGAGGCGAGAACGGGTATTAAGAATGCAATGACTGCTAAAAGTACCTCGCCCGCAAAAATATTACCAAATAAACGGAAAGCAAACGAGAGGATTTTTGAAAATTCAGAAACAAGCTCAAGTATACCAATGAAAAAATTGATTGGATTCGTTAAGTTGATGAATTTTTTTCCATAACTCATTGGTCCTAGCGTTGTAACTCCATAGAACTGGATCATTAGGAAGGCAACAATAGCAAGCGCCAAGGTCGTATTTAAGTCTGCCGTTGAGCCTCTGAGAAGTGGAATTCTACCATGCGCTTCTTCTTTTTCTTCGTGCTTTTCTTCAACTACAGCAACTTCCCCATGACTACTCTCAGGTTTTACTTCTACTTCATTGCTATGCGTTTCCTCAAGGAAAGGTTGTACGGTTATACTCCCAACGCCTGGCAAAAGACCAAACCAGTTAGAAAATAAGATAAAAAAGAAGAACGCTGCTAATAGTGGAAAGGCCTTTTCGTGAAGACTTCCCAAAATTGTCTTAAAAGTCGAATGCAACATAGTTAACACGTATCGAATGAAGAAAACAAGTTTGGAGGTTGTTGAATTTATGTTGGCTTTAAAGTACATTCCAAGGAGCAAAGTGAGGATAAGAACAATAAAGCTTGTAAGAAGGGAGTTGGTTATTGGAAAACCATTAATAAAGAAAACTGTTTCCGGTTTTATGCTCACGTGTAGCATTATTTTAGCTTTGCGTATCTTTAACTAGCTTATATAAACTGTACGCTGCTGAAATAAAACCGAGGGCTATTCCGACTAGCGTAAACAGTGGTTTAGTGTGGAAGTACGAATCCGCCCCTAAACCAACAAAAACTCCTAATAAAAGAGGAGTTATCAAATAATAACCTATGCTACTATATTTTGCAAGTAGAAGCGTATCTGTTTTAGAAGAATTTTCAGGTGATTTTTCCCTTTTTTCGAGTTTTAGTGAAAAATCTTTACCGACCCTATGATGAGTATTCGACATAAAGCTTTTCTTTTTCGGCTGCTAATTCGTGAATACTTCGCTGAATATTGTCTAAAACAATCTTGAGCTCAGGTTTCTTACTAAAGTCGAGAACATTGGTTACTTCAGCGTACTGTGCTACAAGGTCACGATGGCGAATGTCGCAGGCTTTTCGAATGAGATGAAATTGCATTATGCGTGAAAGCTCATTCCATTCCTCGAAGCCCGAAAGAATTTCTGGATGATACTCTCCAGCTTGAATTGCTTGTTCCAGTGTTTTGAATGTAGATTTCATACAGACATTTTTTCTAGGTCAACTGCCTTTTCGACAATAACTGATAATCCTTCATCTTTCTCGTCGACTCTTCCTTTAAATAGGATAACAGCATTTTCGCGCCATGTTGACTGCGATACTGCATAAAGTCGTGGAAAAATTATCAGATCCAATGAACCGGTTTCATCGAACACCGTCACGAAAGCCATTTTATCATTATTCTTTTTGGTCGTAACCTGTTTAATTGCGCCGATAGAACCTGCAAAAATATATGTTTTTCCAATATCTTCTTCAGTTATTTCGCCTAATTTCTTCTGAACTTTTGTGTCAATAATGTGAGCATACTGTTGAAGGGGATTTCTACTGATAGAAAAGCCAACGACTTCTTTTTCCATCTCAAGTAGAGTATTGTCTGGGTGTTCTGGGATTGCAATCATGTCTGTATCTAGAAGAAATTCTTGCTTTACTTCCCCGAAAAGACCAAACTGACCACTTGCCTGCTGTGAACGACGAGACACTGCCTCAGTAAGTGCCTGGGGATAATATTGAAGAAGGGATGCGCGCGTGCCAAATGCATCGAAAGCGCCAGCCTTTATGAGGCTCTCTATTGTTTTCTTATTTGCCTTTCTTGTATCGACTCTGCTCAAAAAATCTTTTAAGCCAATAAACTCCTTTTCGGCACGTGCAGAAAGTATTGAATCAATAGCGGCCGTCCCAACGTTTTTTATTGCGGACATACCGAGTCGAATGGCTCCTTCTTCAATAGAAAAGTCGTGTTCAGATTTATTAATGTCTGGTGGCATTACTGATAGTTCCATAGATTTACACTCCTCAATTGCCTGGAACATTTTTGCCTCTCTCTGAGCACCTGCTGAACCCTGAAGCTCCGCAGTTAGTAACGCTGCCATATATTCGATTGGGTAATTTGCTTTAATGTAGGCTGTCCAATAGGCAATTAACGCGTATGAGGCAGCGTGAGGTTTATTAAAACCGTAGGCGGCAAATTTTTCAATTGCGGCATACAATTTTTCTATCATGGTTTTTGAGTAGCCGCGCTGTTCTGCCTGCTCAGTAAATTTAATTTTTTCTTTCTTCATTAATGCTTTTTTCTTCTTACCCATTGCCATTCTAAAGCCATCTGCTTCGCTCATTGTGTAGCCTGCAATACCATGTGCAATTGCCATGACCTGTTCTTGATAGACTAAAACACCATATGTTTCTGCTAAAAGTGGCTCAAGATCTTTATGTAGATATTTAATGCTTCGTGGACTTCTCTTGCCTTGCAAGAAACTAGGAATAAGCTCCATAGGACCAGGTCGGTAGAGAGCTACCATAGCTGTAATATCTGACAGCTTATTCGGCTTTAGGTCTTTAGCAAGACGCCGCATTCCCCTCGATTCTAATTGGAAGACACCGACGGTCTTTCCTTGGGAGAGTAATTCAAATGTTTTTTTATCATCAAGTAACACATTGTGGATATCAATCAAGGTTCCCGTTTTCTTTTTTACAAATTGCAAAGCGTTTTCGATAATTGTTAGATTTCTTAAGCCAAGAAAGTCGAATTTAATAAGACCAACGGCTTCATTATTAGAAACAGCATTAAGATCCAGACAGTACATGTCAAACTGCGTAACAATCTTTCCTCCACGCGCCTCTTGTTGCAGCGGGACATACTCTGTCAAATCTTTATCCGCGATCATGACACCGGCCGCATGCACTGATGAGTGGCGTGCGATGCCTTCTAGTCTCTTCGCGACATCAAGCACTTTTCGCACTTCCTCTTCTTCGTTATACGCCATGCGAAGTTGCGGGTTTTCTTGCATTGCTTGATCTATGTTTATGTGAAAGCCCTGCTTTCCAACTGGAATCATCTTTGAAATTCTATCGCCATGGCTATATGACATTCCCAATGCTCGCGCGACATCGCGAATAGCCATTTTTGCCTCCATGCGACCGAAAGTAATAATTTGCGCCACTTTTTCTTTTCCATATTTTTCTGTGACGTATTCTAAGACGCGGTCCCGATGGATATCAGCAAAATCAACGTCGATATCTGGCGGACTAGGGCGATCTGGGTTTAAGAATCGTTCAAATGGCACATCGTATTCAAGAGGGTGAATATCAGTAATTTTCAGACTATATGCGACAAGTGATCCTGCAACAGATCCTCTCCCTGGCCCAACTCCTATATTGTTTGATTTAGACCAGTTAATAAAATCCTGAACTATCAGAAAGTATGTCGCATAACCTTTATCACAAATAATGTCGAGCTCATATGCAAGGCGTGTTTTTTCTTCTTGTGTTAAGGCAATTCTTTCCTTTGCTTTTGCATACGTTAACTCGCGTAATTGCTCTTCAGCAGTCTGTCCTTCTTTCAAGGGATAGATAGGGAGAATAAGTTTTCCATATGGAATTTCTAAATCGCATTGATCTGCAATTTTTTGTGTATTTTCAATGGCTTCTGGCAAATCGCGAAAAAGATCTTCCATCTCTTCAGAAGACTTAAAGTAGAATTCTGGCGTATCGATGTTTGAAAGCGGCCTATTTTCTTCATAAACTGTATGTCCAGTTTGAATGCACAAAAGGACATCCTGGGCATATGCGTCTTCTTTGTTTACATAATGCACATCATTTGTTGCAACGAGTGGAATATTATATTTCCTTGATAATGCGACTAGTTCTGTATTGAGCTCTTCTTGATCATGCATTCCTGGAGCTCGTTGAAGTTCTATATAGTAGTTTTCTTTAAAAATCTTATGATATTGCTGAAGTAAATTTTCTGCTTTTTCTTTTTGGTTGTTTCGTATTGCTACGGCGATCTCTCCGCTCATACAGCCAGAAAAGGCAATAATGCCTTCACTATATTTTTCAAGAAGCTCAAAATCCACGCGCGGCTTATAATAATAACCTTCCAGATGCGCGTAAGTAGTTAGCTTCATCAAGTTTTTATATCCGGCATAATTCTTTGCGAGAAGTGTCAAGTGGTAGCTATTTCTCTCGCCTTCTTCTGATGAATGCTCAAAACGAGATCCGGGTGCTTTATATGTTTCCATTCCGATAATCGGCTTTATCCCAGCTTTTCGTGCTGCTATATAGAAGCGAAATGCGCCGTACATGGCTCCATGGTCTGTGAGCGCGACTGAATCCATATTGTGTTCTTTTGCTTTCTCGATTAGCTCATCAATGCGGGACAAGCCATCCAATAGAGAGTATTCACTATGAACATGGAGATGGATAAATGACATGGGTATAGTATAGCATTTTGAGCTGAATATAGCATAAATGGTATAATCTCTCGCAATAGACTGGGAATCCGTCCTAGCTATCAAATGGAGCAATTCAATGCACATCGTAGACGAGAAAGCCCTGTTCGACTGCGAGCATGGGGCCGACATTACGGGTGATGACATTCAGTGGGACGTCCTCATTGACCGACGCGTCAAAGCTGCATGCGCCGAAGACGGGATCGACCCCGATCGGGTTCGACGTGATTCGTTCCACGTAACTGGTGCCATCATCACGGCAACCTATTTCGAGGTCGACAAGGGCATCTGTGCTGTGGCTACGCTCGACATGAGCAGCAACTCCCTTTCGATCAAAGAGGAGTGATCCTGCTCCACACCTCGAGCCGGCGCGAGGACATTCGCCGGCACTATTTCTATATGTTTGTCCTCAAATCTGCTATAATTATACCCCATAGTCATAGGCACTAAGCCAAGTGACATTGTTTGCTGGAGGCGACTGTGCACACCAATATACCTTTGCCGGATCTTGCGAAAGACCGATCAGCAGGCGCAGACGTAACGGGTATGAAGAGCTGGCTGATCCAGATACTACCAGGTGTCCTATGGGGATTTCGGGAGCAAGACCCGAACTTCAGAGGACACGAGACTACAGCTCCACTAATCAGTCGACATGATGGCGACTGGGGTGGGACCTGTGGGGTCCTGGACAGTGGAAATCACATAGTTGGATCGCTGAAGTTCACTTCCGGCTCTGAGGACATGCTCATCGAGTATTTCCCTAGCTGAAGATTGCTTCCAAACTCGCCGCCGGAGACGAGTAATTCTCCGGCAAAATTTCAAAATTAACTAGAAGAAAGTGCGCGTTTTAAAACTTCCTGGACTTTTTGTGCATCTGCTTGACCCCTCATTCCCTTCATGACTTGTCCTACAAAGAACATCAAGACAGTCTCTTTACCTTGTTTATAGCTCTCAACTTGTGAAGGATTTTGCGCTATAACTTCTGCAACAACACTATCTAGAAGACCTTGATCAGTTTCCTTCGGTTGCAGTAGCTCTTTCATTTCCTTAACAGCTTTTTCGATATCATCTGTCAAAGCAAATTTCTTATTCACCACTAACTTTGATGCCTTTGCCGCCATTGCATCGTCGAGACCTTCAATAAGTTTGTCAAAGAGCAGGCCTCCATCCCGATCTCTTGTAATAATATATGCCTCATCTGCAGAAATTCCTTTATCAACATATCGTTTTACTTTTTCATGTGGAAGCTCCAACATTTGTTTACGAATACTCTCGAAAAAAGCATCATCAAAAACAAACGGTGGTATATCTGGTTCTGGAAAATAGCGGTAGTCCGCCGCTTCTTCTTTTATTCGCTGGGAAACAGTAATTCCCTTACTTTCATTGTAGCCACGTGTTTCCTGCTGTGGAGTTTCATCGCGATCGAGCATTTCTGCGTGTCGCTTTATTTCAAAGTCGATCGCTCTCTTTGCAAAGTTAAACGAGTTAATGTTTTTTACTTCTACTTTATAATTTGGAAGCTCCGTCTCACCTTCTCTTCGTAGAGAAATATTCGGCTCTAAGCGCATCGATCCTCGCTCCATGTCTGCCTCCGAAACTCTCTGAGATCGTATAATCGTCTGCAGTTCTTCTAAAAATTGTTTTACATCGTCAGAATTATCAAAATCAGGTTCGGTAACAATTTCGACGAGCGGCATTCCTGAGCGATTAAAATCAACAAGCGTTTCGTCACCTTCATGAATAAGTTTTCCCGTGTCTTCTTCAAGATGAACGCGCTTTATACGAACCCTTTTAGGTTCTCCTGAAGCTTTAGAAATAAATTCATAGTAGCCATCAAATGAAAATGGCTGGTCGTACTGACTAATTTGATAGCCTTTTGGAAGATCTGGATAGAAATAATGTTTTCTGTCAAATTTAGAAACCTTATTTTGCTCGCAGTTCAGCGCCATACCAATAAGAATTGCCCATTCTATTGCTTTTTTATTCGGTACTGGAAGTGCTCCTGGCAAACCTAGAGAGACTGGGCAGATAACAGTATTTGGCGCTTTCCCAAACCAATCAGCAGAACAGCGACTGAACATTTTAGATTTTGTTGCGAGCTGCACATGAATTTCTAGACCGATAACAGGAGTATATTTACTCATATTTCTGCATAACTGATAGTCGATCAAAGTTAACTAATTGTTCGAGTTGATGAGCTGCTTGCAATACTGTTACTTCATCAAGAAATTTCCCCATGAATTGACCGCCAATGGGCAGTCCATTTGAATGCATGCCAATTGGTAATGAAATTGCTGGAATTCCTGCGGCAGATGCTGGCTCAGTTAATACGTCCATCATTTCGCCATAGAATGCAAATTTCTCATTATCCCCAACTTTGGTTGCGGTAATTGGTGTTGTTGGAGCAAATATAACATCAACATCTTCGAATACTTTTTCAAAATCTTGCTTAATAAGATAGCGAACTTTTTGAGCTTTTTTATAAAAAGCATCATAATAGCCTGCAGATAACGCGTAGGTTCCTAAGAGAATACGTTTTTCGGCCTCTTTTCCAAAGAAACTTCTGTTTTTGCCAAACCTAATGCCATCATAACGCGCAAGATTTGAAGAAACTTCTGATCTTTGCAGCAGCATATATACAGATATTGCGTATTTTGGGTGCATAAGTTTAACTTTCTTTATTGTATGGCCGCTTTTCTCAAGAAGCTTTATAGACGCTTCAACTGCAGACATTATTTCAGAATCCACATTTTCGAAGTATTCTTCAGCAATACCAATCGCTAAAGTTCGTTGTTTTTTTACTTCCTCAATATATGACGGCACGCTTTCATCTATTGTCGATGCATCATGTGAATCTTTTCCAGCAAGAAAGCCAAGTAGAAGTGCTGCATCCTCAACTGTTTGTGTTATGGGGCCAGGGCAGTCCCAAGAAGATCCCATTGCAACAATGCCATATCGTGGAACACGGCCATAGGAGGGCTTAAAGCCTACTACTCCGCTCCAGGCTGCTGGAAGACGAGTTGAGCCGGCGGTTTCTGTGCCTATGGCTGCTGGAATAAGGCCGGCAGCTACTGCGGCGGCGGAGCCGCCTGATGATCCACCAGGAACGAAGTCCATGTTATATGGGTTGCGCGTGGGCCCAAAATCTGATGTTTCTGTCGATGAACCATGTGCCCATGCATCTAAATTTGTTTTTCCTAAAATTGTCGCCCCTGCTTCACCCAATCTATGCGTGATTGTTGCTGCATAGGGAGCTGTGTATTCTTCCAAAATCTTAGACGATGCTGTAGTTGGGGCATATAAAGTGCCGATATTATCTTTAAGTGATATAGGTAAGCCTTTTAGTTTTCCGTTAGCCCTTTCTGACTTGATTTGAGGCACTTCCTCGTCAACATACGTATATGCAAAAAGATCTTCATTGTTACCCTTTATTCTTTTATGAAAAAATTCTACAACTTCCTGCGAGTTGGCATTTTCTTGCAACAATTCCGTAAGGCTCTTTCCTAAAAAACTCATAAAATTCGCTTGACAACAAAATAACCTTTTTTTGTAGATGTAGCATTACTCATCGCATCTTCATGACTAAGCATGTCTTCTTCTCGCACCTCGTCTTCTTCCATAACATTGTGTGCATTTGTCGTGTAAAAATTATCAGGAACATTACTCGTATCAATTTCAACTAAATTTTTTACATATTCAAGACTTTCTGAAAGTTGTTCAGGATATTGGGCAGCTTCCTCATCGGTAAGCTTAAGATTTGAGAGTTTTGCTAGTTTCTGAACTAATTTAAGATCCACTGTAGACATGGGTCTATTGTAGCGTACTTAGAGTAAATTTTCAGCAAGGAGCGCCTGGCTTACCGGATCAGAATTGTCTTCTTTTTTATGTGCTGGTGAGTATTGTCTTCCGTAGTCAATTATTCTGTGGGTAAATTCAAGCCATTCCTTTTGAGGAAGAATTTCCATAAGATCTTTTTCAATTTTTCCTTGATCTTGTTTATCGGTCAAATTAAACTTTTGCGATAAGCGAATGACATGCGTGTCGACTGCAACACCTTCCATTTTTCCAAATATCTCACCCATGACAACATTTGCAGTTTTTCTTGCAACGCCGGAAAGTGTTAATAGTTCGTCCATTTCTTGCGGAACTTTACCATTAAATTCTTCCGCAATTTTTTTTGTCGTTGCCAATACATTTTTCGCTTTATTTTTATAGAAACCCGTTTGGCGAATATCCTGACAGAACTCCTCAAAATCGGCTTTATTGTAATCTTGAAGTGTTGGGTATTTTTTAAAAAGCTTCTCTGTCACCTCATTCACTTTCTTGTCGGTGCATTGCGCCGAAAGAATAACTGCGATAAGAAATTCAAGTTCGTTACTGTAATTAAGGGCTGACTGAGTTGTTGGGAATAGTTTTTTGAGAGTTTTAAGAACAATTTCTGCTCTTTTTTTGCGTAGTTCTAATTCCATATTACATGCTGCGTAGTATACGCACTCGTTCTTCCATTGGAGGGTGCGTACTAAATAGATTCATAAGAAAATCACGGGTTTTTGACGTTCCAAAGGGATTTCCGATAAAAAGATGTGCTGTTGCATGAGATGCAGTATGAAGCTTGTGTGGATCACCTGCAATTTTTTCCAACGCATCTGCGAGCGCGTCGGGATTTCGTGTCAATAATGCGCCCGACGCATCTGCTAAAAATTCGCGTCTGCGAGAAACTGCCATTTGAATAAGCGATGCCATAAGCGGCAAAATTATTAGAAAAGCAATAAAGACTATTCCTCCAAAAACATTGCCTTTTCTATTATCATCATCGCCGTGACCCCATATCATGCTACGCATAACAAAATCTGAAACAAAAACTAATGTGCCAACAAGCACACCAACCATACTCATCACCAAAATGTCATAGTTTTTTACATGCGATAATTCATGGCCTATGACTCCTTCAATCTCAGTGCGATCCAAACGTTTTAAAAGACCAGTAGTCGCCGCTACGGCTGCATGTTTTGGATCGCGGCCTGTTGCAAAGGCATTAACAGCATCGTCTTGCATTACGTAGAGTTTTGGCATAGGCATTCCTGCGGCAATAGCAAGATTCTCGGTGACAGTATAAAAATCGAAGTACTCTTCTTTACTTGCTGGCTTTGCCCCGGTCATTGTAAGAACAATTTTATCGGAGTAAAAATAACTGCCAAAACTTGAAACCAAAGAAAAGATAATACCAATGGTAAAATACATTTCTGGATTTCCCATATACTTACCAACCCCATAGAAGGCTACAGAAAGCAACCCTATAAAAATAGCAATAATAAGATACGTCTTCAGCTTATTGCTGTTTATTTGCGAATACACATTCATAGTCAATCCTTTCTTTAAAACTGAACTTTTACATTCGCACGCTCTTCTGGCTGTGCTTCAAAAAATTGCTCTTCTCCGAAACTGAATACTCGAGCAACAAGATTTGAAGGGAATGTCATTAGGCGCGTGTTGTATTGTAAAACGTTACTGTTATAGAATTGTCGTGAATATGCGATTTTGTCCTCTGTGTCTTCAAGCTGACGCTGTAAATCTGCAAAATTCGTATTTGCCTTAAGGTCTGGGTAGGCCTCTGCAATAGCGAATAAGGATTTAAGTGTATCTGAAAGCATATTGTTTGCTTCAGCTTTTTCTTCCATTGATTTTGCTCCCATAAGCGCCGATCGTGCTTTGGTCACATTCTCAAATACACCTTTTTCGTGTTTTGCGTAGCCTTTTACCGTTTCAATCAAATTAGGAATTAAGTCTATACGTCGCTTAAGTTGAACATCAATACCAGACAATGCTTCTTTTATGCGCATTTTCAGCGTCACAAGTGTATTGTAGGTTGTCCAAACAAAAAGAAGGATAAGTCCTACTAAACCGATAATATACCAAGTTGTTGTCATAAATAATTCACCTCCCTTAACTATATTTTACCATGTTATCGACCAACCCACGAGCTGATAAAGGTAGAATTTTGTGCGTTAATAACATCCTTTTTTTCCGCCCAGCCTCTCCTTGCAACAGAGACACCAAATATCATATTTGTCATTTGATCATTATGATGCGCATCTGTGTCTATAACTATTTTGCAGCCAAATGATATTGCACGGCGTACCATTGCATCAGGTAAATCCAACCTATCAGGATATGCGTTAACTTCTAGTGCAATATCTTTTTTTGCAACTTCTTTAAAAATCGAATCCCAGTCAGCGTCAATCTCTTCGCGCTTATTTATTAAACGCGCCGTAGGATGGGCAAATATTTTGACTTTTGGAAAAGTCAGGGCCTTCAGGATTCGTTTTGTCATCGTCGCTCTATCCTGTGTAAATGCACTGTGAATTGATACAACGACCATATCTAAATATTTAACATCTGATTCTGGAATAGCCAGGCTTCCATTTGGAAGAATATCTACTTCTAATGAATTCAATAGCAACATTTTCGGATACTTTTTTTCAAGCAAAGTAAGGGCTTCCTTTTTCTTTTTAACAAGTTCTACGATTTCTTCTTCTGAATGCTTACTAACTGATGGATTATGTTCGGAAAAACCTAAATATGAATACTTTAACTCTTGTGCTAGTGCAATCATCTCTTCAAAAGTATTTGCTCCTAGATCGTGAGATGGTTCGATAGGAAATGAAGAATGAATATGAAATTCTCCCTTAATATCTTTTAGTTCAACCAAGTCTGGTAATTTTTTATCAGCAGCACGTCGTACTTCGTCAGTGCCCTCACGTAGTTCGGGTACGATATAAGGAAGTTTTAGATAGGCATAAAAGTCTTCTTCGTTTTCTATCGAAACTGTTTCTCCCGTCTTAACATTCTTGATGCCAAACTCATTAAGTGAGAGCCCTTTCTTTAATGCAAACTCCCTGAGTTTAATATTGTGACCCTTACTACCTGTAAAGTACTGTAGCATAGCTCCGTATCGTTCCCTATCAACAATCCTCAGATCAATTCTCTTGCCATTTTTAGTAATTATCGCCGCCTTATTTACTCCATGTGCTTCGATGGTTTGTGTTTGTGGATAACTTACAAAATGTGCGAGAATTTTCTCGTACGTATCTTCTTTTGCAATTACAGCTAAATCCACGTCTCCAATAGTCGCCATCATCCTTCTGAGAGAACCCAGCGCTTCAATTTGCTCTACATCATCCTGCTTCATCATGTAGCTAATAATGTCCTGTGCTAAAGAAAATGCTTCTGGCAGAGCCATGCGCTCTTCTTTATCTTGACGGCCCAAATGCACATTTATCGCTTTTACTATGTCTGCTTCAGATTTCTCTCCAAACCCTTCTAATACCGAAATTTTATGCGCAGCAGCTAGCTTTTTTACATCTTCGAAAACAGTTTTAATATCGGTCAGATTAAATTCTTTCGCTATGCGAAATGCTTTCTTTGGTCCTATTCCAGGAGCACGCATTAATTCATATACCGGTGCAGGGATGCTTTGAAGTTGTTCATCGAGATACGATCCTTCACGCTTAGTAAAATATTCATTCAAATGCTGGCTTATGGTAGGGCCTATTCCGGCAGTTTCTGCAATTCCCTTAACACCATTGTTCTCCCAGATATCGTACACTTCTTGATTCAAGAGCTCAACGGTATCAGCGGCCTTTTCATAGGCAATAATGCGAAAGCGATTTGCTCCTGTTAATAAGTATGCTGCTGCAACAGAACGAAGTAAATGCGCGAGATCTTTATTGGTTATGTGCATGATTGTATTATACCTTCATCTTGGATTGAAATAATCTATAAAAAAGGTACAATATGGGTTGCACTAGTAGCTTTCCGATGTTAGCTATACTAAATCGGAATCTACGACAGTGGTTAGAGCGGTCCGACATCACGTCGGACAGGTCGCAGAAATATGCCTTGCGTTTACATTATCAAATCCGATAAAAACAATAGGTGTTATATTGGCTCAACAACCGATATTATAAGGAGATTAGACGAGCACAATATTGGAAAAACACCTTCTACTAGATATCTTGGGCCTTGGAAAATTGTGTTTACGCAGGAATTTGACTTGCTTTCCGATGCAAGAAGGATGGAAAGAAAGCTAAAAAGCTTCAAAAGTAGGAAAATTATTGATAGAATAGTCACTACAGGAATATTAAACCTAAAAGTTTGAGTATTGGGATTGTAGCTCAGTGGTTAGAGCGCTGCCCTGTCAAGGCAGAGGTCGCCGGTTCGAGCCCGGTCAGTCCCGCCCATCTCAGTTATTCAGTGGCTAGAACGGTCCGACGTCATGTCGGACAGGTCGCTCCGATGATTCGAATATCGGAGTCAGTCCCGCATTTTAAAGTGTAACGCCATACCATTTTACGATAATCGTGTAATCTATGGCGTTTGTTGACCCGTCTCCATTTATATCTGCTCCTGGAGTTCCATACGCATCAATGAGAGTAGCCAGATCAATCGTTGTGATTGCACCATCGCCGTCAAAATCAGCTTTTTGAAGCTCGCTTTTTTCCACTGCTGGAGCCCCACAATCAACCGCACAGCTATTTGAATTTTCACCTATCGCCGCATCACAAACGGCATTTCCACAAAGATTTTGATTATTATCTACAATTCGCAAATCATAAGCTTCTAAAGGAATATCTAGAACCGCATCTCCAACTTCGTTGGTAACCTGAATGCTCTTCCCATTTTCAAAATAGGGTAAATACAACTCTATCTCACTTTGTAATCCATGACTTCTTTGCCCATCTTCTAAGTAAATTATTTCTTTGTCCTCTTTTCTTTGAAAAAGAATGTTACCTTGAGCATCAAGAATCGAGAACGTATAGTATGTATCACTTAAGAGATCAGTTGTAGTTATCGGATAGGATGCTGTATTCTCAACCGAGTCAAGCGTCAGAACATTCACTGCATTTTGCTTTAAAACTACGCGGGTGCTTGTATGATATGTGGGGATATTTATATCTGAAAATGAGCGAACTCCAGCCAATGCCAATCTATTCCTCCACTCATTTAGTTGCATTGTGTTCCATACAGCTCCAGTTCCCATTCTGTAGTTCGCCGCGTTCATTAAACTAAATTGATCGATTGGTCTATACCAATCTCTATGCGAACATCCTTTAAAACATCCAAGTTCTGGATTGTTTTCAGCATTCCACTTTTTACATGTGGGGTCTGTTGAAGGAGCGCAATTAACTCTATCTGTTAATGGTTGTTGTCCATCTGGCCAAAAGAATTGATCATCATACACGTACTCATCATACAGGCGCGCAACTGCATGCCCCATCTCATGCGATGTTGAAATAGTTACACGTGGTACCGGGACAATCGCGACACCAGCTCCAGCCTGTGCAAACTTATCAAAGCTGTTATTCCAAATAAATACGACTGTTGAGGGATCGCCTCCGCAGTCAGACCTAGGTGTAGCAGCCCCAGTACAAGATAGGCTTGTCCATGTATGACCCTCCTCTTCGTCAGTCACAGGCTGACATTTATAATCTGCTTTTACATTGGTATGCATAAGAAAAGTAAGTTTCGATTCAATATCTTTGAGTCCTGAGCTACGAATGTTAGCAACTGCCGCTTTTGCTTGAGTTTCAAAATCTGCTAAGTTAGCAAAATCATCAGGAATAAAGATTATCTTATATGCTCCATTTCCACCAAGTTTTTTACATTTATCTCCTGGAAGTGGTGCTGAAGGTGGAGGAATTGGGCTTGCACCAGGACACGTAACTTGCTTTGCCGGGGTACATTGAGGCGTATAGCGACAATTCGTATTAAATCCACAGGTACTTGCACCAACTGGACAAGTTCCTTCAAAACATTTAGTTGCACCGCCCTGAACTTCACTATACACACACTTCTGTCCGCAGCTTGGTCCCGAAGTCGGCCTTGGTAATCTGACAGTTGGACTAGGTCGAACTGTCGTAGGCCTTGGTGGCATAGCTGTGGGTCTTGACACAACATTTGTTGGACTTGGTATTGGAGGAGCTATAGGTTCTGTTCTTTTACCTTCTGGGTAATAACAAAGAATATTACTAATGTCTTGCACTATATTTGCCCTTCCTCCTTGATCTTTACACCATTGTTCAGTTGATTGGTCGTCGTATATGCCGTTTGCGAAATTTTCTAAAATAACAACACCACTTTTATTTGTAGTACCATTTTGCACTTCAAACTCTTTATTTACGCAACCTGACCATTCTTTAAACCCTCTTTCCTCGATATCTTCCAGTTCCAAAGTATACTTTCCGGTTGGCAGATTAGAAAAAGTGACATATCCGCTTCTTTTTTCTGCATTTGCTTCGTAGGTTTTCCCTTGTGGACAATCACCCGACATGCATGTAGCGATAACAGTGAAATTGTAAAGATACAAAGGCCTTAATTGACCAGAAGTCATTCGCTCGCATGATGCGGGTTCTCTACTTGCTATGTGTGCATCATTAAAATACTTAAGTTTCTGGGGTAATTCAGCGCAGTAACTTGAACTTCCAGATTGCCCTGACCTGCCACATGTGGCTTTTTAACTTGTACTCCATAGGTCACGATACCATTCTTTGTAAGTTCAATGTTTTTTCGGATAAGCGGATTTTCAGTTGCCGTCGAAAGTGCACAAATTCTATCGGGTGTACTATCACAAAAAGGCTTTACAACAGTGTATCCAGGAGGTAAAGAAATCGTCACCGTTGCAAGCGTATTACGAATATCTTCCTGCATGCTACTAGTTTCCCACGTTAAACGAGCAAGATTTTGATTGGAATCTTTTATGTTTCCAAGATTTTTTGTCGTCGTAAAATTATTGGTCCATTTCATTCCTTCGACCCAAGGTAAAACCACACCATTTTCATCACGAATTTCCAAGACTGCTTTATACGGAAATGAATCTGCAGAGGAAGTATTAACTGAAGTTCTGTTTACAAGCGCTGTGCCGACACCAATTCCTATTAATGATACAAATATTCCTACAATAGAAAGTAAAAGAGATATTTCGCCTCTTTGTCGCAACATTGTAAAAGTGTACCACACTAGGCCCTTACAGCTCTAATAGTTTTTCCGTTTATAAGGATTGCTTCACCGTCATTTAGAAGATATAAGCGCTCCAGTCCATTCCATTCATTAATAATGGTCTGCCAGTAAGCCTGATATTCTTTTTTGTCGAAGTGAGGAATGATACAAAAATCTACAAATCCTAAACCTGTTAAGTCTTTCAGATCAGGTGCAATTGTTGCGTCGTCAGCATCCTTTGCGCTTTCAATTGTTGGCGTTGCCAGAATAGCTCCTGCGCTCGTACCAGCATAAATTTTTCCCATGTTAACAAGATCTTTAATGACTTTATCAAATCCACTTTTAAGAACATGGTCTAAAAGAAAATAGGTATTTCCACCGCTTACGAAAATAACATCATAGAGCTCAAGCTTTTCACGCAATTCCCCTTCATGTAGCCCTTCAATGTCAAGAAGATCTACTGGACAACCCAATGCTTTCAATGCGTCGATATCCGCATGCATCCAAGGAACATCGTCACCATATGGTTTTGCTGCGGTTGTAATGAAAATAATTGAGGTATCTTCCGGTCTCTTATCGAAAAGTTCTGTTAAGAATTTGTTTGTATGACTTGAAGATCCGAGAAGTGCTTTCATAGTGAAAGTATAGCAAATATTGTTTATAATGTTCTTCCCGATACAGAGGCCTAAAGCAAGCCTGGCTAATCTGTTAAGGAAACATCGATACCAACCCGGGAGAGGGTTCATCAGAAACTAGGAGAAGCCCAAATGGCCAAGCATAAGAAGGACGGCGTAAGAGCCGTTCAGAAACCTAAATCACCCTGCCCATGCAAGCAGGGTGTGTGGGAAGCAATCTTCGAAAAAGGCTTCAAGGTCGTAGGCTACAAGTGTAGCCACTGCGGCAATAAAGCCTAACCAACCATCGGTTTCGTCACCCTCCCTCTCCCGGGTGACGACACAATATTCATACCTAGTGTGAACCCATTTCTATCACTTTTGTATAGTAATGATATATTGCATTCGCCTCACAGCTATGTATAATGGCTGTAGTTTTACGGACGTGAAAGGAGGTGAACATATATGGCACAAACACAAAATTCAGAAGCCTATAGGGAAGAATTAATGAACAAAATTAAGGAAAACTACCTTTCGGTAGCTCTTGGATTTCTCGTATTCCTCGTTGCAGTAACCCTTATCTACCGCTCTACAAGCACTCGCCAAAAGACAAAACTCGAACAAGAACAAGCACAAGAACAGATGGAACAGAAGAAAAATGTTCACGTTGTGAAACCTGGCGAATCCGTTTCAAGTATAGCGCGTGATGTATTGGGCTCAACGGATTATGCAGACGAGATCGTAGCAGCAAATTCTTTAAAGAATCCTGAAGTTATTGAAGTAGGTCAAGAACTTACCCTTCCAGAAGTCGGCACCCAACCAACTGTTGCTGTAACAGCAAAAGTTGAAGAAAAGATGGAAGGTAAAGTAGAAACCACCGCAGCAACAACTGGCGGAAAGATTGAAGGAACATCTTACGTTGTTCAAAAAGGAGATACACTTATGACAATCGCGGAACGTGCATATGGCAATAAAAGCTTATACACACGCATCATGAGTGCAAATGGTTTAAGAAATCCTAATAGAATTGAAGTCGGCATGACTTTAAAACTATCAAGATAAATCAATTATGAACGCATACGGCAGGGCTGGTGTATAATGCATATGCTGCCGTATGCGGGCGTAGTTGAGTGGTACAATGTCTCCTTCCCAAGGAGAAGCCGGGGGTCCGATTCCCCTCGCCCGCTCTTACATATTAGAAGAATAATCTAATCACTGCAATTTCCACATATGGAATTACAGTTCCCCAGAAAAGCTGTTTAGGAGTATGCTTCTCAAGTTTTAGTCGAGACCAAGCAACCAACGGTATGAGCGCATAGAGCCAAATGTAATGCCACCCGGTTGCCATGTTTATAAACGTTATACCAATAACATTTATGGACATATGCAAACTTATCTTCCAATAAAAAGTGATTATATAAATCGTAGTATAGGCAATAGTTATAATGAGTAGTTTCTCGACGAATTCGGGAGTCGTGTAGAGAAACGCGAGAAACAAATTTAATATATGAGCGACAAGGTATATTGACATAATGCCATAGCGTTCTTGGCGATTCGTAACATCGATATCCTCAATATAGCCCTTCCTCATTGCGTAAATCACAAAAACCCCAGGTACAAGTACATAAAGAAGCGTAAACGCAACCATCATAAATAGTATTTGTGCTTTTACAAGTCCTGAACTAAATAATAGTGCCCATCCAATGATGAAAATCCAAGGAGCGCCAAAAATGATCGAAACTGCTTCTGCTAATAACATGACCTTCAGTATAAATGAAACTTGTTATAATATCATCACGTTAGCCAGCGTAGCTCAGTGGCCAGAGCATTCCCTTCGTAAGGGAGTGGTCGTGGGTTCGACTCCCACCGCTGGCTCCAGTATAATTTACATAACATGAAACCAATTACCCCAACAAGACGACGGCCAAATACTCAGAAACAAACAGTAACGTACGCCATATTGCTCGTTCTACTTATTATCTTTTTAGCAACTGTTGGTATTCAGATTGTCATAAAAACCTCTTTATTTTTTGCAGGATTTTCGTCGAAGAAAACTGTAAAAAATATCGACGAATCAACTGTTCTTATTGAACCAGCAATAGACAATCTACCAGACGCGACAAGTTCAGCTAAAATCATCATTGACGGCAGCGCGTCTGAAAAAACAGTAATTGAGGTATATGTTAATGAAGATAAGGTAGAAGAAACAGAAGCACCTGACGGGTCTTTCTCAACCAATGTACAACTTGATCCCGGTGAGAATTCCATTTATATAAGATCCCTTGATGAGAAAAAGGTAAAATCTAAAGATTCCCAAGTATATAAGGTCGTATACATTAACAAAGAACCTGAACTTACCATTACAAGTCCTTCTGATGGTTCAGAAGTTGATAAGGAAGAAGTAACAATAAGTGGCACAGTTACAGAAAATATGACCGTTAAGGTTAATGGTTTACCAACAATAGTTAATACCACAGGCCAATTTAATCGAAGCGTTCAACTAACTGAGGGGGATAATACTATAATTGTGATCGGTACAGATCTCGCCGCAAAAACAGTAGAGAAGCAAATTAAGGTTATCTACAGAAAAGATTGATTTAAGATTGAAGTAGGAATAATTTTGATCGGACAAGAAACGAATGGAATGACATCATAAAACTATATACAAAGCCCCTAGCTCTATCTCGAAACCCCCCCAGAATAAAGAAAGAAAATAAAAACTTAACTATTGGAATTGTAGCAATCGCTACAACATTTGTTCTTTCGTTTCGTGCATGAAGCTCATCGGCACGAAGTGAAGAGTAGAAATTAATCTTTGCTAAGAACCCAGCAATAGAACTATGCGCATTATGCTGAAGAGGGTGTTCAAGTTGTCCGACTGAATTCGAAGTTATAAATTCTTCATGCACCTTCCCTTTCCATGTACCTGAATTTTTATGTATAAGACGGATAAGTCCTTGTTTTCGAGCTTTTAATACCTCACCATACATGACAGGCTTTCCCCAAAATACATCCAGACGCTTAATTCTATAAGCTTCTCGCAACGGATTCTTCACAACCGATAAAATTTCACTTTTTAAAGGTTCGGAGATAGTTTCATCTGTATCAACATACAAAACCCATTCATTCTTTGCGTCTTTAAGTGCCTTATTGCGAAGGGCACTAAAATCTATTTCTACTTCGCCTTTGTTTTCCATTACAAGCACTTCGTCACAAAAGTCTAATGCTTGTATAAATTGTTTCAGCCGTTTTTCTCCTTTGAGTGCGATTATTACACCAGTAAGCATATGCATATTGTAGCGTATATGAAGTGTGGTCGCACCTGGATTCGAACCAGGGACCTTTCGAATGTGAATCGAACGCTCTAACCAACTGAGCTATGCAACCTATTTGTACATTATATCATGCTTGTTTTTTTCACCCTCTGTGACGTAGAATAAGACAATTATGGAGATCCTTAAAAAGCTATTGGAGTTTGTAATGGAAATACTCGAAACAGTCACTTTTGTAGGGTCGCTTTTTATAGTCATTTACCTTTTCTTCATGCAGCCCCACCAGGTACGAGGATCCTCAATGGATACAACATTTAGAAACAACGAATACATTCTTACAAATAAGTTATCGTACCGTTTTGGCGCTCCCCAGAGAGGAGATGTTGTAGTATTTAAGTCGCCCGAAAATAAAGATATTGATTTTATTAAGCGAATCATTGGACTACCCGGTGATAAAATAATGGTTGAAGAGGGTCAGGTATATCTAAATGGATCCCCTCTCACTGAAAAATACATCCTCGGAAACACTCAGGTTCATGAAGGCGGGTTTCTTCGAAGTGGACAGGCAGTTACTGTGCCGACGGGGCACTTATTTGTCATGGGAGATAATCGAGCACGATCCTCGGATTCGCGTACCTTCGGACCAATTCCTCAGCAAGATATTATTGGAAAAGTATTTTTCCGATACTTCCCTTCAAATAGAGTAGGAACAATCAAGACACCTAATTACTCTTCGGAAAGCTTGCGCAAAAATTCATTTGTTTTTAGACGATTACCCTTAACTTCAATCACCACCTTTGACTTAACTCGTGTCTGAATAACTTTAATATCTGCATCTGGAAGTAGAACCTTAAATTTACGAATAATAGCTGCTTTTATTGGTGTAGCGATTGGATCTCCCTCTGACACAGTGGCATAGAGAATATTTCGTACTGCTTCCTCAAGATCTAAAGCAGACATTTCATGCGCCAGTACCTGTTCATATAGCGATATAACACCATCCCCATCTTTTATACGCGATAATATAAACAAGTGAGTTAAGGATATGCTTTCTGCATAGTAACCATCGAGAACAAGAGAAGGGAGGCGCAAAAGTCTAAGATAATTACTTATGTATGCAGGCGATACTTCTAGTTCTTTTGCAAGCAGACCATAGGGAACATCATGTTCATCATGAAGATTTTTAAACAGCTGCGCTTTCTTAATAGGATCACCTTCGTTTTGAATCAGGGTTGCATACTCTGAAATTGTGGAGCTCTCCATGAAACCATTATACAGTGAGCATTAAGAAGTTTTTGGCGCGATCACAGATACGAATTTTTTACCAAGTCTTACAAAGAAAGTTACCGTACCGTCGATGCTAGAATGAATAGTGAAGTCTTTGCTAAGATAGGCGCCGGGGCCTGCTCTAAAGGTCATACCACGCTGTCTAATAATGATATTTCCTGGTTTTGCTGCCTGACCACCATAAAGCTTAACACCGAGTCGCTTCGCGATAGAATCTCGATTTCCTTTAGCTGCTTTCTGGGATTTTGTATGCGCCATTTTAGATTATAGACTAACAATTTTTACTTTTGTAAGCTGAGCTCTAAAGCCTCTTACTTTTCGTGAACGAACTTTTGACTTGAATCGTGCAACTCTAATTTTATCACCTTTAACGTTTTCAAGCACCTTACCTTTAACTTTTTTAGTTAGAAATGGCTTTCCAACAGTTATGTCATTTTTTTCATCATCACCTTCTGCAAGTGTTTCGAATACAACTTCTTCGTCTAAAGCTAAGTTAAGATTATCAACGGTAATCTCATCGTCAGCTTTTACAACGTACTGCTTTCCACCAGTCTGAATAACGGCAAATTTCATAGATAGTAATTATAAAGTATCATCCCTTATTTAACAAGTCATAGAGCTGCAGCTATTCCCAACAATATCATCGTCGATAAAAGTGAAGATCCTCCATATGATATAAATGGCAAAGCTATTCCCGTAACAGGCATTAAGCCTAAATTCATACCCATATTAATGACAAGTTCGAAGAAAATTAATGCGATTGTGCCTACAAGAAATAGAAATTTAAAGTCATTGTCTTTATTTTGGAACATTTTCATGATAAGTCTAAAAAACAAGAGCGAAAAAGCTAAAAGTAAGAGCAAGCCACCCATAAACCCAAATTGCTCTATGAATGCAGCAAAAGCAAAATCAGTATGAAATTCAGGTAAAAACCGATACTGAGCCTGAGTTCCTAATCCCAACCCTTTCCCCAAGAGACCGCCTGACCCTATTGCAATAATAGCCTGAGTTATATTGTAAGTAAGACCACGAGGGTCTAGATCGGGATTAAGAAAGCCAATAATGCGTGCTTTTTGGTAGTCCTTCATGACAAACCACAAAAGCGGTATAAGTGAAACTAGAACTCCCCCTATTATCGCTGTTAATTTTGATGAAAGTCCAGAGAAGTAAAAAATCGTCGCAAAAACTGTTGAATAGATTATGGCGCTGCCGAGATCAGGCTGTAGGAAAATAGCGCCAGCAGGAATTAGAAACATTGAAATAACCGCAAATAGCTTTAGCTTTCCAAAACGGTTTTGGGCATTTAGAATCGCAGCTAAACAAACAATAAAAAAAGGTTTGAAAAACTCTGAAGTTTGAAATTGAAAAAATCCAAAGTCTATCCATCTTTTTGACCCTCGAATACTATCTGTAAAGAGCGTTATGAAAAGCAATACAACAAAAATGAGGAAAATAATTTTGTAATTTTGCTCAAGAAGCTCGGGCTTAATGCGCGAAAAAAGTGTGAAAAGAACTACTCCAACAAAAGTAAATAGGAGGGTTTGAGGCAATAGATCTGATCTCAAACCTGTTAAATTCAAAAGGCCAAATAGATTAAGAAGAATTATAGAAATAAGATACCAAATATCGTAGCGACGTCTCATAATTTCTCAACTTTTATTTCGGGACCGGTTTCAATACGCGATGCTGATAGTTTTTTCATTAGATAGCTTTCCATACTTTTATGGAACGAAGGTACAGTCAGCACTATTGAATCACCTTGGGATAGATTTAGCTTTCGTCGCTCACCCTGCACAAGTCGTACAAGCTCTCGTGTTTCGCCTTCTATTTTCAATTCTTCAGATATAGTTGTGTCAAACACGGCGCCGAAATCATCTTTATCAGAAGAAATTACCGTGCAATTCTTTACGTTTAATTCGTCTTGAATAATATTCTTTGCGCGATCAAGATTCTCCGGCTTGTTTATTACCACGCCTTTTGCAAGAGAGAGCTCAACATGTGCAAGAGGTTGACGCACTTTAATCTTCGTTTCCTTTCGTATACGATGACCTGCCTCGACTAGTTTGCGAATGGTATTCATATCCTCAATGAGTTCCTCATTGATTTCATCTTTAACTTCTGGCCAATCTTCAAGATGAACTGATTCTGCTTTTGTTAGGAATTTGTACAGTGTATCGCTAAGGAAAGGGGCAATAGGTGCTGATAGTTTAAGGAAATTTGAAAGCACGAAATACATTACTTCGTAAAATGCTTTTTTATCTTCTAGATTTTCCGCTGCAGCACCAACTCTATCACGCGAACGCCTTACATACCACTTTGACATTTCATCAATAAATGCATTGAGTTTATCCACGGCAGCCATCGTGTCATATTGTTCTAAATCTACAGATACTCCTTTGATTAACTTGTTCAATACTTCTAGTATCCATTCGTCAAGAATATTATTTACTGATTGAATTTGATCGGAATTTTTTTCGAATGAAAGTGCATCGATCTCATTGAATAATTCATAAAATTTAACAATGTTCCAAAGAGTTAGATGGAAGACTTTAATTTGATTTCGATATTCTTCTTCAGAAATAGCTAAATCTTCTCCACGAACAACTGGACTTCCGAGAAGATATAAGCGCAATGCATCTCCCCCATACTTCTCGAGCATCATACGAGGATCAGGATAGTTACCAAAATTCTTACTCATTTTTCTTCCATCAGTGCCCAATATAACCCCAGTTACCAGTACGTTCTTGAATGAATGCGAATCAAAAAGACCGGTTGATAGTACATGAAGAACATAGAACCATGCGCGAATTTGACCTGTGTACTCGACAATGAAATCTGGGGGGAAGAAATCTTCAAGTTTTTGAGATGAATCAAAAGGAAAATGGCGTTCTGCAAAAGAAGCAGATCCTGCTTCGATCCAGCTATCCAGTACTTCTGGAACACGATGCGCATCTTTTCCACATGCTGCACATTTTACAATCACATCATCGATATCAGGGCGGTGAAGCTCATCGATTTTTCGTCCAGAAGCATTTTCAAGTTCTTGGATCGATCCTGCTACAAAACGCTCGCCACATTCACATTCCCATACTGGTACTGGCGAGCCCCAGTAGCGACTGCGCGAAATACACCAGTCGGGAGCAGACTCCATACTTTTAAGAAAGCGCCCATATTTAAAATGCGCTGGAAACCAATTGACTGCCTCATTATTCTTAAAGAGTTGCGGCTTAAGTTGTTGCACATCAACATACCATGCATCTTGTGGCGCATAGTAGAGTTGCGTACCGCAGCGCCAACAATGTGGCATGGAATGCATATGCTCTTCTTCTTTTAAAACAAGCCCACGCTTACTTAAATCTTCATTAACGGCTTTATTTGCCTTTAAATAGTACATGCCTCCAAAAAGCGGAACTTCTTTCTTAATATGCCCCTCTTCATCAACATGCAATACAGTTTGAATATTATTCTCTTTCATTGCTTTCAAATCGTCTTCACCATAGGCCGCTATTGTGACGATACCCGTTCCTTCATCTGCAGTTACGAAATCGCCATTTATAACTACCCAAACTTTCATCCCTTCTTCTGCTTTATAGAAATCGTAATGAGGCTCAAATTCCTTTCCAATAAGTTTTGCTCCCTTAAAAGTCTCTAAAACCTTGTGCGGAATTCCTTCAAGAATTGATAGCGTTGTCTTTGCAAGAATATATTGTTCTACTCCATTCTCACTTTTTACTTCGACTTTAACATAGTCTAATTTCTCATTAACTGCTAGGGCTGGTGTAGCGATTTTGTTCCAGGGTGTCGTTGACCATGCAAGCAGATACGTATTTTCTTCATCCTTCAGTTTATATTTGTATGTGGTTCCTAAATCCTTAACGTCTTTGTAGTTGTCGGCATCCATTGCAACTTCGAAATTAGAAATTGGCGTTGAACAATGCGGACAATATAATGAAACACGAAGGCCTTTATAGATATACTTCTTTTCATACATTTGTTTAAATACCCACATGACAGTTTCCATGTAATCCCTATCCATGGTTTTATAGGCATTCTTAAAATCTACCCATCTACCAATATGGTCAACGTACCACTCCCATTCACCAGAAACGTCTTTAACATATAATTTACATTCGTCGATAAATTTCTTAATGCCAATTTTTTCTTCAATGTCTTTCTTTCGAGTAATACCAAGTTTATTCTCAACTTTATTTTCAGCAGGAAGCCCATGGCAATCCCATCCCCATACACGTCGGACACGATACCCTTTCATTGTCCAGAATCGAGGAAAGACATCTTTAGGAATACTAGAAAGAAGAGTGCCGTAATGTGGAAGTCCTGTTATGAATGGTGGACCATCTAAAAAAGTCCATGGCTTATCAGTCGGTCGACCTTCTATCGACTTCTCAAAAATTTTATTCTTCTTCCAAAAAGCGAGAATCTCTTCTTCAAGTTCTGGAAAGTTCGGTTGTGACGGTAGTTCTGCCATGTGGAGTATTATAGCTTTCTTTCAAGAAGTGAGCAAGCGAGTTTTCTTCTTCTTTGGTTTGGGCAACGGTAACACATCTGCAGTTACTCGCAGTAATTTTTGTAGCCAGTTGCGATCGTCAAGTTCCTCAATAAGCATGTATGGTTTTGCTCCAGGGTAAGGAGCCCCTTCTTCATAAGCTTCACCCATATGCAGCTTCCCAGGTTCTGTTATTTTTATGAAAAGTTGATCATCACATACAAGCCCCACGACTTTTTCATCACAATACAATGCATATTCGCCAAACATTTTTCTTACGCGGATATTTGTAAGATTTGAAAGCTGATCAAGTATGTAATCTACTGTAGATTGTTGTGTAGGCATTGATAATTAACGCTGACGTCTTCGCAAAAACGCAGGAACATCAAATTCTGTTTCATCATCAGTTGTTTTTACTTCATCTGTTTCTTCCTCGTAAAGTGATGGGAGCGGCTTGTTTTCCTCTTTCTTGAGATCCTCGTCATCATCATTACTTACATGGCGACGGGTAATGTGAGGAAATCGCATATCAGTTCCATCTATTCGCG
>JAGOSW010000004.1:41298-49064 GCA_018062135.1 Candidatus Woesebacteria bacterium
TCTGTTTCTTCCTCGTAAAGTGATGGGAGCGGCTTGTTTTCCTCTTTCTTGAGATCCTCGTCATCATCATTACTTACATGGCGACGGGTAATGTGAGGAAATCGCATATCAGTTCCATCTATTCGCGTTGCGATAACAGTTACACGCACCTGATCCATCATGCGCTCATCAATAACCGCGCCAAAGATAATGTCGGCGTCAGGATCAACAGTTTGTGCAATGACACTTGCAGCTTGATCGACTTCTGACATACTAAGATCTGGACCACCAACGATATTGAAAAGCACACCTTTTGCACCCTGTATTGAAGATTCAAGTAATGGCGAAGAAATAGCCTGTTTTACTGCATTAATCGTGCGATTCTCGCCTCCTGCAATACCAATGCCCATCAATGCTGTTCCCGCATCTTGCATTATCGAACGTACATCAGCAAAATCAACATTAATAAGTCCTGGGGTCGTAATAAGTTCAGCGATACCTTTTACACCTTGATGCAAAATCGAATTTACTTTTTTAAAGGCTTCGAGAACACTTACTTTTGAATCAATAATTTCTAATACTTTTTGATTTGGAATGACGATTAATGTGTCTACCTTATCTCGCAGGCTATCTATTCCCTGATTTGCGGATGTTTTTCTACGAGCACCTTCGAAAGAAAAGGGTCTTGTTACTACAGCGACTGTTAATGCGCCCACCTCTTTACTTATTTCCGCAATGACGGGCGCAGCTCCTGTACCTGTGCCGCCACCTTCACCTGCTGCAATAAAAACCATGTCGGCACCTTCGAGGTGCTCTTTTATCTTTTCTCTTGATTCTTCAGCTGCCTGTCGTCCCATATCGGGATCGCCACCAGAGCCCAAACCTTTTGTAAGATTTTCACCAATTTGGATTTTTATATCTGCGTTGTGACTGAGGAGAGCTTGAGCATCTGTGTTTAAGGCAATAAATTCGACACCGACAATATCGTCTTCAGCAATCATTGTTGAGAGTGCATTTCCACCACCTCCACCAACGCCGAGTACTTTGATTTTTGCTGGTTGACCAGCCCTTGGTTTTACTAACATAGTTCAGCTTTTTTCTGTCAAGGAATAAAGGATTTAAAAAGGTCCCTGACCTTCTTTACCGATCCTTGAACAGATAAGTTCCTGAATATTTTATCAAAATCTTTCAAATTAAGCTGTTGTTCTTCAAAATCCATATCTTTACCATAAACGAGTAGCCCAACAACCGCTGCAAACTGAGGATATGTAACTTCATCAATAAGACCAGAAATGTGTTGTGGCGTTGCAACACGAGCTGGAAGACCCACAACACGCTTAGCTGCATCAAGTGCGCCGATTGTTAATGCGCCGCCCCCTGCAACAACTAATCCTGATGGTATTCGTGCCATTAATTCATTATCATCAAGTTCTTTATATATACTTTCAAAGATTTCCTCGAGTCGTGGTTTTATAATGCCATCAACTACAGTTTTGTGTGATATCGATTTTAAGTCATCGGCAAGTTGCAATCGAGATAGGTCAATATCGTCACTCTTCTTTTCTTTCTGTTGATCATGCTTTGCACTACTTAAATAGAGTTTAATTTTCTCAGCAGAATCTAGAGCGATTCTGAGCCCAACGGCGATATCGTTCGTTATGTGACGTGCACCGAATGGAAGAGAGGTCGAATGCGACAGGGCACCTTCAATGTAAACTGCGACGTCTATCTTTCCTCCGCCGATATCTACAAGTGCGACACCAAGTTCTTTTTCCGTCTCAGATAGCGTCGCCACTGATGAAGCTAGCCCTGAAAATACATATCCTTGAATTTCGATGCCTAGATCAGACATGCAACGCTCTATATTTCTCAGATTCGTGACGCTAGCTGTAATAATATGCGTATTTACTTCAAGTCGAACGCCACTCATACCCAAAGGATTCTTTATCCCCGACTGCCCATCGACAATATACTCTCGAGGCGATACTTCTATAATTTCTCGAGTTGAAGAAAGCGAAATAGCTTTTGCAGCCTCGATTACCCTTGTTAGATCACCGTCAGATATTTCTACCTCTGGATGAGAAACTGCAACTACTCCCTGTGAATTTAATGATTGAATATGGGGACCCCCAACAGAAACGTAGGCTTTCTGAACTTTGGAACCTGCCATTCGCTCACATTGCTCTACAGCTTGCTCAATAACTCCGGTTACCTGTTGGATATCAACAATCTGGCCCTTCTTTACGCCTCTTGAAGGAACTGTAGAAAATCCGAGTACGCGAGGCTGGGGTTCATCTTCAGAAATTTTTGCAATGATACACGCTACTTTTGAGCTTCCGACATCGATACCGCATAAAATTTTATCTGCCATATTTTACTTCTTGAAAACAACGATTGGTTTCTCAAACCTAACATCTAATCTGCTAAATTCTACTGCCTTAGTTCTAAACTGTTCTAACACAACCTTTAGTTGCGCCATCTGTTCGAGCGTATCTTTTGTTGATGATACCAGAATTTCGTAATCCTCTAAAAATAATACTATCATATTTTCATTTCGTATATCAACATTGCCTACTGGCAAAGCAAGTTTCTGGAGTTCTTCAATAAAGAAAACTGCGTCAATCATTTCGTTTATATCGATTACATCACCAACCGCGAAGCTTCGAAAGTAAAGCGGCTGATAGTAGTTTATGCCAATAGGAAGGGTAGACATGTCGTCTCTTTGTTTTGCAAGAATTTTTCCTTCAGACGAGATTGCCATGTAGCCATCTTCAAGTACTATTTTGGCAATTGGTCTTGCTTCTATGGCAAGAATGCTTAGTGTGTTAGGATAGATTAACTCTACCACGACTTTCTCCAAGGTGGGATTCTGTTGAAGAATTTCTTTTTCGACTTCGATCGGTTTCAATAAGAAAATAAAATTACTACTATATTTGTCGATTCCAGACAACTGCTTTGAGCCGGAAACATTAATGTGTGCTATGCGAAAAAGAAAATATGTCATTCCGCACAACAGAAGAGCAATAGATATAAGAATATACGGTGCTAGCCTGCGCATTCTTCAATTATATCAGCGATTGACTCGGCGGCTGGAAGTATAAAATTCTGGGGTAAGTTACTAAACGATTTTTCATACAGTGCGGTATCTCTGTATACTTTATTAATCTTCTCAAGTAGCCTTACTGCAGGCTCAAGTTGATCATATACTTCTCCTAATCCACTGTTTAAAAAGAATGTGGCCTGCATGCGCTGTTCATCTCTTCCAGACCATGGAAGCGGTACCAGGACAGCGGGTTTTTTAAGCATAATCAGTTCCCATAGGGTGTTTGCACCTGATCGTGCGACAATAGCACCGCTGTGTGCATATGCCCATGCCATCTCGTCAACTGTTAGATTTTTATAGACCAAGTAGTCGTCTGTTTCTCTTTTTGAAAGCCTCTCGTAATCTTGAAATTCTGAAACATTTCCGACTTGATGCACAATGACAAAATTCTCTAATAGCTGAGGTAGTATTTGTTCTATTCGTATATTGATAGAATGCGATCCAAGGCTACCTCCAGTTATAAATAGCAAAGGTTTTGTTAAAGCACCCTTTATTAAAGGTATTCCCTTCGTTAATATCGTCGACCTAATAGGATTTCCTGTATGAATTGTTTTATGCTTATCAAAGTAGCGCGCTGTTTCAGCAAATGAAACTAAAACCTTATACGCTATTTTTCCAATTACCCTATTAGAAATACCTGGAGAAATCGTTTGTTCGTGAGTAATTATTTTAATACCTAGGAGCCAACCCACAATACATATAGGAAAGGCAATGAAACCTCCAAAAGACATTATCAACTTAGGTTTAATCTTTATAAGAAGAATAAGACTGAGAATAAAACCATAAAATGTGGCAATACCATCGAATAACGATTTAAGACCAACTGTACGGGAAAGCCTGCCAGTAGTAAGATTATAGAATTTTACCCCAAGTGCAGTTACTTCTTTATATTCAAACGAAATATCTTTATTACTTCTATCAGTAAATTTTCTACCGACAAAGTGCAAATCTAAAAACCCCTTTTTCTGGAGTTCTTCGATAACTGCATATGCCGGTGTAACATGGCCACCAGTTAGTAATACGCGCATATTATTCTTTTTCTTTTCCATTATCGTCTTGCAACACTAATAACAATACCCATTAGTGAAAACAGAAGCAATAGACTAGTGCCGCCATACGAGATGAATGGTAGCGGCACTCCAGTCAATGGAATCAGACTAACCATTGCACCTAAGTTAATTATCATCTGCCATGCAAGTAAGCACCATATTGAGCCGGCAAGTAATTTACCAAACCTATCTTTTGCGGTAACTGCGACTTTAAATATATGGAATAGTAAGAAAACATAAAGCAGAATAAGTCCAACTGAACCTATAAATCCAATTTCCTCACCTATAATAGCGAAAATTGAATCCGTATGCGCCTCTGGAAGAAATTGATATTTTTGTCTCGAACTCGATAGTCCTCTTCCCAAAAACCCACCCGATGCCAGGGAAATTGAAATTTGACGAATATGATAGCCTATACCGGCAGGATCAAGATCAGGATTCAAATAAGCTGTTAGGCGTTTAAGTCTGTATGGGGATGCCAGAACAAGTAAAAGGCCAGCACCAAAAGCAAACGGAGAAAATAAGGCAAGATGTAGTAGATTTTCTCCTGAGAAAAAGTAAATAGAAATAAATAGCAAAAAGATAATAATAGACGTACCAAGATCTGGTTGAATCATAATCAAGCCAATAATGAAACTTAACAGTAGAAGAAAAGATATAAATCTCTGTCGTTCTTTATACAGAAACCACGAGGAAAGATACAATATTGCCGAAAATTTTGCAATTTCCGAAGGTTGAAATCCAACTGGACCCAGGCTAATCCACCGGCGTGCTCCTCCTACAGTAACACCAACGCCAGGAATGAGCACAATTATTAGAAAGAAAATTGTCACCAATAGAAATGGAAAAGATACATAATATAACTTTCTATAGTCAAACAGACTAAATGCACCCATTGCTCCTATTCCCAAAACAAACCATACTAATTGCTGCTTGAAAAAATAAAAGCTATCCCCGTATTCTCTAAATGCGTTTATCGAAGAGGCATCAAAAATAAAAAAGAGCCCAATAGTTGTTAGAATAATCGGAATTATTGCTATAAAACCAACATTGCTCTTTGTACTTTGCAACTTGGTCTCCTTATGATTCTGAGTTCTCTTGCGCATATTTCTTTATTGCCTGAATAAATGCATCACCTCTAAACGGGAAACCTTTAAACATAAGGTAACTTGGAGCACCGGGTGACAATAGGCATGTTGAACCGTAAGGCGTATGCATGAAAGCATATTCTACGGCTGCTTCCATAGATTCAGTTTGAAAAGTATCTGGATGATAGTCGGCACCAATCAATAGATTCGTAATCTTGTCTTGCGTATTGGGAAATAAAATTATTTGAGCAACTTTTTTTTCTTTTAATAGATTAACAACCTCCTTGAAATCAAAGCCCCTGTCTAAGCCTCCCAATATAATCGTGTGTACGTTTTCAATCGCATGCAAAGCATGAACGGTAGCCTGAGGATGATTTGCTGCAGAATCATTAATAAATCTTATACCACTGAATTGACCAACTTCTTGTAAGCGGTGTGGGAGAGATTCATGAGAATCTAGTGTTTCCTGCAAAATGCTCTCATCAATGTGAAGTATTTTTGAAATAGAAAGCAAGACTTTTACTGAATCAGAATTTATAGTTGGATCAAAAACAAATGTACCAATCTTTTCATCCAGAGGTATTTTTTGTGCCTCAGTTGACGCGAGTAACTCTTCCAACTCAGGCAGCTGTTCACCATATATAAGGAAATCGCTTTTCTTCGCCTGTTGGGCGATCATAAATTTAGCTTTACGATATTCATCAAAATTACTATGGTTATGAAGTTCCTCATAAATATTAAGTATTACGGAAATGTAAGGTGAAAAGGCAATATCTTCAAGCTGGTAACTTGACAGTTCTAAAACAATATACGAATCTTCATCAATGTCATTTGTTAGAATATCAAGCATTGGGACGCCAATATTTCCTGCCAAAAATGATTTTTTATGTGCCTTTAACAGGAGATTATGAACCAATGTTGCTGTGGTGCTCTTGCCTTTGGTCCCAGTAATACCAATAGTCTTATGTTTACTATTTGCGAAAAAAATATTCGTTGCTGTCGTATAAGTGCCTTGAACTTTCTCAAATCTTATACCAGGCGATTTAATTATGAGGTCATACTCGCTTTGTTTTTCTAAGTACGTAGGGTCAAGTTTTTCATCACCAATGCCGATTTCAACGTCTGGGCAATATTTGTTTAAAAATGCATGAGTCGCCTTTCCCTCGATTCCATACCCGAGGAGATAGATTCTCTTATAGTTTTTTAGTTCATCAATTGTCATAGTAGGTTGCGAAACGCATCAGGTATACCTGATGCATCACCAATAGAAAAAACATGTTCTTTAAGAACATCCAGATTCATATTTTTAGATAATACTTTTTCCTGGAACATTTTCATGATTGGTTCTGAACTATATATTCTTTTTTCGTATGCCATATTCATTGCGACTATCATTTCTTCTGGAGTTCCCACACATTCGAATGGTTTTGTTTCTGAAAATCCCAAGAGCTCTTGAAATACAGCAGAATATTCAGATTTTTCATACAAATTTTCGCCAAAGATTCGCAACATTTCTTCGTTAGATAAAAAGGCAGAAAGCATCGTGAATACGAATATTGTCTTTGGCGAAGAGTAGTCCCATCTTTGTGTAGGAGCTTTATCACCAATCTTAAAATTGTGATTGCTACTAGAAAATACCTCAAAATAGGATGGGTATGATGCAAATCTTTCTGCTACTTTTATTTCATACCACGGTCGCAACATAGAAAAATATTTCAAATCTTTGAAAATATACGTTTGAATATATTTTCTTAAAAGTTCTTCTGCTTCTTTTGACTTGCTCCATTGATGATTAATTTCTTCACCTAAATACTCGACATGTCCATAGCTACTACTTCGCTCACTTGATATTACAATATATCGGTACTTTCCTAGAACCGCCTCTAGAACTGCTGCAAAAGTATAAAATGTTGAGATCGGCACATGGCCATTGTAGATATCCGAAGACTTATTAAGCTCAATAAGCTTAGGATCAATGCGACGGGTAATAGATATTATTTGTTTAGCCATTACCTCAGCTACGTTCTCCTGAATATTCTTAGGATTAAGACAAAACAAATCGAAAGGTATTGAACTATTTTTTATTAGTTCAGCAGTCACAATTGAATCCTTTCCTCCACCGTGCATAACAAGCGCTTTTTCATCTAAAGCAAAAGTCTCGTGCTTTATTTCTTTTTCTTCTTCAACAAATGGAAATTGTATGAGCCCTCTAAAATCTATTTCATTTTTATAAAAGAACTCTCCTAACCCCTTCGTGTAAATCGTGTTCCAAATTTTTGCTTGCTCTGGCGAGAGTGAATAATTCTTTATTTCAATCTTTTTAGGGCAAAACGCTTTATAGTAGCTACAACCAATAATTAAATGGAGTGATTGCAAAGCTCGGTCAATTAGCTCACTTGGCACATCCTGAATGTGCGTACTAGTATCTAAATGCCAATGTTCTTTAAAGTGAGTTGTATGCTCATTAGCAATCACCTCATAGTGGAAATATAAATCGCCAGTAGAGAAATCAGACTCGTAATGAGAAAAAACAAAGGTATCCGCCTT
>JAGOSW010000016.1:0-8652 GCA_018062135.1 Candidatus Woesebacteria bacterium
TTTTGGGAAATTCAATCAATCGATACTATGAAATACTCACGCGATGTTGCGCGTGAAAAACATACTGATCCCGCCTTTGACGCATTTATTGACATGAGCGTTAAGAACATTGCGTCAGCAGGTGCAACGCACGTTGCCATCGGCACACCATACGACCAAGAATTCACCCCATTTTTAGAAAGATGGGTAAAAGCAGCAAGAAAACATAAATTAAAGGTCTGGTTTCGAGGCAATATGTCTGGCTGGGAAGAATGGTTTGGCTATCAGAAAATCAGTAGAGAACAGCATACTTCAGGAATACTCACCTTCATAGAACTTAACAAACATCTTTTTGAAAATGGTGACTTATTTACTTCATGCCCAGAATGTGAAAATGGGGGACCAGGTGATCCACGATTTAATAATGATGTCGCAGGGCATCGAGCTTTCCTCATTCATGAGTACACGGAAGTAAAAAAGGCGTTCAAGAAAATAAAGAAAAACGTCCAATCAAATACATATTCGATGAATGGTGATGTAACAAAACTCATTATGGATCCCGAAACCACCATAAAATTAGATGGCCTTATCGTGCCTGATCATTATTCAAAAACTCCTGAAAAAACACTGGCAGAACTCAGAGCTTACGCTCAAAAAAGTGGCGGCAAAGTAATTTTAGGTGAATTTGGCATTCCTATTCCTGATATACACGGTCCTTACAATGAAGATGATCAGGCTGCTTGGCTCTCAAGCTTTTATACGCAGGCTTTGGATTATCCTGAAGTTATTGGATTTAACTATTGGACGCACATCGGGGGATCAACCGAACTTTGGAATAGCGACGGAACACCTCGCAAAGCTGTTGAAGTAATTCGTAAATTCTATGCACCCGAAATAAGAAAACTACAAATAGATAACATCTTTGGTCGCCGTGTTAAGCGCTTATCCATATCTCATGGTAAAAGCGTAAAAACGTTTACTGAAAAAAATAACGATACAATATTTGCATTTGTACCTGGAAATGACGAAGTCATAATAACTGCAGAAGATTATAATCCAATCAAATTTAATCTCAGCTCATTGCCAAAGGAGAAAGCAGAAATTACCCTTGAGCTCGTAAAAAACGACCTTTTCTCCAGAATTCGAGCCTTCTTCTTTCAATAAAACTATATAGCTAATACTATATACACTAATTAGAAAGCCTTTAGCTTGACCTGCAGTACTAATTATGATATAATTGCCCCTTATGAAACATAATATCGTACTGCTTATAGTTTCTCTTATAAGTGCGCTTATTTTTGTGCCTTCCGCTTCTGCGGTCACGGTGCCTCCATTTCCTTCATGTTTAAATCCGCAAGGTTCCCTTATTGCTTCATATAACTCTGGTGTACATGGCATAGTAGGAAGCTCGGAAACATTTACTGGTGCTGATAAAGTTTATGCAGTTGATGCAGTTCGTATAGTCCAATGTTTCTGTCCAGACAATGGACCAGCCATTCAAACCAATTGGCTAAAAGCCTCTGATATGACTGAAACCGATATTGAAATTCTTAAGAATAGTGGATGGTACTTCGTTCCTAACGGAGCTGCATGGGGTCTTGATAATGCACCATATCTTGCTAAGAATAGTAATTACTCATGTAAGTCTAGCACCAGTGGAACTTCATCTAGCACAGGAGGCGGATCTTCAAGTAGTTCAAGTTCTTCATCTTCCTCAACGGGTGGTGGTTCTAATGATCTTGGTAGCAAGGTCTTAGGATTGGCTTTCACAGGAAGTAGTGAGTATATATATAAACTCTGGTTATACGGGCTCGTTGCCCTTCTCTTTGGCGTATGGATAAAACGCTTCAACGCTCGAAAAAAGTCTTCCCAATAACTCTTAATCTGCTTGCACAGACTTTAATTGTTGCAGGTATTTTAATGGTTTCTTTGAGCATTCTTCTTGCTCTTTCACGCATTAATCCACGTAGGCTTAATTTTTATCGCATTCCTCAGACTTTAAACAATGAAACGGTAGTAACAGCAGATTCCCACTTATCACGACCGAAGTATATTACTATCGCGGGTACGAGTATAAGTCTTCCCATTATTCCTTCAACAATCGAGGATCAGACATGGGAAACGACTGAAGAAGGCGTTTCTTATCTGACAATGTCTCCTGTACCAGGGGAGAAGGGGAATAGTATTTTATATGGCCATAACTGGACTGATTTATTGGGTCCTCTGACGGAAGTAAAACCGGGTCAAACAATTCGCATTCGATATGAAGATGATTCGCAAAAGACGTTTATGGTAGAGCACACTGCAACAGTATCGCCGAATGACACATCTATTCTTATGGCTTCTGCGGAGCCTATGATGACGATTTATACGTGCACTGGGCTATTTGATAGCAAGCGCTTCGTTGTTACTGCACGACCGATCTAAGAGAGTCTCCCGCCTATTTTGTTAATAAATTCTTAATATCTTCTTGATATAAGATTGCTATGGTCAATCTATCAGATTTTGTAACTATCTTAGAATTCTTTGGAATAACTCGCGAAACATTTTTTCCGCCACTGATTACTAGCTTACTTATGTATGCATTTATTACCAGAGCTTTTAATACTCGCTTCGATGCTTTAGAAAAAAGAATTTCTGCTATAGAGTTCAGAATCGAGCATATCGAGGAGTATTTACAAGAAATAAGTATCAGCTTAGTTGAAATACAAACTACCTTAAGGGTAAAATTTCGGGAAATGAGGTTTGAACATAAAATTAAACCATACAGAAGAATCTCAGAAAGCTCTCATACTCAAGTTTGAGCTTATTGATCTATTTTGATATAATTACCTCACAAATGCGCAGGAGCTGCGCATAGACAACTCTAGCTGTGTTGGAACCCACAGTGGGAGACCATGAACAAGAACCGGAGTGAACATGAAGCTTTTGCCGCGACGCATCATGAAGTACTACCCGCACGACAAGCTCTACACCTTCCTCCCGGATCATTTGCGGAAGGCGAGCAACGCCGGCATCACCATCCACCAGGCCGTGTGGGACGCGAGCACGGGTGGTGCCTACGTCGACGTATCCGGCATCGACACCGACAATCCGGCTCACCTAGCCGTCGGCGCGGAAGCCGGCAATGCGGATGGCTCCGATGGTGGCTATCGGCGAGACAAGGTCGATGCCATCCCGGAAGAGCTCAAGAACGCGATTCAGTTCTAGCTCTCCCTAGGGAGGTTCCCCCCCGACGCAAGTCGGGAGCCCAACGGTGAGCACAGGCGACCCGGGACTGGAGGCGACTCCGGACCCGGGTCGCCGACCTTTTCTATCTCGCATATTACTTGCTTTCGAGGCTCGTTTGCGGTATACTTTTCCTCTATGGTTTCAGCCTCAAAAGACGATACTTATTCAGGAGATTCTATTAAAGTACTCGAAGGCTTAGAGCCTGTCAGAAAGCGCCCCGCGATGTATATTGGCTCCACTTCTATTGAAGGAGTCTACCACTGTTTAGCCGAAATCGTTGATAACTCCATCGATGAATCGTTAGCAGGATTTGCTAACAAAATTGAGATTATTCTTCTAGAAAACAACTATATGACCGTTATCGATAATGGAAGAGGTATTCCTGTCGATATCAATGAACAATACGGCGTATCAGCACTTGAACTCGTCATGACAAAGCTCCATGCAGGTGGAAAATTTGATGGAAAAACATACCGAGTTTCTGGAGGACTTCACGGAGTCGGTGCAAGCTGCGTAAACGCGCTTGCGACTCATTTAATAGTAGAAGTAAAAAGAGATGGAAAGATTTATCGACAAGAATTTAAGATTGGTATTCCACAATACGCCGTAAAAGAAGTTCCTGAATCTATCTTAGGAATCGTAGCAGAATCAGGAACAGCCGTCTCATGGATTCCAGATAACTCCATTTTCTTGCAAGGCATTGATCTTGGATTAAAATCAGTAATGAAGCGTGTTAAGGACCGCGCCTACCTTATCCCTTCAGTCTTGTTTACCATCGAAGACAAGCGCGAAGATCGAAAAGTTGCGTACTTCTTTGATGGCGGCATTCTTTCACTTCTTCGCGACCTTAATAAAAATAAAAAAGTGCTTCATGACCCTGTGTACTTTAAGAAGCAGTCGGGTGAAATTGAACTCGAAGTTGCGCTCCAATATAACGATGGCGTTGCAGAAAATGTGCTTTCTTTCGTCAACGTCATTAATACTAAAGAAGGTGGAACTCATTTGACTGGTTTTAAAACTTCTCTTACACGCTCTGTAAATGCCTATGCGCGCAAAGAAGGCATGCTAAAAGACGTAAAAGATGCAGGTGGCCTTAGTGGTGAGGACGTTCGTGAAGGACTTACCGCCGTCGTCTACGTAAAAATGCCGTCCAACGATTTGCAGTTTGAAGGTCAGACAAAAGGTAAATTAGGAAATCCAGAGGTTTTGGGTATTGTTCAAACAGAGCTCAACAAATTCTTTGATGAATTGTTTGAAGAACAGCCAAAAATTGCTCGAGAAATTATTGGGAAAATCCTTCTTGCACAGAAAGCGCGCTTAGCCGCTAAAGCAGCAAAAGAAGCAGTTCTCCGAAAAGGAGCCTTAGAAGGCGCATCGCTCCCAGGAAAACTCGCAGACTGCCAAGAACGCGATGCCTCAAAATCTGAACTTTTTATTGTAGAAGGAGATTCGGCAGGTGGATCTGCAAAACAGGGTAGAGATCGTCGCTTCCAAGCCATTCTTCCACTTCGAGGAAAAATTCTTAATAGTGAAAAAGCGTATTTAGATAAAGTATTAAACTTCCGTGAAATTAAAGACCTTGTTATTGCATTAGGAACAGGCATCGGCGATACCGTCGATTATGCAAAGCTTCGCTATCACAAAATTATTATTATGACCGATGCGGACGTCGACGGAGAACACATCAGAACACTTATTCTGACGTTTTTCTTCCGCCATATGCGCTCCATTATCGAAGGTGGCCATTTATACGTCGCGCAACCACCACTTTTTAGAGTTTCTTTCGGAAAGAAATCATTTTATGCATACGATATGGAAGAAAAAGACAAACTTGTAAAGGATTTTGGTAAAGCAGAAGATCAAGTGAATCTTCAACGCTATAAAGGTTTAGGAGAAATGAATCCTGATCAACTTTACAATACAACGATGGATCCGAACGCCCGTGTCTTGAAGAAAATTGAGATTGATGATGCCGAAGCAGCGGATCAAATTTTTTCCGTCTTAATGGGTGATGAAGTTCCTCCTCGAAGGAAATTTATCCAATCCCATGCACATTACGCAGAGTTAGACATTTAATAATTTACTAAAACTAACATGGACTTAAACAAACTTGGTGCCGGCGAACTTCCAGACAAAGTTAATGTGTTTATCGAAATTCCAAAAGGATCATCGGTGAAATATGAAATTGATAAAGAAAGTGGAGTAATTATGGTTGATAGATTTGTGTACGGACCACTTTTCTATCCTTATAATTATGGATTTATCCCAGGTACCCACGCAGAAGATGGTGACGCTCTAGATGTTGCTGTGCTTTCGACATATCCAGTACAGACAGGGACCGCCATTGTTTGCCGTATCATTGGCATGCTTGAGATGGAAGATGAAGAGGGGATTGATACAAAAATAATTGCTGTACCAACGAAAAAGATTGATCCATTTATGGCTGAGATTGAAACAATCGACGACGTTCCCGATATGGTAAAACAGCAACTTAAAAATTACTTTGACACGTATAAAGATTTAGAACCAAATAAGTGGGTTAAAACAAAAGATTTCTTAGGAAAAGATGCCGCAATTGAGGCAATTAAGAAATCAATGGAATAATTATTATGGAAGAAGAAGAGACCACACAAGAAGAAGTAGAAGTGACAGAACCAACAGTCGACAAGACTGAAGATGTTGTCGTCCCACACAATGACACAAGAGTTGCACCAATCGTCGAAGAGATGAAGCGTGCGTATCTTAACTATGCAATGTCTGTTATTGTGTCTCGTGCTCTTCCAGACGTTCGCGATGGTCTAAAGCCTGTGCATCGAAGAGTTTTGTTCGCGATGCACAAGATAGGTTTAAGCCATAAAGCGCGCTTCTCAAAATCTGCAACGGTCGTTGGAGAAGTTCTTGGTAAGTACCATCCGCACGGTGATAGTTCAGTATATGACGCACTTGTAAGAATGGGTCAGCTTTTCTCAATGCGCTATCCTCTTATTCTTGGACAAGGAAACTTTGGTTCTATTGATGGTGATCCACCAGCAGCCATGCGTTATACGGAAGCAAAAATGACCGCTATTGCGGAAGAAATGCTTCTTGATATTGATAAAGATACGATTGAATGGAAAGACAACTTTGACGGAAGAATCCAAGAACCTGTTTTTCTTCCCGCGAAACTTCCAAATCTACTTCTCATGGGAGCAGAAGGAATCGCTGTTGGTATGGCGACAAAAATTCCTCCACATAATCTCACAGAAATTATTGATGCAGTAGTTCGCATGATCGATGAGGTTAGCGAAGTAAAGAATGATGTTGTGGTGACTGCCGAGGATGCAGAAATGGATGAATTAAGCCATATTTTATACACCTCTCCGCTTGATGAGAAAAATACACAAAAACTAATTTTCAACACAGATCTTCAGGCTCTTATGGAGCATGTTACGGGACCAGATTTCCCAACAGCTGCGAATATTTATGGTCAGGACGAAATTCAGCGCGCGTACGCGACTGGAAAAGGGAAAATTATTGTACGCGCAACAGTTCACCATGAAGAGGGCGGAAAAGGACGCGAGAAAATTGTTATTGATGAGCTGCCATATCAGGTAAATAAGGCAAATCTTGTGATGAAAATTGCGGACCTTGTACATGAAAAAAGACTCATTGGCATCGCGGATCTCCGCGACGAATCAGATAAAGATGGTATACGCGTTGTCGTTGAATTAAAGCGCGACGCTGTATATAAGAAACTTTTGAACAATCTCTATAAATACACAGAACTGCAAACGAGCTATCCCGTTAATATGGTCGCGCTTGTTAATAACACGCCACAGACCGTATCTCTAAAAACAATTCTCGAACAATATATTAAGCACCGCGTTCGCGTCATAACGAACCGCTGTATGTTCGATTTGAATAAAGCAAAAGCCCGAGCGCACATACTCGAAGGTCTCCTTAAAGCACTCGATCATATTGATGAGATTATTACCATAATCAAAAAGGCAAAAACCGAAGCTGAGGCAAAAGCTTCACTTATGAGCAAATTCGGTTTTAGTGATCTGCAGGCTCAAGCAATTCTCGATATGCAGCTTAAGCGCCTAACAGGTCTTGAGCGCGCAAAGCTTGAAGAAGAATTAAAGGCTCTCCATGAAGAAATCGCATATCTCGAAGGTATTCTTAGTAACGTTTCAAAGATTCTGGCGGTTATAAAAACAGAAATTCTTGAAATTAAAGCAAAATATGGTGATGAACGACGTACAAAAGTCTTCAAGCACATGCCGGGAACCTTTACGGAAGAGCAATTAATTGAAAATAAAGAGGTTATTGTTACATTGACACAGGCTGGCTACATAAAACAGGTTGCACGCAATACATATAAAGTTCAAAAGCGCGGTGGAAAAGGCGTCATCGGCTTTGAAACAAAAGAAGAAGATAACGTAAAAATTATTGAGGCTGCAATGACACACGACTCGATTTTATACTTCTCCAACAAAGGAAAAGTCTACCAAACACGCGTCTGGGAGATTCCAGAGGGTGCCCGAACATCAAAAGGTAAAGCAATGGTTAACATCTTGCCTCTAGAAGCTGGCGAAGATATTACATCGCTCCTTATTTACAATCCAGAAGATACGAAATCTCTTGAAAATACCTATATCTTTATGTGTACGACCAAGGGAACTGTGAAAAAGACAACACTCGCAGAATTTAAGAACATTCGATCGAATGGTATTATCGCTCTAAAGCTAACAGGAGAAGATCAGCTACTATGGGCACGTATGACCGACGGTGCAAAGAGAATTATCTTAGCAACACGTGATGGAAAATCCATAGTATTTAATGAGGGTGATGTTCGTCCTACGGGTCGATCCAGCCAAGGAGTACGAGGTATGAATTTGGAAAAAACTGACGCCATCACTTCTATGGACGTATATGGAAAAGATGAAGAAGACAGTCTGCTCCTGGTCCTTATGGAACATGGTATTGGAAAAAAGACGCCGATTAAACAATATCCTGTGCAAAAAAGGGGCGGCAAAGGTGTAAAGATAGCCTCCATTGATAACAGAACCGGCAAAATTGCATTCTCGAGTAGAGTGGGCGTAACACACGAAGCACTCATCATAACAGCTCGTAGTGGGCAAGTAGTAAAGATTCCACTTGAAGATATTCCAACACTATCGCGCGCTGCAAAGGGAGTAATCGTCATGAGATTTAATAACAAAGAAGATGCAGTCGTTAACGCAACATTTTTATGATAAAAATAGACGGAGGAAAAATAGCACGCATGATTCTTGACCAAGCTAAGAGTGATGTAGCTGAAATTGTGGCTACTAAGAAAATTGCACCTCCTCAGCTTGTTATCTTTTCAGTTAGTCCTGATGAAGTTACTCTTTCTTTTTTACGAAGTAAACAGAAGGCTGTAGAACATGTGGGAGGAACCTTTAAACTACTTCGTTTTAG
>JAGOSW010000016.1:8752-9982 GCA_018062135.1 Candidatus Woesebacteria bacterium
GAAGAAAATAAATGGGTTGGTGATTATCAACAAAATGAGATTAAAGATAAATCACTTGCATTTACGCCAACGCCAGGAGGCGTGGGGCCTGTGACCGTAGCATACATTGTCAGTAATCTTGTAAAAGCGTGGAAAATGCAAAATGGCTTAGCCTAACTTCTTAACTTTTTTTTAATATTCGTTTGCTACAGTATCCGTATTAACAGTTTCACTTTTTTATATGCTTACAAAAATTGATCTTGAACAAATTGAGGAAATAGTTAATCGTTGCGTTTTACATCTGAAAAAGGATGTTGCTGAGATGAAGAAAGACATTGTGGTATTGAAAAAAGATGTTGCGAATCTTAAAAATGATGTCTCAGAACTAAAAGAAGATGTTACACAGCTAAAAACAGATGTTACTCAATTGAAGGTGGATATGCTTATAGTAAAAACAAGAACCACGACCATAGATAAATCTGTGAAGGTAATTCGACATGAGCTTATAAGCGTAAATACATTTGCCATTAATGTTGCTAACCATGTAGAAGCAGAACTTGATTCATTCAGATGGGAAATTAACGACAAGCCAAAAGAAACTTAATTCTTAAAAAGTTTAATAAAAACATCTTTGGGTACCTCGACCGCACCGATGTTTTTCATCTTCTTTTTTCCTTCTTTTTGTTTATTAAGGAGCTTATCTTTTCTTGTTCTATCTCCACCATATAACTTCGCAGTAACATCTTTTCTATACGGAGCAATGCGAGCGCTCGCAATAATCTTTCCTTTGTATTGTGCTTGAATTTTTACTTCAAACTGTTGACGAGGAATAAGTTCTTTAAGCTTGTCGACCTGCTCTCGGCCACGCTGATAGGATCGGTCGACAACAATAAATTCAGAGAATTCTTCTACAGGCTCTAGATTTAGAAGAATTGATAGCTTATCAGCATCGACGGGTCGATATTCCTTTAATTCCCATTGGAGCGTTGCATATCCTGAAGTAACAGTCTTTAATCGATCAAAGAAAAAGGTAATAAGCTCCGCCAGAGGAATGTCATAATACATAACTACCTGAGACTGATTATTCATATTTATAAAGGTGCCTCGTGACTCTTCACAAAGCTTCATAACAACACCTGTATATTCTTGTGGTGTAACAACGGTTACATAGGCGATAGGCTCTTCAAATTGCGGCTTGGTACCTTCAGGGGCTTTATTTATGTATTCGACTGTCGGGGCAGTAAGAACAAT
>JAGOSW010000016.1:10082-13167 GCA_018062135.1 Candidatus Woesebacteria bacterium
GATTCTTTAGGAGCTGGGATTTCGTCGATAAGATCTTCTAGCAGTTCTTTTACACCAGCCCCTGTTTTTGCTGAAATTTGGCGTATTGAAGATTCTTCTACTCCCAAAAACTCAACAAGTTGTTTTCTCGTTTCCTCGATCTGTGCCTGCGGCATGTCGATTTTATTAATGACTGGTATGATTTCCAGGTTTTGTTCAATTGCTTTATACGTATGTGCTATTGTCTGCGCTTGGACTCCTTTTGTTGCATCAACCAAAAGGATAACCCCTTCCACACAGGCTAACGTTCGTTCAACTTCGTAAGAAAAATCCACATGCCCCGGAGTATCAATAAGATTTAATTCATAGGTAATATCACCTTTTGTGTATTCCATATGAACAGGAGCTAGTTTTATAGTTATCCCTCTCTCGCGCGAAATCGGATTACGATCAAGTAGCTGCTCTTCATGTTTTGTTGGATCAACGACGCCAGTAATTTCAAGGAATCTATCAGCAAGTGTAGATTTACCATGATCAACGTGAGCAATAATAGCGAAGTTACGGATGTGTCTCATTATACTTTTAGAAGTTTTACTGTCGATGTTCCACCTTCGACTGCCCATTTATCTCCATGCAATACAATCATTAGACGACCTTTTTTAACAAGTTTTTGCGAAACAAGATACTCAAGTGCGTGCAGTATTTGATTTTTTCGTACATCGCTGTTCGCTTCGCCTTCTTTAAACAGAACTGGTTGAACAGCGAAGCTTAAAGAGAGTTTATCACGTACTTGCTCGTTATCAGTAAATGCAAAAATAGGCATTGCGGGTCGTGGACGATAACGTGAAATAAGTCGAGCAGTTTTTCCAGAACGAGTAAACACAAGGAAACCACCTAGCTCGTTTTGGAGATCTTTCGCAAGACTCAGGAATAAATTATATGCCATCTCGCATACTCGAGATTCATTATCTTCTGTAATGAATTTATAGCGTTTTCGTAAATCAAAAGTTAATTTTGTTTCATTGTATGAGGTAATTCGCTGCATGGCTTCAACCGCTTTGAAAGGGTAAAGACCCGAAGCCGATTCGCCAGAGAGCATTACCGCATCGGTAAAATCATAAACTGCGTTTGCCACATCAGAAACCTCTGCTCGTGTAGGGATAGGATTTTCCATCATTGAATTTAGCATCTGTGTGGCAGTTATGACTGGCTTTGCTTTATCTAAACATTTAGTAATAATGAGTTTTTGATAGTAGGGAACTTCTTCAAAAGGAAGCTCAACGCCAAGATCACCACGCGCGACCATAATACCATCTGACGCATCAATAATTTCATCAATGTTATCAAGCGCACGCATCGTCTCTATCTTTGAAATAACATCGGCCTCAATATTGTATTTCTTCATCTCTCTTCTAAGATCTTCGATATCTTCTTTAGAGCGCACAAAAGAAAGCGCTATGTAATCGACTTCTTCACGCGATGCAAGTTTTATTCCTTCAAAGTCTCGCGCAACAAGCGCCGGGAAAGGAAAATCGCCACCGGGAATATTAAGAGATTTTTTGTTTAAGAGAACACCAGTAGTTTGAGATATCAAATAATTACTTTTTCCTTCTTTGTGGAAAGTAAATCTAAAGTTGCCGTCATCTGCAACAATTAATTGCCCTTCTTCAAGCGAATTAATGATGTCGGGATAGGTTATTGAAAGGCCCTTCACTTTTTTTTCAAATACGACCTCACCAAAGTAAATCTTTTCATTCTTAGCTAAAGCAAGGCTATCTTCAGGCATATTAATGCGGATACTTGGGCCTTGAAGATCGATAAGAGTAGCTACGGGACGATCCATTTCTGCTGACACTTTATTGACTAGTTTTATACCTTCACTGTGCCATTCAACCGTATTATGTTTAAAGTTAAAGCGGAATACGCTTACGCCGCCAATAATAAGATCTTGAACAGCTTTTTCATTTAATATATCGGGGCCTACTGTAGCGATAATTTTCGTAAGTTGCATACGTATATTGTAGCATAAAAACAGGTGGCCCCGGCGTCGTCCGCCGGGGCCATGGTGTCACCCGATGAGCGGGAAGCGACTTGCCTCCCGCACGTCCCGGCCTACCAGCACTTCGTCCATGAACGCAGTCGCATCCACGCGCGTGGCGACTTCGACGTAGACTGCACTCGCAGTCTCTTCCCGTTCGAGTCTGACAATCTCTATGCCGAGATCCGCCGCTGCAGACCTCGCCACGCTCTCGAGCACATAGGACGTCTCTCCACGAGACGCCATCCTAATTATTGTCACAGCGAACCTTTCTTAGAAATACCCAAGGCACATATGGGTATTATATGGATATAATTATATCAAATAAGATCAAAATTACTTAGCTTTCTCGTAGATACGAATGACAGGATGATCGAAAACAGTCCACGTTTCTTCAGCATTTTCATCATTAATTTCGTAAATTGTTTTTCCAAAAAGTGATATTTTTGGATACGAAGAAATTTCAGCAACTTTGCCAAAGGGTAGCGCACCAACAAAGAGACTGTCATAGTATTCTTTAATAAGCGGGTATTTTTTTTCTAATCGTTGACACGTTTCGGGGTGATAGCCTTGGGACAGCAACGCTAAAGGCTGGTCTATAAGTATTGGAGCTCCTTCTTGAAAACGATAACAGGTATTATTCGCAAAAATTCTTCTTGAGGGCATAAAAATGTAATCTGCCTGCGGAGCTAGGTTCTGTAGACGTTCTTCGAGAGCATAATCTGAGTCTAGGTGGTAAAAATCAAATGAGGTCATATCGAATGAAGGCATTGGTACGCTGGATGAATAATATATTGGCACATCGACAACATTTGCAGTTTCTGAAAGAATTTTTGATTGAGCAGGAATATGTGTTACGATCCATTTTGATGCTTTTATACGCACATCGTCATTTTTATATATAGAAAGATATGCTATCCCGGGCAGCATTGCGAAAACGAGCATTACATAGAGGATGCTTTTTTTAAATCGATCTAGGACTGAAAAAAATCCTAAGATGGCTAGCGCAGACATGAGGGGAAATATCGGTGCAATAAAACGAGTCCATTTTGCATAGAAAAAGGCTGT
>JAGOSW010000017.1 GCA_018062135.1 Candidatus Woesebacteria bacterium
CCATCACTCAGGGGCTTTGCATAGAAGTAGCCTGGTAGTCCTTCAACCTCTGAAACGACCATCAAGACCTTCACATGAACCTTCTTCCACCCACTCAGACGTGTCTATTATACTATAAGCCCAATTAGGGTGCAAAAAACTCTTTGTGTACAAGAGACTATGTCTGAAACCGTAATAATGTGTAATAAAATTGTCATACACTGTAATACGATCTAGTAAGTCATGTTTTAACCATGCGGAAGATTGAATGTCCCATAGAACGTTAATTACTAGTATAATACCCACATGCTATACATAGTCGGGACATCAATAGGAAATATAGAAGACACCTCACATCGGGCCGTCTCAACAATCATTAAAGCCGATATTATTCTTGCGGAGGACACACGCACCTTTCATCTCTACTATGGAAGAATTCAAGATTTATTCGAACTACACGCAGATAAAGAGCAAGTGGTCAAAAGTTTTTACAAGGATAATGAGTTCGAAATGATGAGCGAGGTTATTGAACTGCTTGAACGAGGAAAAGACATCGTCCTTGTTTCTGAATCCGGTATGCCAGCTATTTCTGATCCTGGAGCATTGCTTATTAAGCATGTTCGCATGAATGGATTGCCCTATACAGTGATCCCTGGACCAACAGCGTTCACAACGGCTGCAGTCTTATCAGGAATCCCCCATTCACAAATAGTATTTCTAGGATTTCTACCTAAGAAAGAGTCAGAGTTAGTAAAGCTACTTAAGAAAGTTAAGGACTTGAACTACGATAAGAACGTTCTTTATACATGTTATGAATCACCTCACAGGTATGTAAAGACAGTCGAGCTTTTAAAAACGCACATTCATCCATCCAATTTCTTTTTGTGTCGAGAGCTTACAAAGAAGTTTGAAGAACTTATCGATATAAATGCTAGTGAGAAACTTTCTTCTTCGCTTAAAGGCGAGATTGTGCTTGTCTTTAGTATTCCTCAAGAGTAGACGTATCACCAATAGGAAGACCCATTTCTTGGGCTTTTAGAATGCGACGCATGATTTTTCCTGAGCGTGTCTTTGGAAGCTTCTCAACGAATTCTATTTCTCTTGGATAGGCATGTCCCGCAAGATTTCTTTTTACATATTGTGAAATTTCTTCTTTCTTTTGATCATTACCAAGCACGCCTTTCTTAAGAACAACGAATGCCTTAATAATTTGACCTCGTAATTCATCAGGCTTTCCAATAACTCCCGCCTCAATAACATCATGATGCGCAACCAGAGCTGATTCAACTTCGAATGGACCGACTCTTTCTCCTGAAGTTTTAATAACATCATCATCTCTTCCGACAAACCATACATAACCATCATCATCAAGATATGCAAGATCGCCCGTTACATAAAGCCTTTTCTTATTTGGCTTCATCTTCATAAAGTATGATTCAAACTTTTGTGGTCTTCTCCAAAGCTTTTTCATAAGTGATGGCCAATTTGGCTCAAAAGTAAGGCGACCGATAGAATTGGCCGGCAACTGGTTTCCCTCTGGATCAACAATATGTACCTTTATTCCTGGGAAAGGCCTTCCCATGCTCCCTGGTTTGATTGGAAGGGAGGGGAAATTTGCAATCATAATGCCTCCAGTTTCGGTCTGGAAGTAGTTATCGTGGAATGGTAATCCATAGGCTCGCAAACTCCAAAATATTATCTCTGGATTAAGTGGTTCGCCAACACTCGCCAGATGACGCAAACTTGAAAGATCATATTTTTTATGAAGATCGTCAGGTTGTGCCGCAAGCATGCGAACGGCAGTTGGTGCAGAGTACCAAACATTAACTTTGTATTCTTCAATAATTCTGTACCAATCGGCTGGGTCAAATCGTGCTGCTGTTACCACTGTAGATGCTCCATTCGCCCACGTGCCTAAAATTTCGTAGGCTATACCTGTGACCCATCCTGGATCTGCAGTGCACCAATATACATCGTCTTCTTTCAAATCGAGTACCCATTTTGCAGTTAAGTATTCATGCACAATTGCACCATGTCCATGCACGACACCTTTAGGTTTTCCTGTCGTGCCAGAAGTATAAAGCATGAATGCATCATCGTCTTCATTTGTTTTTGCGCAGTTAAATTCCTTACTTTTTGATTTGTATTTTTCACCAAAATCTCCATCGGTAATGAGGATATTTTTCAAATGCGGTAGTTTTCTTCGCACAGAATCTAAACGATGTGATAAATCTTTTGTCGTAATAAGCACTTGAGCATCAGACTGATCAAGTCGATCGTATAAAGCCTGCGGTCCGAATGCAGAAAACATGGTGCCTGCAACTGCACCTAATTTAAGTGCCGCAATAAATGAAAAGTAGAGTTCTGGAATGCGCGGCAAGAAAATAAACACGCGATCACCTTTCTCGACGCCCAGATCCTTCAGATAATGGGCGATTTGATTTGATCGCTCTTCAACCTCTTGAAAAGTAAATTTTTCTTTTATCCCGTCCTCACTTTCATAATAAAGAGCAACTTTATTTCTCCTCGCAGAATACGCATTTTTTGTAACCGCGTTGTACGCAGCATTAATTTTTTTATGGTCAAACCAGACAAGATCTTGTACATTGTCATCATACGAAAAGTTCTTTCTTGTACGCTCAAGATCAGGAACATTAGCGTTTGCAACAGTCTTTTCGTCTTTAAAGATTATTTTTGATGACATACATTCAGTATACATAAAAAATTTTGTATACTGATGAAATATGTATCAACTAATTGCAATTGGCGACATAACCATCGATCAATATTTTAAGGGCGAGTCACTTACGCAAGAGGGCGATAGATTTAGCCTAGTAATAGGTGGAAAGTACTATTCAGATTTCTTTCACTTGAGTCTTGGTGGTAGTGGCGCAAATGTCGCCATTCATGGAGCGTATCTCGGACTTGATACTGCTGTAGTAGCTAAAGTTGGTGAGACTACATTTAAGAATGTTGTCGTACAAAACCTTATTAAAAAAACTGTTTCTACGGAGTTTCTTTCTTTCGATAAAGATCACATAAGCATTTCAACAATTCTGTTAGCTGCGAATGGCGAGAGAACAATTATTAAACATAGCGATCCTAAGAAAAACATTGATATTAACGAGACCGCTATTGAACACATAAAGCAATGTCCGCTTATCTTTGTCGGAAATATGCCGGACATTACCGTCGATATTCGCCACGCACTAATAAAGAAGATTAAGACCCCAGAGAATCGCGTAGCAATAAATTTTGGTTCCAAAGATTGCCAGAAAGGCTTGAAAGCTCTTCGACAGCTAATTAATGACGTTGATACATTGTTTCTTAATCGTTATGAACTTGGTGATTTGCTTGAAAAAGATGGTAAAAAGCTTGATTTGACAAAGAATCAACTTAAGGAACTAGGTGTTGAAAAGACTCTGCTTGTTGTCACCGACAGTAAAGGCGGCAGTTACGCATACACAGAGGACGAAGTCTTCCATCAAGAAGCAGTTTCAGTTCCAAAGATTCTAGATGCCACTGGAGCAGGGGATTCTTTTACAGCCGCCTTCTTATACAAATACTCACAACTAAAGAACATTCAAGAAAGCCTTGCTTACGCCTCTGAGTATGCTTCGCAGATTTTGACGAAAATAGGAGCAAATTAACTAGAGTCTTTAGTAAATTCTTCGAGCAGATTGCGACCAGTCATTTGCGGTGGCTGAGGAATATTCAATAAAGCAAGAACTGTGGGAGCCACATCTGCAAGAATGCCTACCGGCAGTGTCATATTCTTCCCATGAAATTCATTACCTATAGCTATAAATGGTACGTTGTTTCCTGAATGTTCTGTAGAAATTCCTCCAGTTTTAGTATCAAGCATCTCTTCAACATTACCGTGATCTGCAGTAATTAGCACTGCATAATCATGACGAAGAGCCTCTGCTACAACCTTTCCTATGCACTCGTCACTTGCTTGGATGGCTTTAATTGCTGCGGTTAAATTTCCCGTATGACCTACCATATCTGGATTCGCATAATTCACAAGAATAAATTTATACGTTTCTGTCTGAATCTTTTCAATAAGCACTTGCGTCATCTCTGGTGCTGACATTTCAGGCCTAAGATCATATGTCGCAATTTTCGGAGAAGGAATAATAAGCCGATCTTCAAGCGGAAAGGGTTGATTTCTAAGCCCATTGAAATAATGTGTTACAAAACGCTCTTTTTCACTTTCGGACATACGTAATTGTTGAACGCCTGCTTCTGATATTATTCGTCCCAAAGGCATTTCGACTACATGTGGCGGGAAAGCAACATGGGCAGGGAGATTATCCTCATATTCGGTCATTGTAACGAAATACAGATTCTTTACTACTTTATTTCGTGTGAATGGCACAACTACAGGAGGCTCCTCGATGTCATCTATCTCGTGCTTTGAGTGGTACTTAATTACATAAGGGTCAAAACTGCGCTTATTCGCTTCTGATTCAAAATCATCCAACACGAAGGCCTTAGTCAATTCACGAGGACGATCTATACGAAAGTTGTAATATATCACTGCGTCATTATCACCAATCAGAACAGGATCCTCATTACTACAGATATTCGTTGGCAAAATAAATTCATCGGTAATGCCTTCGCTATAGGAAGATTCAACGGCTGCCTTCCAATCAGGAGCTTTCTGCCCAATTCCCTCAGTTAAACATTTATACGCTTTCTCAATTCTGTCCCAACGCCTATCCCTATCCATTGCATAATATCTACCCATAACACTAGCGATACTTCCGACGCCCATTTGCTCTATTTTATTTTGTATATCTTGAAGATAAATTTCAGCGGATTTTGGTGGCGAGTCGCGTCCATCGGTAATGAGGTGTAAATATACATTATTAAACTTATGTTCCTGACAAAGATAAAGTAGTGCAAATAAATGAGCAGTGCTTGAATGTACCGTACCGCCACCAAGCAAGCCCATTATATGTAGCTTGGAGTTGTTGGCTTTCGCGTGTTCAACAGCTTTTACAAATTCCTGATTCTTAAAAAATGAACCGTCAGCGATACTTAAGTTAATACGTGGAAGACTCTGGTATACAATTCTGCCGGCTCCAATATTTAAATGACCAACTTCAGTACTACCTACTTCTTGAGCAGGTAGTCCTACGGCCTCACCAGATGCCTTAAGCTGGGTATGTGGATAGAGTTGGTAGAATGATCTAAAGTTCTGGGGTTCAGCTAAGAAATAGGCATTTCCTGGGCCTGGGAGAGCAATACCCATACCATCAAATATTACTAGAATGACACCTTTCATTTTGACATAGTTGGCAGTAAATTGGCCTCAATTTCTAATAATCTATTATATTTCGCAATTCTCTCTCCACGAGCTGGTGAACCAAACTTTATAAAATCTGCTTGTACTCCAACTGCAATATCTGCAATTGTTGCATCGGTGGTTTCGCCTAAACGATGCGAAACGACAACCTTCATATTGTTTGTGCGAAGTTGATGAATAAACTTTAGCATTTCAGAAATTGTCGCAACCTGATTGAACTTAACAAGAACTGCATTACATGCCTGTTCTTGGATAGCAGTGTCAAGTCGATCCATATTTCCTGCAATAAAATCATCGCCAACAACATATGTTTGCTTACCAACTTGTTGCGTAATTTCCTTCCAGCCTTTCATATCGTCTTCGTCAAGTGGATCTTCGAGAATAATCATGTTGTACTTACTGACCATTTCAATAAGAAAATCAATATACTCTGTCGTGTTTAATGAAGCTCCTTGATCTTTAATTGCATACTGTCTATTGCTGTAATAATATGCTGGGGCACAATCCACGCCTGCAAAAATATCTACACCAATTCTAATTTTCTTCGAAATAAGTACTTCTTTTATAATTTCGAATGCCTCAGTGTTGGTGAAAAGATTTGGCGTAAATCCACCTTCTTCAGACACACTAACATCTGCGTTTCTATTCTGAAATAGATCCTTTAGACCGTTGTAACAAGATACAGCAAATTCCAACGTCTGAGAATATGGAGTCGAGCTTGAAGGCACTATATGAAACTCCTGAAAGTCTAAGTTCTTGGATCCATGCTTTCCTCCATTTATCATGTTGTATATTGGTGTGGGAATTCTTGTGAGGTTAATTCTCTGGTTAAAAGTGTTGTTATAGTATGAATTTACATACTCATATAATGGAATATTCTTCTCTAGAGCATTCGTCTTAAATACAAGCTGAGACACAAGCATGAGCGTATTCACTCCTAAACGACTATAATTTTTCGTACCATCTGCCTTTACAAGCCATTCGTCAATTTGCGAAAACTGCGCTGTGTCAGCTCCTATAAGTTTAGGCGCAATTGCTTCGTTAATAATACCCAATGCCTGCAGAACACCCATACCAACATAGCGGTTTGGATCCTTATCACGTAGTTCTATACCCTCATGTTTCCCCAAAGATTCACCGGAAGGAATTTGTGCATGCACAACAAGCCCATCTTTGGTGATGAGCTTTCCTTCTAAGGTTGGAATTCCACGAGAGTCAAGAATTTCTCGAGCTGTTATTGATGCAATGTGTGCCATAATTTTTTCTCGCACTCATGGATAAGCACACGCGTCCTATCCACAGCGTCAGGATTTAGCGAAAGACTTGTAACCCCCCATTCAACAAGTTTCTCGACAATATCGGGGTAATCAGAAGGTGCTTGACCACATACAGAAACAGTCACGTTGTGTTTCTTTGCTTTAGTGACTATTCGTTTAAGTGCCCAAAGTACCGCAGGGTTCTGTTCAGAATAAATATGTGCCACTTGACTACTGTCACGATCTACGCCAAGAAGAAGCATAGTTAGATCGTTTGTTCCAATAGAAATGCCATCAATGCCCATTTCCAAGAACTCGTCTAGCAAGATTACCGCAGAAGGAACTTCAACCATCATCCAAAGCTTGAACGAAGGCAGGTCAAGCAGACCATGTTCGCGCAAAATACTTTTTATATGCATGAGTTCGAATGGCGTGCGCACGAATGGGATCATTAAATGCAGATTCTTATAGCCATCGTTGCGCACTTTTTTTATTGCCTCAAGCTCCATATCAAAGACTTCTTTCCATATAATGTAGCGCGACGCTCCTCTAAAGCCTAACATTGGATTCTCCTCGACAGGTTCATACTTTTTGCCTCCTTCGAGGTTTCTGTATTCGTTAGACTTAAAATCCGTCGCGCGGTATACGACAGGCCTCGGACTAAATGGTTTAACGACTTTCGTGAGCTGCGAGGCCAGCTTATCAATAAACATTTTCTGCTTTCCTTGCTCGACTATAAGCTTGGGATGAATACCGATGTCAGCCATAATAAATTCAGCTCTCATTAGCCCAATGCCTGCGACATCAAGCTTCGCCATTTCCTCAGCTTCATCAACTTGAGCAAGGTTAATGTAAATCTTAGTATGGGTGTGATATTTAATATGGTTCGCCGCTTCTTCTTTTATTTCTGCAGCAGTCGGAAGCTTTAGCTTAAGCGCACCCTTGAAAACTTCTCCGGTGCTTCCATTTACCGTTATTTTATCTTCCTTCGCCAAAATCTTTGTCGCGTGCTCAGCGCCAACAACGGCAGGAATTCCTAATTCACGCGACACAATCGCCGCATGCGACGTTCTTCCACCAAGCTCTGTTACGATTGCTGATGCGCGCTTCATTGCAGGCACATAATCTGGGTCTGTCATTGGCGCAACTAAAATGTCGCCTGGCTTAATCTTATCGATCTCGTCAGGAGTCTGAATAATAACGGGGATTCCTGTAGCGAAGCCAGGCGAAGCTGGTGATCCTGTCACAAGAATTTCGTGATTACCTACTTCAATTGGTGAGAAATTCTTCTCTAGCTTTTCGTCAGCAGTCTCCTTATGCATTGTTGTTATTGGTCTCGACTGCACAATATAAAGAACGCCTTTTTCATATGCCCATTCAATATCTTGTGGAAAGTTGTAGTGCTTCTCCACCGTCATAATTAAGCTAGCGAGCCTCTTAATATCTTCATCATTTAGTTTCTGCTCGCTTCCTTCTGCCTTTTCCAGTTTGACCTCTACATTATCAGCTCCTTTTTTTACCAGCTTAACATGCTGTTGTTTAATTTCCTTCTTAATAATCTCAAGGTCACTCTTTCGTACCTCGTAGTGATCAGGTGTAACCGTTCCACCAACAATATACTCACCAAGTCCATAAATAGATTCGATCGTTACAACATCTCTGCTATTACTTATTGGGTCGATAGAAAAGGCAATACCAGACTTTTCAGATTGAACCATACGCTGCACAACAGCGGCCAATCCAACTTTCATATGGTCATACTTTTGATGGTTACGATAGTACATTGCACGCTCAGTAAAGAGCGATGCCCAGCATGAGCGAACCTTATCAATAAGATTATTTTCTCCCTGAACATTTAAAAACGTTTCCTGCTGACCAGCAAATGAAGCCTCTGGTAAATCCTCAGCGGTTGCAGAAGAACGGACGGCAACGAGTGGGTCATTAAAACTTGACGCTAAATGTTTTGCTGCTTGATTTAAGGCAGAGTTTTTATACACCTGGGCTTCCTTTTCCATCAAATGAAGATAATGATGGGTTATGGTATTGAGTAAATCCTTTGGCACTTCAGCAGTTTTTAGCATCCTCTTAATTGCTACCGATCCCTGAGATAGCTCCTTTTGGTTTTCGTAATTAATATACGAAAGAATTTTCGCCATGTCCTCTCTCAGATTGTTGTAATCAAGGAGATAAAAATAAGCAGCTGACGTTACGACAAAACCATAAGGCACCGGAAAATTCGCCTGCATCATCTCGCCTAAGTTAGCTCCTTTTCCACCTACGACACTGACATCTTTATGATTAACTTCATCAAACCACGCGACATATTTCTTTTGCATATGTATTCACTATAGCGTGAAATACTCTCTTTTTGCAAGCTCTTATTTGGCAGAAATATACGTGCGGAGAACAATAGAAGGAACCTTAGGATCAAGTGTATACGATGAGACTGAATAAGGTATGAATGCAGAATGTCCACCTGCTACCGTTACGCTTCCTCCTTGCGCATTAATACTGACTTCGCCTTCTTTTACGTAAATGTGCTCAAAGGAATCTTGCATTTTTATTTCTCTTCCTGATGTAAGTTGAAGCTCGTCCATATTGTAGAACTGTGTGTAGATAAGCGTCTCTCCTTTTTTTTGCATGTATGCATTACGTGGATCATTAGCAACTGGGGCTGAATCTAAATATGAAAAGTAATCGTCAATATGTACTTCTCTTACTGAGCCATTTTCTTTAATTTTTCCTTGATCGAAAGCACGTATAGTGCATACAGGATCCATGACGTCTTGTTGCACCTCATATACTATGTTTCCGAGTGGATGATTCTCAATATCTTCTTCCCATGAATGATGAAGGCCACCTGAGCTGAGGTCAACGACCTCACCTTTCCTTACCTCAAGCCGATTTACAAATTGCCACGGATTGGCATTTTCGATGAAGTTTTTAGCTTCTTTTTTAGCCTCACCAAGTGTCTTTTGGCTTGTTCTGACGGCCTGGCTAAGTAGTTGCATATAATTAGCAATCTCCTCGCAAGTCTGCTTATAAGCCTTTAGATCGGTGCCAGGCTTTAAACCGAATGTGACGAGGCCATCTTCAAAGTAATACCAGGTTTCTGGCTTTGGATGCCATCTAAAGTTCTCTGTGCCTGGTTTAATATGAAGTTGAAACGAGTTTCCTCGAGCTTGATTGAGCTTGATTAAAAGCGGCATTTTTTCGTATTTTTTCCATATTGCTGGGCCTACTATTTCTTCCTTTTTTTCTGCAGTCAATTCAGAGAGAGTCACATGCTGTGAGCCTCGATAAAACAAGGGATTCTCATTACTAGTTTCGTCTGTATCGGGATTTCCAAGCTCAGGGAGGAAATCTGCTGACTTTGTGGTATCAATGTTCGTTAATAGCTTTGATCCACTGAAAAGTTCATACGTTTGACCTATTGCAACCTCTGAATATCCTGGAATATCTCCCCATCCTTTTGATCTAATGATATATCTGCCACCCCATGTAGGTTGCAGTATGAGTTTGGGGATAATGAGGAAGGGTCTATTTAATGCCAACATAATTAAGAGGTTAATATTTCTAATAAGCTCTTGTTAATTAATCCATTTGATGCGACGATACCTTTTGAAAAATCCTCGCTCTTTACCGGATCTCCATTAAAATCAGTTACCATACCACCTGCCTCTTTAACCAGAAGTAGGCTTGGCGCGATATCATACCAGTGACACACTCCTTCATAAATGATATGAGCATCAAGCAGACCTTCTGCAACCATTCCTAGACTGTGGGCATCGTCAGATGGACATCGGACTCTATAGCATATGTTAATCATCTTCTCTAGCATTGTCACGCGCTCATGAACTACCTGCGGACCATTAGAGCCTCTTGGTAAGCGGAATCCCACCATAGAAGTTGAGAGGTCTGTTTTTTTTGAGACTTCAAGGCATTTATCATTTCTAAAGCTGCCTTGATGTGAAGTTGCCTTATATAGAACATTATTAATGTTCCTGTAATATGCTCCAACAATAAGCTCTCTTTTATACTCAAGTGCAATAAGAACGTTAAAGTCAGAAGATCCACGTGCATATTCTTTCGTACCATCAAGCGGATCTATAATCCATAAATAGTCACTCGAATCGTCAGATCTACCTTTTTCTTCAGATAAAATAGAATGAGAAGGATACTTAGCCTGAATACCTTTAATAATGAGTGTCTCAGCTGCGATATCAGCAGAGGTTGAGAAATCACCCTTATCTTTCTGCTCAACAAGGTGTTGCGAGCCCTGCATCTTCTTTAAAAGCTCTGCGGCTTCCTGTGTTAAAGAAACTGCTGTAGCAAGCAAATCCTGTAATTCTTCATCTGGAATCATACTTATTGGCAGTTAGTGAGCATGAGGTTCAGCTCCATGCTTTAGTATAATTTGCTTAACTTCCTCTAACTTTTCATTCACAATTTCCTGATTCTCTGCTTCTAAGTTCAGGCGCAAAAGCGGCTCTGTATTTGAAGTGCGTACGTTAAAGCGCCACGTTGGATACTCTATTGATACACCATCAAGATCAGATACCTCCGCATCAGAATATGTTTCTCTAAGTTCTTCAATAATATCTTTGGACTTGTCAGTTTTAAAGTTAAACTCACCCGACTCTACACTTCTTCTCAATTCTTCAATAAGCTCAGAAAATGGTTTACCAGATTCAGTTATGGCTTGGAGAACAATGAGTATTACAGCCACCTGGGATTCTGCACCTCCGGTAGCTTCAAAGAACATATGACCTGAAGATTCTCCGCCAAATATGGCTTTCTCTTCTTGTAGCTGCTTGGTAATAAACGCATGTCCAACACGAGTAATTCCAGAGATTCCACCCATTTCTTCAATAACTTTTTTAGGAGTCATTGTATAGCGAATATCGTAGAGTATTTTTCTACCAGGGTACTTTTTAAGAAGTTCTTTAGCGACAAGAGCAGTAATCATAGACCCTGGAATCATTTGACCTTTTTCGTCGACGAAAAACATGCGATCACCATCACCATCAGGAGCCAAACCTAAATCTGCCTTTTCTTCTACAACCCGCTTATAGAGTTCGCTATAGTTTTCAAAAACTAAAGGATCAGGTTGATGTGCTGGAAAATTTCCATCTAGTTCGAAATTCATTTTAACAAGTTCACATGGAAGCTCTTTGAAAAGTGCATCTATGTATGTCGCGGCCATTGCGTTTGCAGCATCAGCGACTACCTTAAGTGGCTTAATTCCTTCTTTAGGAAATAGCTTGTATGCGTTTTGAAGTTCATCCTGAATCACGCCCTCGACTTTTTCCTCAGAACCACCTTCAAACGACACCTTAACACCATCGAGCGCATTTTGTTTTACTTCTTCCATACCGCTATTCCCGCCTATTTTGCAGACATTATCTCCTTCACGAACTACAAATTTCATTCCAGAATATTGTGGAGGATTATGTGATGCGGTTAATTGGATTCCTGCGTGTGCCTTGAGGTGTAAAACTGAAAAGTAAAATGTAGGGGTTGATACAAGGCCAATATCTAAAACGTGAGCACCTCCATCGATTAAGGCTTTTTTCAAGATTGGATAGAGTTCTGGTGCTGATATCCGCATATCGTGTCCAGTTACAATAGTTATGTCTGTTGCACCGATCTTTTTATGATAAAAGTGCAAGATTGCTTGAGCTATTTGGTAAACATTCTCAGCGTTGATTTCTGTTGGTACAATTCCGCGAATATCATAACTTTTGAAGACGCCTGGTACTATATTCATAGAAGAAATTTCAATTTATAAATAAAAACACAAAGTTATTTCGAGAGCCTTGTTAAGCTCATAAACCATTGTACCATTTTTTGTTTGCATTTCAATTTCCATAAGTTTTTTAAAGCAACTCTCTAACATAGCAGGCCTCCATGCTCTTGCCTGAGTTTTTAACTTTCCAACCTGCCAAGATGCCAGCTTCGCTGGCTGACCTCCATTAGCTACAATTAAAAGCTCTTTTAGCCGGCGCATCATCATAAAATGCACTAAATGGATATCATTCGTATCTTGGATTTCACGAAGTGTTTTTATTGTAGATTGCAGATTTCCAGGTTGGAGATTATCGAGAAGTTTCCAGAGGCTTGAAGAAAGTTTAGTAGCTATTATCTTTGCGTTTGGAAAGGCTCTTTTTATAGTACGTTCATCTGTAGATTCCTCCCAAATAACAACCTCGGGAGTTGTTTGGAGTGTCTTCTCAGCTTCTTTAAGCATCTTGATTAGTGCTTCACGCTGAGTTTTCTTTGAAAGAACGTTTTCAATTGCATATAGCCGTTGAGTAGAAAACAATGTTGATGAAAAGCTCATTTCCTTTTCTAACTCTTCGAGGTTATTATCTTTTATCGCGACTATCTCGTACCCTTTTTCTTTAAAGTTATTTCTATAGTCGATGTATTGTTTTCGTGATGCAGAAGGATCTTCGCCACAAAAGATAGTAATCATAGGGATATTGTACA
>JAGOSW010000018.1 GCA_018062135.1 Candidatus Woesebacteria bacterium
AATTAGTTTAAATGAGTTGAAATTGGTTGAAATGAGTTTAAATTTTCATCAAGTATTTTGAAAAAATTGGTGATGAAGAAACTGTGAAAACCCTGTGAGAAGCTCAAGAAAGAGAAAGTCTGTAACTCTTTCTAAATAATTCATACCGATTTAAACCTATTTCAACCTATTTCAACCTATTTCAACTAACTCACACCTGATTCAACAACGTTGTCTCCTTATCTGAAGCAATTACTTTGATAGCAACGTGAGACTGTCCGGCAAAGAATAATCCTTCTCCAACGCCACTTGATAATAAGAAATGCTTTTCACCACCAGTTAAATTAAACACCTCTTCAATATGATCAATTGCAGCGGTGGATTGTTTCAACAATATTTGAAGGCTTGAATTCGTCAAAATTGCGCGGCCTTCTTCTACGCTTAAGAAGTCTTCAACGTCTTGAGTAATTGTGGTAAGTCCGAGTTGATACTTACGTGCACGTTTTGCAAAGCTGTGCAAGTATCTCGCTGAGTCTTTTTGCTTTACCAAATACCAGGCCTCATCAACAATCAATATTCGACGTTTCTTTTCGCGGCGGATTCTGTTCCAAATGTAGTCGAGAATGATGTACATCGCGACAGGACGCAGATTCTCTTCCAAGTCGCGGATGCCGAAAACAGTGAATTTGTTCTTAATGTCAAAATTTGAATGGTTGTTGAAAATACCGCTTGCAGATCCTTTGATAAACTTCTCTAAACGAGTAGCAAGCTCAGCAGCTTCTGGCGTTTCAAAGCCAAGGAACACTTTATATAAGTCCTCCAATAGCGGCGGTTCATTGGCAAAGGTTGATGCATCCTGAGTAATTCCTTTTTGCTTGTATGCCATTACAAGAGCGCGATCTAACAGTGCATCTTGTGTTGGCGTGAGGTCTCCCATAATAACACGCATTAAGGAATGCATATTAAGGATTTTATTTGAAAGCTCATCGGGTTCTGGGCTTTCTCGGTTCAATTCAAATGGATTGATTTTGTATTGTGAGGAAAGCGAAAACGAGACAAATTCCCCTCCGAACATGTTGCACATTTGTTCGTATTCGTTTTCTGGATCGATAATGATTATATCTGTGCCCATTATCAGCTGGCGCATCGCTTCAAGTTTAACCAAAAAGCTTTTTCCTCCTCCGGACTTACCGAGGATGACGGAATTTGCGTTTTCTAATGAAAATCTATCAAAAATAACCAAGCTGCCGTCGTGCTGATTGACGCCGTACAAAATACCCGCGTTTGCTGTGAGCGAAGCAGTGGAAAATGGGAACATAGTTGCCAACGAAGTGGAGTCCATGTTTCTCCATACTTGTAGTTTATCTGAAAACATCGGAAGGGTTGATTTGAAGCCGCTTTCCATCTCTAGAGTTGCTCTTTTTGCAACAATTAAGAGCGAACCTAATGTAGATTCTACTTCTTTTGTGTACCTGTCCAATTCTTCTTTTGAATCAGCTGGAATAGTGAGATAAAATGCGAATTGAAAGAAGCGTTCGGAGCCTTGTGCCAGTTCAGCCTGTAATGTGAGAGCATCATCCAATTGTACTTGGGTTGTCGGATCAACAACCTTTCCGGCTTTTAATTGTCCATCAATTGTTGCTTCCATTTCGGCGATTTTTCGGCGCAGATCATGGAGAATTTTTCCGGATTCGGCAGGATAAATGAAAAACGACAAATATAAAGGATGATCAAAAGAAATGAGTGACGTCAGCCAGTTTGCTGAAACGTATCTTGGATACCCCACTACAAACAAGGTTCGATAAAACTTTTCATCAATTTTAAGATGATTGAAATCGACTTCGATAAAAGATGGTGCAATTAAGTCCTTCGTAGCAACCATACCCTTTTTCAAGAGATCTCCTGCGGGGGTGGATAGAGGTGCTGCCACCTTTTTTTTGCCAAATAGTCCCATTATGGTGTCAGTACAACGTCTGTGTAATTTCTAAGAGGTGCGAGTTTTGCTCCAGTTGCTGAAGGATTGTAGAGATTGTAGTAAAGCTCAGCGATTTCTTGCTCAAAAAGAACCTTGCCACCAAGTCCAGACTTTTTAAGGAGCCTCAAAAGATGGTCTCTTTTCGGATACAGGGCGGTCTTTGCTCGAGTGAAAACATATTCGTGGTCCAATTTCTTTTTAGTACCAGCGGACATACCCATTTCTAAAGGCATAAACGGGACAATAAAATAAAAGTTCTTTTCAAGGATTGTATTTTTCTTAACGATGCTTTTAATAAAACCCTGATAATCGGCTAGTTTTTCAGACAAAATTAGATCTGTTTGAGTATGTACTTTTTCGTCGATATAATCTAAATATTGCGAAATGTCCATTCTTTTTGAAAGAATAGAAATTTGAATAGCAAACGAAAGCGAATTCAAAAGGGATGCATATGAGTAGATCATAGCACGTTGCTCTTCTTCTGCCAGAAGTCCGAAATTAACGGCACCCGCCTCAATAATAACACTGCACGAATAATCCTGAAGCATAAGGATATCATCCTTGATTGCCTCAATTTCAGTGAATTTTTGAGTTGATGACTTAACTGGTGCGGTCTGCTTTTTGCTCATAATAGTTCTTTAGAAAATAGCTGAATAGGTTCTTTCAGTGGCCCGTCAACAGCTACATTGATTGTATCAAAAAAGAAGGTCCCACCCAAATCTTTGGGGCTTAGGATGTAATTGCCAGATGGTAATGCATGGAATGTTGCAAAGACACCATTGTGGTTTGACTTAAGAATTCTAGCGAGTTGCCCAGCCTCAGAATTAACATAAACCATAATGTTTGGTAAGGGAGTATCTTTACTGTTTTTGATGAGGCCGGAAAGGAACGGTGAACTAGATGACTGGTGAACTGGTGAGCTAGCAGGAGTGGTTGGTTGTGGGACTGTGGGTGCGGATTCTTGAGGGATATCATTGGCAATAGTTGAGGCTACAGAGACCTGTGCAGATGGATCAGCTCCGGCGTTTGTTGTATGAATCAAAGCATTGATATTTTGCTTATCGGTTGATGGAGTAGCTGCTTGACTGGTTTTTACCATATACGAATTAAGCTTCTGGCTCGCATCGACGTGAGTTGCCGCTTGTGCATCGTTTATAACAACAACTCCCTTCAAAAAATCTGGCGAATCATTATTTTTATGAAACATATATTGAGAAGGGTGTAGAAGACTTGCTACAAGATTCTTAATCCACACATCCATTGTGCGGTCATTGTATTTGAGAAGCGTAAAAGTTGCCCCGAAAGCTGCAACAATGCCCGCCATAATGAAATTTAAAAAAGGCACAGGAATAAGGAAATACATAATGACAGTTGCAGCCGTCGTTATTGCCAAGTAAATACCCTGTTTAATCGTGAAAAAGCCCAAGAGTTTAAACTCAAATGTGGTGATTTGCCGCGGTACGGCATGGTTATCCATATAATCAGTATAAACTAGTTAATTGGTTAACTGGTAAACTAGTTAACTGGCTAGGTGGGAAGGCTCAAATTGACACTGATTCAGACTGATTTTAATCGATTTCAATTGATTTCAACCGTTTCGTGTTACAATAAATCCTACATGGAAAATATTGTTATTATTGGTGGTGGTCCTTCAGGATTAGCAGCTGCAATCTACAATGCGCGGGCTTTTCTGAAGCCTCTTGTGATCGCTGGCTCTCCTCCAGGTGGGCAATTAATGTTGACGACAGAAGTTGAAAATTACCCTGGGTTTACTTCTATCCTTGGCCCCGAGCTTATCCAAAATATGCGCAATCATGCTGAACATTTTGGCACGCGCTTTAAAAACGAAAACGTTGCCACGGTCGATTTCTCAGATCCTAAAAAACTCACCCTCAACCTTACAAATGGTGAAACAATTTTAGCGAAAAGTGTGCTCATTGGGACAGGCGCGAGTGCTCAATGGCTCAACACCGAATCTGAAATTCGTTTGCGTGGAAAAGGGGTTTCTGCCTGTGCAACATGTGACGGTTTTTTCTTCAAAAATAAGGTTGTTGCTATTGTTGGCGGTGGAGACACCGCTATGGAAGAAGCCATGACGCTCACAAAATTCGCCTCTCATGTGTATGTTCTGCATAGAAGAGAAGAGTTTAGAGCCTCAAAAATTATGCAACAGCGCGTTTTGGATAATGAAAAGATAACCGTTTTGTGGGGAACGTCTGTCAAAGAAGTTTTGGGAGATAAAAATGTTGAAGGAGTCTCATTGGAATTCAACACTGACAAATCGAAAGGCCACAAAGATTTGGTTAATGGTAATGAATTAAAACTTGGCGGATTGTTTATTGCAATAGGTCATAAGCCGAACACCGGTTTCTTAAAAGATTCAGGTTTAATGATGAAAGAAAATGGCTACTTGGTGACAGCAGCTATTTATGCGTGGGAAAAGCAACGTAATCCTGAATACACGGCAATTGGAGAGCCAACATTTGATTTTGCCTATCAACATGCCACAAATAAAACGGGCGTTTTTGCTGCTGGAGATGTTGTTGACTATATCTACAGACAAGGAGTAACTGCAGCCGGTAAGGGTGTTGAGGCTTCTCTTGAAGTAGAAAAATACTTGGAAGCGCTCGGCGAATAATTCTCTTCTTTTCTTCGTACCCATATGCCTATCCGTTAATTTTTTATTCATAATCTCATGAGAAACTGCTCGAATGAAAAAAGTCGTTTTTGTTTTGAGTCTCCTCTTTTGTGTTGGGGGAACACCTGTGCAGGCAAATGAGGTTGTCTCATTTTCGAGTGATTCAACTTGGAAAAGTTCAAAAATTGTTACGGCAGGCTGGGTAAACCCGGATTATGATGATTCTGCGTGGGTTTTTGCAAAGTCGCCTTCAATAGGCACGTGCACATTAGGCAAACAGAAACCTGCCTTTACAACTCCAATGTGGCATCCAAAGCCAGTAGAGCGCCAAACAGCTTATTTTAGGAAGAGTTTTGATGTTGGTGGAAAGCCTCAAAAAGCCAAGATGGTTTTCGCTTTTGATGACGACGGAGAAGTATATATAAATCAGAAGAAGGTTTTCGTTGATTCTTCTGGGAAAACCGAATCAAAAGAAATCACGATGGACATTTTAGAGCACATTGGGGAAGGAAAAAACCTAGTTGCTTTAAAAGTTACGGATCCTCGAGGTGGTTGTCAGTGGGTCCAAGTGTATGTTGAAATTCAAGTTGAGCCTTCGGAGAGCCAGCAAACACCATTGTTTTTGCAGACAGACACTCAATGGAAAGATGATATCTACGCAGGAGGTTCTCAGGATAAGCTAGACTGCGGGGCAACAATTGGTCAATGTGGCTGTGTGCTCACCTCACTTGCGATGCTTTTAAGAGGATACGGCATCTCTAAAGGGCCAGAGGGAGTAAATGTAGATCCTAAGAACCTCAATCAATATTTTTTGAAAGATCAGAAGTGCACTGGGGGTGGATGCATAAGTTTGGGATATGTTTTTGGAGCGGTGCGGTGGTCTGCTGTGCATGGCTATTCTGCTCAAGCGAACATACTTTATAAGACACCCAAGATTCAGTATTTCGGTAAAAACACATTTGAGAAGACGGCACTACAAAGCAAAATGACAAACGAAAAAAGGCCAATTATCGGAAAAGATCCGAAGCGCTCACATTGGTTCGTTCTCGCGGAACAAAAAGATGACGATTTTATTGTGCTGGATCCTATCTATGGAAAGACAACGCTTAACACTAAGTATGAGGCTGTTGCTGAACAACTCGTTAATTTTCAAGAAGTTAACAGCGACTTTAGTGCGATAGAAATTTATGCAAAGAAAGGCATACCTGTAACAATGTGGGATACGGATGGAAAAGAGCTTGAACTGACAAAGTTATATGAGGGCTTTCCAGCAAGCACTGCATCTGCAGATCTCCAGCATTTCATTATTCCACACCCTCAAAAAGGGATATATTCGATTGAAGCAGAAAGATCAGGGTTTGCTATCTACATTTCTGATCAGAGTGCCCAAGAGAAATTTCACATTGCTACAACAAGCGCCTCCTCTGTAACATATGATCCTCAAAACATTTCAGCATCTGAGATAACAGATATAAAGCAAAAGCCGATGTTTTTAGCATGTATCGGAAAACCACTGCCACTACGTTTTCCAATAGTTTTTACAATTAAAGCAGATAAAGATTATACGTATAAGGGTGAGTTAGTAGCGCATGAATTATTGCAGAGCTTTTCATCACAATGATGTCCTCATGAAACTACTTTTCTCGTATAAGGAAGAATTCTTTTTGAGGTAATTCTTCATACATTGGTATGATGTTTTTAATGTCAGCTTTCTGCGATACATGGCACAAGATCGCAGCCCTATGTGTATCTGCATAATGAGATGTGTCAATTATCTCACCGATTTCTGAGAGAGGATATCCGGGAGGATGATAAACAAAGTAAGAGGGAAAATGCTTAAAGATTATTTTCATCTGGTCTTCGGAATGGCAAAAAAGCATTAACTTTTTTACATACTCACATCTTTCGAAAAGAAAATTGGAGATCATAGAGATAACAATGTGGTCGATATGACCAGAAACTCCACGAGGTTCATAGCTTAAGATAGTTGATGGGAGTAATTGGTCAAGATGTGACTGAATATCGTTTGCGATAGCATGATATGCATTGTTATTCAAATCGCCATCCTTGTAGTCTAGAAAAATAACATCTTTTACACCTAATACTGCTGCTGAATTTTGTAATTCCTGAGCGCGAATATCCCCAAGATTTTCCATATTTCCACCTGCTTCTCCCCGGGTTGTGCAGATAATATATACATCTTGAGTTTGTGAGAGCTTTGCAATGGTTCCTCCGGGGCCAAACGCCTCGTCATCCGGATGGGCAAAAAGGCAGACTGTTGTAGTTTTTATAGGACTGTTCATATAGGCGTGTATATTAATGTAGAAAATGTAAATTGTTATTCCAACCGATTCCAACTGATTTTAACTCATTCCAACCGATTCCAACCAATTTCAACCAATTTCAACCGCTTTGTCGAGTAGCCAAGACGAACCTTGAACTTTTTATACCACTTCGCGAATCAATAAACAAATATTGGGACAGAAGCAAGTATGACTACTCTGTTTTTAGCCAAGTAACGCTAGAAGCAAATAACGAATTCCAGTATAATGGAATGTATCGATATTAAGGGATATATCGACAAAATGCGCCATGTGGCGCAATAACTGCCCACCATGATAAATCACTATGTCAATAATTCGAAAAGAAAAAATTACAAAGCCTCGAATACTGTTTTTAGACTTCGACCCAAAGGTTGTTAAAGCTATTGCGGAAAAGGGTTACGTTACAATTCAAGGGGATTCTGGTCTAAGTGGGAAACCGACAAAAATACCACAACACCCCAGCGAAGTGGAGTTGATTTTTTGGGATTGTTCTAAATTGACCGTTAGACCTTCTGGTATGGGCTTCTCACCCGACCACGACGCTATTCAAAAAATCCAGCCATATTTTACATACGTAAGAAGCAAAAATGGGATAACCACAGCGTTATTGTCCCGCGATACAATCGTGCCGAAGCATATTTCAGGCGCTACTGGTTACACCTTTGGTCTTACCCCACGCACTACGACAAACATAATTCCGCCCACATACGAAGAAGAAGGTATAGAACACTTAAAACCTCTTTTAGAACGGTTCGTACAAGACGAGAATGTAAAATTCTCAATCGTTTGGGCTGATAACCGAGTAGGCTACACTGATTTTTACAAAGACGAGGACGATAATCGGTTTGTTGGATTTTCTGACCCCGACTTGCTTCTTTTCCCTTACGTAAACAGTCAGGTCGACTTTATTTTGTGCGCTCTGCAAGATTGTTTTCCTTATATGACGAATGAGGATATATTCCCTGACATCCATAATATCGTGTGGCTTAATTCGGACGAATTTATTTACCCAGAAGTTAAAGAACTCGAAAATGAAATCGTTGATATACAGCAAAAAGCGCAAGTACAAGTAGACAAGGTTGAAAAAGAAATTAAAGTTGTTCGCGGCAAAACTTCATTTTTGAATCAGGCACTAATAGCAGACGATAGCGACGCATTTAACGAGGAAAGTAAACTTAAACCACAGGTCGTAAAAATGTTTAAGGTATTGGGCTTTAAGGTAACCGATTTGGACGAAGAAAACAAAAAGTTAGGCCAGGCTCTAAAGGAAGATATACAAATAGCAGATAATGGATACTTCGCATTAGTCGAGGTAAAAGGTACAGAACGAGGGGCAAAAGCCTCATGGATTCGAGTTGACCTAAACGCTCATATCACAGAATACGCAAGAATAAAAAAAGTAGAATCAACAACCCTTTGTTCCATGTTAGTTTTTAACCATGAAAGGCGCACAAGTCCTTTAGATAGGACACAACCTTTTGCTTCTGACCCCAATCTGATTACTTATTGTGCCGAAAGCAACATCACGCTTATACCAATTTACGAACTATATAAACTTTGCATAGCCGTATTAACCGATAAAATTAGCGTTGAAGACGCCCGCGCCGAACTAAAAAATCCAGGTTTATATAAATTTACAGAGAAATAATATGACAAATCAAAATGACACAAAACCGAATACGCCTGTAAAAACCAATCCTGTTAATCAGGTCGTCGAAGTAATGAGGAAAATTGATACTAAATCCCCAGACGCCGCCAAGAACGAGAAAAGTATCATAGATAAAGACGGAAAGCGCATAAACCTAAATGACGACGAAGTTCGATTTGATTACTTTAAGGGTACATTCGTACCTAAAAATAAAGGAAAAAATGAAAATCAAGGCAAAAAATAACAACCATTCTATTAAGTGAGTCTATATTGAACTATATGTATTCTGTTACTAGTAACGAATTTATTGATAAACACGTAACCGACACGCTTCATAAAAAGATAATTAAAGAGCTTCGGACTAACCCCGACGGCACAATAAAAGAAGATAGCGGTAGAAAAAGAGAATTAACCCGCGAAATACTACGCCATTATTTGTTCGTGCTTTCCATGACTGGCGACTATAAATTCTCGGCTGAAAGTGCAGATTTACCAGAAAAACGAAGACAAAAATACATGAAGGAATCTGAAACATTTCGCGGGGTATCTAGCCTGGCGAAGAACAATGTGTCTTTACGGTCAAGAATGACAGTAGCCGAATCGATAATGGGGCGTAAACCCAGTTACTACAAACTTACTCACCCAACCACCAATCAGCCGACTTATATCGAATTAAAAGAAATTCAGCCTAATGTAAACGCGGCTATGTGGTGGCTGGAAAAGGTAGATAAAATCGGTGCAGTGGCAGAAGACGACGACCCATACCAAAATCCTAAACTGGGCGCACCACGGAACGAGCATGAAGCTGAATTATTAGAAGGACTTATGAACAAACACTACGATTACGTTAAAAGCAAAGAACGAACCGTTAAACAAGAACAATTACAGTCTGCTACTTAGCTTAGATTTTGTTATAACTACAATGCTATTTTTGAAATACAGCACCCGCCGCGATTGCCACCAACAAATCAAAGCCTTTATCTGCTAGAAACGATAAGATTTGTTTCGTTTTTGATTGATCCTTTTTATCTAAAGCATCTTTAAGGTCAAGTAATAGTTGTTTTGTTTCTTCATTGTAGCTGTCTAAGTTTTGAATTGTATAATCGCCAATGTTTAGGGATTGATTTGCATGCGGTGAATTTATATTGACGTTACTATTTATAAAATACATATTTCCTCCTTCCCCTGGTTTGTCATCGGATTTTTTCTGATACTTTGAAAGTGGTGCCCCATTTAACACCTGTTTAAGTATTTTTGCGTTATTAGAAATGCTTTGGTCATGGTCATCTATGTAAAAGGCGATTTGTTCGTCATTAAACTTGTCAGAAACAACCTTTTTCATTTCGTCACTTATATCGGCTAACCGAATTAAACAATAGAGTGAGGCGACGGTATTGCTCCTATCAGTCTCGATATTGCGTAAAAGAATATCAATAACTTGTATTGTGTCATTTGGGGATTCTTTAGCCACCCTGGTAAATAAATCAATAAACTCTCGACTGATATTTGACGAATGAAGATTTTGGCAACTTTGAAGAGCATTCTGAAATTGTCTTTGAAGAATAGTATTCATATTAGACCTTCTTATTATCAATAATCTTTTGAATATCTTCTGGTTTGTACCGTCTGTCTTTTCTTTTACCTATCCGAACAGCATTTAATCGCCCTTCATTGTCCCACCGTCGTAATGTTTCAGGATTAACCCCTAATAATTCGGACGCTTCTCTGATTCGTAATAGTTTTATTTTATTCAACATAACTTATACTAAATTATACAACTTTACGCTATAATAAGGAATAGAAATACACTTATGAGAAATAGAATTAAATACTCACAAAATTTTCTGAAAAATAACGATTTAGTTCACAGACTAATAGAGAAATCTTCTATTGGCGTGGACGACATTGTTTTCGAAATTGGCGCAGGTGAAGGCATAATCACTAAACAACTAGCAAATAGGGCTAGAAAAGTTATTGCCTTCGAAATAGACGAGAACTTGTCGCGCAAACTCATAGAAGCATTTCCTAATAGGAATCTTGTCGAAGTCGTAAATCAAGATTTTCTTCAATACGGCTTACCTAAATATGATTACAAAGTATTTTCGAACATACCCTTCAACCTTACAGCTAACATTATTAAGAAGCTCACTTTTTCAAATAACCCATCAACAGATAGCTATTTAATCGTTCAAAAAGAAGCCGCCCAAAAGTTCATAGGTAAGCCAATCGTGGCTACTAATAGTTTGGTTTCCGTCTTAATTCAGAGCCGTTTCGAAACTTCTGTATTCCATGAATTTAGAAAAGACGACTTTTTCCCGCGGCCAATGGTCGATACCTTAATGATTCGATTTCAAAAACTTGAAATGCCGAAGGTATTAGCACAAGACATAGAACTGTTTTACGACTTTGTTACTTTCGGATTCAACCAATTTGCACCAAATATCTTTAAGGGCTTATCTAAAGTCTTGAACGCAAACGCGATAAATGAAGTTGCACATCTAAAACACTTTTCTATCTCTGCTAAACCTAGCCAACTAGATATAGAAGCGTGGATAGCCTTGTTTGAAAAGTTTAAGTTAATAGGTAATAAATCGAAGGTCTTAGGGGGGTATAAACGAATGCTCACACAACAAAATTCACTAGAGAAAATCAATCGAACCAGACTGGATAAAAACTGGAAGAATAACGGCACAAATTAACAATAAATATATGTATGACGAGAGCCCAATCGACTTTAAATCGCTACGATACGTTCTTTACGCTCGTAAGTCGACAGACGACCCAAAGCGACAAGTGCGTTCGATTCCCGACCAAATAGACGAATGTAATCAACTAGCGCAAAGGCTAGGTCTAAATGTCGTCGATACTTTACGCGAAGAAAAATCGGCTAAACGACCGAATATACGACCTGTCTTTACTAAAGTAGTCACAGATATTAAAGCTGGTAAATACGACGCGATTTTAGCCTGGAATCCCGACCGTCTAGCACGGAATATGCTTGAAGCTGGAATGCTAATAGATTTAGCAGATAGCAAAATCATTAAAGATTTTAAATTCGTAACTCACATTTACTCGCCCGACGCTAATGGAAAAATGCTTTTGGGTATGGCGTTTGTTTTGTCAAAACAATACAGCGATAAACTTTCGCAAGACGTAACCCGTGGTGTGCGTAAAAAGTTTGAAGAAGGAAAGTCGCCAATTCACAAACACGGCTACATTCGTGACGACCACGGGATTTATCGCCCCGACGAAGTAAACGACCGATTCGCCTTAATACAGAGTGCTTGGTATATGCGCGCCGAGGGTAAATCACTTGAAGAAATAAACGAATATGTTAATCAAAAAGGTTACTATCGCCTTACGGAATCTACAAAGCAAAAACAATACATGACTTTTCAGAAGTTAAGTACAATCTTTAAGGACTCTTTTTATTACGGCGCACTCGTTCAGGCGGGACAAACAGTATTTTTACCAGATATTTACGACTTCGAACCAATGGTCGACCGCGATACGTACGACAAAGTGCAAAGCCTTATTTTAGATAGATATATCCCTTACAAAAGTAAGTTAGGAACCTTTTATCCATTAAAGCAAATGGTGAAGTGCGACTACTGTCAAAGTAACATGGTCGTAGCACCCTCTAGCGGCCATTTAGAACGATATTTATACTATCGGTGCGACAATGCCCTATGTGTTAGAAACTCGGCTGAAAATAGAGCAAAAAGCAAAAAAGACCCGACGTATATAAAGGCTTCTGTTCGCTCATTAGTTTTATTTGAATTTATCTACGAACTTCTAAAAGACGGTTTGAACCTAACAGAAAAAGAATATATAGATTATAAGGAAAGTCTAAAAAAGCTGGGCGATAATGACCGCGAGAAAATTCGTAGCGAAATCGAACAATACGAAGCACAGCGACGCAACCATATAAAAGAAGCTAAAAGGATAGGTCTGGCATTAGGTAAGCTCACCGAAAATAAGACAGCGTATCAAATAAACGCAGACGAACTAGCAAAGCAAAAAACTAAACAAAGTCAGGTCGAGGCTACTATTGCAGAACTACGGGCAAAACTCACCGACGAAGAAGAAGACGAGCTATCTTTAGAAGAATTCTTGAACCTATCAAAAAATGCCGCTACGACGGTCAAAGCGGGCGACGCGATAGCTAAAGATTTGATTTGTCGATTATTGTTCTTGAACTTTTCTTTAGGTAACGAGAAAGTGGCGTCATATCAACTAAAAGAGCCATTCGATACCCTCCTAAAAAGCCGTTCATTCCGAAATGGTCGGGG
>JAGOSW010000019.1 GCA_018062135.1 Candidatus Woesebacteria bacterium
AGAATGACTGGCCACTACAGATTGATGCAACGGTCCAATATGTGCTTGGATATCAAGAAAAAGACAAGACATGGTGGAAGCAATATTTGACATCTGAGGATCTAAAAATTAACTCTCTGTATAACACATATAAGAATAATGGCTTGCCACCTGCGCCTATTGCGAGCCCAGGACTTGATGCAATAGAGGCTGTCATTGATGCAGATCCGAATACTCCATACTGGTTTTACATCTCGAACTCTGATGGTTCAAAGATGATTTATTCAAAGACATTAGACGAGCATAATAGCAACATAAAAAAGTATCTTCGATAAACATTCGCTTAGAGAATTACATGTGTAGATCTTCTTCGAGACTCAAGGATTCTTCTGATTGTGGCGTCGATGATGGTGTTCGAGAAATAAGCTCACGTGGCTTTGAACCCTGTGCCGGCCCAATTATACCTGCCGCTTCCAGCTGATCAATAATACGGGCCGCTCTCGCATAGCCGACTGATAGTCGGCGTTGAATAAGAGATGCAGATGCCTTTCCATCTTGATAGACGATATCGAGCGCTTGATTAAAGAACTGGTCTTGGCCATCACTCGACGTATTACCTCGTCCACCACTATATGCCGAAGACGTGTTTACAGCCTGTTCAGTAACCTCTTCGGTATAGTGTACAACTGGTGTCTTCTGCTTTAAGAAGTCAACAATATTGCTGATATCTTTTTCTGAAAGATATGGTCCCTGGATACGCTTAGGCTTTGCTTGATCAGACGGAAGATACAACATATCACCACGACCAACAAGCTTCTCTGCTCCAGGCATATCAAGAACAACGCGCGAATCAATCATACTCGGTACGTTAAAGGCGATTCTCGACGGAATATTCGCTTTCATGAGGCCAGTGATAACATCTACTGACGGTCTCTGAGTCGCCAAAATAAGATGAATACCCGTCGCACGAGCCATCTGCGCAATTCGAGTAATATTTTCTTCTGCCTCGCGCGGCGCAAATATCATAAGATCTGCCAATTCATCGATAATAAATACGATGTAAGGCACCTTTTGAATATCAGTGCGACTATTATAGCTTTCAATATTTCTCGCGCCAACTCTCGCAAACTCTTTATACCTCGTTTCCATCTCTCCAACAGTCCATTTTAGTGCTGAAATAATCTTTTCAGGCTCTACAATGACCTCGGTATATAAATGAGGAATTCCATTATATTGCGTCAGCTCAACGCGTTTAGGATCTACAAGAATAAGTCGCACGTCTTCTGGTGTTGCTCTAAACAAAAGCGAGCAAATCCAGGCATTTAATATAACTGACTTACCAGATCCGGTCGTACCAGCAATAAGAACGTGTGGCAGTTTCGCAATATTTCCAGAGATAGGGTGCCCTGAAACATCAAGCCCAAGTGGAACAACAAGTGGATGTGGATCATGCATCATAGATTCAGAGGTAAGCATGCGTTTAAGCGAAACAGTTTCTGATCTTCTGTTTGGAATTTCCACACCAACGAATGATTTTCCAGGGATTGGTGCTTCTATTCTTACCTGGCCAGTCGGCGCAGCTAACGCAAGAGCTAAGTCATTTGCAAGACCTGTAATCTTTGTCAATTTTGTACCCATGACGATCTCAAGGGCATATTGTGTGACGGTAGGACCTTGGTTAATTTCTGCAACACGGGCTTTAATACCAAAACTATCTAAGGTTCGTTCGATAGTATCCGAGTTTCTTGCAACATCTCCTGCATCAGCTTTTTGCTCTTTCATTTCTTCCAAAAGATTAAGTGTGGGGAATTCCCAATGTTGCAATGCTTCGCTTGAGATTGTCTTAATAGTCATTGGCGAATCTGCGCCTTTTACTGGCATAGGTTGTTTAGCAACATTTATTATTGGCTGAACGGGTGGGTTGTTTGTAATGAATTCGCCTTTAGTAGCTGTTGTTTTACTTTCTGCGGCTTCTGGATTAAAAATAAACTTCGTCACAAACGCGTACAAACTTTCAAAGACCTTTTTACCTACATTCAAAACAATAACCAAGAACACATCGACTGAGGTATTAAAAAATAGAATTATGCCTACCAAGAACGCAATTAGGAGAATAAAAAAGGCACCAACTCCCGAAAAATCAGCAACAAGATTCTCTGAAATCGTTCTTCCTATAACGCCAGAACGAAAAACACCAATCATGGCTATAGAAATAAGCAACATTCCTACAGTTACGTGAGGTTTTATGATCTTAAGTTTTTTTGAATTAAAGAAGTGTGTAGAAATAAGTAGTAAAAATGTAGGAAAGAGAATCGACATTATGCCGAACCAATACACGAGCATATCGTTTATCAAAATTAGGACAGTTCCCGTTTTGATGTACGATACGTAAGAAATGACTGCAAACCCAGCCACCAAAAGCCCAAGAATATTCAAAAACGTATGTTTTTGAATCTGTACCTTTTTTACAAAAGGAAGCTTCAGGGTAAAAAATTTACTCGTGCGCGGCATATATGTCAACCATTGTATGTAGCCGCGTTATAAAAGTCAATTCATTCCAAGGTTGATTCTTCCCCTGTCGTCAATCTGAATGACCTTTACCTTAACCCTCTGGCCGATTGATACGACATCATGAGGATCACGGACAAATTCAGTTGAAAGCTTTGAGACATGGACCAATCCTTCTTTTCCAGGAAGGTATTCAACCATTGCACCTATTGGAAGAATTCTTTTAATTTCTCCTTCGAACTCTTCACCAAGGTGAACTTCACGATATATTCCCTTTACAGCTTCGACTGCTCGATTTACTGCATCGCGATCTACGCCAGAAATACTGACCTGGCCATCATCGTTAATATCGATTTGAGTATTCGTTAGAGCGATTATTCTCTTAATATTCTTTCCACCTGGTCCAATGATCTCGCCAATCTTGTCTTCTGGAGGAGTCAGCAAGATAACCTTAGGTGCGAATTTAGAAACTTCGGCACGTGGTTGACTTATGACCGCATTCATCTTCTCGAGAAGGAAAAGACGGGCTGTTTTAGCCATATCAAAAGTCTCTGAGATCATCTTATCGGTAAGACCGTCATTCTTTACATCGAGTTGAATCGCGGTGACGCCTTTTGTCGTACCGGCAACTTTAAAGTCCATATGACCTGCGAAATCTTCAATTCCTGCAATGTCGGTCATAAGCTTATAATCCTCATCGGTCTTATACATAAGTCCGATTGAGATTCCTGCCACTGGAGCTTTAATTGGCACACCTGCATCCATAAGAGCGAGTGTTGAGCCACATGTTGATGCCATTGATGTTGAGCCATTAGATGACAAAACCTCAGACACAACTCGAATAGCATATGGGAAGTCCTCTTTTCTTGGGAGAACTGGCTCAAGTGCTTTTTCTGCTAATGCACCATGTCCAATTTCACGTCGTCCTGGACCAAAAAATCGTCCTGGTTCACCGTATGAATATGGAGGTGAAAAGTAATGATGAATATAGTGCTTTGATTCATCACCCTCTGGTGTTTCGATAAGTTGCTCAAGTGATGTTGAACCTAATGTTGCAACTGAGAGAACCTGAGTTAAGCCTCTTTGGAATAACGCAGATCCATGGGTTCTTGGAAGAATTCCTGATTCAATGGTAAGTTCACGGATTTGGTCCATTGGACGACCATCCATGCGGCGATTTTCGTCGAAAATCGCATCACGAACAACATCAAGAATTGCTTCTTCAATCGCTCCAGCAACAGCTTTCTTATCAAAGCCTTCATTTGCCTTAACGATTTCTTCAATAAGCTTGCTTGTGATTTCACGATAATCTTCATCATCGTCTGCATTCTTTTGTGCAAGAGTTTTGATTTGATCAGCGTAATCTTTCTTAAGAACATCTTTTATTGCTTTAACAGCTTCATCAGTTGGAACTTCCTTTTTAGGCTGCCCAACTTCTGCACGAAGTTCTTCAATAAGGTCAATAATCGTATTATTTACTTCAACAGCTTTCTTAATAGCTTCTTGAATAATACTCTCTGGAAGCTCTTCGGCCTGTGTTTCGATCATCATTACTTTCTTGCGACCTGATGAAACAACGAGGTCAAGCTGTGAAATATCTTGTACAGCTTCGACTGGATTTACGACAATATTTGCTTCTGAGTACTCCGCACCATGTTCAGCAACATATCCCATACGAATCGTACTTATAGGACCATTCCATGGAAGACCTGATAAATGAAGAGCTGCTGACGCTGTAATTGCGGCAAGCATGTCAGGAGAATTTTCACCATCTATAGAAAGAGGTGTGCATACTACCTGAACTTCATTTTTGAATGCTTTTGGAAAGAGTGGTCGAATAGAACGATCGATAACACGGCCCTTTAGGACAGCATCATCTGTAGGTCTACCTTCACGCTTAACCCATCGGGAGCCTTTAATTTTTCCACCTGCATATAATTTTTCGACGTATTCGACTGAAAGAGGAAAGTATCCTAGATCTGTTTTTCCTCCGGAAACGACGGTTGTCAATACGACTGTGTCACCAAGTTTTCCGAAGATGGTTACGTCTGCTTTTGGGGCAAACTTGCCTACTGATAACGTGAGTTGGTTGTCTCCAATCATCATGGAGCGTTCTGCAATTTTTTTCATAAATGTGTTGAGCTCTTGCTCAATTAATAAGTTTGATAATTACAATGTTAGCTGAGAGGAATCTTGAGCAGAAGTGAGAGGCTTGATACTGACATGAAGTTCGTCTTCATCTCGATATTCAGAATCCCACTTCTCGTCCTCACACGAAAAGTATACAGTTTTTATTTCTTCAATCCAAGTTTCTTGATGAGCACTTTGTATCGCGCATCATCTTTATCTTGAAGGTAATGAAGAATTCTTCGTCTTTTTGCAATAATCTTTAAGAGTCCACGTCGTGAGTGGTTGTCTTTTGGATTTATGGTCAAATGAGCTGAAAGATTTACGATTTTTTGTGTTGAAAGAGCGATTTGAACCTCTGGAGAACCAGTATCACCATTTTTTGTGGCGTATTGATCAATAATCTGTTGTTTTGAGGCTGTGGCAAGATCGTGTTCTACTGGACTTACTTCTCCAACGAGCTTTGCGTCTTTCTGTGCTTTTGTTTCTTTAACTTTAACTTCCTTTGCTTCTACAACTACTGTTTCTTCAACGACTTCTGCCTTAATTTTCTTTGGGGCTTTAGCTTTTTTAGCAACTGGAGTTTTTTTAGCTACGACTTTTTCTGTTTCTGTTTTTTTTGCTCTTGGCATGATGACGTGTATTATAAATTACTCCGTGGCTTAATGCAAGAGTCTCTGTTGTGGGTGTATAATATCGACCAGTAATATATCTTATGGGCTTTTTGCATAGCTTATAAGTCATTGATCTTTGATAATCCAAGCTCATATACATTAAATAAGCCCGGAAATCTTTATACATAATTTAGTTGTGAAAAGATTCCCGGGCTTGTGTCTTGCCGGGTCGAGACAGTACAACAGAAAGGAACATTGTCTTGCAGCGAGAACGAAATAGCAGATACAGTGTCTGGTGGGTGGTCGGGGCCTTGATCCTGGGCGTTGTTATCATCGTCAACCTCGCCAAGGCTACGGGGGTCAAGATCATCTACATCGAGCCAACTGCGACAGCAACGGCAACTCCGCATGATCCTGGAGAAGCGCCGATGCCGCCACCGATGCCGCCCGCCTTCCTGACAGCGTTCCCCTCTGACGGCTCTGGTCGTCTGAGCGGCAGGCTTCAGCACAATTCAACAGGTGGATGGATCCTGAACACTGCAGTTGACGACTACGTACTTCTGGGAAGGCTCCCCGACGAGTTCGTTGCTGCCGCAGATGGCCGGGAGGTCATTCTACACGGTGAATGGGATCGATCATCTGGCCCGGATCAAACCAAGTGGCCGTACACTCCGACCTGCATCGAAGAGGCGCCGTGGCTCGACCATGGTCCGACACTCGACAAGGTCGGTGTCGACTGTGATACCATCGAGAGGTAGAGCATGAGCTTGGAAGACAAGCGCGCGACGGAACATCCGTCGCGCGCTTGCCGACCTTATTATCTTCGTTCATCCTCTCCTTGTTTTGACTTTACACACTGAAAAGTGTATACTATAGGACTTCTTTACGTGATTTCAGAAGCTGATTTCATGTAAAGCCACACTTTTATAATATGTTTGAGCTAAGTAGGCTCAGAGAATAGGGCATTTTATGCCTTGCTTTCTGGGCCTATACTCTTTCGAGATAAGGCCAAGGTTTCAGGAGAGTCCTCCTATGATTAACCTTATCCGCAACATGCGCCGACTGTGCTTCACCATCCTGATCATCATGAGTATCGCCTTGATGATCGCATGCGATGGTCCGAAGTCGCCGGAGATTTCGCAACAGCAGATAGCTTCTCCCTCGCCGTCGCCCGAGCCGACAAATGAGCCGTACGAACCCAATAGGTTTTCCGACTTTTTGGGTGTCGTTACCCAATCCGAGAACGGGTTCACTTTGGTGGCGGGCGAGTCGAAGGCAATCTATTATGAGATTGATGATCGGTGGAATGTCACAAGTGACTACTACACCCAGGTCGGCGGTGATACGTCGACAATCATCATCTCAGGATACTTCCTGCATAGTGGCAGACTGTTAGTTTGCCGACTCAAGTTACAGGAAATCCAAATTGATCGATGCCCACAACCAAGAGGCTGACAGCTCAAACAAGCCCCAGCCGCGCGCAACATGCGCGCGGCTGGGCTTCTTAACTTCTTACTCTGTACATTTCTCTTGACAACGATTAGCAGATATACTAAACTATTGCTAATATGGACGATTTAACACCACGTCAAATTGAATTACTTAAGGCTATTATCAGTCAATATACAGAAAACGGACAAGCCGTTGGATCTGATATTCTGGATAAAAAGTTCAATTTAGGTGTCTCACCCGCAACAATTCGCAACGATATGGTCGAACTCTCAAAGAAAGATTATCTCAAAAAAGAGTATTTCTCTTCTGGACGTGTCCCAACAGCAAAAGCCTTCAGGTTTTATATAAAAAATCTTATGAATGAAAAGCAACTTTCTACTGCAGACGAAGTCGCTTCAAAAAGTGATGTCTGGGATTTCCGCCATCATTTACACCAACTCTTACAGCGCGCGACGCATTCTCTCTCGCATAGAACCGGCACACTCGCCGTTGCCACGACAAATCAAGGCGACGTTTACTACTGTGGCATACATAACATGTTAGGAAATCGCGAATTCTGGGACATTGATCGCGCGCGAACATTGTTCGAACGCTGTGATGAATACGCCTTCTGGCAGAATATACTCACTAAATTTGATACTTTAGACGAAGATATGCTGTTTATGTTTGGCGATGACGATCCAGATATAAATCAAGTCGCACTCGTCTTCGGCGAATTCGAAGGACCTAATATTAAAGGTGCCATCGGCGTCTTAGGACCACGAAGAATGAAATATGATGTTATAGTGCCTAATGTTCGCTACTTTACCGAACTCATTGAAAGTATTGTAGAAACACAAAAAATTGCAGAGTAAATTATGAAGCAGACCAAGAAAGACAATATTGAAGTTCCACTTGAAGAAGTTGAGGAATCTCAACAAAGTGAAGCTGAAGAATATAAAAACAAGTATTTACGAGCACTTGCAGATTATCAGAACCTTGAAAAAAGATCGTTCAACGAAAAAAGAGACGCAGAAAAGCACATTACATATCGCATTATAGAAAGATTTATCAGCGTTATGGATGATATTGAACGTGCACAAGCATTTCATGATGATGAAGGCTTATCAATGGTCGCCAAGCAATTTCAGGGCGCTTTAACAGATCTTGGCGTTACAGAGCTTGATGTAGCAGGAAAACCGTTCGATCCTTATACCGCCGAGGCAATAGAAATCGTCGACGGTGATAAGGACAACATGGTAATAGACGTAATACGAAAAGGTTATCAATTAGGCGAGTCAATTTTACGACCCGCACAAGTTAGAGTTAGCAAAGCTGTTAAAAACTAAATTAAGTTCAGATTTGTAGATTTGTCCGCCTTGTGAGCACTCCGCAGGACGAGCATAAGGGCAAAGATACATATTTAAACCTAATTACAAATTAATTTATAAATTTACAAACAAAAACATGTCTAAAACAATAGGTATTGATCTAGGAACAACCAACTCAGTCGTCGCAGTTATGGAAGGCGGCAAACCAAAAGTAATCCCTTCAAAAGAAGGGCGTAATACTATTCCATCAGTCGTCGATCCAGAAAAAAGAGTCGTCGGCGATGTCGCAAAGCGACAGCTTATTACAAAGCCACGTGAAGTTATCTTCTCCATTAAACGACTCATGGGTCGAAAATTCGACGACCCAATCGTAGCGGAGCTTCAAAAATGGCTTCCTTACGAGATCGTTAAAGGAAAAGACGATCGCGCAAACATAAAAATTAATGACAAGGTGCTTACTCCAGAAGAAATTTCTTCTTTGATCTTGAAAAAAGCTAAGGAAGACGCAGAAGATTATCTTGGAGAAAAAGTAGAAAAGGCTGTCATTACAGTCCCCGCCTACTTTGACGATTCACAGCGACAAGCAACAAAACAAGCAGGCGAAATTGCCGGACTTGAAGTTGTACGTATTATTAATGAGCCAACAGCAGCGGCACTTGCGTATGGTCTTGAAAAGCAAAATGCGCATAATATTGCTGTCTACGACTTTGGAGGTGGAACCTTCGATATTACAATCTTAGAGCTTGGTGACGGTGTATTCGAAGTAAAATCGACCAATGGTGATACACATCTTGGAGGCGACGACTTTGATCAAACACTCATCACCTATCTTGTGACCGAGTTTAAGAATGAAAACGGTATTGATCTTGCAAAAGATGCACAAGCACTCCAGAGATTGAAGGAGGCTGCAGAAAAGGCAAAAATCGAGCTATCTTCATCACTTGAATCAGAATTGAACCTGCCATTCATAACAGTTAAAGATGGCCAACCGCTCCACTTTGTGCATAAACTTTCACGCGCAAAAATGGAATCGCTTACAGAAGACCTAATCAAACGCTCTTTTGTTCCTGTCGAAAAGGCGCTAAAGGACGCAAAGATGACAGTAAAAGAGATTGATGAAGTAATTCTTGTCGGCGGAATGTCACGCATGCCTAAAATTCGAGAAGAAGTTAAAAATTTCTTTGGCAAAGAGCCCAATAAATCCGTTAACCCGGATGAGGCGGTTGCGGTTGGTGCAGCAGTCCAAGCAGGCATTATCGGCGGGGAAGTTAAGGACGTCGTTTTGCTTGATGTAACGCCTCTTACTTTGGGAGTAGAAACCTTAGGCGGAGTTTCAACACCGCTTATTGAGCGAAATTCCTCGATTCCAACATCGAAATCTGAGGTTTTCTCTACTGCCGCTGATAACCAAACGCAAGTAGATATTCATATCTTGCAAGGTGAGCGACCGTTAGCTAAAGATAATAAATCGCTAGGTCGCTTTATACTTGAGGGCATTCCACCTGCACCTAGAGGTATGCCACAAGTCGAGGTTATCTTTGATATTGATGCAAATGGTATCTTAAGCGTTACCGCAAAAGATAAAGCCACTGGCAAAAGCCAGAGCATTAGAATAACCGGATCGGCTGGCTTGACTGATGAGGAAGTTGAAAAAATGCGCACAGACGCAGAAAAGAATGCGGCTGATGACGAAAAAGAAAAAGAGCGCATTCAAGTTAAGAATCATGCAGACAGTCTTATCTACACAGCTGAAAAGTCTTTGAAAGATGCTGGCGATAAAGTTGAGCAGAGCATAAAAGACGATGTCGAGGAAAAAATCAAAGCCTTGAAAGAGGTTCTTGATAAAGACTCAAAAGAAGATATTGAGCAAAAAACAACAGAACTTTCTGACTCGTTACAAAAAATCGGTGAAGCTATGTATAAGCAGCAGGCTGAACAGAATCAAGCGGCGCCTGATGCGGCGACCACTGAAGAAGCTCCAGCTGGCGAAGAAGGAGAAAAAAAGACTGACAAAAAAGACGTCGAAGAAGGCGAAGTTGTAGAGTAAAAAGACCAGGTCTTTTGAGTCTGAATTATGAAAAATTATTATGAGGTTCTTGGCGTTTCTAAAACAGCGACCAAAGCAGAAATTAAATCAGCTTATAGAAAGCTAGCTTTGCAGTGGCATCCGGATAAAAATAAAACGCCAGATGCTGAAAAAAAGTTTAAAGAAATAAACAACGCCTACGAAGTAATTTCTGACGAAACAAAGCGCCAAAATTATGATCAGCTCGGCCATGATGTATATACAAAAACTGGTGGACGAGCTGGTGGGTATGGTGGTGGCGCCGGGCAACCAGGCGGAGCCTATCAAAGCGGCCCATTTTCATATACCTACACAAGCGGCGGCCAAGGACAGGGCAATCCATTCGAGGGAGTAGATTTTGGTGGATTCACCGACCCTTTCGAAATCTTTGAATCTTTTTTTGGTGGCGGAGGTTTTGGACAGCAACAGAAGAGACGAGCCGCCTATCAGATTTCCATTTCATTCGACGAGGCAGTTAATGGTGTTGAAAAAAATGTCGATCTTGAGGGAAAGAAAAAGAAAATAAAGATTCCTGCTGGTGTAGATAACGGCATGCGCATTCGCTTCGATGATTTTGATCTTCATATTTCAGTCGGTAGTGACAAACAATTTAAACGCGAGGGACAAGATGTCTACATAACCGTAGATTTGCCCTTTACTCGAGCAATTCTTGGAACTCAAGTAAGTATTCCTACGCTCGACAAAAAACTGCTCAAAGTAAAAGTTGTCCAGGGAACCAAACACGGATCAATGCTGCGACTTCAAGGGAAAGGTATCACCTACCCACAATCTAATCGTAAAGGCGATATGTATATTGTCTTCAATGTTACGTACCCACAAAAAGTAAGCGGGAAACAAAAGCAACTCCTCGAGGAGTTTGATAAGACCTGGTAAAATAAGGCATGATTACAACAATTCTTACGGATTTTTCAAACGTTATTCTTCACTTTAGAAAGCCAAGCTTTAGCGCTTCACTGAATGGCTTCTACCGAGAGCTTACCAATAGTGGTAAACCCTTTAAGTTTCTTGATTATTATGAATTCAATAAGCCACTTCTTGAGTATTATCAAGATTTAACAGCAAACTATTCTGTGAACATTTTTACGACAAGCCAGGTGCAAAATGATCCAAAATCCCTAGAAGTTATTGACGGTATTTTTGACCAAATTCTCTCTGCTGAGGATCTTGGTATCAGAAAAACCGATCCGTCTTCTTATATTCTCGTTGCTGAGAAGCTAAGTAAAGATCCGGGAGAAATTGTATTTATTGATGACCAAAAAGATAATGTGGCAGCTGCACAGAATGCAGGAATGAAAGCAGTGCAATATAAGGATGTTGATGATCTAAAAGAAAAATTGAGTGTAATTCTTCATGGATAAAATTCTTGTTTTCGGCGACAGTATTGCATATGGAAAATGGGATAGCAAAGGTGGCTGGGTCGCTCGATTAAGAAACTACATCGACACTACATATAATCTTAATAAAGAAGGAAACGTTCAGGTATATAATCTTGGCATTCCCGGCGAAGTTGTTCCACGGCTTGCAGAGAGATTTAGTAGTGAACTGACGATGCG
>JAGOSW010000020.1 GCA_018062135.1 Candidatus Woesebacteria bacterium
CATTGGCCGATCCGTTGTGGCAAGGTCTGGGGGGTGCGATTATTGCGGGTCTTTTATTCTCGGGGATGATTAAGCTTTTCTTGGTTCCTGTCTTGTACTACACTTTCTATAAAGAAAAAGGAATGGAATAAAAAGAACTGTCAGGAGTCTTTCAAACAAGGTTAATAAAGTTACCTTTGCTTGCTTCTAGGAAGTTCTCGATCCATGTATTCTCAAGATTTTGCATTGATTGGTAGGTAAACCAACCTTGATGCGGAACGCTTATACAATTTGGATGCTCAAGAACTTCTTTGCTTGGTATGTATTTTCTACTACTCGAATACGTTTTAAACGTACCGTTGTTGAGCATTTTTAACACCATATCAGTGTCCAACAAGCTCTCAGATGTATGGTTAAAAACATATGGCTTGTTCTCAGCTTTAGAAAAGAGAGCTTCGTTCAATAATGCTCTCGTCTCATCATTAGTACTTAAATGGATCGTAATTATGTCTGATTCTTTTACTAGTTTTTCAAGTTCTACCATTTCTACACCTGGAATTTCTCTTTCTGATTTATTCCAACCTAATACCTTCATACCTAACCCATGCGCCATTTTTGCCACGCCCCCCCCAATACTGCCCAATCCAATGACACCAATCGTCTTATTAAATACATCATCATTAATAATGCCTTCAATAGGTTCTGATTTGTTTTCAGTAAGCTCGAATAGATACAGTTTCTTCAATATGAATAAAATGGTCGCAATGGTGAACTCTGCAGTAGAGCTTGATGCATAATGAGGAATATTTGATACTTTTATTCCTTGTCCTTTTGCCAATTCTGGTGATGTCCATTCGAAACCAGTGTGATCGACAGATATGTGTTTTAAAGGTGATTTAACTTCTTGTAGTTTCTTATAAAACGCAGGAGTAAGATTCGTGACGCTTTCCTGATTAATCATTAAATACTCGAAATTAGCTAATTTTTCAGCTAATTCAACTTCGTTAATTGCTAGAGTTTCAATATATTCGACTTCATATCCAGAAAGTTTATCGAGAATAGTTTTCTTATCGTAGAATCCGGTTTTATGCACAACGAGAACTTTAATCATGTGTTTCGGTTTTAAGTAATTTCATGTCTTCGGTAAAATACATCTTTGCTTCAAAGAATGGATTCTTTTTCACAAGAATCTCTGGTCCCATAACACCATCAGCTGCTGGCATTTTTAGGTTTTGAATATCGTTTATTTTTACCCATTTCAATTGGCCTGCTGGAATTTTTTCCAATGCCTCCCCTTCGTATTCTTTAACTTCATAAAGAAAAAGGTGCCATTGGATTTTGGGTGATACTTCTGTAACAAGACCGCGGAATTCAATTTTTTTAGCAGTTAATCCAGATTCTTGTGCTGCTTTGACTGCATTTTCGTAAGGAGATTCATCAAACTTAACTGTTTCGCCAAGTGGGACCCAGATACCAGGATTGGGACTTTTATCTCTATAGATAAGGAGAACTTCACTATCGTCACCTGAATTTCTTGTAACGTAGACAACTGTTTCAATTCGAAGTTCTGTTTTTGTATCCATGTATACCTATATTATAACTCTTAAAGTCAATTTTTGATACAATTTCCTCATGAATAACTTCATTATTCAAGGTTTTGGATATCTTGCACTCATCTTTGTCATTATTTCCTTTCAAAAAAATACTCGTAAAACAATTTTAGCTATCATGCTAACTGGCCTTCTGTTATTTGTAGGGCATTACATTTTACTTGGAGCAGTAACAGGAGCTGTAATGAACTTGATTGAAGCAGGAGTTGTATTTGTAGCTTATAAGAAAGAAACTGAAAAATGGGCTCAACACAAATGGTGGCCTATTTTTTTCATATCTGCATTCATTTTTACAGGACTAATTGTCGGTAAAAATATTGTTGATAGCCTTCCCATATTTGCACAGATTGCAGGCACAGTCGCTGTTTACCAAACTCGACCAAAAGCAATTAGATTTATCATGCTTATCCCAAGACCCCTTTGGTTTTTCTACAATTTTAGTGTGGGTTCCTATGCAGGTATGGTCGCAGAAATATTTATAGGAGCATCAGTCCTCCTTGGGATTATTCGATTTGACATTCTCGGTCATAAAGAAAAATAACACCAAGGATTTTATTTCTGAGAGACGAGTGAGCCAGTAGCAATCATGCTTATCTCAATTTCTGCTCCAAGAGGAAGAGCGGCTACGCATACAACTTCACGAGCTGGGTATGGCTCATTTAAATAGCTCGCATATACTTCATTTACTTTTCCATAAATTTCCATATTCGTTACGTAGATGGTAGATTTAACAACATGATCAAACGAAACACCTGCTGCTTCAAGGATTGCTTGTAAATTTTTCATTACTTGATGAGTTTTATCTTCAATAGAGCCTTCTACAAGCTTCATGTCTGATGTCAAGTATATTTGTCCTGATGTAAAAACTAGGGTGTCTGTGCTAATTGCATGTGAAAGTGGAAATCCTTTTGTTGGAGGAGCGGTTTCTGATGTTACTTGTGTTTTCATATCTTAGTAATTTCAGATTATAGCAGATAAGCTATGAAGCGCGGCTACTCACTAGCAATCCAATCGAACCGCTTTGTAACTATTCAGTCTTTTCCTTTTAAAAAGAACAATATTGTATGCCGCTGCTTGTGCCGTCTGGTGAACACCTAAACGGAAAGAGTTTTTCAATTGTATCTTCTGTGGTATTTGGAGGTCGGCAACATTCGTGCGCAAGTCCACATGTTATTCCAGTTTTACGGTTTTCTGGACATGCGGTATTACAGACTACGTTAAGACCGTTTGCCTTCATTTGTTGGCATATGTCATCTTCTAGCAACCCCTCAAAGTACCACGCATTTGGCTCTTCACATGATTTAGATGCAGATTCAGATACGTAATGATAGTAGACTCCCCTTTTGGATTTTGGTGTGAGCATGAGGTTGAAGAGTTTTATAGCACCGAGGTCTTTATATAGTTCGCGAATGTTCGAAGAATCTATTTTGTTCTCTTCTTTATGGTTATCGGCAAATGTTGGTTGCGCGAAGGTTAGTAAAAATCCTGAGGTAATGAGTGCGATAGCAAATATGACGCGATTCATTGTGAAATAAGTATAGCAGACAAGTTACTGTCGAGTGATGTTGAAATATGTTATCTCACTATTTAATTGTCTCACGCATGAACTGCGGAAGTTTAAAAGAGGCGAAATGAATATCTTCGTTGCCATCGTTTAAGACAAAATATCCTGGACATTCCCCACTATTCTTTTGTGATCATCGACAAGATCTTTTATGGAGGAAAAAGGACTCTTTGGACTTCGTAATGAACGAAGTGAGGCAGCGGGAATTTCCGTGACTACGCGTCCACTCCACCCAGATTCTCGAACCTCTTCTAACATGCGTAGTAAATCTGAATCTCCCCTTCCCGCCATCAAATCTTGAAGTTCCTGTTGACTGTCCACTGGAATTTGCGCTTGATCAAATCTACCAGCTGAAATGTGGATTTCTTGGGTATGAGGAAGAAGTTCTGGTAAAGTTTCCTGCCAGAGAGAAAGCCCAACGTCATCTATTGCTTCTCGTCTCATGTGAAGAAGGTCCAGACAAAAGCCGGTATATCCGCGCCTATATGTTTCATTAATTAATTCTCCTGCTGTATGGACTCCCCATTGCTGCATAACGTCGGATGATGGCTGAAACATCTTTTGCGTAAATGGCCTACTAGTTCCGGATTCTTCATCGGGGTGTGAAGGATAAAGCACTATTGGAAGTTCTCGACCAACAATTTGTTGTATTTTTTCCAAATCATCTAAAGAAGCTATTCTTTCCGGCAATAGTGCGTAGGAAATCATGGCCAGTTTTCTATTTGGATGTCTCCATGCTTCTCCCAAGTTTGCCTCTCTGCGATAACTCTGATGAAGAGATCCGATCGCATCTGTGACATATCGGCTAACTAAGCCACGATTGAGTTGTTCGGCTCCCACCAATCCCCTAAGGGGATGCCATTCAAAACCTGCATATCCGGCTTCTTTAATCATGTCTACAAGTCCATGAGCAGGAAGTAGCGCTGTTATCAGTGTGCTTTGATCAAATAGGTTACCATTTGCACTATATATTTCTATAGGTGGTCTTTGACCCTCAGATATCATAAGACAATTATACCAAGAGAATCAAAATAGATCAAAATATATCAGCAGGGGCTAGTGAACTATGTGGGAACTTATTTCGACTATCTTAATGAGAAAACATCCACGCCGTTTTGAAATATCCTCAAATATAAGTTTGTCGTATTTAGTTCAGGGGGATATGTGTCAAATACCCAATTAATATATAAATCTCCTTTTGTGCAGCCGAGACCGGTACTCGCACTTCTTGGACCGCCATATTCACCACCTCCACCATTACAAGACCATCCTGAATTTGCTATGTTAACTTTTTCTGCATAATAATTTGAAACCATATCAAAGTCGTCGGGAGTTGTCCATTTGAACTCCTTTTTGTCACATACGAATAATGAGTCTGTAGTGTTCTTATCGCATACACCATAAACCTCCTTTTTGATAAACGTTGAACCAGGATATGGTGGAAAACCCTTAAGTTCCTCAATATCATAGGTGTCGAAAACCATAGGCGTTGGTCCAGGAACATATATTACAGTAGGAGTTGCAGTCAGGGGGATCATTGTTGGAATTACGCCTGTAGGCTTGTTTGGTAATTTTACGGCAATAATATTCTCTTCTTTGTTTTTCAGCAGATGTGGACTGTAATAACCTATTCCAAATGATATGAGGCTACCCACTAAAATTATCAAGAGATATGGACGTAAGAGTGTGACTAGTGAAGATCGAGCTCTAAGAAGGTTCATAAGATGATTATTCCATAATTGCATTTACTTAACAATTGGAAACGTCAAGTAGTTTGTTGGGGATGGTGAACTATGTGGGAACTTATTTTGTGACTTTCTTTAATTCAGAGAATATCGGATCCATGTAGCTATCAAGTTTATATTGGAATACAAACCCAGCACTAATTTTCGCAAGATTAGTTTCATTTGCGGCCTCAATACGTGAGAAGTATAAAAAGTTGTCTCGAATATCAGCAGCTTTTATAATCAAGGCAGCTTCACTATGCTCTGCACACCGCTTGATTGACTCTTCTCTTCTTTGTGGTTTGTCGATGTTTTCATTTTTAGTATTAGCCATAACAAGTGCTGAAATCTCATCCCCATATCTCTGCTTGATTTCCTCTTCAGAAAATGGAGTATCTTCAATTGTGTCGTGAAGGAGAGCGGCAAGACAGATTTCTCGTGAGTAGTTTCTGTTATAGAGATAAGTCCCTACTCTAATGCTATGAAATAATGTTGGTTTGATGAGTTTTTCGGCGGATGGAAATAATGGAGTTATCAGACGAATAGTGTTCTCAAATTCCTTTGCAAAGTCTTCTTGGTTCATTAATTAAGTATATCACTATCAAAGACTGATCTACTTTGACCTATTTCTGCAGGGGCTGGTGTACGAAGTGGGAATTTATTTTGGTTCAATATGTCTTGAGTTGTTTCAGTAATTATGGATGAAGTGAGACCGAAGGAAAGTTAAGCCTTAATAGGCTCTTCTGTTTTTAAAAGTAGCGCTAGAAGTATAAGTTACTTTTTTGATACTTTATTTGCATGATCACGATATTTTTTCCCTTCGGTAAAACTTATGTATCCAAGAGGCCCTATTATCATTATGATTATTAAAAATAAAAGAGGCGTGGGACCGTTTTCATCAACAACAAAAACTCCAAAAGCCTCAAGTATAAATGGAATTACCATTATAGCAACGAACGAGATGATTGCTGCAATCACAGTTTTTTTTGATATGTTTATGTCAATCATAATAATAAGATTATTACATTCCGCTTAAATAATATCAACCTTTTATGGGGGCGCTCCTATTTTGCAGGGGTGGAGGGAATCGAACCCCCGTATTCGCTTTTGGAGAGCGACGGTCTACCATTGGCCTACACCCCTATTCTCTGAATGAGTTCATTATATACAATTTTCAGCTCTGAGACAACGCGAAAGTCATAATAATTAATACGAATACTCCCTTGATATCCATCTCGAATTCGCTTTCCTGTATTGGATTTTAAGTAGCTTTTAGTAAATTGTGAAAGCGGTATTTTTGTTACAAATGACCAGTATTTTTTTATATCATCATCGTTATGATATCCATGAATGTGAACAAGCGCACGTAGTTTTGTCTCATCTATTGTAAAGCATGATCTTAAGCAATTTAAGAAAACCTTTATCATTTCAGGATCGGAATTTATTATTGTGACATGTGATGTTGTTCTCTTTCCACCTTCGGTCCAGTATAGCACTGATAAAAGCACCTTTTTAAAGATCATATCGATAAATAGATCATCCATTTCTGTACGAACTTGATTTTGAAGCTTCTTTAGAAAAGTCTTTCGCATAGCTTTTCTGACTATAGATGCTTTTGCGAGACTAGATGATGACTTATTAGTAAGAATTTTTTGTGAAATGAAATCCAGCTTAACAGATCTGACCCAGAGCGATGCAGTGCTTTTTGCAATACCAACTTCTTTAGATATCTCAATGAGAGAGTATCCTTTTTTTCTTAAGTCACGAGCCGCTTTTTTTATTTCTGTACTACGAGTCATAGTCTTGAAACAATTATTGGTTTTATTATATAGAATTTTGTGGAGTACTACTTATCTGCTGACATATATTTTCGTCTTTCCTCATCAGAAAATTTCTCTATCGCATAACGAAGCATTGTCCGCGGCATAACACCTGCATATTTATCGAGAAATTCTTTTTCCTTTTTTTCATCTCTCTTCCCCACTTCTCGCAACATCCAGCCTACAGCTTTATGAATTAAATCATGAGAATCGTGCAAAAGAATTTCAGAGATCTTTAAAGTATCGTCAAATTCGTTATTTCGTATAAAATAGTATGTTGCTATGATAGTCACCCGTTTTTCCCATAGATCTTTAGAACGGGCCAAATCATATAATACTTTCGAGTTTTTCTTGAACAAAAATGCACCCATAATTTTATCCGCAGATATATCGACAAGGTCCCAATTGTTGACATGTTTTAGCGATTCAACATATAAATCATAGATTTCCTTTTTCTTTTCTTCAGTCCCCTTTTGAAAGTTATGAACAAGAATAGCTAGAGCTATGAGTCTTTTTTCATGAATTGGTGATTCAAGAAGTTTTTTAATATCTGAAAGTGGGAGGTCGTAGTACTTCGCAGCAATGGAGCGAGATTGTGGAACCGTTAATCCGAGAAATATGTCTCCTTCTCCATATTGCCCCTTGCCGGTCTTGAAGAAGCGTTGCATAAAGACATTCTTTTCGGGATTCCTATACTTTTCAAGATCTTTCTCAAGCTGTTGTAGGCTCATCTTATAGTAAACGCTGTTTTAATTTAGTACGTAGCGAAGCTCTAAACAACTCCCGGGGTTGTCTTGGGTGTTCTCGAGAGGAATCGGACCTCCAACCTTTGGTTCCGCAAACCAACGCTCTATCCATTGAGCTACGAGAACTGGCTAAACAGCGTTATTATACCTCATTTGGTATACTTTGATGTATGAAACAATATAAAGAACCCACAACAATTAAGGGCCTACAAGAAAAACTTGCCGTTAACGAGCAAGCGCTTCGTATCGAATTCCGGTCTCTGACAAAGAAAGAGAAAGATATTCTAATGAAGACAGTAAAACTTCAAGAAGAAGTTGGTGAATTGGCGAATGAAATTTTAGCTGTGCTCGCTTTGCAACGAAAATCAAAGCTCGCAAAATTTCAGATGGCGAATTTATACGCAGAGTTTAGTGATGTAATTATTGCTTCTGCGAGTTTAGCAAATACATTGGGCGTCGATCTCGATAGAGCAATTCGAAAAAAAATGGAGACGCTTCTTACGACGTATGTGAACGATCGTTAACACTAGCTTGAAATATCAAATTATAAGAGTATACTGAACCTATGACAGCAACAAAGAAACCATCAAACCTCGGAGTCGGAATATTAGTAGGTGCAGCGGTTGGCGCTGTAGCAGGCTTATTCTTAGCTCCAAAAGCTGGAAAAGAACTTCGTAAGGACGCAAAAAAACTCTATGAAGGTGTAACAAAAGATCCTGAAGCAGCTGTAAAAGAAATATTTGGAAAGGTTTCAAAAGAAACACTTGAACTTTATAAAGGTGCACAAAAAGAAGTTGTTGCACAATTAAACAAAGTTTCAGATAGCTACAAAGATCTTGATTCTGCAAAATACAAGGATATTGCCATGAAAGCTGTCGAGAAGGTTAAAGATGATCACGAAGTCCCACAAGACCAACTCAAAAAACTTACTGCATATCTCGAAGGAGATTTAAAGAAGTTTGTGAGTGGCGTAACTAAGAAAGCTACCACAAAAAAGGCCGTTGCTAAAAAAGCGTAAGATTGATTATCTCGTTCTTCTATTAAAGTATCCTTGCACTGTTAGCCAGTTATTTGTTTGATACACAATCCCAAAAGGTGGTCTTTGTTCCGCAAGTCCTGCTCGTGTTTGTTCCTGAACAATGCCGCGTACGTCTTCTATGAGCTCTAGGGGTAAAAGACTATCGGCCTCTCCAGCATGAACCTCATGGACAATCTCACGTTCTTTTTCATCACCTATTTTGGAATAATGCCCAGCTAATGTAGTGGTAAATGCTGTTGCCATTACACCGAATAGAGGGTCTACTTCTCTTCTCCAATGGCTATCGCCCTCGTAAAATGTTCCTTCTAGTTGTTCTGGAGAAGCTTGGCGAATATCTTTTAATAATTGAGCCCACAGTGCTACTGCGATCATGTGTTCTTCCATCCCAGGTTCAATATGAGGCACATTTAATGCAATTGCCCCCACTCCATCATCATGCTTAATCGAAAGATAGCGCGAGCGAGTATTTGGAGCAAACCCTGATCCAAGTTGCGCAATTCTTGGTCTGTCAGGTTCTTCCAATCCTGTAGAAATGTACTGTAAATACTCTGCACCACCTAAATCCTGGACGGCTTCACCGAAACTTGTCCCAAGAGTATTTACAGGAAGATTAAGTACTGGTCCGACTACCCCTCGTTCAACGCATAGAGTTGTGTCATATATTTGAACATGCCCACCAGAAGATAGGGGGAAATATAGTGATCCGGGCATACTTGGATCGGAAATTGGTCGTTCTAATGACATAAAATAAGATGAGAAATTATATCACATTTTAACTATAGGTTCTTCATATGCGTTTTTACTATCCCAACCCCTCTAAAATCTTTTTCCTGTGTCACTGTGTAATTTTTTGTGAGTGATGCTTCTACCGATTTATTGCTATCGAAAACCTCAAATAAGTAGGTAAATAATACGATATGTTCAGTCGCGCTATTTTCAATGCTTTTTATATATGATGTTCCACCCCGGTACTTTTCTGGATACTCACTATACCAATCCATTGGTGCCCATTTGTCACTAAATATTGTCAATGCAACGGATGTATCCGTCTTATCTTCAGAAATAATTTTATCGCTATATGTTATTGCACCGCGCCAATCTTCTCTGTGATGCTTTGGCTGAAAAAGATAATCAAGAGTGAAGAAAAGTTGTATCGAGCAGAAAACTGTAATCAGTACTAGTCCTAGTTTTCTAGTGTTATCGTGTAGTACTACGCGCATACAACCGCAAGCGATCATAAGATATATTGCAGGGAGTACGAACTGTACACGTACAGGCGTAGCAGCAGGAAGCCATAATCCTCCAAGCCAAGCGATAAAAAGTGGCAGTAATCCATAGTACAACATTACTCGTGAGTGGCGTTTTGTCATAACTACACCACCGGAGATGAGAGCGAACAGCGCCACAGAAATTGCATAGACTGTTCTGTTTTCTGGGCTTATCATTCCAACAGTCCATTTTGCGATGAGTAATGGAAAGAATTTAACAAATCCTACATTACTAACTTCTGACCATTTTGGCCACAGCGAAACTAATTGTTTTGCAGTTTGTAATTGTTCTATAAATGTAGGAATCCATAAAGCAAAAGGAATGAGTCCTCCCATAAGATACCCGAATCCCCTCTTTTCTTTTGTCCCAAGCAGATAAGTCGCAATCGCTACAACATTAACAAATGCAAAATAATGTGTATAAATGCTTATCGCTGTAATTACTGCAAGTGGTATCCATTTTTTACTGACAACTGCATTCCAAGAAAGCAAACAAAGAAGTGTTAATAGTGAATACATGCGAAATTCTTGGGAAAAATATACATGGAACGGTGCTATTGAAAGGAATCCAGCTGCTAATAAACCAGTTTTTTCATTAAATAATTTTTTTGCTAACACATACGTAAAGTAAATAGTTGGTACACCGAAAAAAACTGATGGGAGTCGCAAGAACCATTCAGATTGGCCAATCGTAAGAAGATTTCCTAGCATCATCCAGAAATGACTGAAGACGTAATAAAGAGGAGGTTGGAAATCTGCTGCGTAGTTTACGCTAAAAATTGGAGCGCGTGAAAGTACGGCTTGGGCTGTCTCATCAAGCCAAAAAGATTGATTGAGGGATATTAAACGAAGGATCAGTCCCAATAATAATATGAGTCCTATCATCTAGAGAAAGTGTACCATAGCTCTTTGATACAATGAGAACATGAAAATCGTCTTTTTATGCGCTCGATATCGCCCATCAATCGGTGGCGTCGAGCGCCATG
>JAGOSW010000021.1:0-7890 GCA_018062135.1 Candidatus Woesebacteria bacterium
CGAGTAATTTTTGTTGGATTATTCTCGAGACGAATAGTACCCAAAGCAGAAAGGGGAATGTAGCTGCCCTTCACGGGAATCGATAGCGATTGAATATTTTCCGGGGTCATCTTTTCATAAAAAACCCATTCTATAGGTACTTCATCAGACTGTTGTCGCAACGTATCAAGTTCTATGCCACTTGCATACGTACGAAGCCATATGCCAATTGTACCCATAGAAATATTGTGCTCAGCTAATGCATCAAGATCTGGCTTAAAAACAAGTTTTCCAGTACCTGATTGCACGCTTCTGTTCGGGTTAACAATACCATCTTGCTTTTTCAAATATTCAGTAAAATCATCTGCGATTACATTAAGTGTCGATAAGTTTTCGCCAAGAAGATTAATCTGAACGTCGGCTCCAGCAGGAGGACCGCCTGAAAGCTCCTGTACAAGAACAGTGCCTGTAGGATAGTCACTAAGCGATTCTCTAAGACTTTCCGCAATATCCTGGGAAGAACGATTTCTCTCTGTGTTATCCTCAAAGGTAAGTGTCGCAAGCATACTGTTATTTTTCTGTGCTCTTCCTTGTTGTGCATCAAATGTTGTCCCTGTCTCCAATGTAGTAAATGTTGCTTCTGGTACGCTCCTTAGCGTATCCGCAAATTGAATTGATTCCGCATTTATACGTTCAAGTGAAGTACCAGCCGGTAGTTCTAGAGAAACATATAGTAAGTTCTCATCAGTTTTAGGGAAGAACTCTGTCTTAACAAATCCAAGGATAACAAGAACATACGCTGCAACAACGAAAGCAAGAATAGCAAGCAAAGTCTGAATTCTTTTGGTGCGTGAACGCAAAATAGAACGAATAAGCACCATATATTTTTGCGCAATCGGCTCGAGTTGGATAATACCTGCCTCAGAATATTTCTGCATGCTGCGAGAAATCGGTTTAAGAAATTTCTGTTGCTTCTTAGAATGTAAAGTAACCCAGTCTTTAATTACGTTTCTACTTAAAAAGCCAAAGTAAAATACGCCCAACGCTGCAAGGTAGGTAAATATAAATACTTGAGTTTTTGGAAGTAGCACTCCAGAGATAATGATGATAGCCGCAATAATAAGGTAACGCACAAGACGTACAATACGTTCTGGAATCTTTAGATCAAGAAAAATCATCATAAGAGGAATCGTAATAAATGTTGCAATCGAGGTTGAAGACAACATGGTTGCTGTTACCACAATAGGAATAGGCTTAATAAACTCACCAATAATTCCTGAAGCTAAAAGAAGTGGTACGAAGGCCCATATGGTTGTGACTGTTGTGGACCAAAGTGGAATAATAAAGTCTTTCCATACAAGAATTGCCGACTCATATGCAGTAAATTTTCCTGTTTTATAGTAACGCGTCATTGCTGCGACGACGACAATGGTGTCATCAATAAGCAGTCCTAGCGAAAGCAATAGTGCAAACATCGTTAAAAAATTTAGACTAAGTCCCATTGCATGAATAATCGTAAAGGTAGAGAGAAAAGTCAGGGGAATAGTCAGAGACGCAATGATTGCTTGGCGCAGACCTAAGAAAACAAAGAGGAGCGCGAAGACCAATAATAACGTCGAACGAAATTCGCCAAAGAGTTCTGAAAATTGCTTTGAAATATCATCGGCCGTATTCATTGTGGTTTTAAGTTTGAACGTCTCATTCTCTTGATCTAGCAATCGATCGACGACAACTTTTGTGTCTGCTGCGGCATCATCAATATCTGCACTCGATGTTTTATATACAAAAAATGAAATAGAACGTACTGGTTTTTGTGTATGATCAGCAAACAAACTAAGCGGTTCATTTTTTCGTGACTGTAAAGAAATTGTTGCAATGTCACCCAGCTTTATAGAATGGTTCGCGCTATTTATGCGCAATGCTCGAATGTCATCTACTGATTGGATTTGCGCATCAATCGCAAGAGCGTAAGAAGATGTATCTGTCTTTACTGAACCTGCTGGATATGAATGGGTTTGTGACTTAATAGCTTGTGATAATGAAAATGGGTCCAAGTCATATTCAGAAAGTTTTTCGGGATTGAACAGAACTTGGATATATTCTTTTTCATACCCAGCGGTTATTACCTTGCCAACCTTTGGTACAGTATCTATCGCTTTTTCTAAACGTTTTCCAAATCGCATAAGCGAAGCGTCATCGTTATCGGTATAGATAACAAAACTCCAAAAAGGCTGATCATCAAAGTCGACAATACTTACAGCTGGAGTGGTCGCATCATCAGGAAGGTCTTGGACTGATGCGACGGCTTTATCAACATCATTTCGTGCCTTATCGGGATCAGTATCAGAGGTAAAAAGAAGCGAAATAGCAGATACATTTTCCGAAGAAACCGAGGTGAGTGTATCCTTGCCTTTTATATTATTAAGCTTATCTTCGAGTGGAACGGTAATGAGGGATTCAATATCTTCTGGTGTACCGCCAGGAAGTGCGGTTATGATGGTCACAATAGGAATTTTTATTTCTGGATTCAATCGTCGAGGAAGCTGTAAAAAGCTTACTATCCCCAGCAAGCTTATAGAGAGAATGAGCAATATCACAAACCTCACCTGAGCGATATACTTAGCTTGAAAGGTTGAGAAAAGCTTAGAATCAAAAGTAAGTGAATTTAAATATGATACTGACTCAACTATTTTTTTCTTTATAGCCATGGGATTATTTAGGGGAGACAGTAACCAATGTTCCTTCTGTAACGGTTCTGTCTAAAATAATAGCGTCATTAGTAGATAAGCCCGTTACTTGAATAAGCGATCCAAAAACCGTACCTAATGTAACTTTATGAGCGGTTGCTTTTCCATCTTTTTCTATAAAGACAAAGGCAGAATTTGCTGTCTGATGCACGGCATCAATGGGAATATACGGGACAGTCGTGGCTGTAGTATCTGCTACCAAGGACAGCCTTACAGTAACATGATCTTTATCAGCTACCTTAGAAAGGTAGCTGTCAGGTAAGACAAAATAAACAGCATACAATCCATTATCAATAGCATCCTGAGAAACAAAATGTGGTACAAGTGATACTTTTTCATCGCGAATAACAATTTCGGCAGGTTCAGAAGTAGATATCTTTTGTGCAATATCGCGACTTACATAAGCGACGACGGTAATAGGATCATCCTTTGTTTGTGAAACGATAGCAAGTGGGGTACCCGGATTAACTACCTGACCGACTTTTACAAAGACTCGCTGTACGACACCGCTAAAGGGAGCAGCGGGCGTTGTCATACCTTCGCTGATACGTGCTAATGTGAGCTGCAATCGACTCGCTTCTTTTTGTACACTGAGCATCTTTTCTTGAAGATCAAGCTGTTTTACCGTAATTTCACGCTGTAACTGTGATAATTGGGCAGGTTCATTATTATCTGAAGATTGATATTCAGCTTGTCTTAAGGAACTATTCATTTGGTTTTGTGCCGATAAAAACTGACTTTTTATCTGTTTTGTTGCAAGAATGGTTTCTGCATTTGTTACAGGGTCAGCTTCTAAAACACTTAAGTTGGAGTCGAGTTTTGAAATAATCGAACTATTTAATGAAATTAAACTTTTAGTTTCAGAAAGGGAGTCTTGGGTAATTTTACGTAAATCTGCAGATTGACCATCCATTTTTTGTGCACTTTCTTTTTGCTTTGCAATAATATCTTTTTGAGCCTCAAAAGTATCTAAAGCATGCTGATATTGAACCGCAGCGAGCTGTCTTTGTGCACTAAACGCATTTCCTCCCTGATAATTTGAAGCCAATCTCATGAGAATCGCACCTTTAGCGATTTCAGATCCTTCTCGAACAGCAATATTTTGTACAACTCCCGAGGTGAGCGCAACAATTTTTATAACACCTGACTTTTCAATTTCAGCAGTAACGGAGATATATGGTGCTTTTCCAAGCGTATATACTTCTACTTCTTGTGGAATTTTCACCGTATCTTTAAGCTCTGGGGCTGGTTTTCTCAGAATATTTCCGGCCACGATAAGTAAAACTAATGCAATAAGCGACACATAAAAGAACAATAAAGGCTTCTCGTTAATTTTTTTACGTAGGATGTTAGTTTTTTGAGTTAGTTTGTTGCTGAAAGTCTTAAATTTTTTCATAAGGGGCCATTGTACCTTATTCTGAGCCTTAATTCAAGCCTATAGGAATCAAACAACCTGCTATAATCAGAATGCTCTCCGCCGACAGAAGGCTTTCCGCTTTTACATCAGGTCATATTTATATATAAAGTAAACGGCACGACTACTGAGAGGTAGTATAATATTTTCTATGGAACCGTATCGAATTGGTGTCTGTGTTGTTGTTCTTAACGATAGTAGAACTCACGTTCTTCTAGGAAAAAGGCTCAATAGCTATAAAGCCGGTATGCTTGGCATTCCTGGTGGAAGGGTAGAGGTAAAAGAGACTATATTGGACTGTGGAGAAAGAGAGCTTTTAGAAGAAACCTCTTTAAAGAGCCAAAAGCTAGGGTATCTTGGAGCAATTAGAGAATTGCAGGATGGAGAATACAACTTTGTTCACTTTGCTTTTGCATGCAGTGAATTCGAAGGCACTCCAACAACTGTGGAACCAGATAAATGCGAGGGTTGGGAATGGTATCCGCTTAATGACCTTCCAGATGGAATTCTTCCCGGACACAAAGCTGCAATAGTTATGTATCTTGATTCAGTTACTCCTTACATAGAACTGTTAGACTAAGCTAAATGTTAATCGTTATTTTTGCAACCTGTTTTTTACTACTCTGTAATTGGTTTCAGATTACGTCTTTTGTCTATGCGCTTTCGCATCCGAAGAAAAGAGTAAGCTATGTACACGATGCTTGGATGACAAAAACTATTCTTGGAAAAACCGGAATCAATATCACCGAATTTACTTTTTTTGAAACAAAGAAATTATTTGGCATGATGCCTAGCACATTTCCACTTAAGCCAAAGATGATTCTTTCACGAGGAATATATGAAGCATTTAATAAAGATGAATTGGAATGGGTATTGCTGCATGAGATAGGGCACTATACTTTAATGCATGGCATTAAATTGGGAATCGCACAATTTTCATTACTCTTTTTCGGGCTTTATACCATATATGATATATCGTCAGAATTTGTTGCGGTATTCCTTTCGTTACTACTCGGTTTTTTGTACATACAATTCCACAAACATATTGAGTTGGAAGCAGATACATATTCGATTTCGAGGACAAGTAATCCTAAGGGAGTTATTACAGCACAGGAGAAACTGGTCAAATTTAATGGGATTAATGAAAAAAGTTTTGTCACACGATACTTGAAAAGCCAGGTCTTACCATCACAAAGAATAGCTATGGCATCGGCTAGAATTAAAAAGGAAAGTTTATGATCACACTCTCACCAGATCAGCAAAAAACACTCGATGCAATTCTTCTGTGGTTTGACAAGAAAGAGCCATCAATTACACTTGGTGGATATGCAGGAACTGGAAAGACTACTCTGATCGCCATTATTCGGCAAGAGCTTGCAAAGCGCGATAAAGATTTAAAGGTAGGATTTGCAAGCTATACAGGAAAAGCTGCGCGTGTCCTTCAGACAAAACTTACCGAACAAAAAGTTATTCTTCCACAAGACACTGTCGGGACGATTCATTCACTCATTTATTCGCCCATTGTTAATGAAAAGGAAGAGATAGTCGGTTGGGCGACAAAGCAGAAAATTGATAGAACGTTAATTATTATCGATGAGGCATCGATGGTTGACGAAACTATCTGGCAACATCTGCTTTCGTACAAAGTGCCGATAATCGCAGTGGGGGACCATGGCCAACTTCCTCCAATCCGCGGGAACTTTAATCTTATGCAAGAACCCCAGCTCCGTTTAGACGAAATCCATCGACAAGCAAGAGGAAATCCGATTATTGGGTTGTCGATACAAGCAAGAGAGCAGGGACTTGTGCGATTCGGCATATACTCCGAAGTGGTAAAAAAATACAACCTGGCAGATTCCGAATCGCAAGAAATTGTTGAAGAACTTCTCAATAGCTCATACGAAGACACACTTGTTCTTTGCGGATATAACACAACGCGTATTCGTCTTAATAAACATATCCGTGCTCTTCGTGGACTTGAGTCGTATGATCCGATTGGTGGCGATAGAGTAATTTGTCTTCGTAATAATCACAAAAAACACATCTTTAATGGTATGTTAGGCACACTCGAATCGATTGAAGAGGTGGATGATGAATGGTATAACGTAAAAATTGCTCTGGACGAGGAACCATTCACTTTTAAAGGTCTTATTTCTCGTGCGCAATTCAACGCTCCTACGGCGCTAAACTTCACGGATAAACGATCAAAGATTATGCAAGGCGACTTATTTGATTTTGGCTATGCGATTACGGTTCATAAAGCGCAGGGCAGCCAAGCGAAAAGAGTGGTTCTCTTTGAGGAGCGGTTTAAACAAATGAATGATGAGGAATGGAGAAGGTGGTTGTATACTGCGGTCACGCGCGCAGAAGAAGAGCTGTATATTTTTGCGAGAGAAGTTGGAAATCAAAATATGTAAAATATAATAATGTATAATCACGCACCAGAAAATTATCACTGTCCTATCTGTCTTGGCATTGAAGGAGTCGAGAACGAGCATACTATGCTTATGAAAGAAGATCTAATCTTTCGCGATGAGTTAACTTCCGTATACTTAAACTCCTTTTTTATTAATGGAAATGAAGGACATGTGATCGTCGTGCCGAACAAACACTTTGAAAATATATATGACATGGAACCAGAACACGCCCATGCAATCGCAGATACTGCACAAAAAATGAGCATAGTTATGAAAAAAGCCTACGGTTGTGATGGTATAACTCTTCGACAAAACAATGAACCAGCAGGGGGACAACATGCATTCCATTTTCACCTCCACGTATTTCCGAGATATGAGGGAGATGTGTATAACACAGAAGGGGGCAATAAGAGAGCAACAACTATAGATGAAAGACAGCCATTCATAAAGAAACTTAAGCAAGCAATGTTATAATTACGAAATGTCATACGTTTTTTTCGCCTGGACCGCTGCACTAACTTCTGGACTCATTATCGTCATCAGCAAACTAACAAGCAAACATTCCATCTCAAACCCTTGGCTTTTTAACTTTTTATGGACACTTGTTGGCGTAATTCTCATTGTCCCATTAGCATTAATGAACAATGCGAGTATGCCGACATACTGGATACCGATCATTGTTTCCGCCATGTTTGGAACACTTTTTTACTTATTTTATGTGCTTTCAATTTACCGATTGGATGTATCTACAATTGCGCCGCTATTTAACTTCCGTTCAATATTCGCAGTTCTCTTGGGAGTCTTCTTCTTTAGAGAAACATTATCTTTTTATCAGATTGTTCTTTGTACGGTGGTTATTTCTGCTGGAATTTTCGCTACCATAGACGAGAAGATTAATATCAAATCTTTTTTTAACCCATCGGTAGGTATTGCACTTGCCGCTATGGCTTTTCTTGCTTTAGGCAATACGACAACAAAATGGGCGTCTCAATATAACGATGTATGGACCATCAACCTTTGGGTAGGCATAATAAGCCTTGTTTTTGTTTCTTTGACCTTTCCTTTGTTTAAAATGGACTTACGAAAAGTTAAAATTTTCCAGTTGTGGCCAGTGGGGTTAATGGGAATTTTACAAACAATCACGAATTTTGCGTTAACATCTGCTCTTGCGGTGAATGTAGGGAAGACGTCAATAATTATGTCTATTCCATTCTCGATGATTCTCGCTGCCCTTTTTTCTGTATTTGCTCCGAAGTTGCTTGAAAAACATACAGCTAAGATCTACGCAATTCGCTTTTCCGCAGCTTTGGTTATGATTTACGGTGCTTTTCAG
>JAGOSW010000021.1:7990-10395 GCA_018062135.1 Candidatus Woesebacteria bacterium
TGATGGCGAAATCCATATAGATGAGGATGAGGTTGTCGATGGAAAATTTGTTTCTATAGAATGGTTGAAAGATGAGTTGGCGAACGCGAATGAGAAATACACTGATGGATTAGAGAAATCATTTCAGGTGTATATGGATAAATAACTACACGTTTTAGACCCATAATGGGCCATATAGCGGGTCAATTTTATCAGGAGTTTACAGAATATCTTGCCCGAATCACACCATCTTCAAGCACTTCCGAAGAATCTAGGGTGAGCTTCATATTAATATCGGGACCTTCGAACAAATGTATACCTTGACCAAATGCTAGAGGATGGATACTCAATATAATTTCACTGATTAATCCCGCTTTTGCAAAGATACTGTTCGTGGTACCTCCACCAATGAGCAAAGCTTTATCGTGTCCCTTTTCTTCGATTATACGTACAACTTTCTCGGTTGATTGACTCGCATAGATTACTTCTGGATCATCACTAGTCATGTTTTCATCTGATGTCACGACTACATTTAATATTCCTTTTACTGGATAAAGATCACCCTGAAATTGTTCAAAAGTTTTCCTTCCCACAATAATACATCCATATTCCATCATGGTTTTTTCGAAATTTTCAGCGTCTATTGGAGAAACCCAATCAGAATCACCATTTGTCTTTGCGATGAATCCATCAATTGTGGTACCCATGTAGAGCGTGATTTTCATATGGATATTGTAGCACTACATAATAATTTTTTAATAACTCTTTTGTAAGATAATCGTATGTTTATCATTAGACCTCAATCAGTACTAAGAAGTACAAGAGAACTAGCCATAGGAATGTGTACAATATACTTAGGTGGAGTTTCAACTATGATTTTGCAAGTTTCGCATAAAATTTCATCTGAAGTTGTCTTCCACTTTGTTCTCGCTACTACTTTTTTCGTTTTATCAGTATTTGTTGATAGATATATACATGTATGACAAATGAAATGCTTTTACAGGATATTCAATCTAGAATGATAGTCGGAGGAGCACTTATCTTAATAGCTCTGATCTTGCTTTTTATGGCTGCTGTCTTTGCGCAATACCTAGAAACGAAAAGCAAAAGGGAATTTCGCAGAACCTAAATGATATAATTCATCTTAATGGCATCACAAAGACCTGGTCTCGTTGCACCGAATGATCCGGTATTAATCAAAATTGCTGAAGAAATTCCTCCTGAGAAAATCCCCACTCCAGAAACGCAAGAAATAATTGAGAAGCTTCTTAACATCGCTCATGGCGAACAAGCAGATCGTACAAAACCAGTTATGGTCGGTTTAGCAGCGCCACAAGCAGGAATCTCTAAAAGAATTATTCTTGTTGACGTAGGCGCAGATGGACATGGAGTTGTTTCTGATTTGCGTGTCTACCTTAATCCGGAAATAGCATGGTCTTCAGAAGAAAAAGAGGAATGGTATGAAGGATGCTATTCGACAGATAGCGTATGTGGCATCGTCGAACGTCCACGCAAGGTAAAAGTTGCTGCATATGATAGAAAAGGTGAGCGAATTGAAGAAGAATACGAAGGATATGTAGCACGCATTTTTCAACATGAAATTGATCATCTAAACGGCAAAGAGTTTGTTACTCATATTACTAATGATGACAATCTACATTGGGTTGAAGATAATGAATTCCCTCAATATCGTGATATAGAAGCCTGGCGCAATTGGCCGAACAAATGCCCGCGTGAGCGTTGGGAAAAGATAAAAGGAGAGGTTAAGTAAGCTTTAAGATCGCGATATCATCGAAGGTACATTGATCAAGCCCCAGTTCTTTAACCTTATTAAAAATCTCCGGATCGGCCGATTTCAGATGCGTATGTAAAATGTAATTTCTTTTATGTAACTCCGCAACTAATTCGGGAGTGTATAACTCCACATTAAGATGTAACACATTTGACCTCGTCAGTTCTAAATAGCCACACAAATAATCTAAAATAACTGCTGGTGTCATCCATTCTTCAAGATGATATGGTTTAAAGATCATGCCTGTTTTCGCTTCTGGAAGAACGTCTTTCACATAAGAGAGAAGGGGTAAGATGCTCGACGTGATTTCATAATTGGTAACTTCGTACTGCCTTATCAACTCTGCGACTTTTTCTATACATCTAAGATCGAAAGATTTTAGTTCGATTTCTAAAGTGCCTTTTTTTGCGAATTGCTCAATTACTTCTGACAATAAAGGATATGTTTTTGAGCGATCGTGAAGCCAAGGATGTACAACGACAATTTGATCAGCACCATGCAAATATACATCCATTTCTACGCCATCTGCTCCTTTTTCGAAAGCAGAAGCAAAAGCTTCGATTGTATTTTCAGGAAAATTGACTGTGTCCCCACGATGGGCTATAAGATGTGGCCTGTTCATGTTGATGTAATT
>JAGOSW010000005.1:0-19762 GCA_018062135.1 Candidatus Woesebacteria bacterium
CCTATAAATTATTGTCTAAGCAAGTGGGGTTAAAGAGTCCTCGAGTCGTGGGAAATATCCTACATAAAAACGAGGATGGGAAACTGTATCCCTGCCATCGTGTCGTGCGATCTGATGGAAAGATTGCCTCGGGTTATGCGATGGGAGGACCAGCAGAGCAAAGAAAAAGGCTAGAAAAAGAAGGCGTAAGTTTTCTTTCCAACGGAAATGTTGATTTTAAGGCTTCACTATATGAATTCTCTTCATGAACTCGACTATAGGCTTAGTTTGGTATAATACATACCTAATCGCCATCCGCTATCACAGAGAGGAGCAACGGATGACTGAGGATGAAGTCCTGGCTGATGCCAAGACGCTTAGGCCCGGGGAGTCGCGCAGCTACGTGCTCGACAATCCCAGAAATGCGTTCTTCTTCGCAGATGATCTGGCGATGGAGGGTCTCACCTCCAGCCAGGACAGCCCCGAAGGAGCCATCAGAGTGAGTCGACCAGTGCCGAAGAAGGACTAGCGCAACTAGACCTAGGAGGTTACCATGGTTGCGACCGCAGTTCGGAAGGCTGCCACAACGGCGGCCGAGGCAGTTCGGGCAAACCCGGACACCTGGCAGGAGTACGATCCTGCCAAATACGACGTTAACGCTGAGGATTTGGCTGTGCAACTCCGCGAGGAGCTTGGGAGCGAGTACTCGGTCAACGTCAACGCGTCCCACATGATTGTGGTGCACAGATTGTAAGTGCCGCCACGGCCTGTGAAGATGTACCGTGACCGCCCCGACGATTGTCGGGGCGGTCACATATTCCTCTTTCTTCTTGCCTAACTCATTTCTTCACGCTATACTAGCCGAATGAAAATAAAAAATTATGGTCCTTTGTTAATTGCATTCGCAGCATTTCTTTGGAGTTTGGATGCCCTACTTCGCGTTAGTCTTTATTCCCTCCCACCCGCCACAGTCGTCTTTTGGGAACACGTTTTAGCAGCATTTTTTCTTGCTCCATTTATTTTCAAACGACAAAAAGAAATCCTTGAGCTTACAAAAAAAGAATGGATTGCTATCATTATCGTCAGTCTTTTTTCTGGAGCGCTTGGAACAACGCTCTATACAGCAGCTTTAGGAAAAGTTAATTACATTCAATTTTCTGTCGTCCCACTTCTACAGCAATTACAACCTATTTGGGGAATTACGACAGCTACTATTTTGCTTAAGGAAAAACTGAATAAACAATTCGCCATGTGGGCAGGTCTTGCGATTATTGCGTCATACTTTGTGACATTTAAGAATATGACCGTCAATCTCGAAACTGGATCAGGGACGATAATCGCCGCATTCTTCGCGTTGTCAGCGGGCGTTGTGTGGGCAGTTTCTACTTCTTTCTCAAAAATTGTATTACAGAAAACATCATTTTGGACCTCAACGTTCCTTCGCTTCGCTCTTGCTCCCTTTTTTGCCCTGATTTTTATCTTTGCTCTTGGTCAACAAAATACTATCTGGGCGGTTACTCCTGATCAATGGATACAGTTATTAGCAATCACCTTTTCAACAGGTGGTGTTGCACTTCTCATCTACTATATCGGTCTTAAACAAACTCCAGCTCGTGTGAGCGCTATTGCTGAATTAACATGGCCAGTAAGCGCGATTATTATTGATTACGTTCATTTTAAGAATGGTTTATCTGTAACGCAAATTTTGGGCGCAATTGTTCTTATCTTTGCCATGTCAAAAGTAGCTCGATTTCAAAAATAATATGTGGCTAGAGGGACGCGTTCTAAAAGGAGATCAAACTGGCCGCACTATTGGCTTTCCTACAATTAATTTGCTTCCTGCAATTCTGGATGATCGAATCAGCACTCTCGAAAAAGGCGTTCATGCTGCGTGGGTAAAAATTGATAGCAAGCTTTATAAAGGCGCTCTTTATTATGGCCCACGTGTAGTAAAAAACGAGACTCATGATGTTTTAGAGATTCACATTTTGGATTTTGATGATGTAGTTTATGGCGACACGGTGAGCTTTCAGATTAAAGAATTCGTACGACCAATTATGGATTTTGAATCGTTGGAAGAACTAAAGGATCAGATTGCAAAGGATATTCTTACTGTAAGAAAACTTCTCACACTATAAGCTTTGGTATAATGTAAACCTCGTATCGCTTTGCTGGAGGACTGTCATGAGAAGTGTGGCTTTGTCCGAGCTCATTCCGACTGCTCAACAACTTGCAGGTGGGACCACCGAGACCTTCGTGGTCAGCGGTGCTTCAGATGCAGAGCTTAATGCAGCGGCGATAGCCCTGAGATTTCTCGGGCTTATGGCTTCCGTAACCGACGCCGCAACCGGGAGGATTACGGTTACGCGACTTTAGCAGATGCGAGATAGGACCGACCCGACGCACTTCGTCGGGTCGGTCCTCCTAACCTTCTAAGCAAACTTCTATTACTATAAGCTCTATTTGGTATAATATAATCCTTGTACCGGAGTAACCAAGAAGCAGGTGAAAAGGATGACTGAGGTCACACTCAAGGGACTCATGGATGTTGCCAAAGCTCTCAAGCGAGGAGAGACGGCGATGTTCAAGATCACTGACGCCGCAAATCCAGACGAGGTGTACGCCGAAGCTCAAGCCCTCATGGATGAGGGCTTCGATGTCGACGTCGAAGACGCCGATGACTATGAGATCGAGGTGACGGGCCGGTAACAAGCCGGCACGGTGCGAAAACGGGCTGGCGGAACATCCGCCAGCCCTATATCTTTCGGGCACGAACCTGGACAGGTTACGGTCTTCTCCTTGAAAAGTAAACGATTGTTCACTACAATAATCGCATGATCGTACATGTCGACGGTGACGCGTTTTTTGCTTCTGTATATCAAGCAACACATCCTGAAACCAAAGGAAAGCCTGTTGCTATTGGAAAAGAGCGCGCCATTGCTACTGCGATTTCTTATGAAGCCAAGGCGCGCGGCGTAAAGCGCGGCATGTTAATAAGCGAAATAAAAAGAATCTGCCCTGACTGCATTATTGCTTCTTCAAATTATTATATTTACGAAACGTTCTGCCGAAAAATGATCGCTATTGTCGATCGCTATAGTCCGACTGTAGAGCGTTATTCTATCGATGAGGTTTTTACAGAAATGGATGATCCAATAGCTGCACTCCAGATGAAAGAAGAAATTGAGCGATCACTCAACATTACCGTTTCTCTTGGTATGGCAGAAACAAAGTGTCTTGCAAAAATTGGTTCAAATTTTGATAAGCCATCAGGATACGTTGTGATAATGCCGGAAAAAAGAGATGAATTTTTGGCAAAGACACATATCGGCGACATCTGGGGGATCGGCTGGCGTCTCACAAAACGCATGGAAGCACTTGGTATACATACGGCGCTAGCTTTTACACAAAAGCCAGAACACACAATTCGCGGATATTTTAATAAGAGTGTTCTGGAAATTTGGTATGAGCTACAAGGACAACGCGTGTATTCGCTTAATACAGAAGCGAAAACAACATATGCATCTATTCAAAAAACTCAAACATATACACCTGCGACCAATAATAAAGATGTTCTTTTAGCTCGCCTTCTTGACCACATCGAAAGAGCTTTTATTAAAGCTCGCCGATACGATTATCGTGTCGGCTCAATACAAATTTTTCTTAAAACACAAAAGTTCACATATACATCAACTAATATAAAGCTTCCTGAAAAAGTCATGTACCCTTTTCTTATTCGTCCTCTGATACATGCCGCTTTCGATCGCATTTTTAATCCAAAAACACTATATCGAGCAAGTGGCTGCACACTTTTCGATTTCGAAAAAGCTGAAATGTTTCAGGAAGCACTTTTTTCTCCCTATAAAGAAACTGAACATAGATTGAAAAAGTTTTACTCGCTCGTTGATGAAAGAAAAATTACTTTTGGCACGAGTTTATTTCGCGAGGTAAGAAAACATAAAACATTATTCCAATATCAAACCATTACTTCTTAAGACTATATCCTTTTTTCGCATCCTTCACTAAAAAGCCCTCATCAAGAAGTTGTGAAAGAGCTTCTTTGCGATGCCCTGCATCATATTGTTCAAGATTTTTATCGATAGTTTCTGAGTCTAAATTCCCAATTTGTATAAATAATTTTAACAATGCGCCCCTCACTTGACGAACCGACCCTTTGAATGTACTTTGTTTTCGATACGACCTGCTCTTTTGTGATAGATTTCCAAATTCCTTCTTCAAAAATGTTCCATAATCCATGAGCGATAGGTACCAGGCCCGAGGATCAACACCTTTATCTAAAATTTCTCCTTGTATTTTTAGAATCTCTGCATCCTTCACTGCTTCTTCACGATCTTTGAAGAGGTGATAAATATAAACAGTTCTAATATTAGTTTCTATAAATACTTCTGACCTATCAAAAGCATAGACGCATATTGCAGCAGCAGTATTATGTCCAATCCCCGGCAACGCCACTAACTCTTCAATAGTGTCTGGTACCTTTCCTCCAAAATCATTTACAATTTTCTGCGCAGTTTCTTGTAACCACTTCGCTCGGCGATTATAGCCAAGTCCACTCCAAAGACTTAAAACTTCAGCAAAAGATGATTTGGCTAAATCATTAACTTTTGGAAATCGTCTAACAAATTTTTCATAATAATCAGCCACTCGATCGACTTGCGTCTGTTGAAGCATTACTTCTGAAAGTAGAATGAAATAAGGATCGCGTGTATTTCTCCAGGCCATATCACGATAATGCAGTGCCCCTTCTTTGGTGACAAGATCTGAAAATTCTTGAAGATTCATATTACTTTGTGCGCGTAAGACTGTACTGAATCAGTTCTTCCATAAGATCTTTGAAAGATTGCTCTATTGAAAGCTGCTTTACTTCTTTCCGTATTTCTGCAGCCATGCTCTGGAGCTTCTGATTAATTCTTTCTTCGACACCACTCGTTTTTACAAAATTAACCAACTCCGCAAAATCATCATCAGATATTTGATCGCTACCAAAAGTTCTTTCTAACAAAACAGTACTATCCCCATTGGCACTTTCAAAAAGATACTTTCTGATTAGAGTTTTTTTATTTTCTCGCACATCTGATCGCGCTGCTTTTCCCGTTTCTTTTTCATCACCCATAAGACCCATAACGTCATCTCTAATTTGAAACAGAATTCCAAGATTTTCAGCAATCTTTAGAAGTGTCGCGCAGTATTCTTCATTTGCTCCAGCAGCTTGCGCGCCCATTAAAAACGGGTTAATAAGCGAATAGCGCGCAGTCTTCATGCGATACACTTCTATTATTTCTTCTTCATTTGGTTCTATGGAGGTGCTGCTAAAATCGTAATCCATCATTTGGCCTACAGCTGTTATTTGCATATCCTGCGCATACTGCGTAAAAACCTTTTGTCGAAAATCCTTCTCAATTTCAGCTCTATCTAAAAGTTCGAATCCGAGAATAATGCCAATATCACCAATCATTATTCCTGATCCGACACCATAATCATGCGGATCAAATGCCTTAATTTTTTTTCCCTCTTCAATGTATTTTGCAAACATGGACATGCCTCCCCGCCGCAACATATCCTTATCCATAATGTCGTCATGAATTAGAAGTGCCGATCCATTTATTTCGATCGCAGCGGCAACCGGAATAACTGGCTCTAAATTTTTGCCCCCGGCCATTTCGTATGAGAGAAGAAAGAAACAACCTCGCAGGTGTTTTCCTTTTATTGAGAATTCTCGCAGCGATTCATAAAGATGCGCATAATCTTCATTAGTGCTTTCTGCCTTTTCCCTCAAGGCAACATCTAGATACATTTCTATTTCATCTTTGCGCTTTCCAACATATTCAAACAAGTTCATCTACCTATTATAGTACAATATACCTCCATAGGAGGGGTCGCATAGCGGTCTAGTGCGAAGGTCTTGAAAACCTTTGTGGCGCAAGTCACCGTGGGTTCGAATCCCACCCTCTCCGCCAAGATGCATAAAACTTTTTTTCGCCTCTTTACAACAGGATTTATCATGGGATCAGTAGCCATTATGCCTGCGATTTCGAGTGGAACGGTGGCGTTAATAATGGGAATTTATGAACAGCTAATTTACAGCATCAAAACTATCAGCGGAAAAGTACCTCGACTTATTCTGCACAGAAAATTTAAAGATGCCTTTCGTGCCATTCCATTCTCTTTCTTGCTTCCGCTTGGTCTGGGATTGTTTACAGCAATATTTACTTTGCCTAGCTTTGTCTTTTACTTATTAGAATCATATCCAGAGTACGTATGGTCACTTTTTCTAGGTTTAATGGTAGCAACAATACTTGTTGTCAGAAAACACATTGTAACTTGGAAATTTTTTGATTACATCATCGTTGCTATAACAGCAATCTCTACTTATTTTTTGGTCGGAACTGTTCCCGTTGAAACTCCAAATACACTACTTGCATTATTTATAAGCGGTATGATTGCGGTTTGTGGCATGATTTTACCTGGAATTTCCGGATCTTTTATGCTTGTTGTTATGGGAAAGTATGAACAAGTTCTAACCGCAGTAATACAGCGAGACGTATTGCCACTTGCTGTTTTTACACTTGGGACAATCATTGGTCTGGCGATTTTTTCAAGGGTACTTAGTTGGTTATTCAAAAACCACCATGATATTGTTATAGCGCTTTTATTGGGTTTTATGATTGGTTCGCTTCGTAAAATTTGGCCATGGGAAAACGCTGTTCCCGACCAACTTAGTGGCGCAGTATTTATCTCTGTATCTCTTGCTGCAATTGGATTTGGCATAGTACTTCTCTTAGATAGGCTACAAAAACACCGAACTACTGAGGTTTAAATAAATTCTGCTATAATCAATTCTACCCATGGATATACAAAGCAGTTTGATGATTCTTTTCAGTGTCGTGATCGGCTCCTTTCTTATCGCTGATCTCGGATTCTTTAATAAGAAAGCTCATAAAATCGAACCTAAATCCGCACTGATACAATCCCTCTTCTGGATAGGAATGGCACTTGCCTTCGCTTTTATTATATCTGTGTTTATGGGACGTGGATCAGCTGTTGAATTCTTAAGTGCATATGTGACGGAAAAAATGCTATCCGTAGATAATCTTTTTGTCATTATGTTGATCTTCAACTTCTTTAAAATTGAAGAAAAATTTCATCACAAAGTTTTGTTTTGGGGTATCTTAGGGGCAATCGTCTTTAGAGGCTTATTTATATTAGTCGGGGCATATATCATCGCTCAGTTTCATTGGATCTTGTACATTTTCGGTATCATCCTCGTTTATACGGGATTCAAGTTGTTCTTCGATAAGAAAGAAGAACATGTGGACTTTGAAAAAAGCTCCATAGTGAAACTCGCACGAAAGTATCTTCCTTTTTCCAAGGGCTATCATAGTGGAAACTTTCTCGTAATGGAAAACGGAAAACGCCATTTTACAATACTTTTTTTGATTGTATTACTTGTTGAGGCAACAGACATTGTGTTTGCGATCGACTCAATACCTGCAGCTTTTGCAATTACTCAGAACCCCTTTATTGTTTTCACCTCCAACATATTTGCGATAATGGGATTGCGCGCATTATTTTTCTTGCTTGAGAGTGTGCTTCACAGATTCCATCATCTACAGAAGGGACTTGCTTTTGTCTTGGTATTTATTGGTGCAAAAATGTTACTTGGCATCTTTGATTTTCACATCTCATCACTTTCGTCCTTTGTCATCATAATGTCGGTTTTCGCTTTGTCTCTTATACTCTCAGTAGTGTTTCCAAAAAAGATATAAGTACTATAACTTTTGCTTCTCCCAGAGCTGAGAGAAAACTCCTTTTTCTGCAATCAATGACTTGAATGATCCTTTTTCTATAATCCGTCCACCCTGCATAACGACGATAACGTCCATTTCTTTAATTGTTGAAAGTCTATGCGCAATAACTATCGCCGTGACTTTGTTAAAAAATGAATGTAGAGATGTTTGAATCTTTCTTTCTGATTCAACATCAAGATGCGAAGTTGCTTCATCAAGCAGAAGAATGTCTGGTTTTCTATATAATGCGCGCGCAATTCCAAGTCTCTGTTTTTCACCACCCGATAGCTTTACTCCCTTTTCACCAATCGTGGTATCCGCGCCATCTGGCAATCGCTTTATAACATCCGATAAATATGATGATTGAATTGCTTCATCAAGTATATCGTTATCTATTGGTCTTCCAGGGATATCGCCGATGAAAATATTCTCTTTAAGACTCGCATTAAAAAGCTCTGTGTCCTGCAAAACAATTGCGAGATGATTAATATAATCTTGACGGTTAATTTCTTTTAACGAAACATCATCGAGAAATATATCACCCGTGTAGTTTTCATAGAGATCAAGAAGTAGGGCGAATAATGTCGTCTTTCCTGCTCCAGAAAGTCCGACTATTCCGATCTTCTGGCCGCGCTCAATTATTAAGTTAAAGTTTTTAATAATGGTTTTCTCTTCATATGAAAATGTCAGATCTTTAAATTCTATTTTTTTCCAATCTTTCGGAAAAGATTTTTGTTCATTTCTTGATTCTATTGTTGGCTTTACCGACATAATATCTTTTAGTCGATGAAAATTAACTTTGGCGATGACTATCTCATGCGTAACTTCTGCCAACTCACTAATTGCCTCATCAACCTTCTTTACATAACCGACAAACAAGATCAAGACACTTAATTCATACCGACCATTCATTATTTGCATGACCAAGTAAGAAATCATACTTATTTCAAAAACGGTATAGAATGTTAGCAAGGTACCAGAGCGAATTCGAAATAGTAAAATTCTTTTCTGAATTGCTTTAAATGTCTCGTGTGAAATGCGTGATAATTTCGACTCTAATGAAGATTGAATGCTCAGTGATTTAACTGTTTTTATATTGTTAAGTGCTTCAAAACTTAATCCTTCGAGATCCTCTTGAATAGAATTCACCACATACTCTTGTTTAGATGCTTTTTTTGTTAAGTAAACGGAAATCGTAAAATACACAATCATGAAAATGAGCATACTGACACCAAGTTCCAGGCCAATGACCGAAAAAAGTACAAACAAGCCAACGGAATTTAAAACCGCTTCTATTATTACGTCAAAATAGGTTCTGATTACCCTATTTAATCCGTCGCTACCACTATCAATTCGTTTTAATTTGTTTCCGGTGTTTTCTTTTTCCTGCCAGGAAATATCTAATGTGAAGATGTGTTTTAGAGCTTGTAGTCGGCTATCAATCGCGACTTTTTCAGCAACCTGATAGCCGTAGTACTTTGCAATGGCATGGGCGACTGAATAATATAGACGACTTGCACCCCATCCGACAAGGATTAGTTTTACTTCTTGAGTATGTAGAAAGATTGATTCATTGGCTGAAAATAATTGAATGATTCTACTAAAAGCCCAAACTGGATATAAATTTGCAATGTCGCTTGTTAGGCGTAAAAAGGAGCCAAGAATAAATTTAACCTTATAAGGCATAATAAATCTGGCTATATCGCGAACGAATTCAAACATGGACATTAAAATATTGTAATATTAATTACTGTGTTAAAAAAAGTAGATATTGCTTTTCTCATTTTATTTCCCATATTGTCAGTCGTTCTTTCCCTCGCTTTAAAAGCGAATTTTTTCATAGCAACACTATTGTTTTTTGGCCTTCCTTCACTTTGGCTTTCCCTTAGAACACCACAACAAGTCAAAAAAACATTTCTGTTCTCGCTTTTTCTTTCAGTGCCGCTGGGAGTCGTCTTTGATTACATAGGAACGATTGACGAAGCTTGGTATGTACCCCAGTCAATTTTTCCCATACGTCTCTTTGGCGTCGTCCCTGTTGAGGATATGATCTATGCGTTTTTCCTTGTGTATAGCATAGTTATTTTTTATGAACATTTTCTTGATAAGGGTAAACACGAGCTTATCGATAAAAGAATGAAATATTTAGCATGGCCACTCATAACGCTCGTTATGGTTTTCTTTGTTGCATTGTTTACAAAACCAGAAATATTGGCGATACCTTATGCATATTTTTGGTTGGGTACCGCAATATTTCTTATTCCGGCAGTTACTTTTTTATCGTTTTTTCCTCGATTATTATCGAAATATGTAAAAACCGCTGCGTATTTCTTTATTCTTGCATTACTTTTTGAACTCACTGGATTAGAATTGCAGCTATGGACGTTTCCTGGAAACCATTTTATTGGCTGGGTTGAAATATTTGGTTACAGATTTCCGTTTGAAGAATTTTTCTTTTGGTTTATTATGAGTGCAATTACCGTTTTATCATATTACGAATTTTTTGACGATGACAGGAGATAATACAGTTTCTAAAAAAAATACGTGCCCTTACTGCGGCAACAACCCCACAAATCATGTGCTGTCGTATTTTACGCAGACGATGCTCGTAAAAACAGCGCCGCTTTCTAATTTTATCCAGTCTCGCCGCAGTATTAAATTTGATCATGCGATGCATCGTCTTTTTATGGAACTCGTATGGACTTTTGCCAAGACTGGCATTTGGGGAATTAATAAAGATAGTAAAAAGGCTCCTACAGAAAGGTCTTTGGTTATTTGGGAAGAAGCAACAAAAAGAGGTATAGAAATGGAAGGGCTCATTGTATATGGAAAATATGTCGAACATCATCGCGCGAAAATCAATAAACAATGGTTTCATTTTGAAAGCTTGCCAATTCCAGGAAAGTTTAAAGAAGATGCGTATGAATGGATGGATGATAAATGGGAATTAAAAAAGTTTTTAAGCGCTCGGAAAATTCCAGTTCCATATGGCAAATCTGTTTCAAAGCTTGAAGATGCAATAAAAATCTTTGAGAAAGGCCGCAAGCCTTTTATTACAAAGCCCCAGCTTGGCTCTCGCGGCCGACATACAACAACACATATCTATACGAAGAAGCAGCTCATTGAAGCCTTCAAAGTAGCAAAAAAACTTTGCCATTATGTTGTTGTAGAAGAACATTTGGTAGGTAGTGTCTACAGAGGGACATATATTAACGGCGAAGTTGTAGGTATTCTTCGAGGCGATCCACCAAGGATTACAGGTGATGGGGTATCTAGTATAAAAAAGCTCATTGCACTTAAAAATAAAAACAAACATCCAGAAGTTGCTAATGTTATGATCACATCTCATCTAGAAAAATTTCTAGATCGCCAAGGATATACTTTTAAAAGTATTTTGAAAAAAGGTCTGACAATTGATCTCTCAGAAAAGATTGGCACGTCATATGGAGGCTACAGAGTAGAAGAGATTAGCATCACACACCCAAAAACAATTGACTACATAAAAAAAGCTGGTGATGCAATGAAAGCTCCAATAGTCGGCTTTGACTTTATTATCGAAGATATTACGAGTGATCCCGATTCACAGAAATGGGGAATAATTGAAGCGAATTCCCTACCATTTATTGACCTACACCACTTCCCACTTGAAGGAGAACCGATCAATGCGGCTGCTAAAGTGTGGGATTTATGGGATAATATGTCATGATTTCACTAAATAGAGAGCCACTTGATATAATTTCACTCGAATTTCCAATATTAATTAATGGAGCAGATAAAACGGGCGCTTCTCATTACTCTATCGAACTCCTAGCCGAACTGTATAAAGCGAATAATAAAATTCTATTTTTTAGTGGCTACGAAATGGCAAAATCTGCAATCAAAGAAAGACTTGGAGATATTTTTGACGAACAAAAAATTCGCATTCTCGATGATGCAAACGAGGAACAACTCATGGAGGCGCTAAAAACTACGCCCGATATCGAAAGCCACGTTCTTTACATAAAAAACTTCGATCTGTATGCACCAGAGACTATTAAAGAAGTACTAAAATTTTCAAGAGTACTTTTTATGGGTGATGTTGAGAAAGCTAAAGCAAAAGAAGATATTGTAGCTTTTGATTGGAAAACGAAAGTTTCGTTTGGTCGCCCTGAAGTAGAAAAATATTACGGAGTTATGGAAAGCTCCATGCTTTCTGGTATCACACATATAGAACAATGAAACTGCATATTACTGACGAATATTCGCCGTTGCGCGATGTTGTTGTCTGTTGGGGAACATCGGTTCCTAAGTTTGAAGACTATGCTATTGATGATCCTGAACATACGAAGTACGCCTTAAGAAAGTGGGACCCAGAACTCTTTGTTAGACAACAAGAAGACTTCTTTAAACGCCTCGAAAAATATAATGTCCGCATACACTTTGTGGAAGCTAAGCCAGGACTTGTTCACCAAGCATATACAAGGGACACTGCATTCGTTGTACGTGACCAACTTTATTACAGCAACCTCCGCGCATTCAAAGAACGCGATGGTGAGATTGATCTTCTAAAAGTACTCTTAGCAAAAATTGGCGTCACAGAATTGCATGAGCTTAAAGAAGGAAATATAGATGGAGGCGATGTCTTGGTTGATCCACGTGGAATTTTTGTCGGAAAAGGAAGTCGTACTGACGATAAGACAATAGATGAATTGCTTGCGAATGAACATGGTAAGGCACTTTTTCTTGGAGAAAATGTGATGCATCTTGATACGCGACTGACGCTTTTACCTCGTGGCTATGCGCTTATTATTTCGGAAGCATTTAAAAAGGAAGAATTTGAGATGTTGCAAGAGCGCTATAAATTACTCCATGTCCTTCCAGAAGAAGCGATAGACCTTGGGACAAACGTGTTTATGGTTAATCCAGAAACGATTTTCAGTCCAAAACAAAATCCGCGCATTAACGATATGTTAAAAAAAGAGGGGTTTAATGTGGAGATAGTTGACTACACGGAGCCAATTGCACTTTGTGGCTCATTCCGCTGTACAACCATGCCGCTTGTCCGCGACTGACAATCAATTACCACTTTTTTAGAAGAAATGGCAAAACTATTCTATCTTTTGGATTACCACGTATATGATCAGCAACCCATCTCTCTGCTATACCGCCAAAATCAACTCTACTTGCACTAAGACCATTTACCTTTCCGTCTTCAGTTTGACGCTGGTCAGCTATGCGAACTCCTGTTTGCATGAGAACTCTTTCCATAAAGTCTGGACTGCCACCTCCCCAAATATCTCGCAATACTTGTACAGCGCCTGAGGTTAAAGCTGCCGATCCGGATGTTCCAGTCCCCATGCCAAACCCACTTCCCGGAAGTGTGGATACTGCATGTTCGCCAGGAGCGAGTACACCAACCCACTCTGCCATACTTGTATGAAATGCCATGGTATCAGCATTTGTACTTGATCCTACAGCAATTAAACCATCTACATTATCCGCAGAAAAAGACAAGCAAGCTGGGGAAGAGGTAAAGTTAAGTCCAGGAGTATTCCCTGTTGATACAACGAATGGAATCCCTCGTTGGATTATTCTTCCTATAAGTTCTTTATCTGTGGGGTTCTCTTCTTGGCACTTTGCAGGAGATACATATTCCCCATGCCCATAGCTAGCATTGACTGCAGCAACACGACCATTTGATGAAATAACCCAATCGTATGCACGAGCAATACTTTTTCCACTCAAATGATATTGCTTTATCTCGCCACTTGTATCAAGCTCGGCTGTTGTTACCTGAACAGGAATTACTTCACCTTGTGATACTGTTGTAACAAAACCCGCCATAAAAGTGCCGTGAGACGCCAGTTGATCATTTACATATGCCGAATCGTCTTCTTCTTTTCCATTGGGACAAGTAGATTTGAAGCCTTCTTTGACTTCTGAAAAACATTTTTGCGTTGAGGATATGTGGCCAACAAGCTGTGGGTGATCTGTTTGAACTCCTGTATCAATAACCACAACACCAAGATTAGCACGAGCACCCGTAGCGCCCCTACCCCACGTCTCTTCAGGACGCATAATTCTCATCACATCTTCATCAGGATAGGACCATTCGTCTTGAATAATTTCCATATCAGCGAGTTCGTATTGCGGTACATCCTGGATATCACTTGCCCCATTCTGTGTTAACTCCGCCGTGTCTTGTGCCTCACAAACTTCGGCAAACCCAATAGGAGTCGTAGTGAGTGGAAAGAACTCAAGATCAGGATCTAAGCCTTCGGAAAAAGCATCAGCCGAGTCAGTGACAAGCTCCATTTCTGTCGCAATCGCACCATCAGATATGTGTCCTTCATCAGCCAATGAGGATTCATGTGGAAAATGAAACATAACCGAATGACAATCTTTAGGGGTCGGAACTACGTTAGCAGAATCTTCAGCTCGAACTTGGTTACCTTGTAGTGCTAAAGTGAGTGCAGCAGTAGTAAGTAGTCCTCGTAAGGCTCTATTAATACCTCTGCCTTGAGTTTGCTCGTGAGTAACTTGGGGACTTCTAGCGGTGCGTAATTCCATGAGGAAATATTATAGGCTATTTTTGAACGATTTCAAGTCTATTCTTCAACGTATTCTTTAGCATTCGCCGTTGTGATTACGAATTTTTGCCCCTTACCCGTTACTGTTCGAAACGCAGCATTACGCACAATAGCCTCAACACGACGCTCTACACTACGAATACCTGGATCATATCCAGAAAGTCGCGCAATGTGTTTCCAGACTTCTTGATCAACCTGAATTGCATCCGGCGTCATAGCACTATCTTTTAATAGACGAGGCAGAATGTAATTCGAAGCGATATGGATTTTTTCTTCATCAGTATATGAAGGCATCTGAATAATTTCTAGACGATCGAGTACGGCGGTCGAGATACTTCTTGTATTATTCGCAGTAGCAACAAAGATTACTTCAGAAAGGTCAAAGGGGAAGTCTACGTAATGATCAATAAAATGCGCATTCTGTTCTGGATCCAAAAGCTCAAGCAAAACGCCCATGATCTCTCCTTGAGCTGATGGGGCAATACGATCCAGCTCATCAAGAAGAATAACAGGATTCTTAGTTCCAACACGTCGCATCGCTTTTAATATTTGTCCTGGCTCAGCCTCCGGCTGAACTTTTGACAAACCGCGAAGATCTAAAGCTGACGACAAACCTCCAAAAGGAATGCGCGCGAACTGTCTACCAAGAGCTTCTGCTATTGAGCGCGCAAATGTTGTTTTACCCGTTCCGGCAAGACCAACAAAAAACAAAACAGGTGCATGAAAGTGCCCAAGCTCTTTTTTTTGTTGTTGAAGAAGCAAAACCGAAATATATTCGAGCAACCTTCCTTTAATCTTGTCTAAGCCGAAGTGGTTTTCATTCATTATCCTCTTAGCAGCTTCTATATCAAGTGAATCGGCTGATCTTTTTGCCCAAGGCAGATTCGTAACCCAGTCGACATACTTAACCAACATATCGAGCTGGTTAATATTGCCTCCATATCGCAGCGTCAGATTGATTCTTTGTAGCTGCATATTCGCCTTTTCCCATAATTCATGTGGCAAATCAGCTTTATGCAATTCGTCTTCGAGCTTCTTAATTTCGACCGTAATATTCTCGTAATTATCAATACTCGAAGCTGTCGAAATTGGTGTGTAATTCTTTTGATCCATAGGATATATTCACTATAGCATAGCTGGTAAAGTATCTGTGATAGAATAAGTGATGCGCATAAGTAATAGAATGGCAATAATTCTGTCGTTGTCTATTGTCTTTATTCTTTTTGCACTCTTTCGCTTCTATAACCTTCATCATCGCATAATGTTTGACTGGGACCAAGAAAGAGACGCGTGGCAAATTTATGATCTTTTCAAAAACTTTAAGCCGACATTGATAGGACCCCGTGTTGTCGGCCCGAATGGCTTCTTCTTACCTCCATACTTTATTTACATACTTGCGCCTTTCTATCTTATGGCGAACCTGCACCCTTTCGGCATGCTTCTTTTCTTAGGCGCATATAACATCGGCTTTTTCTTTGGTGGATTATGGATCTTGAATAAACTTTTCAAGTATAAATCAGCAATTCTATTTATGTTATTTTGGACTGTAAATTTCTTACTTGCTCGTTACGATGTTATTTCCTGGAATCCCGTCATGCTCCCTCTATGTATTTTAGGAACGTGGTATCTACTATCAAGAATTAGAGAAAATCCTTCAATCAAGCATTTGATGATCCTCGGCGCTTTTATGACCCTTGGTCTTAGTATGCATTTTCAATACATTTTTATAATGCTTCAAGTTTTCTTATTCATCCTTTTACTAAAACCCGCTCGCTCGCTCGCAAACGTAAAAAAGGGTTTACTTCTTTTCGCAGCAATGCTGGCGCCATTGCTACCGCTGGTAGTATTTGATCTTCGTCACGGCTTTTTAAACTCTAAACTTTTCGTCAATTTCTTTTTCTTAAAAAGAGAGATCTATTATGGAGCCACATATACAAACTGGATAGAAGTATGGACAAATTTCCTGGAGCCAATAACATATGTTAAATCGATACCTGCATCCATTATTATTTATGTGCTCGTTGCCGCTGCCTCTATATACTTATCTAAGAAAACCAAGGGCTTCTCGAAAATATTTTTCACCTCTTCGATTATTGTGTGGATTGCCATGCCGGTATTTTTCACTATATATAAAAATAGACCTTCAGAATATTATTTCACCTTTATGTATCCGTATATGTTTATAACAGTGATTGAGTTTTTCAAACAAATCGGCAAAGAGAAATTAACCTTTGCGCTTGTCGGAATATTATTACTCTTCAATATCAAAGATATTCGCTATGACATTATTGACGGTATTCATACGCTGTATGCAAAGGACCAAGCTGTACGCACATTAAAGCCTTATGTTGAAAATAAAAAATTCAACATCTCATATGACGTTCCGCTTGGGAGAAACAATGGATTTAGCTACCTCTTACAATATCATGGCATTCCACCTTCAAATGTTGAAACTGATCCACTATTCCAAATAAGAATTCCAGCGATCGGTGAAGACATTTACGTCCATGAAATCGGCATTATGATTCCTCCTGAATTCAAGAAGTAATTGGCTTATAGCAATTAGCAAACTCCTCAACCTATTGACAATGAAACGCTTGTTTGATATATATAGAGGAGCAAGATTGGCATTTATTAATTAAAAGTTTTAACAAAAATATGAAACAAGCGACACAGAATATTCAACCACTCTTTGATTATGTGTTAATTAAACCTCTTGATGCAGAAGAAAAAACTGCTTCTGGTATTTATCTTCCTGATTCTGCAAAAGAGAAACCTCAAACAGGTGAAGTTATGGCAATAGGACCTGGTGCCTTTGATGAAGATGGAGAAGTTATGCCAATGGTTGTAAAAGTTGGACAGAAAGTACTCTATAAAAAATGGGGTGGCAATGAAGTTAAAGTTGGCACGGCAGAGTGGATGCTCATAGAGCAAAAAGATATCATGGCCGTCATGGCATAAGTTAACAACATTTATTAATAATTTCTAAAAAATAACATGGCAAAACAATTGAAATTTTCAGATGACGCACGACAAGCATTAGCTCGTGGTGTAAATATTCTCGCACAAGCAGTTGTAACGACACTTGGTCCACGTGGACGAAATGTCGCACTCGATAAAAAATGGGGCGCGCCCAATGTTGTACATGACGGGGTCAGCGTTGCAAAAGAAATTACATTAGAAGACCCATTCGAAAATATGGGCGCACAGTTAGCACGCGAAGCAGCATCAAAAACTGCAGATGTCGCGGGTGATGGTACAACGACATCAACTCTTTTAACACAGGCTATTGTAAACGCCGGTATGAAAAATATTACCGCTGGTACAAATCCTATGGTGTTAAAAAAAGGAATTGAAAAAGCTGTCGTTGCAGCTGTAGAAGAAATTAAGAAATCTTCAAAAGATATTCCACTCGATGATGAAGCAGCAGTTGCACAAGTTGCAACAATTTCTGCCGCCGATGAAAAGATTGGCGCATTGATCGCATCTGCATTCAAGCAGGTCGGTAAAGATGGTGTCATTACTGTTGAAGAAGGCAGAGGTCTAGAACTTGAGGTCTCTTACAAAGAAGGAATGGAATTTGATAAAGGTTATGCCTCAGCATACTTTGTTACCAATCCTGATAAGATGACTGCTGAAGTTGAAGATGCGCATATTTTAATCACTGATAAAAAAATCAGCGCAGTTTCTGACCTTCTCCCCTTTCTTGAAAAATTTGTGAAGGTCTCTAAATCACTCGTCATCATCGCAGATGATGTCGACGGAGAGGCCCTTGCAACACTTGTTGTCAACAAGCTCCGAGGAACATTTAATGCACTCGTCATAAAAGCCCCAGGCTTTGGTGATCGCAGAAAAGAAATGTTGCAAGATATCGCCATTCTTACAGGTGGCATGGTTGTTTCTGAAGATACCGGTGCAAAGATGGAAAACATTGATATCGATGTACTTGGAAAAGCAGATAAAATTTGGACCGATAAGGAAACTACCAAGATTATTGGTGGTAAAGGCGATCCAAAGATGATAGCAAATCGTGTCGCATCACTTAAAAAAGACATTGATGCAGCAACATCCGATTTTGATAAAGAAAAGCTCCAAGAGCGCCTCGCAAAACTTGCTGGCGGTGTCGCCGTTATTAGTGTCGGCGCAACAACAGAAGTTGAATTAAAAGAAAAGAAAGAGCGCGTCGACGACGCAGTCGCAGCAACAAAAGCTGCTCTTGAAGAAGGTATTGTCCCAGGAGGCGGTACGACTTTCCTCAAGGCACGAAAAGTGCTCTTAAAACTTAAAGATAAAGCACTTAACGAAGAAGAAAAAGTTGGCATGGACATTGTCTACCAAGCTCTTGCAAAACCAGTTGAAATGCTGGCAAAGAACTCTGGTGTCGATGCAGGATGGGTCCTACGACAAATCGAAGACAATCCAGATGTTGACTATGGCTTTAACGCAGCGACCCTTGAATTCGGTTCAATGCTAAAACAAGGAGTTGTTGATCCAACTAAAGTTGTACGAAGTGCTTTAGAAAATGCTGCGTCAATCGCAACAATGATTCTCACAACTGAAGCATTAGTCACTGACTTGCCAGAAAAGACTCCAGCTGCTCCAGGTGGTATGCCTGACATGAGTGGAATGGGTGGCATGGGTGGAATGATGTAATAGAGACTGTAGACGAACAAAGTGAGTCGTACAGGCTCTATACCCCGACTTTACGTCAGGGTACTAACTAGCAAAATAAAAGAGCCGCCCCACCAGGGGCGGTTTTTTTATTGAGGTAATATTGCTATAATTACTGACTATGATAACCCGCGTTGGAGAACTCCTAAAAAATGAGAGGGAAAAATTACATCTCACATTAGATGATATTGAAAAACAAACACGCATTCGTAAAATAAACCTCATTGCCGTCGAAAAAGGTGATTGGCAAACTTTTTCATCTAGAACTTATATTCAAGGCATCATTCGCACCTACAGTTCTTTCCTAAAGCTTGACGAAGATAAAATGCTCGCATATTTTCGCCGCGAATATGAGCGCCTCGAATCGCTAAAATTCAAAAAGCGCGCTACTACAAAACAATTTACTCCTCTTACAAAAAGAATTGCGCTTTATACAGTAGCTTTGCTTGTTGTTATTTTTTCACTGTATTTTGGTTATCAGATTCAACTCTTCATAACTCCTCCAAAACTCGAAGTTCTTGAGCCAACAAAAACAGAATTTAAACGTGAAGACAAAATAACTATTAAAGGAAAAGTTGAGAAGGACACAACAATACACATAAATGGTGAACAAATATTTCCGAATGAAGAATTTATATTTACTTTCAATCTAGCTCTTGCAGAAAGTCTGAATAAAGTTACGATTGTCGCAACTGGAGCAAACGGGAAGAAGACCACAATTGAGCGGATCTATAA
>JAGOSW010000005.1:19862-33592 GCA_018062135.1 Candidatus Woesebacteria bacterium
TTATACCAATCAACCATTTTCTGTAATCCCTCTTCTAAGGTGACCGATGGCGACCAGTCTAATTCATTTTTCATCTTTGACCAGTCAACCGCATAGCGTCTATCATGACCTGGGCGATCCTTTACATATTCAAGCTCGCTATCGTCCTTCCCCATTATTTTTAAGATCATTTTAATCGCATCAATATTTGAAATATCATCGACAAGTCCACCTATAAAATACGTCTCACCCACTTTTCCATCATGAAGAATACGGTCGATTGCACTCGCATGATCTTCCACATAAAGCCAATCTCTTACATACAGTCCATCGCCATACACCGGCACCTTTTTACCCTCCAATAAATTTGTTATCGCAAGGGCAAACAATTTCTCTGGAAACATATAGGGACCATAGTTGTTTGAACAGTTTGAAATTGTGGTCGGAAGACCGTAGGTAATGTTGTAAGCGCGTACTAAATGATCGGATCCAGCTTTTGACGCTGAATAAGGACTTCTCGGATTGTACGGGGTATTTTCGTTAAATTTTTCATCGGTTCCTAGCTCTAAAGCGCCAAATACCTCATCAGTAGAAATATGATGAAAACGTTTTATATTGTTTGCCATTGCGGCCTCTAAAAGTACATGAGTACCGACTATATTTGTTTGAATAAAAGGCGCTGCGGACAAAATTGAGCGATCAACATGCGTCTCGGCAGCAAAGTGAACTACCACGTCCATGTTTTTCATTGCGTCATCTACTGCCTTTGGATCACAGATATCGCCTTTAACAAATGTATAGCGAGAATCCGCTTCAACATCACTAAGACTTTCAAGATTTCCTGCATAGGTAAGTTTATCGAAGTTTACAATTTGATCTTCAGGATACTTTTTTAACCAATAATGGATAAAATTTGAACCAATAAATCCTGCGCCGCCGGTTACAAGTAGTTTCATAAATCTTTGCTGTGAACCAAATTATAGCATACCATTGACAACCATTCTTTTCTTCTCCATAATGAATTTATCATGCCAGTTCTAGATTTTTTTAAGAAAAAACCCGCTAGTGGTAATGGTGATGACCAGGCTGTCGTACAGCCCCAAGCACCAGTTCAGCAGCCGGTTCAAGAAGTAACAGAAACAACGACAACCGTAGGGACTACTCAGTCATATAACGGTATTGGAAATCCACCAGGTGGCCAGGCATATAATGGCATCGGTAATCCACCTGCACCAACCCCACCACAGCCACAAGTAGTAACACCACCTGTTATTGCAGCAATGCCTCCCCAACCTGCAGTACCAGTCACTGACCCAGTAACACCAACTGCTGACCCAGCAGCAGCAACAGATCAATCTGCGCCTGTTGATCCAAATGCTCCGAAGGATGTAGCAAAAGCTGCTGAAGAAAAACCATTGGACTCAAACATTGATACACAAAAAAGAACCGAGCTCGATCTTATGACGCATCTTACACAGCGTTCAAATCGAGTCTTTATGGCAGCGCAGCAAAAAGCTAAAGAATTAAAGGGCGAATTTGTTGACTCTGAACATGTACTGCACGGCTTACTTGCCGACCCTGAGATATATAAACTTTTTACTGAAAAGAAAATTCAACCTCAAATTATTGATCAAGAGCTCGATAAGCTCTATCAAAAAGGTACATCAGAAAAAACGCCGCTACCATCACCTCGAGTGAAGCGAATACTAGAGAATGCGTTAGTCACAGCCCGAAAACTTGGTTATGAATTTATTTCTCCTGAGCATATTCTCCTCGCACTGTATGAAGAAGGAGAGGGCGTTGGAGCGAGAACACTAGCGAAACTGGGTCTTAAAAAAGAAGACATAAATAAACAAGTTACTGGCAAAAAAGAAGGTTTAGAAGGAAAAGACGGCCCAGCTGGAAAAGACACTGGCCGCAGTATGCTTGAGCAATATACAAATGATCTTACGCTAAAAGCTGAACAAGGCCAACTTGATCCTGTTGTGGAGCGCTCAGAAGTTATCGAGCGAGCGATTCATATTATTTCCCGCCGCACAAAAAATAATCCAGCGCTCGTTGGAGAAGCTGGTGTAGGAAAAACAGCTATAGTAGAGGGCCTGGCACAAAAAATTGTAAAAAAAGAAGTGCCAGAGTCGTTAATTGGTAAACGTATTCTTCAACTCGACCTCATGAGTATAATCGCGGGAGCGTCACACAGAGGTGAGTTTGAAGAGAGAATGAAAAAGATAATTGAAGAAATTACGAACTCAAAGGGACAAATAATTTTATTCGTTGATGAAATCCATAATTTAGTAGGTGCCGGAGCCGGAGGCGAAGGCGCGTTAGACGCATCGAATTTCTTAAAGCCAGCTCTTGCACGCGGAGAACTTCAACTCATTGGTGCAACAACCTTAACTGAATACAGAAAATACGTTGAAAAAGATCCTGCTCTTGAAAGACGATTCCAGCCGGTTCTCGTTCCAGAACCAACAGAAGAACAAGCGGTTAAAATGGTGAAAGCCCTTCGCGATAAGTATGAGGCTTTCCATCGAGTTAAAATTCCAGATGCTTCAATCGAGGCTGCGGTCAAGCTTTCAAAACGATACATTGGTGACCGCTTCCTTCCAGATAAAGCAATTGATCTTATTGATGAAGCAAGTGCGGCAGTCCGCTTACCATTAATATCCTTACCAGAAGAAATTCGCTCTATTGAAGACCGACAAAAGCAGCTTCAACAAGAACTTGGAGAACTTGAAAAGAGAGGTGACCGCGTAAGAGCGAGCATTATGCGACCGAAGCTTGATGATCTGAACGCTGATCTAAAAATTAAGCAAGACGACTACAACCAGAAGAAATCTCAAACAACCACAAGTGTGAGTGAGCAGTCAATAAAAGACATCATTTCACGATGGACAGGTATTCCAATAACTCGCATCAGCGAATCAGAAACTGAAAAATTAACGAAGCTTGAAGACATAATTCATAAACGATTAATTAATCAAGAAAATGCCGTTACCCCAGTTGCCGAAGCGGTACGTCGTGGTAGAGCTGGTCTTAAATCGAATAATCGACCAATTGGTAGTTTCGTTTTCCTTGGACCAACTGGTGTGGGTAAAACCGAACTCTCAAAGACTCTTGCAGAAGTCCTCTTTGGCCAAGAAGAAGCAATGATTCGCTTTGATATGACGGAATTCATGGAGAAACACGAAGTTGCTAAGCTCTTAGGAGCACCTCCGGGATATATTGGCTATGAAGAAGGTGGAAAGCTAACTGAAGCAGTTCGCCGCAAGCCATACTCTGTCGTCCTTTTTGACGAGGTAGAAAAAGCGCACCCAGATATTTTTAATATCTTACTTCAGATTCTTGATGATGGTCGACTTACCGATAATAAAGGCCACGTCATTTCATTCAAGAACACTGTCGTTATTTGTACCTCAAACATCGGTACAAAGATGATTCAAGATGACATTCTTTCGAGCGGACCAGTCGATATTGAAGAGCCAACACTATTATCTACCTACACCTTCTCACCACGAGGTCGTCAAATCATGACGATTATGGGTAAGGTATTTGAACGCGAATCTGCAAACGAACCATGGAAGCCTTCATTAATCTTGGATTACTTTGCTGGTCAAAAAGTCGAGAATGAACAGCAAGCCGATGGTAAACCTGCAGAAGCTGCTCCAGATTTCCCAGGAAAAGAATTTGATACACATGCAATGTCTGCAAAAGGTGTTGAGATGATTACAAGTGGGGGTCAGATGTTCCAGCGCACAGCAACAACCGCAAAAGTTTGGAAGTCCGTTTCTCTCATCGATTACTTTAAAGATGGCGTTGTTATAAATGCTTTACCAGATGCTCCAGAAGAACAGTTGCCAACAGCAAAGTTAAAGACACAAGCATTCTCACCTCAGGAGCTTGAGGTTGTAACGTTTAGAGATAGATTCTGGAAAAGAAAAGACGGCGAAACAAATTGGGAAACTGGCACATTAAAGGATTACTTTGAAGGCCAGACTATGGAAGCTGATATTAAGAAAGATGAGCCCGTAGCCTTAAAGATAGACGAGAAAAAGCCTGATGAAAAACCAGTAGAGGCAAAAGAAGAAAAGAAAACGGATGAGCCAGCTGCAGTACTTCCAACAAATTACTGGGATATCCACGCCTTTAATCCAGATGGTAGCGAAATTATTGTTGTCGGGGAAAAGATATGGTCAAAGCAAGCAAATCAACAAACTTGGAAAGTTCAAACAATAACAGAATTCTTTGGCAAAGACTTCCCTCTCGATAAGGAGCTTGAGGAGAAGCAAAAAATTGAGGAAGAGCTTTCAAAGAACCAGTACGAAAAGACAAAGGCGAAGGTCATGGATGAATTACGAAAATTCTTTAGACCAGAACTTATAAATCGTTTTGACGAGGTTATCGTTTTTGAACCACTCAAATACCAACACATGTTACAGATTTCTGAACTAAACATGAGGTCTCTGCGCAAACTCTTAGAAGAGCAGAATATGGGATTCGCATGGACAGAGTCGACAAAGAAAGAACTCGTACGACAAGGATTCGATCCGCTATATGGTGCTCGTCCGCTCAAGAGAACAATTCAAAAACTTATTGAAAATCCAATTTCGACACTTATAATTGAGCAGAAACTCAAAGAAAGTGACTTGGTGAATGTGGATTTCGATGGAGATAGCTTTGTGTTCAATATTGAAAAGGTAACTTTCGTTAATGAAGAGGAATTAAAGAAGCAGAAGATCAGAAAGTTTGAATGTATAGAATCACATTATTCCTTTGAAACTGAAGTGGCTGAGAACGCAACAATCATTTGCCCAGTTAACGCTAAAGAAAAGGTGCAAGAGATTGTTATAAAGACTGAGGAAAATATTGAGCAACTTAAAAAAGAGGAGGTAGCTGAACCAAATAAGTCTGAGGATCCGAAGAAAATGGAAGAGCCAGTTAAAACAGAGGAGCCAAAAAAAGATGATGTACAAAAACCTACTAGCCCAACAACTCCGTCTGCCTAATGCTACGCCTGGAGCGCCAGACGTCATTATCGAAGGCCCTTTACGTCCTGAGCTGGCTGCGGCTGGTGTCGGAGGAATCATAAGCATGCTCCTATCTTTTTTATATGCTATCGCAGCAGTTATCCTCTTTTTCCTTTTCGTGTGGGGTGGATTCGATATTCTCACTTCGCAAGGAAATGAAGAAAAAGTTAGTAGCGGGGCTCAAAAAATTACATCCGGCGTTGTTGGATTTATCTTGCTTTTGCTTGCTTTTTTTGTAACCAGAGTAGTGGCATTTGTGTTTGGTCTTGATACGTCTTTCATTTTTTAACAAAATTGATTAGTTCATCTAACCGTGTTATAATGAATTCTGCGTATGAGTTGTACCTATAAGCCGTCACAGTAAGTTTTAAACCACAAATAACCCGCCCTGTTGGCGGGATTTTTTTAGCATAAATGAATATTTTAGACCGAAGAGGAGTCGAAACAGTGGTACTTTCTATTGGCGGAAGCCTTGTTGTCCCCAAAACTGGCATAGATGTCGACTTTTTAAAGAAACTTAACGTTTTTATTCGTAAGCAAGTCCGTGAAAGTAATAGGCGTTTTTTCATTGTTATAGGTGGGGGCGCTACAGCAAGACAATATAGAGACGCAGCACGAGATGTTGTAGGAGAAATTAGTGATGCTGACTTGGATTGGATAGGTATACACTCTACTCGTTTAAATGCACATCTTGTCCGTACTATCTTTCAAGATATAGCACATGCGCGTATTATTGATAACTACGATAAGCCTCTTATTGGGGCCCGTGAGTCAGTCATAATCGGGGCTGGCTGGAAACCGGGCTGGTCAACAGATTACTGTGCAGCAGTACTTGCACGCGACTACAAAGCCTCTCTTATAATCAACCTCTCAAACATCGACTACGTATACGACAAGGACCCAAACCTCTTTCCAGATGCAAAAATAATTAAACACACTACATGGGAATTTTTTGAAGGACTTATTCCAGAGAAATGGATACCTGGCACGAACGCTCCATTCGATCCTGTCGCATCAAGACTAGCAAAGAAGTATGGCACAGCGGTTATTGTCGCAAATGGAAAAAACTTTAGTAACCTCACACGTATTCTGAATGGTGAAAGCTTCAAGGGCACAGTTATTACTAACTACAAAATTGACGAAACATTTTATGATAAAGATTACTTTGAATCACAAAGAAAAGAGCGATGGGCAGCTCTTTCAGAGTCATTTATTAGTAGGTTTATAGTTGATCTTGCACATTTTTATAGAGCATTGAGCATTAAGCTTTTTATTAATCCAAAAACTTGCCTAGATTTAGGTTGTGGTGATGGTGGACTAGTACACCATCTTAGACGATTTGGTATTCAAGCATTCGGCATAGATATCTCAGAATATGCAATATCATCTGCAAATAAAGAAATTCAACCGTTTCTTTCGAGAGGAGACATAAAAAAGCTTCCCTTTGAAGATGGCGCTTTTGATCTTGTTGTCTCTTTTGATGTGTTGGAACACATCCAGCGCGCTGAGATAAAAAATGTGGCAATGGAGTCGGCGCGCGTTGCAAAAAAGTTTGTCCTTCATAAGATTTATACAACTGAAAATTTATGGATTGAATTTACCCAGCCAAAAGACTTTTCTCATATATCTGTCCAAAGCCAAGCATTTTGGCTCAATATTTTTAGATCGCTTGATAATGTAAGCATCGTCAAAAAATTCGTCTTTAAACTTCCATCCTTCTTTGAAAGCGTCTTTCTCCTCCGAAAAAAGACAGTATGAAACTTACAACTCTCAGCTTAAAAAACTTTAGGAATGCTGAGTCACTCAAACTAGAGATTGATCCGCAACTAACATGTCTTGTAGGCCCAAATGCACAAGGGAAAACAAATATTCTGGAGGCAGTCTATTTTTTGCTTACTGGCAAAGGTATCAAGGAAGATCGCCAAGAAGAATTATTAAAATTTGGAACACAGGAGGCTGACGTCGAAGGTATTTTAGAGGATAAAGATACAGAAGTATTATTACGCATTCATCTTGCTCACAACATAAGAGTTGAAAAGGTTTTCATGGTGAATAAGCTTCGTAAACTGCGAATGGGATATTTAAAAGAGTCGATTCCATGCGTACTCTTCTCACCTGCTCTCATTTCAATCATAGACGGACAGCCGTCAGAAAAACGAAAGTTTATGGACCATCTTATCTCAAGTATTGATATGGAGTATAAAAAAAGATTAACAAATTATGAAAACGCGTTAAGAAAAAGGAATCGCATTATCGAAAAAACCGATAACCTAGATAATCTTCGCCGGGAGCTTATCTTCTGGGACGACTACCTTATTCAACAAGCCGATTATATTGTTAATGCAAGGAAGAATATTGTTGAGAGAATTAATACGTCCCCAATAACAGAATTACCTTTTTCACTGGAGTACACGCAAAATGTTATGTCTAAAGAAACGCTCGAAGATTATTTTATGAAACAATATTATCAAAAAAGAACACTTGTTGGTCCACAGAGAGATGAGTATAAGATACTCTACGATAAAAATGGCGAAATAATCGATACTCATACGTATGCTTCTCGCGGCGAGCAACGACTTGCTTTGTTTTGGCTTATTCTACAACAGCTTTCTATTTATGTAAGCGACCTTCACAAAGATCCGATATTACTTTTGGATGATATTTTTTCTGAACTTGACCAAGCAAACAAACATCTCATTACAACGCATATTGATCGTTTTCAAACGATACTCACCACAACCGAAGAAGAGCTCATAGAGAAAGAACACCTAAAAGGTCGTATAATTAACATATGATTGGCTATGTGGTTGCATTTTTTTTGGCTGCAATAATAATCTTACTTCTTTTGGCTCTCTGGGCTATTACGAAAGCAAATCCTAAGGGCTGGCGAGAAATGATCGAAAAAAAACTTTCAAATATAGATCTACTTGTCCAAGAAGGCCGTGAAAACGACATTCGTACCGCTCTTATTCAAATTGACGCAGTTCTTGACGCTGTACTTCAACAAAAACGAATCCCAGGAAGTACATTGGGCGAGCGGTTAAAAAATGCACGAGACCAGTTTGATCGCTCGACGTATAACGCAGTTTGGGAAGCTCATAAACTTCGCAATAAAATTGTCCATGAAATTGATTATCGCCCACCTATCTCATTTGTAAAACAAAATTATATGGAACTAAAGTTTGGAATTAAGCAATTGATGAGGCCGTAATTTGATACAATAACCTATCTTGGAAGGGTGCCGGAGCGGCTAAACGGCCAGGTCTCGAAAACCTTGGGGGAGCAATCCCACGCGAGTTCGAATCTCGCCTCTTCCGCACAAAAAAACTACGAATATGAAGATATTAGTAACCGGTGCATCGGGAGGATTAGGAACGAAGTTATGTGAAAAACTTCTTGAAAATGGAGATTCTGTAATTGGATTCTATAATGCGAATGACCCTGTTTCCCCAAAAAACCTCAACCATATAAACTTTCAAGGAGTAAAACTTGATTTTGTTCTTACTACCTCACCGGAATTAATCAATCCACATATTTCTAAAGACATAGACCACGCAATATTCTGCCATGGAATAAGTATGAGTAAGGATATTTTAGAGCTCACGAGAAATGACATTATTTATTCACATCAGGTAAATTTTATGGCAACATTTCTTTTTGCTCAGCAATTAGTCTTGAAATGGAAAAACGACACAGCAAAGAAAGATAGATCACTCATCTATATTAGTTCTGTAGCTACGAAAGGTGGAAGTCCTGATGAAATTGCGTATCATTCTGCTAAAAGAGCTTCAGAAGCAATGATGCTTTCATTCGCGAGAGGATTCACAAACGAAGCAATTCGAGCAAATGTAATTTCCCCTGGACTTATGGATACAAAAATGGGAAAACAGACTATTAAAAACCGACCAGATGTTCTTGACAGAATTCCTTTAAAGAAGCTTGTGGAAGTTGACGAAGTTGTACGACTAATTGAAACTGTTATACTCTCTCCCAGTATTACTGGTCAAAATTTTCATATCAATAATGGAAGATATAGTAGTATATAAATGTCTATGAAACCAACAAAATGGAAGTTATTGTCCGCAAAAGATGTTTCTCCTAGCAAGTGGTTTCCCATTGAAGAAAGAACATACGAACTTCCCGATGGCAGAATTGTTGATGATTTCACAGTAACGACACTTGCTAATGTTTCTCTTGTCGTTCCTATTCTGGAAGATAAAAAAGTTGTATTAATACGTCTTTTTAAGCCAGGGATTGATGAAGTCATACTACAATTTCCGGCCGGAAGATTGGAAAAGCATGAAACTAATCTCCAAGAACTAGCACAACGCGAATTGGAAGAAGAAACTGGGATAAAAGTCGGTTTAGATCAATTAACACCTATTGGAAAGTTTGCTGGATTTACTACCAAAGCATCAGAAATTGTATTTGTCTATTTTGCGAAGGATTGTAAATTTAATTCACAACAAAATCTTGATCCTACTGAAGAAATTGAGGTTGTAACTGTAACGATCGAAGAAATGAATCGCCTAGTTGAAACTAATGAAATTTGGTGCGCACAAACTATGGCTGCTTGGGAAATGGCAAAGAAAAAATTTCCTGATCTCTTAACATGAGGTATAAACTACTATTCCTTATTCTTGTGCTCACAATCTTCAAGGCGTTCACCATTGATCTTATCGCTACGCGCCCTCTTAATGACTATGACGAAGCGCGATATGCAGAAGTGGCAAAGAATATAGTTAAGACAGATGGATGGCTTGTGCCACTAGCAGGAGGACCAGACGAGCCACGAGAACTTGTGTATGCAAAACTAGAAAATGGAGAAGAGTTATATCCGTTTTTTTGGAAGCCACCCCTGACAATGTGGCGACAAGCCATAGCGATGAAAATATTTGGAGTAAATGAATTCGCTGTCCGATTTCCTTCTCTTGTAGCATCACTTGGAATACTTGTTGTTCTGTTTTTCTTGTTACGGCTTTACAAAGTACGAAGCCTTATTGCGCTACCTCTTCTTCTGATCTTCTCTATTAGCTATGACTTTTCGTATTTAGCAAGTCAAGGAACTACCGATGCGTTATTAACATTTCTCAGTTTGGTTGTTATTTATTTCTCTCATCGTGATGAAAAATATAGTGTAGTTATTGCAGGAATAGCGACAGGGCTAGCGTTTCTCACAAAATCTGTCGCAACCTTTTGGATATTACCTCTCTACATCCTTATTAAGATTTTACGCAAGAAATTTTCAGTTAGGGAAATCTGTATATATGTAGTTAGTTCAGTACTCATTGCGGCTCCGTGGTTTATGTATATGTATCTAACTTTTGGCGATATTTTTATTGCACGACACTTTCTTTTAAATCTTAATGGGGGAGCCGCAGTGAGGCAAAATATTGCCCCAACTCAGTGGTATCTGATCTATATGCTTGATATGTGGAAACCACTCGTTTTTCTTTCACCGCTAGTTATCTACGTTACTTTAAAAAAGATTGTCGAAGGTGATCGTAGGTTTTTGATTATATTTCTTTGGATTTGCTTTATTCTCATACCCTTCAGTCTTTCCACATCAAAAGTATGGTGGTACATCTATCCTATGTGGCCAGCATTTATTGTGCTTTTAGGTCTTTCGCTTCAAGAAGTGATGAAGAATAAAATCCACCTTGCACTTGTGTTTACTTTGCTTTTTATGAGCTTACTGCCGTATTGGCAACTAAGTACGCAACATATTCCGTTAAAACCTTTCCTAGCTCTTATAGCTGTTACAACTGGTATTTTCTTTATGCTTCAAAGAACTGCAAGAAAAAATTATGATAAGGTAGCTGTTGCTATGATGCTTATTATGGTTGGCATAACCACTTATCATAGTCATCTAAACTTTCCAAAAAACCCTGCTATGAATAGCAGTATTAAAAACCTTGCAGCTCGCAATCAAAATCTTACAAACATCAGTGTTTTAGGTCGCGCATATGAAGCGCCACTCTTCTACTTTAATTCAGGAAATGTTCTCACAAGCATTACGTCGTATGAAAGTGATGATTATTTAATTGTAAAAATGGGATCGATAATTCCAGATTCGAAAAAGTTTGATCTTATTGATAAGGAAGGCGATCTTCTTCTTTATAAACGTAAAGCTGAATAGCATGTTATATCTTTTATCATATATTTACTTAGGATTACCTCTAGCAATCTTTTTTCTTACTTGGCTCCGCGCACCATATTCATTACTCTTATCTGCCGCGCTTATAATCCCCTTTTATTTTTTTTATAAAGATTTTTGTAAAGAAAAAAAAGAGTCTCTAAAAATTCTTCCTATCCACTTTGTTTTAATACTAATTACATTAGCGTGGATATTTTTCTCTGGCTCCGGAGGATTCTCTTTTCAAAATGGTGACTGGATTAAGCACAATGCGATTCTTAACGATCTTATACAACTTGACTGGCCAGTCACCTATCAACTCCCAGATAACACGACAGTATTTCTTAACTATTATCTAGGCTGGTATATGATTCCTGCATTAGCCGGAAAGCTATATGGCCTATCAGGCGCGTTTATCGTCCAATTCATTTGGACAACCTTGGGAGTTGTCTTGAGCTTAGTTTGGTTAAGTAAGCTAATAAAAAAACCACACCGACTCCTCTATGTCATGTTTATTTTCTTTGCAACGGCCGATTCCTTGGGGATAATTCTACTTCGCAATGTTAATCTTCTTAACTTCATAACGCCACTAGAGCACTGGTCGACACACGAATATTCGTCTTTTACAACATTACTCTATTGGGTTCCAGGACAAGGAATTGGGATATGGATTGTTATGAGTATTCTCATTAATCTCTACAAAGAAAAACGGCCACAAGATCTTTTAATTTGGATTGCCCTTCTTATGTTTTGGTCGCCATTAGGAGTTATTGGAATGTCGCCTTTTATATCATATATGGCATATCGTCAGGTAAAAGGTGGACTAAAAGTAAATAGAGAGATATACCTTAAAAACATGTCTGCGATAATAATTCTTTTTTTCTTTTATCTTTTCTTTAGTGCAAACATTTTTGCGAGTTTATATAGTAAAGATTTTCGGGGAATGTGGAGGGCAGATTCAGTTATTACTTGGGGGCGATTTGGTGTGTTTCTTTTTTCTGAGTCTTTGCTACCACTTTTTCTTATTTATCTTTCAAGGAAATATCTTGATGAGACGTTAAAAAAATTCTTTTACATCTCAATTCCTATCCTTATCTTTATCCCTTTCTTTAAGTATGGGCTTCTCAATGACTTAGTTATGCGTGGATCAATTCCTGCGCTTTTTGTAGTATTTCTCTGCAGCGCAACTTTACTTTTCTCAAATAAATTTCGCGCACAAAATAAATTGCTATGGTTAGCACTAGCGATTTATCTTATTTTTGGTGCAATTACTCCTATTACAGAAATTAACCGCTCGATACAATCAGAAAAAAACGTGGGAATTCCACTTACACTTCCAAAAATTGGTGATGATTTGACGGTAAAGCAGTATATGGGAAAGGAAGATTCATTCGTAGCAAAAAACATACTGTCTAACGAAAGAAAATACTCTAGAGTCTCTTATTAATATAACTTTCAGCAAGAGGTTTACCACTTAAGAACGTATCGATGTTACTCACACCATTTCCAACAGAGTTCCTTACTTTTGTGCCTGTGGCCTCAATCAACCCAGTCCAGAATCCTGTAAGCCCTAATGCTCTTCTCACTTGCGTTCTCTTTACTCTAAAGCTGTTGTTTGCAAGACGCGCTGCGTTTGCTGCTCCAAGTAATTGTGCTTTTTTATTGAGAAGATCTACATACATTGCTTGAAGCCTTAATGCCTCTTTCTGCTGCGATTCATCGTCTTTCGAGATATCTTTTAAGCGATTAAGTTTCTTCTCTTGAGCTTCTGTTGCTTTAATAGCCTTATCCACACCTCTCTTAACCCTTTCAATTTGCCTATTAGCGTTGATAATCGTCAACAGATCCTTGTGCATTTCTCCAACTAATTCTTGTACTTTCTTAAGTGCTGCTTTTTCCGCAGTACTTAAGTTTGCCTCAGGATTAGCTCTTTCTGCTACCCACTCTTTAAATACTTTAGCCATAGTGTCCTTCATTGTCTGATTTTCAGCATATCCTCTTCGAGACTCAGCTATAGCATCAAGTTTTTGAGCTGTTGCAACAAGACTATCTGGATCGCTTGGATCATACTCCGCTGTGACAGCCTCGATTTCATCATCTTCAAGTTTTAGTAGTCTTTCCTTACCAGCGTCATCAAGCTCGCCCTTCTTAGCTTTATCTCTTAATGTAGCCATTTCTGCTGCTCTTGCCTCAGGTGTCATTTCCGCCTCTTCAGCTTCTTCATCATCTTCTGCAATTTCATCCCCATAAGCGCCTTTTAATTCTTTTAGACGAGCGGCTTGAGCATTATCCAATGGAACCTCACCTTTTTTCTCTTGCATAAGCAAAAGCTTATGCTCCTGTTGCTGCTCAATCATTCTCAATCTTCTTGATTCATCTTCTGCGGAAAGAGAGTCTTTTCTTGCTTGTAAGTCTGCTAATTCTGTATTTGAATCTGGTTTAACAGCTGTAATTCTTGCCATAGCTTCCATTTTTTGTGTAGGATCAAGTCCCGCTGTCGCTTTATCCATAGCTTCATCGGCAGGGCTTTTTTGGATAGCTGGTTCAGTATCAGCAGTTGTAACAGCAGCAGGAACTGCAGCTTCAGG
>JAGOSW010000022.1 GCA_018062135.1 Candidatus Woesebacteria bacterium
GGGAAAATAGCCGAGATTTTGCGAATCCTGTTCCCAGATATATTGTTTCGCAAAACCTCGTCCGCATTAGTACCTTTCTTCGGGATGTTCTCGAAAATAGGTTCGAAGATTATCCAGTAGTGACCGCTATTGACAAGTAGAACGAGATTATATCTAATAATTGGTAACCAAAAAGAACGACAATTGTCGTTCTTTTTGGTTATTTAGTATTATAAACTAGACTAGTAAATCTTTTGTTTCCTCAAGATATTTTTGCAAATTTTTAATTCTCTCTATTCCTTTTGTTTTGTGCATATATGGAAGTTTTACTACTATATTCAAAATCAAAAAAGCATGAAGTAGATTTTTATCATAGTGTTCATCTCCAAAATATCCATTAAGAAATTGGTTACTAACTTCAGCTATATTTTCCTTTGAAGATACGATCAGGCTTCGTGCAATATCCATAAAAGGATGGTGAAAACATGGCCATGGGTCAAATACTGTCAGTGGTTCTGTGGCAAAAACATTTCCTCCACCAAAATCATTATGGCAGTAAACACTTTCTTTACTATCTCCAATATTGGAAATCAAAATTTTAAAAACATCATCTATCGAGCCATGTTTTTCGTCATCCAAAAGTTTATGTTCTTTTACATATGCAACTTGGGTTTGCATGCTGGTGTCACCCTTGAGCCATTCAGTAATGCTAAAGTATTCGGGTTCGCTTTTTTTATTAACGATATTGCTATATCCTTCAGTTTTTGCCTTGTGCATTTTTCGGAGCAATTCACCTAAATCATGGTATACATTTTTTTCTAGTGATTCCTTGCCTGTATATTTACTACTGATGGTTTCGGAATCAATATATTCCATTAGGACATAAAAATGTTCACCGATTTCGCCTTCTTCTAAAACATGCGGAACCTTTACTCCTACATTTTCCCATGCCTCAAGAAAGGCGCCCTCGAGGCGAGAATTTAGCCTACTCAATGGAATTTTAAGAACAAGTTTTTGTTCTGATGTCTCAATAACGCTTACCAGAGACGATACTCCTGCATGTAAAAAAGTAACGCTAATATCCTTATCTACAAATAAGGGATGTTTAATCAAAAATTCTTCCATCAGAGGAATGAGTTTTCCTCTCCTTTCATTAAAATCTTGATCTACTTCGTGTTCAGAAAGCTTTGGTTTGTTTAAAAAAGTTACTTTCATATCTAGTATCGACTCACGTCATTATTCTTTAACTTTGATAAAATTGGGTTCGGTACATTATTTAAAACTTGTTTTACTTCTCCATCAGAAATGATTGTTCTGATGAAAGCTGTGATTTTTTCTAGAAGTTCTTCCTCATAAGTATTTTCAATCAAAGCAAAACGTACGGTGTTTTCTTCATCTTGTGCATTTTCAGCCAAAAGCACAAAGTCATTTTCTATGGCAAACTTCCGAAGACTACCTCTGAATTTTACTCCGATAAGGTTTTCTGTAGCACTATTTACTTGATAAATATCCCAGTACAACATATTACAAAATATAACTATCAGTATTCAAACCTTCCGCCACAGCTAGTTTGATAAATTGTTCTCTTGTTTCAGGAGTTTTCTCGTAGTGCATTGGCACGACTTTCCCAATCCTTTTAAATTTCTTGGCAAAGTCAGACGCTTCTTGTGGACCAAACGTATAGAAAGTTCCAACTGGTAATAAAGCAATATCTACTTCAAGATTTGTGACGTCAATACCAGATTCATAGAAGATATCTCCTGCAAAATACACGGTCTTGTTGTCGGCAGTAATTAAGAACCCAAAGTTCTCCTTAAGTGGAGCAGAAACATTTGGTCCATGATCTACGTTAAACAATTGAACTTTAATAGTATCCATTGTGATTTCATCACCAACTTTTACCTGCACAATTTCTGAGTTTAATACTTCTTCGCCAAGTGTCTCAATACACTCGGTATTTAAATATAAATTCTTTGGATTAAGTGCTTTTATTTGATCAAGCGAAAAGTGGTCTCCGTGAATATGTGAGACGAGCATTGCGTCAACAGTAACACCGCTTAATTTTTCAATTGGTGTTTTATTACCAATATCAAAAGCTAAGCGGAAACCATTTTCCGTTTCTAAGATAAACCCTGATTGTTCAAATTTAGTAAGTTTCATAATTTATTTATCCTCGTACACCTCTGAACCCCACAGTTTCTTTTCTGCGATCTCTATATTATTTCCAGCTGGGTCTCTGAAGAAGAACGATCTTGCTCCATGGTTTTTATCCCATGTAATTTCTTTTTCAATCGAAACTCCCTTTTTTGCAAAAAGAGCTTTCCATTCTTCGTATTCACTGTCATCCACTTCTAGTGCAATATGTTGAGCACCTGTCGCTCCGTGATGTGGTGGTATCTGATTTTCTTGTGAAGTCATAGATCTATTCATTATGACCAATACATTCTCTCCACACTTTAAAAACACGCTCCGTGGAAGATGTTTCTTTGCAGGGAAATTAAAGAGATCTTGATAGAAATCAAGCATTACTTGGACATCATCACAATACAGGACTGTTTCAATTATCTTATTTATTTTCATAAAATTATTTCATCATTGTAGTTAATGCTTCTAAACATTGGGGTAATGTTGTCCACCCAGCCGAGCCATTTAAGTGACCGCCATTTTCAATTATCACAAGTTCACCGTTTAATTCTCTAGCTAAAGTTTTGGCATTATCTAACGGTACATTCGGGTCATTATCTCCATGAATTATAGTAAAAGATTTACAGTTATATTTTATCTTTTCAAAATCAAATTCCTTATCTAAAAAGCTATCAATCTTCCTATTATTATTTTTCTCTGATGGTCCAGATACTAGAACAGCTCCAGCGATAAAGTTTGCTTGTGAATTTTCTAAATATCTCAAAATGGCTGGCACACCAAGAGAATGACCGACAAGATATATGTCATCATTCTTATTTGCTTCTACATGCCTAGAAATTTCTTTAACCCATTCATCGCAAATCGGCTCATCAGGATTTTGCATAGAAAGAGCACAAGCATATACATCTTGTTTTTCTAGTTCAGCCATAAGCCAAGGTCGCCAACCGCCATTCGGGGTTCCTTGAAAACCATGAATTAAGAAAACCTTTTTCATAAAACTATTTTATCATTTTTGCCCTATTTTTCCACTATTTTGATCTTTTACGAAGTTATTCCAACCAAGGTTCAGTTAATTTGAATGTCTTATTTTCAAAATCCAATTCTGCAGATACTCCAAGAGGAAGTACGATTTGTGGATCAGTGTGTCCGAAATCCATATTAGTTACGATTGCAAGTTCAGGTTTTTCAAATTCATCAGATACTACATTTTTAATCATCTCGTCCAATTCATTTTTCTCGTCGTCAGAATAATCTCTTGCTCTGCCGAAAATGACTGCAGATACCTTATCGAAAACGCCTTGCGTGCCGTAATTTCGAAGCATCCACCTTACATGATCAATTGATGGTTTTTCTTCAGATGTTTCAAAGAAAAGTATTTTGTTATTCCAGAAATCTTTTTCTGGCCAATAATCTGTTCCTTTCAAAAACTCAAGAACTTCTATACAACCTCCAAAAAGTTCGCCTGTTACTTTTCCACTTCCTTGAATAAATCTCCATCCATCGGTTTTCTTTGAATCCTTCACCTTACCAAGATTTTCAGGTTTAGACCAATCCAGATAACCATCAGAATATGAGTCGTATTGTTTGAACTCGTAAGTTTCTGTTGGTGTAAACAACATATCGTAGACATGCTGTTTAAAATCCCCTGACAGATTCTCCATCTGAGAAAAACCTGCCATTATAGATGGCCCATTAAAAGTGATAAAACCACTTATGTTTCCAAAAGTAAGTAGGGTTGTTGTGTCTGAATATCCCATGAGTATTTTTGGGTTTTCAGAAATAAGTTTTCTATCCAAGAAAGGAAGGAGTCGTACAGAATCATCACCACCAATGGTTGCGAAAATTGCTTTTACTTCTTTATCAGCAAAAGCATCATTTATGTCTTTTGCCCGAGCACGATGATCTTTTTTCAGAAAATTGGCATCCGCCCTTGCTGTCGGATACTCTTTTATCTTTAAGCCCCATTCTTCAAGTACTTTGAGTCCGTTTTCGTAAACATGAGGGAAACGGCTCGGACCTCCCCATGAAGGAGATACGATTGCAATAACATCACCTTTTTTGAGTCTTTGTGGTTTCTTGTATTTCATAATAAGACCATTTTATCATTTTTAGGCTGTTTTTTCTAGCTGCCCGCCCCGCCAAAAAAGAAAGCCAAAGCCCGCGCGGATTCCTCCCCAGACCCCTCCTCCCCGCGGGAAAATAGCCGAGATTTTGCGAATCCTGTTCCCAGATATATTGTTTCGCAAAACCTCGTCCGCATTAGTACCTTTCTTCGGGATGTTCTCGAAAATAGGTTCGAAGATTATCCAGTAGTGACCGCTGGTTCAAAAACGTGCTATCCTGAAAAGGGATAGCCGTTTTTTGTTCAGCGGAGGCGAAGAAAGCACTTAGGTGCTTTCTGTGTGAGATTCGAAAACCTTGAGTATATTTATGAGAATGTAATCATTCGAAGAAATACGAAAGGTGTACAGAATCTGTAAGATTCGAAACGCGTACTCGCGGTCTCACCGCCTCCGCAAATTAATGAGCGTTTTCGCGATTATAATTTGCGAGAGTGTAGTTCAAGGGGTAAAGCGACTATGAAACCACCTCTACAGTTCATCTATTGAATGATAAAAATGAAGTTGTTGAGGTAATAGCAACAGGAACTCCAAATTTCACTAGAGCAAAGGATATTATAGGTTATAGGTACTATATAAGCAAAGAAACATATTATTATTCCTAATCAACATCCATAATTTATGACAAGAAAAGATGATATAGAAGCTCTTTTAGAAAGAGCGGAAAAAGCAGAACTAAAACTTACTGAAGAATATAATAAATCACTTCATGATAAGACAATCAGTAGTGATTTAAAAATTGATATAAAAGATTATTTTAGCAATCTTCGTTCTATATTAGATTATTTAGCTCACAATATTGTAGAGAAGTACTGTCCAAATGCTGACCCTAAAGATAGGCTCTATTTTCCTATTGGTTCAGACCAAAGTTCTTTTGAGGGAATTATGAGAAAATCATATCCTGACCTTAGTCTAAGCTCTGCAAAGGTTTATAGTATTTTGGAAAATATTCAGCCATATCAAAAACCAGAAAATAGATGGCTCAGTTCTTTCAATAAAATTAATAATGAAAATAAACATTCCCAACTAACTCCCCAGAAAAGAACAGAAACAAAGAGAGTAAATGTGCAAATCAATAATGGAGGTTCTGTTTCTTAGGACCCCTCTGCTGTGAGATTTGGTTCAGGTGTATTTATCGGAGGGGTGCCAATTAATCCCAGCACACAAATGCCAGTACCTTCAAATACGCAAACAATAATAATTGAAACGTGGGTAGATTTTAAATTTGAAGATACTGATATATCAGCCATTTGGTTAATAAAGGAAAGTTTAAAACATACAAAAGAAGCTTTTCATAGCTTACAGGATGAAATTTAATCTTTAATTTATTGCAAAGCTAGTTCCAACTGCGTACCATACTTCCCGCGAGTATAAAAATGAGTCCGACTTTGGTCGGGCTATTTTTTATTTCGTATGTTATAGACATTAATAGAAACAAAAAAGACTCATGAGTTTCATGAGTCTTTTAGTGTTACTGTTCTTTTTAATTAGGAAACAACATAACAATCACTTGGATGACTCTGGTCGTTCCCTGTGTCCCAATATTCGATTAGAATGCGATCTTCATTAAAATGACGATCCTTGGGAAGGAAAGAAATTTCCAGGTAGCGAGTCAGCAAACACGACCTCTTTTCCAGGTAGATTACTACACTTTTCAATGTCTTAATTTTACCAGAATTGATTAGATCAGAGGCAACCGTCAGGGCATCAACGATGTTGTGCTCTTTGTATAAACCAAAGAGTTCAAGCAACACCCTGAAAGATTCATTGTCCCCAGAAGAGTTTGGTTTTCTCTTGGACTCGTAGTGATGAAAAGACATCGGTAACACATCGCGAGCCCCGATATCATAACCCTTGTAATCCCTCAGAAGATTTTCAAGATTAAAGTGGTGAAGATTTCCACCCTGTCTTTTGTCTTTAAGAGAAGGAAATTTTAATTCCAAATACTCCGGAATGTTTACAATTAATTCAGGAATCGGCTCTAAGGTGATTACTAAATCAGATTTACTAAGACCAAATGTATTGAGTCCTAGTGAGATCATTGATAGCTTGGCATCCAAGTCATCAACGAGGTGAGGATTTGCGATCAATGTTTTTACTGTTTCGTTTGTCCAGCCTCTTTGGGCTAAAAATTCCACTAATTTTTCCATTATGTTAATGTTTTTAAGTTTTTTCTATTATATCACATTTATATATATTTGTAAAGACTCCTACAATTTACCCACAAGGTGTTCTATTTCCAATAAAAGAGGCCTCAGGCGAGTACATAAATGAGTATGGTATTTATGTACAGAATCAGTGAGATTCGAAAAAGATACTCAGACCCCCCTCCCCCAAAAATGCTAAAATAAAACAATGAAAGAAACACTTGCGATTATCGCCGGAATCCTTGCCATCATTGGAAACATTTCATATCTCAAAAGTGTCATCAAAGGAGACGTGCAACCCCACCCCTACACATGGCTTGTGTGGTCCATTGTTTCAATGACGACATTCTTTGGAGGGCTTGCAAAAGGTGCAGGTATCGGCGCTCTCCCCACAGGAATCGCAGAAGGGTTCACTATTCTCATTTTTCTTTTTTCTCTCAAATATCTATTCAAGGGTAGTGCGGGGCCTATTCGTGCTATGGATAATTATTTTCTGGCAATCGCAATCCTCGGATTAATTCCATGGATGATTACAAAAGACCCGACAATTTCTGTAATTATTGTTGTCTGTATCGATATCGTCGCGTTTATACCAACACTTCGCAAAACATGGGCTCGCCCAGAAACAGAACGTCCTCGCCTCTACGAGATGAATGTCGCACGCCATGTACTCACACTCTTCTCGCTCGGAGCATACAATATCGCAACAACACTTCACTCAATTATAATGATACTCATCAACTCATTCATGGTGTACTCGATCAAACGAAAGAAACAGTGATATACTTATAGATATGACATACAATATACATCCATTATTTGTTCACTTCCCCATTGCGTTTCTATTGCTTTATTCACTCATTCGAATACTTCCTTTTGAACGTCTCATTCCTTCTCTTTCATGGAGACACATACAACAGGTACTTCTCCTTGCAGGTATACTTGGAGCGTTTCTTTCAAACACGACAGGAGAACTCGCCGAGCACCTCGTCCGCCCCGAGGAAGCACTCGTAGAAATGCATGCATTCTTTGCACTCGCTTCTACATGGATATATGGATTATTACTTGGAGGAGAAATACTTTTCATACTCAATCCGTATCTTTCAAAAAAGCTTCCTCTTGGTAGCATCTCTACACTTTTGATAAAAATAGAGAAACTCCTCACAAATCGAACACTCACCCTCGTCCTTGCACTACTTGGTGTTGTTGCTATCTCTCTCACGGGACTTCTCGGAGGGGTCATGGTCTACGGCACATCAGCCGACCCGCTTGCTCCTGTTATTTTAAAAATACTTGGGCTAGCATAATCATCTCATTCATACATATATGACACTCATCTCGATTGATATCATTGGACTCTTTGTACTCCTCGCGGGTTTTGTTATTGGACTTGGTGCGGTGACTGTTATTGATATTCATGGTTTTCTCGGGCGCAGGTCAAACTATTGGACAGAAGCGACGACTCGTACACACAAAGTTACAAAGCCATTAATATGGATTGGTATCGCACTTGCTCTCATTGGAGGAAGTGTCTTGTATCGCCACGAACCATTTACAGGTATCCCTCTCATCCACACAATCATTGCATGTATTCTCATAGTGAACGGATTATTCTTGTCGTTCAAAGTAAGTCCCTTTCTCCTCGCACGCGAAAAGGATGGGCGCGCGTCCGAACTGCTCCCTTCCTCATGGCAACACAAAATAATTGCAAGCCTCATCATTTCTGATATTGGCTGGTGGGGTGGATTATTTTTACTTGTCGTATACCTTCTCGGATAAATTAAAATAAAAAAGCAGTGAATATATTCACTGCTTTTTTATTTACCGAGTATAGATACCGATAC
>JAGOSW010000002.1:0-27748 GCA_018062135.1 Candidatus Woesebacteria bacterium
GACTCGCATCTACCCTATGATTATCCCCATCATAGCTCTTGTATCTTATGGAATTGTGCAGCTTTATGAAAACATGTCGCAGTCTCCTCGAGGAGTAAGAGGCGGTGTCTTCAGTATTATATTAGCTGCGTTTTTGTTTTTTAATATCAATAGTCAGGATCTATATTTTAATCACTATTTTGAGCGTTCTCTCAATATTCGTTCATGGCAGTGTGGATATAAAGAGCTTTCAGACTATGTGGAAGAAACGTACGATCAGACTGATAATTTTTACATTACAGAGAGATATGGACAGCCATATATTTTCCTTCTATATTTTATGCAATATGATCCAGCACGCTACCAGCATAGAGCAACCATATCAAAAACTCCCGATGAGTACGGATTTAAGCAGGTAGAGAACTTCGATAAGTTCTATTTCCAACTCCCTCCAGGCCCGGAGATGCCAAAGAACAGTACGTTTATAGGATTTCCTGACGAGTTTGATGGAAGAATATACGATGCTCAAAAACTAAAGAAAATCACTATTGGCAGAGAAGAAATCTTCTGGATCTACAAAGATTAATAATCTTTTAATCTTACGTATAAAAAAGAATAGCAAAGTTATAGAAAGCGTGTATTAAAATTGGCGCGAGCAGGCTCTTTCGATCTAAGAATATAAATGAGTTTACAAGACTAAGAATAAAGTCTGTCGCTAAGAAAAGTAGCAATAAGGATCCAGAAAGATTTGGGATAGTGAATAAAATAGGGATATGCAAGACTAAGAAAAGCGTACTTGCAATAAATGACGAGCTATACATATTTGACGACTCTTCGTACAATCGTTTAAGTATAAATCCACGAGAAAGAATTTCTTCTGAAATTGCTGTTGCAAGAGTTAGTATTCCAGCAATAACAAGATTTGTACTAAGGACATCTTCAAGGAATGACACATTACCTAGACGAATATAATTCGAGAAAAATGCTGCAACAAGAAATATAAGACCAACAAAAACTCCTGTATATGTATCGGTAAGTATTGTTTTTTTCTTAAGCCATATTTGTTGGAAAAAAGGCTTCTGTTCAAAATGCTTTATACTGTAGTAAACAGGAAGTACAAAGACTAGGGGTTTTGCAACAAGCTCATCGAACCATTCAGGGAGCGAAAGCTTTGTGCGATATATACTCCATACAATAAGAACAATTGCCCAAACGTTTAGTACTCTCTGCAATGTCGATACGTTCTTGTTCATTTTTTTAATAAAGATTTAACAAAAGTATACTCTTTCATTTAGGGTTTTTTCCAGATAAATCGATTGTACATGAAATAGGAGTACGGAATAATGATGAAAGCAATAAGAAATACTTTGTAAACCGCCCAGCTTGGAATATTAGATAATCCGAGAAGTGAAATGGTACCTTCACCAAATAGAGATATTAGAATAATTAGCCCAAGCCATTGAATAATAATTGACCCGGAGGAAATTAAATTGAATTTGAGTAATTTTTGTATAAACGAGAAAAAGCCACTCTGTATGCGCTTGTGCTTAAAGCTCCAGTAATTATTCATGAAAAAATTGAAGATAATTGCACATTCTGCACTTAGTGCGTTTGCAGTCGGAGCTGATAAAGCAGCTGCACTAATAAGCATTGCAGCGATCCCAAAATCTACAATAAATCCCAATAGCCCGACAATGGCAAATTTAATAAATGAGGAGTTTCTAAATATGTAGAGTAAAGTATTTGGAATAACGATGCTTGAACTTAATTTTGATACACCTATTTTTCTGTCTGTGAATTGAAGAGGAATTTCTTTTATGATCAAATGGCGCTTTATGGCCTTATCGAGCAATGCTATTTGGAATTCATATCCGTTGTGATCCTTCATTTCATCAGCAACGTCTTTCAAGAGCCAAGATTTTATCGCGCGAAAACCCGATGTCCAGTCATGAACAGAAAAGTTCATAAAGCCTGCACTCGCAATCATATTACCCACAACAGAGTAAAATTTTCGGTCAATAGTCCAGTGTTCAGGAATTGATCCACCTTTAATGTATCGTGAACCTATAACAAAATCTGCCCCTTTCTCAATCTCAGATAGAAACTGCGGAATAAGATTAGGATTATGTTGGCCGTCTGCATCCATTTCCAACATAATGAAAGGATTTATTTTTTCAGCTCCATAGGCAAAACCTCTTAAATATGCTCTACCAAGACCCTTCTTCTCTCCCTGAATTATATGAATGTTTTTATACCTCTTTTGAAGTTTAACTGCCTCATCATATGTTCCATCGGGAGAGTTATCATCAACGATTAAAATATCTATTGACCACTTTTCGATTTTTCCGATAACGTCTTGAATTTGTGGAATAAGAGTACCGATATTCTCTCTTTCATTGAAAGTTGGGATAACTATAAGCGCCTTCTTCTTTGTCATATTTCCATTTCGTAATATTTAATTGTCTCCTTAAGTCCGTCTTCTAGTGGGGTTGTTGGCTCCCAGTTTAAAAGTTGTTTTGCTTTCGTAATGTCAGGTTGTCTTCTTTGTGGGTCGTCCTTAACTTCATCAGTATAAATTATTTTACTCCTTGAGCCAGTTATTTTTAGAACCATATTCGCATACTCATTTACAGTGTGTTCATTTTGAGCACCAATATTAATAATTTCGCCTTTTAGATTGTCTTTTTCCATATATGTAAATAGACCTTGAGCAGTATCTTTTACGTAGCTGAGAGACCTTGTTTGATTACCATCACCATATATAGTGACATCATCACCTCTTAAAGCCTGAAGAATAAAATTAACAATCATTCGTTGATCGTCCTTTCTCATACCAGGTCCATATGTATTAAAAATTCGAACGATTCTTGCATCAAGATTTTTCTCTCTTGCATAATAGGCTGTTAGCGTTTCTCCAAATCGCTTCGCCTCATCATAAATAGATCGAGGACCTGTTGAAGAAACATTGCCGTTATATATTTCTTTTTGAGGATGCTCAAGTGGGTCGCCATAAATTTCTGAAGTTGAAGCGAAAAGAAAACGAGCATTATGTTTCAGTGCAAACTCCAGCATTAGTTTAGTGCCGGTCGTATTGACCATCATTGTTTCCATTGGCAATGAATGATAGCTAATAGGGCTATTATGATTTGGTGACGCTGGAGATGCTAAATGGAAGACCCAATCAATGTGCACATCTATTAAAGGAAGTTCTTTTGTCACGTCATGCTCAAGTAAGGTGAAGTTTTCATTGTTCATGAAAGACTTAATTGCTTCGTGAGAGCCGGAAATGAAATTATCGATACAAATAACCTTATAACCCTTATTAAGAAGTATTTCAGTGAGTTGGGACCCAATGAGTCCGGCTCCGCCAGTTACAACAACGTTTTTCATAGAATTATTTTTTTCTTCCAATTGAGTAGTAGTCAAAACCAAGATCGCGCATTCGTGCGGGTTCATAAATATTTCTCCCATCAAAAATCGTTGGATTTTTAAGGGCAGATTTTATCTTATTTAAGTCAATTTGTTTAAATTCATTCCACTCAGTGAATATTACTAGAGCATCTTTGCCACCTACTGTTGCGAATGCACTGTCTGCATAATTAATTTCATCTTCAAAAATTTTCTTTGTATTGTCCATTCCTTCAGGATCATAAGCGGTAATTGTAAAACCTTCTTTTAAGAGAATTTTAATAATATTAATTGCAGGAGCAAAGCGGATGTCATCTGTGTTTGGTTTAAAGGCAAGACCCCATACGGCTAAGTTTTTCCCTGGGGCATTATCAATAATTTTTTGTGCAAAACTTACTTGTGCCTTTTTATTAATTTCATCAACTGATTTAAGCAGCGTCATATCAACCCCTAAGGAGTCACCTGTATTAATAAGTGCCAAAACATCTTTTGGAAAACAGCTACCTCCATATCCTGTCCCAGGGTAAAGAAATTTGCGTCCTATTCTGTTATCGATGCCGACACCTTTAAGTACTTCTTCTACGTCGGCACCTGTTTTATCGCAGATAAACGAAATCAAATTTGCAAATGAAATCTTTGTTGAAAGCATGGAGTTTGAAGCATATTTAATTATCTCTGCTGATTCTAGTCCTACAACGACCCTTTCACCTGCAACTGGTTCATGAAGTTTTAACAATAAATCTATTGCTTTCTTTGAATCTGAACCAATGACAATTCGGTCTGGATGAAAGGTATCAGCGAGTGCCGATCCTTCCCTAAGGAACTCTGGACAAGATGCAACTTCAAAGGTAGCTTCAGAACTCTTAACCCCCTCAATTACTTTTTGAATGGTTCGGTTTGTACCTACTGGGACAGTACTTTTGCAAGAAACAACCGTATAATGCGGTCCAAGGTTTTTTCCGATTTGCTCTGCGACAGCGACTACTGAGGTAAGATCAGCTTCTCCAGTTTCTGTAGGGGGTGTACCAACGCCGATCATAACTATTTCTGAGGCAGGAATTGCTTCGGTGTATGAAGAGGTAAAAATGAGTCTGCCGGCTGCTATGTTTTTTTTTAACAATTCCTCAAGTCCCGGCTCGTAGATAATAGGATCGCCACTTTTTAAACGATTAAGTTTTTCTTCATTCCTTCCGATAACGTACACTGTATTTCCTAAGTCTGCAAATACGCATGCAGAAACAAGACCAACATATCCGTGGCCAACAAGAGTTATCGTCATAAGTTGAAATGATAATCTATATCAAGTTAAAAAACAACTTTGCTTATGTTATTGTAGCCTTGATTTTAAGTCCTGAAGACCTTCTTTGAACGATTTCATTTGAAAAAATGTGTTTTGTGAAGTTTTCATAATATTATTCTTCGGTCGAGGAGCCTTATTTTTATAGAACTCATCATATGTCGTACTAGCGAGATCTTCTGTTTCAAGATCAAAAACCTCACCAATCGTTTTTATAACCTCCATACCACTAAGACTATCGGCACCTACAAGATGATAAATCTCTGGCTGAAAATTATGCATTAAGTAATTAAGTGTATGAGCTATGTCATCGATGTATGTTGGCGTAAAAATTTGATCAACGATTCCTTTAATTGGCTTTTTTTCTTGTAGGGCAGTGATTATTGATTCAACAACATCTTTTTTGTGTGCGACTTTGCTCCCATAAGGATAATCAATACGAATAGTCATTCCTTTATCAGCAACAATTTTTTCTCCTTCATATTTTGTCACGCCATAATAAGAAATAGGATGTGGTAGAGAATCTTCAAGGTAAGGCGGATTCATGCCATCAAACACAAATCCTGTCGACATGTAAATAAAGTGCATTTTTTTCTTTTCAGCGCAATCTAAAAGATTACGCGTACCTTCTACGTTGATATTCCATGCGATCTCCTTGTTTAGCTCACATGCGTCCACATCTGTATATGCAGCTAAATGCAGAAGAACATCTGCCTGGACGTTCTTAAAATAGTCGATAACCGCATCTCTATTAGTAATATCAACATTTTTTTGACTGATTTCAATAAATTCGAAATCATCGTTTAGAACCTCTTGAATGCGTGAACCCACGAGTCCTGTTAACCCTGTTGTCGCTACTTTAAGTTTCATATGTTGTACAATCTTACTATGTTTGATATTAATGAAATCGCAATCGTTGCAGCTGTTACGGTGACAACAGTTGTTTTTACCGTCGTAGGCATACAATTAATCCTTATTCTAAAAGACGTACGCGTTATAGTCAAAAAAATTAACGCGCTCTCAACAAATCTTGAACACTTTGGTATTAATGTATCGTCTGGCTACTCAGAACTGGTAGGGTTTATTACCGGATTTAAAAAAGTTCTGCACGTTATAGATCTTGTATCTGAAAAAAATGCAAAGCACTCAAAAAAATCATAACGAACAACAAGGAGGATTCTGGTTTGGCCTCATCATGGGTGGCGTTATTGGCTCATCTGCTCTTTATATGCTTGGTACAAAAGAGGGTAGAAAGAAGTTCAGAGATGTCCTCGATACGCTTGAAGATATGGATGGCGATCTACTTTCTGAGCTCGAATCTATGTTAAAAGATGAGGATGGATCTGCGATGAAGAACGTTAAAAGCATCGCTACGGACATTTCCCATGTTCTTGATAAGATTCAGTCTACTATTCCAGCGAAAAAACAGATAGATAAATACTTTGCGAAAGATGGAAAAGTGCTTAAGTAATGCTTGACATTCCGTACTTACTTTAGTATAGTACCTCTACATCGAATGGTAGTTGATCTCTAAAAAGTCCGAGGATAACCAAACCAAGACCGTTGTGGCGGTCTTGTTATTTGTTATATTATAGTTAAAATTTGCCGAATATAAACTTCTAATGAAAGGATCTCGAACGCAAAGAACTTCAGTTGGAAAGCTAGACGATTTAAGTCATTTTGACTTAATAGAGATTCAAAAAAATTCCTGGCAGCACTTTCTCGACAACGAGTTAGAGTCAATTCTTCATGAATTCTTCCCTATTGAAGACTACACAAAAAAGAACTTTAGTCTCGAATTAATCAGTGTTTCTCATGGAGAGCCACGCTTTACAGAAGATGAATGTATTGATAAAAAACTTACCTATCAATTCCCCGTCTACGTAAAAGTAAAACTCATCAACAAGAAGCAAGGAACTGAAAGTACACAAGACGTGTACTTCTTTAATCTTCCTAAGATGACCAGTATGGGTACCTTTATTATTAATGGTATTCAAAGAGGTGTTATTAGTCAGATTGTTCGTGCTCCAGGCGTATACTTTACAGCCGAAGTTGATAAAACAACTGGTGCAACCGTCTATAATGCAGAAGTCCGACCTTATATTGGAGCTTGGCTTGATTTCACTATCTCAAAGCACAACCTTATTGAAGCGAAGATTAACAAAAAGAGAAAATTCTTCGCAACCTCACTTCTTCGCTCTTTAGAAGATCTCACTGACAACGACCTACTTTCACTTTTCAAAGGAACCGACAAAGAATTAGTTAATAAATTCATTCTTCCAACTCTTGAAAAAGATGGTCCAAAGAGTAAAGATGATGCAGTCTTAGAAATCTATAAGAAACTTCGTCCCGGTGAGCCTTTGGTTCTCTCAACAGCATATGATACCTTTAAGAACCTTTTCTTTAATCACCGTCGCTACACGCTTTCAGAGATCGGACGATATAAAGTAAACAGAAAATTCAATATGAATAAACCTCTTAATGAGGATAGTTTCGTACTCGACCTTGAAGATATCGTTAAAATCATTAGCTATCTTGTAAAGCTTACAAATGGTGAAGGAGAATTTGATGATATTGACCACTTAGCAAATCGACGTCTGCGAACCGTAGGTGAGCTGGTTGGTATGTATGGTGTGCGTGTTGGTATGGTTCGTACCGAGCGAGATATTAAGTCACGCATGAGTATGACTCCAGCTGACGGAGAAGTTATGCCATCACAAGTCATTAATAGTAAATCTCTTATTGCTGCAACAAATTCATTCTTTAGAACAAGTCAACTTTCAACAATCGTTGACCAAACAAATCCACTTTCTGAAGCAGATAATCTTCGACGTCTTACAGTCGGTGGTCCAGGTGGTATCACAAAAGAAAGAGCTTCGTTCTCTATTCGTGATATTTCTTCTTCACAATATGGTCGTATTTGTCCCGTTAGATCACCAGAAGGTCCAAACATTGGTGTTGTAACATATCTTGCTATGTATGCAAGAGTGAATAAATTCGGATTTATTGAAACCCCATACAGAAAAATCGTACAAGAAACAAAGAATGGGAAAACCCGTTCAAAAGTAACTGAAGAAATCGTCTACCTCCAGGCAGATGATGAAGAAAAGCACTATATTACCCACAATGGTGTGCTCATAGATGACAACGGATACCTTACAGAAGAGCGTGCAACAGCACGTTATTTGGGCGACATGACCGAAACAAGCATGGATAAAATTGAGTTTATAGACGTTTCACCACGACAGGTCTTTGGACTTGCGGCTGCACTTATTCCTTTCCTGCAGCATGATGATGCAAGTCGTGCTCTGATGGGAAGTCATATGATGTGTCAAGCAGTTCCTCTTATCAGACCAGCGGCTCCTTTGGTTGGAACTGGTATGGAAAGTACCGTTTCACGCATTCTTGGAAGAACGGTAATCGCTGAAGAAGACGGAATAATCGACTATGTTGATGGAAAGAAAATTGTGCTCAAAACTGCTTCAAAAAAGAAACACGAATATAATCTTGTACGTTACATGCGCACAAATAAAGACGTCGTTTTCGATCAAAAGCCTTTAGTAAGTCTTGGACAAAAAATTACAAAGGGTGATGTGCTTATTGATGGTCCTTCAACACATAATGGAGAACTCGCAGTCGGCCAAAATCTTGTCGTTGCATATGCATCACTAGATGGCTTAGGCTACGAAGACGGCTTCGTTATCTCGGATCGTATTGTAAAAGAAGATCTTTTGACTTCAGCAGTCATGGAAGAATTTATTGCTGATGTTGTCGATACAAAGCTTGGACCTGAAGAACTCACGCGTGATATTCCTAATGTTCGAGAAGAAATTTTAGCTAATCTTGATGAAGCAGGTTTGGTTGTTGTTGGTGCGACAATGGAGGCCGGAGATATTCTAGTCGGTAAAGTTGCTCCAAAAGGCGAAAAAGAGTTAAGTGCAGAAGAAAGACTACTTCGCGCAATTTTCGGAGAGAAAGCAAAAGATGTAAAAGATACGTCACTGCGCATGCCTTATGGTAAAAAAGGTATTGTCGTTGATGTAAAGATTATCGACACAAAAAATGAGCCAAATGAACTTGATCCAGGTATTTTGAAGAGAATTATTGTTACCGTTGCACAAGTTCGAAAGATTAAAGTCGGCGATAAGTTGGCTGGACGACACGGAAACAAAGGTGTTATTTCAAAAATACTTCCAGTTCAAGATATGCCGTATATGGACGATGGAACTCCGGTCGATATTGTTCTATCGCCACTTTCTGTACTTTCACGTATGAATCTTGGACAGCTTTACGAAACAATGCTTGGATGGGCTGCCTATAAACAGGGCGGTGCATATGCAATGCCAGTCTTCGAAAAGCTTAGTGAAGAGTTCGTACGACAAGAACTTCAAAAAGCGGGCCTTGATGTTAATGGAAAAGTAACCTTAACAGATGGCCGAACCGGACAAAAATATGAAAAAGATGTATTAGTTGGTGTTGGGTATATTCTCAAGCTTGTTCACATGATTGAGGATAAATTCCATGCACGATCAACAGGTCCTTACTCTCTCGTTACACAACAGCCACTAGGTGGTAAGTCACAAATGGGAGGACAGAGATTTGGAGAGATGGAAGTTTGGGCATTAGAGAGTCATCAGATGCCATATACCCTACAAGAAATGCTTACCGTAAAAAGTGATGACGTTCAGGGTCGTCGCAAAGCATTTGAAGCAATTATTAAAGGTGTGGATATTCCACAATCAGCAGTGCCAGAATCGTTCAACGTTCTTGTAAAAGAACTCAATGCCCTAGGATTAGACGTTAAACCAGTGAAATAATTATGAGTACCACATCGCAAGACTTTACCATCGGAGATTTTTCAGGACTGAAGCTTACTTTAGCGTCACCAGAGACAATAATTGATTGGTCTTTTGGAGAGGTTCTTAAGCCAGAAACTATTAACTATAGAACGTTTAAACCTGAAAAAGACGGTCTTTTCGATGAAAGAATTTTTGGACCTACAAAAGACTACGAATGTTACTGTGGAAAGTACAAAAGAATTCGCTATAAAGGCATCGTGTGTGATCGTTGTGGTGTTGAAATTACCACAAGTGCAGTCCGACGTGAACGCATGGGTCACATAAAACTCGCTACACCTATTGCGCATATTTGGTACTTTAAAGGTGCATCTTCACCATTAAGTATTCTATTGGGCATTACAACAGCAAATCTCGAAAGAATAATTTATTATGCGCTCTATCTTATTAAGGACGTGAGCGAAGATGGAAGAGATAAAGCACTTAAAGTTGTTCACGAAGCTTACGAAAAAGAGATGGAAGATCTTCAAAAATGGCATGATCTTGAAAAAGTAAAAGTCGAAACTGACCAAGAAAAAACTTTAAAAGATGCAGGAAAGAAAGTTAAAAATAAAGAACAGTTAGAGCTTACTGCTCATGAAATTGAATTTAAATTCCGAGAGCGATATGCCGGATTAACCCAGCAAGTCAACGAAAAGAAAACTGAAAAGGATATTTTCTACGAGAGAATGGAGAAATTGATTAAATCAGCCACTCCAATGTCGATCGTAGAAGAAGAAGATTTTATGTATCTTCGTGAGATCGGAGCCGATGACTTCTTGGTCGTTGGTATGGGCTCAGAAGTTCTTCTTGAAGTCCTTTCTTCCCTTGATCTTAAAAAAGAGTATGGCGAAGTCATAAAGAAACTTACAAAGCAAAAAGGTGATAAGCGTACCAAGATGTTAAAGAAAGCTCGACTTATCGAAGCTTTCATGAAATCTGGTATTTCTCCGAAATGGATGGTAATGGTAGTACTACCAGTTATTCCACCAGATCTTCGCCCAGTTGTACAGCTTGCTGGTGGTAAATTTGCCACATCAGACTTGAACGACTTCTACAGAAGAGTCATTAATAGAAATAATCGCCTTAAGCATCTTATTGAGCTTGGTGCTCCTGAGATTATTCTTCGAAACGAAAAAAGAATGCTTCAGGAGGCTGTCGATTCATTGATCGACCTTTCTAAGTCACGTGGCTCACAAAGAAGAGTAGTTCGTGCTAAGGCTCTAAAGTCATTATCAGATATATTGAAGGGTAAGCAAGGGCGCTTTAGACAGAACCTTCTCGGTAAGCGTGTTGATTATTCTGGACGATCGGTAATTATTGTTGGACCAGAACTTAAGTTAAATCAATGTGGTCTTCCAAAAGAAATGGCTATTGAGCTCTTTAAGCCTTTCCTATTACGCGAAATCATTATTCGAGGACTTGCACAGAATATTAAAAGTGCCAAGAACTTCTTAGAAACAAAAGATCCAGTTATTTACGATATTCTTGAAGAAATAACAAAGAATCACCCAGTTATGTTGAATCGCGCACCGACTCTTCATAAGCTTTCTATTCTTGGATTCTATCCAGTACTTACCGATGACTATGCGATTCGTTTGCATCCTGTTGTTTGTCAGGGATATAACGCTGACTTCGATGGGGATCAAATGGGTGTCTATGTCCCATTGTCACAAAATGCTATTGAAGAAATTGAGCAGAGAATGTTGCCACAGCACAACTTCCTTAAGCCTTCAGATGGAAGTCCAATACTTGTACCAAACAAGGAAATGGCACTCGGTTGTTATTACTTAACAACTGTGAATGCTCACATGGAGAATACTGAAAAAGAAAAGCTTAAGTATTATAGAAATGAAGACGAAGCACTTCTCGCATACGCGCTTACAACATTGAAATTACGCGAGCCAATCCTTGTTCGCATAATGGGCGAGATGATTCAGACCACTATTGGTAGAATTCTCTTTAACCAGCAGCTCCCAGAAGAAATGGGTTATCGTAATGAAGCATTTAAATTGGGAGACCTAAAACAGCTGGTTGTTGATGCTATTCGTCTTTTCGAAAATGATGATCAAAAAACTGCCGATCTTGTTGATAACCTTAAGCACTTAGGCTTTTGGGGAGCGACAATTTCTGGAGGAGTCTCAGTATCTGTATTTGACTGTGAAATAATTAAAGAAAAGAATGAGCTTATTGCTGAAGCGGATGCAAAAGTTCGCGATATTGAGAAGAACTACTTCAAAGGTCTTATAACAGAAGAAGAGAAAAAGAGACTTTCCAATAATATTTGGATTGATGCTACAGAAAACATGGCCGATAGAACCTGGGATCAGATTGATGAAGAAAACCCAGTCAAGATTATTATTAAATCTGGAGGAGCTCGTGCTTCACGAGAACAACTTAAACAGCTTTCAGCAATGAAAGGTCTTGTTATTGATCCACTCGGAAAGATTATTGAGGTTCCTACAAAATCAAACTATCGTGAAGGACTTTCTGTCTTTGAATATATTACTAATGCGCGCGGAGCGCGCAAGGGTCTTATCGATTCGGCTCTTAAGACTGCAGATGCAGGATATTTGACCCGACGATTAGTAGACGTTTCGCACGACATGATTATTCGTGAAGAAGAGTGCGAAACAACCGAAGGTCTTACTGTACGTAAAGAAGGCGAGCGCGGTGACAAGTTTAATGAGCGTATTCGCGGAAAGTACATTCTAAAAGCAGTACAGGGTAAAGATAAGAAAACAATTCTTAAGAAAAATGATCTCGTTGATGTTGCTGTACTTGAGCTTCTTGAGAAGCATGGCATCGACAAAGTTGTTGTTCGCTCTGCACTTTACTGTACAACTGAATATGGATGTTGCCAAAAGTGCTATGGTATCGACTGGGCAACTAATCAGATAGTAAATATTGGTACGCCAGTCGGTGTGCTTGCTGCGCAATCTATTGGTGAGCCAGGAACACAGCTTACAATGCGCGTTCGCCACTTCGGAGGTATTATTATCGCAGACGTTACCCAGGGACTTCCACGTGTAGAAGAGCTCTTTGAGGTTCGTATGCCAAAAGTTCTTTCACCAATCTCAGATATTGCAGGTAAGGTTTCGGTGCAAGAAGACCTTGATAAAGATATGTTTGTCGTAAAGATTACATCAACCGACAAAACTAAAGAAGTACGAGAGTTCTTACTTCCAACAAACAGAAAATTAAAAGTGAAAGATGGACAGCTTATTGCATCGGGCCATTCACTTTGTGAAGGATACCTAAATATTAAAGACGTTCTTTCAATCAAAGGACTTGATGAAGCACAGATTTATCTCTTAAACGAGATTCAAAAGGTGTATGAATCACAAGGTATCGCTATTCATGATAAACATTTCGAGGTTATTATTCGCAAGATGAGTGATAAAGTCATTATTGACAGCGAAGGTGACACAAAGTTTATCGTTGGCGAAGTCGTATCACGCTACCAATTTGATCGTGAGAATCGAAAGATTCTTGTACAAGGTGGCCGCCCAGCAATCGGACGTATCTCAATCCTTGGTATTACCCAGGCTGCGACATACTCTGATTCTTGGCTTTCGGCAGCATCGTTCCAAGGTACCACGAGTGTGCTTACACAGGCATCTTTGAAGGGACAAATAGATCACCTTGTAGGTCTAAAAGAAAATGTTATAATTGGAAGACTTATTCCTGTTACGAAAGATCTTCTAGATAAATATTACGGGGAAAATTTTGAAGCGGTAACTGCTGACTCGGCTACAATCGAAGTTGCATCTACACCTAGTGAAGATGAGACCTTCGAAGAGCAAGTCACAGAAGCCATGGAAGAAGGACCTATTGTAGAAGCAGCTGGTCCTGACGACGAAGAGGTAGAAGATGAGGCAGGAAATGAAGTGGAGGAAGAACCAGAAGTTAGCGAAGTTGCTGAATAACAACATGCCAACAATAAATCAGTTAATCAAACATAGACGAACAACTAAGTCAAAAAAGGCAAATGCTGTCGGACTTAAGCATTCGATAAACAATATTAAGCGCAAAAAAGTGCCACACAATAGCCCTTTTAAGCGTGGCGTCTGTACTGTGGTAAGAACAATGACACCTAAAAAGCCTAACTCAGCACTTCGTAAAGTAGCTCGTGTGAAGCTTTCGAACGGTTCAGAAATTACTGCTTACATTCCTGGTATTGGCCACACATTGGCTGAGCACTCAGTTGTTCTAGTGAGAGGTGGAAGAGTAAAAGATTTACCAGGTGTAAAATACCATATTGTTCGAGGCGTATACGATTCAACAGGAACTGAAAACAGAGCTTCCTCACGATCTAAGTACGGAGCTCGCAAGCCTAAAAAAAGTTAATATTTAGAAAATTTAAACGTGCCAAGACGATCATACAAAAAAAATACAACAAGCAACGAAATGATGCATGATAGCTACGAGGTAGCTAAGCTCATTAATTATGTTATGGTTGATGGAAAGAAAACTGTCGCGCAAAAAGTTGTGTATGGCGCATTGAACCAGATTAAAGAACAAAATCTCGATCCTGTCGAGGTCTTAAGTAGAGCCATAGATAATGTCGCCCCAACAAAAGAGGTAAAAGCTCGTCGTGTTGGAGGTGCATCATACCTCGTTCCTATGGATACACGCATTCAAAGAAGACTATATCTTGCTCTAAATTGGATTGTTAACGGGGCAAACTCTCGTTCAAACAAACAATATAAATCTTTTGAAAATAAACTTTTCGCAGAAATAATGGATGCCTATCAAAATCAGGGCGAAGCTGTTAACAAGAGACTCCAAGTCGAAAAAGTGGCTCAAGCGAATAAAGCATTCGCCCACTTTAACTGGTAAAATACTACTACAATGGCTCAACAGAACATCATTACTAAGAACAGGACTATTGATCCTGAAAAAATCAGAAACATTGGTATTATTGCGCATATTGATGCGGGTAAGACTACTACGACCGAGCGAATTCTATTCTATACTGGGCGCACCTATAAAATCGGTGATATTGATGACGGCGATACACAAATGGACTGGATGGATCAAGAAAGAGAAAGAGGTATTACAATCGTTTCTGCTGCAACAACAGCCTTCTGGAAAGACATTCGTATAAATATTATTGACACTCCTGGTCACGTCGATTTTACCGCAGAGGTTGAGCGATCACTTCGCGTATTAGACGGCGCGGTTATGGTATTTGATGCAGAAGAAGGTGTTCAGTCACAATCAGAAACAGTATGGCGACAGGCTGATAAATATAACGTACCACGTATCTGTTTTATTAATAAGATGGATAAAATCGGTGCAAACTTTGAGAATACAATGGCTGATATTCGTGAGCGCCTTCAAGCAAAGCCAGTTCCTATTATGTATCCGATTGGCGCTGAGTCAACATTCGTAGGCGTTGTAAACCTTATTACAATGGAAGCATATGTATGGGGCAAAAAAGACGATAAAGGAACTGACTACGATGTAGAAGAGATTCCAGCAGACATGCTTGAACTAGCAAAAGCAAAAAGACTAGAAATGATCGAAGCGGTATGTGAATTTAACGATGATCTTTTAGAAAAGTTCTTTGCAGGTACAGAAATATCTAATGAAGAGTTAATGAAAGGAATTCGTAAAGCGACCATTGCATATAACATTGTTCCTATTTATGCAGGAACTTCTCTAAGAAACAAAGGCGTGCAACCACTCCTTGATGGTGTTGTTGATTTTTTACCTTCACCAGCAGATCTTAAAGTAATTAAAGGTCTTAAGCCAGGAACAGAAGAAGAAATTGAGCGCAAATTAAGTGTTGATGAAGATCTAGCCGCAATAGCATTCAAAATTCAACTCGATCCTCACGTAGGTAAGCTCACATATGCACGTATTTATTCAGGAGTTCTTGAAACAGGATCATATCTTTACAATGCAAGTAATGGTAAAAGAGAGCGTGTAAGTCGCATCATGATTATGCATGCGAATAATCGTGAAGAAATTGATAAAGCATATGCAGGTGAAATCGTTGGACTTATTGGTCCAAAAGACACTGGTACCGGCGATAGTCTTTCTGATGAAAAGAATCCAATTATTCTTGAACAAATAACATTCCCAGAACCAGTTATCTCGCTTGCTATTGAACCTAAAACAAAATCTGATCAAGAGAAACTTTCGTATGTTCTCCAGAGACTTGCAGATGAAGATCCAACATTCCGTGTAAAAGTTGACCATGAAACTGGTCAGACCATTATTTCAGGAATGGGTGAACTACATCTCGAGATTCTTGTTGACCGCATGCAGCGCGAAATGGGATTAAATGTAGATGTTGGTAAGCCGCAAGTCGCCTACCGTGAAACAATTTCGAAAGAAGTTGAAGTCGAAGGAAAGTATATTCGACAAAGTGGAGGTCGTGGACAATATGGACACTGTTTCTTACGTCTTAAGCCGCTTGGTAGAGGAGAAGGATATAAGTATGTTAACGCAATTAAAGGAGGAGCAATTCCACAGGAATTTATTCCATCTGTAGAAAAAGGTGTCGTTGAAGCAATGGAAAAGGGTGTCTTATTAGGCTATCCAGTCACTGATATGGAAGTTACTCTCTATGATGGAACCTTCCATGATGTCGACTCTTCAGACATGGCATTTAAGATTGCTGGATCTATCGGTTTACAAGAAGGAGCTAAAAAAGCAGGACTTTCCTTGCTTGAGCCAATCATGAAAATGGAGACTACTGTTCCAGACGAGTTTATGGGAACAGTAATTGGCGATCTTTCAAGTCGACGTGGAAAGATTCTTGGAACAGAAAATAGAGGAAACTCAACAATTGTAAAAGCCAATGCACCACTTGCTGAGCTCTCAGGTTACGCAACAACCATTAGATCCCTAACTCAAGGTCGTGGATTCTTCTATATGGAGCCTTCTCACTATGAGGAGGTACCTAACAGCATCGTTGAAACAATGAAGTCAAAGAGGGCTTGAGAAGCTAATTAATTCAATCTTTGTTACTACTTCAGCTTTTGATGGAATCTTCACAGTAATTAACCCATCTATAAGACCCACATTTTCTCCTAATTGATAGTTTATGTTAAAGAGTGAGCTCAAATCTATTGATCCCTGTGGATTTGATGAGGTTGAAATAGATATGCCCTGAACACTTTTTTTGTTAGGTAAAGTGATTTCACCACTTTTCGTAACATTAAAATTAATAGCAAGCGGATACGCTCCTGTTTTTATAGGTAGCAAGCTACTAATATCTATCTCCGAACTCCATGCTTTGTTTTTATAAACTTTTTTATTAGGAATAAAAAGCACACTTTGTGTCAACGGCGATATGAGTTCCGAAGGAACATTGTCAAACGCTTTAGTAGAAAAGAGGGGAATGGGTAAGCCATAGATCCCCGAATTTTTGCATAAGATTTCAGTCGAGACCTTTTTCCCTGTTGTCGCATTAGCTGTTGAAAATTCTATTCTACCTAAACTTTTTCGTGTGAGTTGAGTTGATATAGTTACTGTTTCCGCATTGGTACCTGTGGTTGTTATTTTATATTTCCATACTGCTCCTTCTTTGATATTAATATATGGACCAGAACATTCCGCCAGAGCTTCTGTAGGAACCGGAGTCACAATCGCCACTTTTTCTTTAGGGACGGTAGGGGGGTTATAGTTTTTCTTAAATACATCAGAAGCGAAATATATGAAAATTCCTAACAGCGATGCACCAATTAATAGATTCTGTAATTTTGGAGACATAGGATAAGTATAATGGATACCATGCAGCATCGTCTTTCCATTACCGCAGCAGTAACAGCCTTGCTAATCTGTCTGATTATTCTAAATATGCGTCCAGATAATGCATTGGTCATATTGTTAGTACATTGTCTGGGTGCATTTTTAGTCTACCTTATTCTGACTCTCTTACGTGTGAAAAGAGTAATAGCGACTACCTTCTCAATATTTATTGGCATTGCTAGCATACTATTTGTCTTCAATATGCTATCCCTTATAAATTTTGCTCTGCTGTGCGCAATTGGTCTTACAGGATTTGTGTATTCACATACAAAGTAGTATTCTGCTATAATGGAAATAATGAAATTTACTGATATGACAACCCAAATCAATAGGTATGATGTTGATAAATCGAGTAAATTATATCGTTTTATTGAAATAATGATCCCGCTCCTAGTTTGGGCAACAATCTTCATGCCAGTATGGCTGTCATTTTTTCATCCCGCAGTCGCTGCTTACTTAATTCTTGGTTATATGATCTATTTCTTCTACAAAGCGATGAAGACAGCATACTATTCCATGGTTTCATTTCGCCTTATGAAGCGGGTTGAGCAGATTGATTGGCTCGCAGAAGTCAAACAGATAGAAGGTCATAGGGATATTCATCATTTTATTCTTGTCGTCAACTATAAAGAATCGGTCGCAAAGCTTGTTGCGACCATGGAGTATCTTACAAAGCAAAACTATGACCTAAAGAAAATTCATGTAGTTTTTGGCATGGAAGTTCGAGAAGGAAACGCTGCAAAAGAAAGAAGCGCAGAGATAACAGAAAAGTTCGGAACAGTCTTTGGTAGCATGGATACAACTTATCATGAGATTGCTCCAGGGGAGGCGATAGGAAAAGCGAGTAATGCAACTCATGCAGCAAAATTTATCTCGGAAACAGCGAGACAGTTAAATATTCCTGCTGAGAAAGTTGTCGTTACTGTGTGCGATGCTGACAGCTTATTGCCACCAAATTACTTAGCTTGTGTTACGTATAAGTTTTTAGTAAATCCCGAGAGCCAATATCATTTTTATGCAGCCCCCGTACTGCTATACAATAACTTCTGGAAACTACCAATGCCTGTCCGTGTACAAACGATTTTGTCATCAGTTGCTCGATTTGCATATCTATCACAAGAAGATGTGCTTATTCAGATATCAACATATTCAACAAATCTATCGCTAATTGAGACAATTGGCTATTGGGATACTGATGTTATTCCTGAGGATTGGCATATCTGGATGCAAGCTTTCTTTACTCTAGGCGATAAGGTAAAAACAATTCCAATCTACATGCCAATAATTCGAGATGGACTCTTATCTACAAGCCTTATTAAAACATTTAAAGCTCGCTACGAACAAGAAAAGCGCTGGGCTTGGGGCGTTACAGATATCCCATATGCACTGATTAGATCGTTCCATAGCCCACAAATAAACTTCGTTATTAAACTTAAAAGAGTATTGCACATATGCGAAACACACTTTTTTTGGCCTACGTCATTTTTTCTTCTGACGGTTAGTGCATCAATCCCGCCTCTTGTTAATCCTATTTTTAGTAGAACTGTCTTTGGTTTTCTTTTGCCAAAGCTATCTTCCTTTATTTTAACGTTATCATCCGTAGTGCTTATTTTATCGATATATCTTGACTACAAGCTCAGAGAAAGGGCCAAGATTAAAACAGACTTAAGAAATGTGCCCATGCTGTTTATTCAGTGGTATCTATTACCAGTTATTTCTTTACTATTCTCATCACTTCCTGCACTAGAAGCACATACACGTATGTTAATGGGTAAGAAACTTGAATATAAGGTCCAAGAAAAAGTTTGACTACATTTTACTTCCGCCAAAGATAAGATTTACCGTAGAATCAGTTACTCCAATCCCCACATGCGTCCAGTCTGGATCCTTCTGATTTGCATCGTGACCAGGACTTTTCGCAAAAACCCATTCAATTACATGTGTGCCATTTAAAGGTCCACCATAATAAGAGTTTTCACCAAGGCGGTAGAATCCTAGCTTATTAAAACCATCTTCTTGTTCAAGAAAACGATTGAATCCTTCATGTTTATCTGTAGTTTGAATGCTATTCATATGATCGGCGCGGCTTTGTGCATAAGATGCTAGTTTATCGTCCCATGACAATGTTGATCGCCCACTTGTGTTGCGGTACGCATTCAAGGCGGCGAGAACTTCTTGTGGATTACCCATCGCTGCATCGCTTCCAACGCGAATTGTATAAGTTCCCTCGCTAATTTCCTTAGCAACACCCCATTCTTCTTGTGCGGGTACTTTCGTAGTGGTGGTTTTTCTTTTTACTTGAGGTGTTATGGTAGGTTTTTGAAATGGTGTTACCGTAAGAAGTCTGGACGTGTTCAATTCTACGATTCGATTATCATTAGGTCTTTGTGTTTTTTGTCGATATTCTGAAAGCGTATCCAGAATATAATTCTTGTACATAAAAGAGATTGATAAGATAGCTAGAATAGGAATTATATACAAAAAGCGTTTCATTTTTGAGCCGTATCGTATAGTTCTGAGACTTTTTTCCAATCCACTACATTCCACCAAGAGGCGAGGTAATCGGCTCTTTTATTTTGATACTTGAGGTAGTATGCATGCTCCCATACGTCGCAGGCCAGTATTGAATGAGTGCCTTCCATTAAGGGTGAATCCTGATTTGGAGTTGAAACTATTTCTAGAGCATTATCTTTTACTGTAAGCCAAACCCATCCACTACCAAATCTACTGAGGCCTGTTTTATTAAATGTTTCGGTAAAAGCGGCAAAGCTACCAAAAGTTGTATTGATTTTTTCTTTTAGCGTACCTTCTGGTTCTCCGCCACCATCAGGAGACATAAGAGTCCAGAAGAGACTGTGGTTGTAATGGCCACCACCGTTATTGCGGACTGCCGTGCGAACATCTTCGGGAACTTTCTCAATGTTTGCGATTAACTCTTCGATTGACATGGTACTAAACTCACTGTATTTCTCAAGGGCAGTATTTAAATTGGTTATATATGTTGCATGGTGTTTATCATGGTGAAGGCGCATTGTCTCCTCATCAATATGTGGCTCTAGTGCATTGTAGTCATAAGGTAAGTTTGGTAGCGTAAACATGAGCCAATTGTACTCCCTACACTTATATTCTGTCAAATGTCGCACTTTGTTATAATGACATCATGTTAAAGAATGTAAGTATTTCGACTCCAGCGCTTTATATAGTCTCTTGTGTCGTTATGGTGCTTTTATTTGTGGTCGGATATTTGCGTCTACCGCCACAGATTCCATTATTTTATTCACTTCCTAATGGAACTGACCAGGTTGTCGACGTATGGCTTATTGTAATTGTGCCCATAGTATCCTTGATGTGTCTTCTCATAAACACATTAGTAACCACTCGGTTAATTGAAAGATCAGAATTTCTTGATAATATTGCACGGATAGCTAATATAACCATTATCACCATGACAACCTATATCTTTATAAAAATAATTTACATCGTTACTTGGTAATGGAAATAGGTGAATTACTCGTATCTATTCTTTTTTCTGCAATTGTTTCATATGTATTGTCTCCGACAGTTATACGATTAGCCCATAGATTGCGTCTTGTAGATGATTCACGAATCCGTAAACATCCTGCCAATATCCATAAGGGCATCGTTCCACGAGCGGGGGGTATTGGTATTTATTTTGCAATATTGCTATCAGCAATTGTTTTGATCCCCATGAATAAGCTTCTTATAGGTATTCTCTTGGGAGGATTTTTAATAGTATTAATGGGTATTTTAGATGATTATTTTGACCTGTCAGCAATGTCTAGGCTGATAATGAATATTATTATCGTTGCGATTGTAATATTATTCGGTTTAGGAATTCCTTACATAACAAATCCTTTTGGCGGCGTTATTGATCTTCAGCAAATAAAGTTTACCTATGATCTTTTTGGCTCGCACGAATTTCTTATACTCTCGAATCTATTTGCCTTAATATGGATTGTCGCACTCATGAATTTTGTAAGCTGGAGTAGTGGGGTAGATGGACAATTGTCAGGGTTTACGGCAATATCCAGTATAATTTTAGGCCTTGTAGCAATACGATTTTCATCACATGAAATAAGCGCGATTAGTGTGACATTACTTGCTTTTATAGTAGGTGGTGCGTACGCAGGGTTTCTGCCTTGGCATTTTTACCCCCAAAAAATTATGCCTGGCTATAGCGGAGGGGCACTATCTGGATATATGCTGGGAGTCCTCTCAATTTTATCCTGGGGTAAGGTTGGCACTATGGCCTTGGTGTTGGCTGTTCCACTAGTTGATGCTATGTATATTATTCTGCGTCGCTTAATTCATAAGCAGTCTCCTTTTAAAGGTGATGCTGGCCACTTTCACCATAGACTCATGGAGATAGGTTGGGGAAAAAGACGTATTGCAGTTTTCTATTGGTTTGTGTCGCTGCTATTTGGTCTTTCAGCTCTTTACTTACATCAGCAGCAAAAAATACTTGCGCTATCTATAACAGTTATCCTACTGGCAATATTTATTATCCTAATCAATAGAATTAAGTTGCGCTCTTCTGTGTGACTTTTGGAGAAGGAGTTATCGCAGCTGGAGAACTAGTTGGTGACGATTCGTTTTGCTTACTAACATAGTTTGATGATATCCAACCCATTTTCCCTGTTTCATATTCAATACGATACCACCCCTCTTTTTCTTCAAGAACTTCGAATGTCTTTCCAGGTGTAATTTTTGCGGCCTCAGAAGCATTTAGTGTGGGTTCAAAGCGAACACGAAGCCACCCAGTCCCTGTCTCATTAATAGTCACCGTGAACTTTTCTGCAAGTTCAGCACTCTTGGTTGCTTCCAATTCTATTTCTTCAGGATCTTTTTTTTCAACCTTCTTATGTGTTGGGTCTATAGCAAGTTTAAATTCGGCAATGACCCTATAGCCATCCTCCACACGAATTTTTTGGCTTCTTCTAAAGAACCCAGGGCTGTATGTTGATAGCTCATGGTCACCTGCGGGAACTTCGGATAAAACGACTGGGGCAATTCCTTGCTCTTCATTATCAAGAGACACAATTGCTCCATCAGGCTCTGTTATTATTTCTATTTCCCCAGTATTTTTTTTCGCAGGTTTTTTATCCATTTTCTTTACACTAAATATAACCCCTGAAGATGAAATGTCGTCAATGCCAAGTTCACGATTTACATATGTAAGCGTATTGTTAAAGATTTTTGCCTTTCCACTCCACGTTGCGGATTCGCTCGCTTCTGAAGTGTTTGGAATAAGCTTAATGAGATACTCGCCCTCATCAAGTGTTGTTTCGAAAGGAGTCTTACCTTTTGTTTGATTGTTAATGACAACACTGGCTGAAGGAGAGGTAATAATTTTTATGTGGCCTTGTTTTACTGAATTATTGAGAATGAAAAACTTCACACCAACAACAACTGCAAAGATAAAGAAAATAAGGAGCAGAAAAAGGAGTTTCCGTTTCATAGCCATGACATTATAACATGATTTGTGCTACCTACGGCGATTTGTTAGAATGCTGGCATGTTAATAGACGATATTACGATTACAGTTGAGGCAGGAAAAGGTGGCGATGGGAGTATTTCATTTCGAAAAGAAAAGTTTATACCACGTGGTGGTCCTGATGGAGGGAATGGTGGTTGGGGTGGCAGTGTATATGTTGTTGGAGTTAATGACATAAGTGCACTCCAAACATTCCGTTTTAAGAAAGAAATTAAGGCACAAGCCGGGGAACCAGGAAGAGGTAAGAAGCAGTTTGGAGCACGAGGTGAGGATATCGAACTGCGAATACCTGTTGGCTCTATTATTACCGATACGCTGACGGGCGATATTTGGGAGATTACTTCGGTAGGCGAACAGTATCTTGTTGCTCGAGGCGGAAGGGGAGGAAGAGGGAATCACGAATTTAAAACGAGTACTGATAAAACTCCTTACCATGCAGAACCAGGGCGACCAGGAAAGTTTCGTACACTACACATTAACCTTCACTTTATAGCTGATGTTGGCCTCATTGGATTACCCAGTGCAGGAAAGTCCAGCTTACTAAATGCTCTTACAAATGCGGAAGTTAAAGTAGGCGACTACCCTTTTACGACACTTGAGCCGCATTTAGGCATGCTTGAGAGAACGGTAATCGCTGACATTCCAGGATTAATCGAAGGTGCGCATTCGGGAAAAGGACTTGGCGTTAAGTTTCTAAAACATATCGAGAAGACTTCTCTATTGGTCCATTGTATTGATGGGACTTCGCAAGACGTACATGCAGATTACAAAACAATTCGAAAAGAACTCGAACAATACAATCCACTTTTAATTTCTAAAGAGGAAATTATTTTGGTTACAAAAACAGACCTGCTTACAGAGAAAGAAATTAAAGAAAAAGTAAAAAAGCTGTCAGAATTTGGAAGCAAGGTTTTAACCTGTTCGATTATCGATGATGAATCCCTGGCTACATTAAAAAAGGCAATTGTTAAATAAACGAGATGGCACAATACATATGTTCTAAATGCGGTTATGGATCAGCCTCTTGGTATGGAAAGTGTCCTTCTTGTCAGGACTGGAATACGTTTGAAAAGACAGCAGAGACAGGATCGAAAAAATCTAGATCAAGTAAGGCAGTGGCAGCTCATGCTGAAAAGCTTAGTACAATGTCAAGCCAGTCAAACAAACGACTACCAACGCTCAACGACGAGTTTGATCGGGTCTTGGGCGGAGGGTTCGTGCAAGGGGAAGTCGTGTTGCTAGCAGGTGAGCCCGGTGTGGGAAAGTCAACTTTGCTGCTTTCAGTACTCGGAAATATTCCCTCGTTTTACATTTCTGGTGAAGAATCTGGTCAGCAGGTTAAGCAGCGCGCAGATAGGCTTGGAATAAAAAGCGATCATATTCTTTTCACGAATGAACTTCAGGTTGATTCGGTTATAGCTGCATTAGAAAAATATGAAAGTCAATATGAGATTGCTGTCATTGATTCGATTCAGACTCTTTATACGCCGGATATTCCTTCGCCAATGGGGAGCGTTTCGCAAATAAAAGAGAATGCCTCGAGGTTGGTCGATTATGCGAAACGCAATAATAAGATAATAGTTTTCATTGGGCATGTCACAAAAGATGGTGATATTGCTGGCCCAAAGACACTTGAGCATTTAGTAGATTGTGTCGTGCAACTAGAAGGCGAAAAAGAATCGACATTTCGCCTACTGCGCGCACGCAAAAATAGATTTGGCTCTGTCGATGAGGTTGGGCTATTTGAAATGAGTGAAGACGGACTTAAGCAAGTAACTAACCCCTCCTTATTTATTGATAAATCTATACAGGCGGCCGCAGGCCGCGCTGTGGTTATCACAGTTGAAGGAAGCAGGTCGCTTTTGTACGAAGTACAAAGTTTAGTAGTGCCGACGCAACTGGCAATTCCACGTCGCATTGCGTCGGGTGTTGATTACAATCGCCTTCAACTTCTTCTTGCCGTAATCCGAAAGAATCTAAAAATGAATTTAGATAAGTACGATATCTATGTTAGTGTCGCAGGTGGACTCACTATTAAATCACCATCTGCAGACCTTGGTATAGCAGCAAGTATTATTTCTTCGGTAAAAAATACAAAGTTGCCGCTAGATGTAGCTTTTGTAGGAGAGATTGGCCTTTTAGGAGAAGTCCGGTCAACTCGACGCGAGAAGAAAATTATGTTTGATGCAAAACGCCTTGGGCTTAAAAAAATAATTAGCTCAGATCATATTCATATGATCAGCCAATTGGGTACAATGGTTATACGATGAGACTCTTTCACCGTCACCACGATAATAAATTTCTAAAATATGGCGCTCCGGTCATTGGTCTCTTTTTTATTCTCGCAGCATTTACCATATTGAACACTCCAATATTTTTTACGTATCGCTCTCGTGCAAATGAAGAGGTTGTCAATACGCAGAAAACTCAAAAAAATTCATCAGAAACTATTGTACTGCAGGCGGATTTACCTACATGTGTCAATTCATTTAGCTATGTACCAACCCATGATAAAAGCCTACAAAGTTGTTTTATACAGTTTACATGCAATGATTCCTTGAGAGATACTTTCTTTACTTCACCACATTTCTCTTGCAGTGCTTCTAGCAATGCCGTGACATGCTCAGAAAATGTTGCGCTGGATAAATGTACTTATATTGATGGCTGGATAAAAGGAGCTGCTAAGACGTGCGGCTGCTAAGGATATAAGCTTCGTATAATGCTGCTAAGAGAAAGATAATAGTCATCGCATTAAACCACCAAAATTCCAATGGCACCGTAAGGCCAAGAATTGAAAGGACTGACTGAATAATAAGAGGTGCTGTAACTGCATGGAGAGAAATTTGGAAAACTTTATTAATTTTCAGACGGGGAATAATCTTAAAACAGAGCAAGAATACTAAAAGACTAATCGCATATAACACTATGAGGCGGCCAACGGTTATTAATAAAGGTAGAAGAAGTATCGCGATTACATAAACACTCATGATCATTGGAGTAGATGCCCTTGAAAGTCTGCCCAAGGCTAGAGAATTCATCCCGCTTTCTAGTTTTTTCACTCCATATTCAAACGACATAACTCTACCGTCTATATTCGTAATGAGTTCGTGTCCGGTAAAAAGTACTTGAGTTTCGTATTCAAAGATTTTGTTTTTATCTGCATTTTGATCGATAACCATAAGCGTGCCTGGCGTAGCCATATCAGGATTAAATATTATGGTCGGTCTATCATAGTTCGTAGTAAGTTGTCCGCTTTGAAGGTTTACGACCAGGTCATCTGGAATTTGTTCGACAATGGATCGAATTCCCGTATCCATTTTAAAGAAAGGATAGGCTTTCCCGACGCCAATAAAGGCACTTACAAATTCTAACAGAATGAGCAAAATTGAGAGTGTGAAAAAATACTTTAGTGAAAACCTGAATGGAGTATTGTGCAGAACTTTTCCGTAGTAATCATCATAGGGAACTATTGAGTGTTTTAATACGTGTCCCAGAGTGATGAAGTGTTTTCGTTTCATACGGTCCTGTTTATTAGTGTAAAGAAGCTGTAGTAAAAAAGCAAGATACGTGCTATATATATACGCACAATGTCGTACGTAAAAAAACACCCTCTTTTTATACTTTTCTTTCTTGGACTTCTTCTTAGATTAGTTTTAATGTTTGTGGATTTTAGTTTCGACGTGCACAATCATATTTCATGGGCGCAAGATCTATGGAATAGGGGTCCATCAAATTTTTACTTAACTCCCTCCAAAGAAGTCTATGCAACTCTTTATCCAAACTACCCACCTTTTGCACTATACATTTTCTATGTGACCTACCCTATTACGCAGATTTTGTACGATATTTGTTGGTGGTTAAATCTGCATGTCCCTTTGTTTCCATCGAAACTCATATTTATTATTCAGGAGCGATATTTCTTAGCGGGCGTTATGAAGTTGCCCGCAATTTTTGCAGATATGGGAATTGCGTGGATGAGTTATTTATTTGCCAATAAGCTTTTAACCCAGCACCAACTTGATAGAAAAGTCTTACTCTTAGCTCCATCCTTGGTGCTGTTTAACCCTGCATTCTTCTATAACAGTGCATTTTGGGGGCAAATAGATGCAATTCCCATTTTCTTGGTTTTAACTTCGACATATCTTGCAATGTATTCTAAGCGATATTTTATGAGCGGCTTGCTGTTTATATCAGCGCTTCTTGTTAAACCGACCGCCATTGTCTTCTTACCATTCTATGCACTCTTTTTTATTAATAAATTTGGATTCGTGAAATCATTGAAAGTTTTTCTAGCAAGCAATATTGTTTTCATCGTTTCCCTTTTTCCATTCTTAGGAAAAAAGTCCAACATCCTCATACCTTACTCGACATACTTTCATAGCATTATTGAAGCGCAGAGTCTTGCATTTGTGACGAACGGCGCATATAACCTATGGGCTTTTACACGTTTTGATGGTGTAATGGATTCAGATATTTTCTTGTTGAATATGACATATAGAACCTGGGGATACATATTCTTGAGCATAGCACTTCTAATTATTATGAAGATATATCTTAAAAAGCATAATCTCTTCTATTCTACGTTTTTATCTGCTTTTGCTTTCTTTCTTTTCGCTACAAAAATGCATGAGCGATATACACTGCTTATTCTCCCTTTCTTATTACTAGCTGCATTGACAGAAAGAAAATTATTAAAGTGGTTTTATGGACTGTCTTTCTTAAGTTTTATCAATCTCTATCGAAGTTGGCCAGTACCACGAGTCGAATTTTTATTTGAGTTACTAAAAAGTCCAGCAGTCTACCTCGCTTTATCAGTAATCAACATTGTGATCTTCTTCCATCTTTTAACTCAGTACTCTTCAAGAATGCCTTCAAAGTCTGCTTAGAAACACGGTGATATAATATTTGTAAGCGGAAGACGTTAATTTCCGACCGATTGCCAGGGTA
>JAGOSW010000002.1:27848-93275 GCA_018062135.1 Candidatus Woesebacteria bacterium
AACATTGTGATCTTCTTCCATCTTTTAACTCAGTACTCTTCAAGAATGCCTTCAAAGTCTGCTTAGAAACACGGTGATATAATATTTGTAAGCGGAAGACGTTAATTTCCGACCGATTGCCAGGGTAAGTACCCTGCTCGAACGGAAGGAAGGACGGTGCAACAATCAGTAGTCATTAACTACGCGGATCACATTCGGGGATTCAGAGCAGGTAGAGGTTCAGGATTGGCTCGAGTTTTTGCCAATCTGCCGCAATGGACAGATGACGACGTTGAAAAGGTGGTCGCTGAGCGCGAGCGGATGGACGAGGAGCATAGAAAGGCTCGCCACATCTCTCGCGAATGTCTGGACACCGAGTTCACCATCTGATCTCCCAATTCAAGAAAGGAAAGTCATGGGACATTCCGATGACCAAAGGGAGGATTTGCTGGCAGCAGCGGCAGCCAAAGTTCGTGCAGCCATGAATTCGCCAGAGGAGATCCGCAAAGGTCTTGAGGGGATCACCGCGGAAGATCTCCACAGTCCGCAGCTCGCCGAGATACTACGGCGAACAGAGACGCTCGATCCAGACGTAATGAATCGAGAGATTTGGAACAGAGGGATTGGTTCGTGACTTAGCCGACGTCTTTCACCGAGAGCGGGCCCTGCCCGGCCCGCTCTCATCTTCTATTAATGCTTCTTGCAATTTAAAATTGCATTTCGTATAATTCATGAAATCTAGCCCATAACAGGAGTAATTTCTGTTGAGGGTCTTTGTTGTTATTTAAAAGTTACACTTTACACCACATAAAATGGCAAAAGGAACATTTACGCGAAATAAACCTCACGTCAATATTGGTACTATTGGTCACGTTGACCATGGTAAGACCACTACAACTTCAGCTATCCACTTCGTTCTAGCGAAAAAAGGGTTGGCAGAAGCACTTAAATACGAAGACATTGATAAAGCTCCAGAAGAACGAGAAAGAGGAGTCACCATTAATGTACATCACTCTGAGTATGAAACAGAAAAGAGACATTATGCTCATATTGATGCTCCAGGTCACGCAGACTACATTAAAAACATGATTACAGGTGCCGCCCAAATGGATGGTGCTATTCTTGTTGTATCTGCTCCAGACGGCCCAATGCCACAAACTCGTGAGCACGTTCTACTTGCAAAACAAGTAAACGTTCCAGCGATGGTTGTGTATCTTAATAAAACCGATATGGTTCAGGATCCTGAAATTCTAGAACTAGTTGAAATGGAAGTTCGTGATCTTCTTACGAAGTACGGATATCCAGGAGATGATGTTCCAGTTATCAAAGGATCATCCCTAAAGGCTATTGAGGGCGACCCAGCAGCAGAACAAGCAATTCTTGACTTGATGCAAGCTGTTGATGATTACATTCCAGATCCAGTACGTGATACAGAAAAGCCTTTCCTTATGCCAGTTGAGGACGTCTTCACCATTCAAGGTCGAGGTACTGTCGCAACAGGTCGTGTGGAAAGAGGTACTATCAAGACTAATGACGAAATTGAAATCGTCGGACTTGGTCACGATAGTAAGAAAACCACAATTACTGGTGTGGAAATGTTCAGAAAAACATTAGACACAGCAGAAGCTGGTGATAACGTTGGACTTCTTCTTAGAGGTGTCGAAAAAACCGATATTGAAAGAGGACAAGTTATTGCTAAGTCTGGAACCGTTACACCACACACCGAATTCGAGGCAGAAATTTATGTCTTGAAGAAGGAAGAGGGTGGACGACACAGTCCTTTCTTTAAGGGTTACCGCCCACAGTTTTACATCAGAACAACTGATGTAACTGGAGAAGTAACACTTCCAGAAGGAGTAGAAATGGTAATGCCAGGTGATAACATTAAGATCAATGCAACACTTATTTACCCTGTTGCGATCGAAGAAGGTCTCCGTTTTGCTATCCGTGAGGGTGGAAAAACCGTAGGAGCTGGTGTTATGACCAAAGTTAACAAGTAATTAGTTCATTACATCCATCAGCCCTGGCATTAGCCGGGGCTGACAAGGATGATAAAGTTATAAGCACATACACATACAATGCCAAAAGGAAAGATAAGAATTAGGCTTAAGTCATTTGACCATCGTCTTATTGATGAAACGTGTCAAAAACTTATCGACACCGCTACAAAAACGGGTGCTTCCTTTTTAGGTCCTATTCCCCTTCCAACAAAAATTGAAAAATACGTTGTAAACAAGGCGGCATTTATTGATAAAGATGCTCGCGAACACTTCGGCTTAAAAACTCACAAACGCGTTCTAGATATCGTCAATCCTACAAACCAAACCATTGATTCACTTATGCATCTTGATCTTCCCGCTGGTGTCAGTGTGGAAGTTAAGATGGGATAATCAAACTCCATGATACAAGCAGTCCTCTTCGATGTTGATGGAACGTTAGTTAACTCCCTGGATAATTTTTTAAATGCCTATAAAAAAGTCCTAAAATACTATGGATTTAGTTTTTCAGATAGGAAAGTTGTTAATCTGTGTTTTGGTCGAAAAGAAGAAGTAATTTGTTCAGATTTAGGAATTCCCAACAAGGTAGAAGAATTCAGAGCTATGTACTTCGATGAGGTAAAGAAAGCAATGCCAAAACTTAATCTTTTTTCTGATACTTTAGAAACAATTACTGATCTTAAGAACAAGAAAATTAAATTAGCGATCATTACATTTGCTGTAGGATGGTACTTGGAAGAAATCTTCAGGATTTTTAACATTAAGAAGGACTTCTCTGTAGCTTTAAGTACTGATGACGTTATCAATCCTAAACCACATCCTGAAGCTGTATATAAAGTATGCAGCGAACTCAGGATTGATCCAAATGCTGCGTTGGTTGTTGGAGATTCCAAGGGAGATATTCTTATGGGTAAAAGTGCAGGCAGTAAAACCGTGCTGTATACTCCTGAAGATAATATGAAGATCTACTCTTTTAAAGAATTAGAAGAAGAAGCAAAACCTGACTTTGTTATAAAACGCCTATCAGACTTAGCAAGCGTGATCGGCTCGATTTAGTGTATACTTTTGAGTATGAAACAGCCACAGTTTCTTGATGACGCTTTCTCTTTAATTTGTTCCCATCTTCTTACAACCTTCATTCGCAAACATAAAGATTACGGTAAAGATAATATTCTCGATACAGGGGAGATGGGCATAATTTTTCGTGTTAACGACAAAGTAAACCGCCTGAAAAATCTTCAGCAGAATAATAAAGAACCGCAGAATGAGTCGCTCGACGAAACATGGATAGATATAGCAGTCTATGCTGTAATTGCCATCTTGTATCGCAAGGGATGGTTTCAAAAGCTTGATTTAAAGGAGCTTTCCAAGTAACGCATACTTTGTTTATAATCAAAGTATGGCTGAATATAAAGGTCTCACGCAGGACATAGTTCAAAAACAACTTTCTGAGTTTGGTGAAAATAAGCTTCCATCAAAGAAAAGACTTTCTGTTCTCACTCGTTTTATCCACCAATTCTCTTCACCACTCATATATATTCTCGTTGCCGCCGGCGTCATTACGTACCTTTTGGGCCACTATACAGATGCGCTCATAATATTTGTTGCTGTATTTCTCAATACAGTACTGGGTTACTATCAGGAAAGTAAAGCAGAAAACGCATTAGAGGCATTAAAAAGTATTATTCAGCCTGTTACCAATGTATACAGAAAGGGACAGCTTGAAAAAATTCCCGTACATTTAATTGTCCCGGATGATATTGTCGTCTTGCACCAGGGCGATAAGGTTCCTGCTGATGGCATTGTTCTCGAGTCAGTTCAGCTTTCGACAAACGATGCTATCTTAACAGGAGAGAGTATTGCAATTCGCAAAAAAGTTAATGATACAGTCTACATGGGAACAACCGTTCTGACGGGACGAGCAGTCTTTCGGATAACCTCAACTGGCGTAAACACCAAAATTGGTTCGATTGCCGATAGATTATCTTCAACAAAAGAACCGCTCACACCCTTACAACAACGTATTCAATCGCTCGCTCATGTTCTCGCAGCAGGTATTGTGAGTATCTCAATCGTTGTTTTTCTGATTGGTTTAATGCAAGGCGTTCCCATTCATGATATGTTTACGACTTCAGTAGCGCTCGCTGTTGGCGCAATTCCTGAAGGCTTAACTATTTCACTTACGGTGATCTTGTCGCTTGGAATGCAACGTATTTTAAAGAAGAAAGCTTTGGTAAGACGTCTAGTTGCTGCTGAAGCATTAGGATCAGTAACAGTAATAGCGACAGACAAGACAGGAACGCTCACTGAGGGAATTATGCGCGTTACAGATACGAAGCTTACTAATCTACATGACGCACTTGATGTTGCGTGTTATGCGAACAACTTAGATGATCCGATTGAATTTGCGCTCTGGGACTGGGTTTCAGAGAATAATATCGATCCAGAAACAAAAAATAAAAATATTGTGCGTCAAGATGAGGTTCCTTTTGACAGTATTAATAAGTACATGAGCGTCACCATTGATGGGGTGACGTATTTAAAAGGCGCACCAGAAGTCGTAATGAAGCTTTCACAACTTTCTGTGGCGGAAAAGAAAAAGATGATCGAACAGCTTACAGAATGGTCGATGAAAGGACTTCGTGTTATTGCGTGCGCAAAAAAATCATCTAAAAGCAAAAAATTTACGTGGATTGGACTTATTGGAATTGAAGATCCTGTACGAATAGGATTGGGTAATGTTTTTGAAGAATGTAATAAGGCAGGCATTCGTATCATAATGATGACAGGTGACTACGTAGGAACGGCAGAAGCCATATGGAAGCAGGTTACCCATGGTAACGATAAAGAAGTCATAACGGTAACTGGTGAGGAACTAGACAAGATGTCGGATGAAGAAGTTCTGGATCGTATCGGAACACTAGATATTTGTGCGAGAGTATCGCCAATGCAAAAGTTGCAACTAGTACAAGCATTGCAAAAGAGAGGAGAAATTGTTGCGCTTATTGGCGATGGGGTAAATGACGCACTTGCACTTAAAGCCTCGCACTTGGGTGTCGTCGTTGGTGAGGCATCGGATGTAGCTAAAGAGACAGCCGATATGGTTTTGCTTGATTCCAATTTTAGGACAATTATTCAAGTTATACGGGAGGGAAGAGGAATATTTGATAATATTCAGAAAGTTATTTTGTATCTTCTGTCAGATAGTCTGAGTCAAATAATGTTAGTTGTTGGTACTATCCTTTTGGGCTTTCCTATTGCTCTAACTGCTGCACAGATTTTATGGATTAACATTATTACCGATGGATTGCCTTCGCTTGCGCTAACTTTTGAACCGTATGATGTATCGAAAACACGAAATTTCCCTAGAGCTCAAAGCTCGCTATTAAGCTTACCGCTTGTAGTATTTATGCTCTGCGTAAGTTTCTCTATTGGTGCCATAGGCTTAGCATTGTATTCATATTTCCTAAGCATTACTTCACTTGAGGTGGCAAGAACTGTCGTATTTAGCTATGTTGCTTTATCTACAATGCTACTGGTCTTTCCGCTGAGAACTCTTCTCTTACCTATATGGAAAGTATCTTTCTTTAATAATCCTGTTTTACTTTTATCTGTCGCCATAGGTATTCTTATACAATTGTTTGTCATTCAACTAACATCATTACAGTTTATTATTAATACAGCACCGTTGTTAATTGATGAGTGGATGTATATTATTGGAGGAGTTGCATTAGTGCTGGTCTTGGTTGAAATCTTAAAGGCAATAATGCGCTATTTTAAGTTAGATGTTCGTTGACTTGTATTATATCTTGTTATATAATGCAGTTTGCATGTTTTGCCTAATGCCACACTCAGCATTTAGTACATAGCAGCATCAGATTGGAAGGCTTCTAAAAAGCCCCAGTCTGGGGTTTTTTTATTTAAAAAAGTTCTATGATCGCCAAATTTATTCTCGGTACAAAAGGAGCTACGTCGCAGGTGTTTTCTGACAAAGGAGACAGAATGCCCGTAACATTTATTAAAACAAGACCCTGTCATGTGGTAAACGTGAGGACTATGGATACTCACGGCTACTGGGGACTTCAACTTGCATTTGGTCAAGCAAAGAATATTTCCAAGCCAACACAGGGAATATTAAAAAAAGCGGGGGTAAAAGCCCCGCTTCGTTTTTTAAGAGAGGTGCGACTTTCGTCATGCGAGCTTGTTGAAGATGGAAAAAAGAAAGGTCTAAAAGTCGGCGAAACTTCTTTTATGATCGGTGATGAAGTTCCACCTACCTATTTTGCGAAAGGCGATATGGTTACAGTGACTGGTAAATCAAAAGGAAAAGGTTTCCAAGGTGTCGTTAAACGACATAAGTTTGCAGGTGGTCCACGCACCCATGGTCAATCTGACCGTGAAAGATCTCCTGGATCTATTGGCCAAGGTACCACACCAGGTCGCGTATATAAAGGAAAAAGAATGGCAGGTCGTATGGGATACGAAACAGTTACAGTAAAGAATCTCTTGGTTGTCGACAGCCTTGAGGATGGGATCCTAATTAAAGGATTGGTCCCAGGACCAAGTGAGGGGCTCATTGCTATTTCTTCTGCTAATGCTGTTGCAGTGCCAGTTATGGAAGAGGTCATTGAAGAAGTAGTCGAAGAAGTAGTCGAAGAAGTTGTTGAAGAAGTTAAGCCAGAAGCTGAAACAGCTGAGGCAGAATAACATGGAAAAAACTAAAGAAGAAAGTACACCAAAGATAAAAAAAGAAGCATCAGTTAAGAAATTAACGGCGAAACTTTATATGGTTTCAGGTGATGAAGCGGGATCTGTAGAGCTTCCAGAAGGCATATTTAACGTAAATGCTTCTGAAAAATTACTTGCACAGTATGTGCGTGTGTACCTTGCAAACCAACGACAAGGAACGCATAAAACAAAAAAAAGAGGAGAAATTAATGCTTCAACAAGAAAAATTTATAAGCAAAAAGGTACAGGTCGTGCACGACATGGTGCAAAAAGCGCCCCAATCTTTGTCGGTGGAGGTGTTGCTCATGGTTTAGAGCCACGAGATTACACACTTAAAATGAATAAAAAACAGCGACAGAAGGCCCTTTATACAAGCTTAACACTTAAGAGAAAAGATGAAGCACTTATGATTTTAAAGGATGCATCAACAGCAAGTGGCAAGACAAAAGAAATGAATCTTACATTAAAAAAGTGGGGCGTTGATATGAAGTCTAAAGCACTTTTTATCTATGCTCATGAAGAAAAGGATTCAGGATTTGGTCTGAGTTTAAGAAACATAGAATACGTGCACAGCACTGATTGTCATCTCTTAAACGCATATGAAGTTTTGAATGCAAAAAAGATTCTATTTACACAAGAAGGATTAAATGAGTTTATTAAGTTTAGAGGATTTGCAAAATGAGAATTCAAGATATATTAATTAAGCCAGTAGTAACTGAAAAAGCATTGAGTGGAAATGCTCAACAAGTATATGTGTTTCAGGTACAAAAAGAAGCCAGTAAGCATCAAGTAAAAGCAGTACTCGAAAAGCTTTTTAAAGTAGAAATTTCAGGCATAACATCGGTTACCACTAAAGGTAAAGTTCGAAGAGTAGGTAAGAGAATGCGATCAAAACAGCTATCTAGTATAAAAAAAATGTATGTGACTGTTAAAAAAGGAACTATTGATATAGTTCCAAGTTCCACACAATAACATGGCAATTCGATTTTCAAACACAAAACCAGAAAAGGGACTAACCTATATTCTTCCTAAAAAATCAGGAAGAGATAATACCGGTTCTATCTCAGTACGACACCAGGGTGGACGTCACAAAAGATTCTATCGCATGATTGATTTTAAGCGAGATAAATTTGGAATAGAAGGAACTATTATTTCTGTCGAATACGATCCAAATAGAACAGCGAATATTGCACTTGTGGAGTATAAGGATGGCGAGAGAAGATATGTTCTCCATGCCGTCGGTATGGAAGCAGGTAATAAAGTTGTATCAGGAGTCTATGATAATATGCAAGTAGGAAGCGCTATGCCGCTTTCAGCGATTCCTTTAGGAGTGGAAATTCATAACATTGAGCTATATCCTGGAAAAGGTGGTAAGATTGTGAAGAGTGCTGGTTCAACTGCTACTATTATTGCTAAAGACGATAAATACGCAGATGTAAAACTGCCTTCAAAAGAAGTCCGAAAGATTCTTCTTAACTGTATGGCGACCCTTGGTCGTATCAGTAATATTGAGCATAAATTAGAGAACTTAGGTAAAGCTGGAAGAAGTCGCCACATGGGCATCAGGCCAACCGTTCGTGGTGTAGCTCAGAACCCTCGTTCGCATCCACATGGTGGAGGAGAAGGTAAGAGTGGTCAGGGTATGCATCCAAAGACACCATGGGGTAAATCAGCCAGAGGTACGCGCACAAGAAAACCAAAGTATAGTGATGCATTAATTGTTAAGAGAAGAAGTAAATAATTATCATGGAAGCTAGAGCAACAATAAAACACACAAAGATTTCACCAAGAAAATTGCGTTTCTTAACAGATGCAGTAAAATCAATGAAACCAGCAATTGCACTAGAGCATTTAGGACTTAGCCAAAAGAGATCTGCAAAGATCCTTTGGAAAGCGATAAAGTCCGCTGTTGATAACGGAAAAACAGTTTATAATATGGTTCCTGAGAAAATGGTGTTTAAAACACTCGCAATTGATGAAGGCATATATCTAAAGAGATATCGAGCAGGATCAAGAGGAACTGGGAAACCTTACAAGAGAAGAACGTCACACATAACTGTGGTGCTTTCACAAAAAGAAGGTTCAGTAAAAGCAGCTAAAGCTGAAAGCGCTGAAATAGTTGAAGAGAAGCCAGTATTAGTGGCCGATACAAAGAAACAAGTTACAAAAAAACAATAATATGGGACAAAAAGTTAATCCAATTGGTTTCAGAATGGGGATAACCCGAACATGGGATTCTCGATGGCTTTTTCCTGATAAGAGAACCTTTAAGGAGAATCTTATATCTGATATCGTGATCCGAGCTGGAGTTTTCAAGAAATTTAACTTTGCGTTGATAACCCGTGTTGAAATTGAGCGCGCTATTAATAAAATTGTCGTCATTATTCATGCAGTAAAGCCAGGAATGATTATCGGCCGTGGTGGAAAAGGCTTAGAGGATGTCAAGAAGTTCATTGTTGACAGTATTGGTCAGGACAAGGTTGAGAAGGACAAAATGAAAATTGAACTTAGAATTGAACCGGTTAAGAAACCACATTTGAATGCATATTACATTGCATATGATTTGGGAAGCAAGATTGAAAGAAATCTCCCTCATAGAGCAGTTATTCATCACACAATGGAAAAAGTAATGGAATCGGGAGCAAAAGGTATAAAGATTCAGATTGGTGGAAGAATTCGTGGTGCCACCATCGCTCGTTCTGAAAAATATTATGAAGGTACGGTGCCAGTTTCGACAATCCGTGAAGACGTAGATTTTGCAACATACCCAGCCTTAACAAAGTCAGGATATGTCGGAGTAAAAGTTTGGATAGCAAGAAAACCTGAGGAGGAATAAACATGTTACAGCCAAAACGATTAAAACATAGAAGACAGTTTCGAGGAATATATAGAAGAGTCGCTATTAAGGGGAACCAGGTAAATTTTGGTACCCATGGTATCAAAACTCTTGAGAGCGGCATGATAACAGATAGACAGATAGAAGCTTGCCGCGTAGTAATGGCAAGAGCGACGAGAAAAGCAGGAAGATTTTGGATGCGCATTTTTCCAGATAGGCCGTATACAAAGAAACCACCTGAGGTAACGATGGGTGCCGGAAAAGGTGACGTGTCGCATTATGTAGCGATTGTTACACCAGGGAGAATGCTGTACGAAATTGAGGGATTGGATGAAGATTCAATAAAAGTGATGCATAAGAATTTAACATCAAAGCTTGGACTTAAAACAAAAGTTATTTTACGCCAAATATGAAAACTAAAGAATTACAGAAATTAAGGGATCAAAATGCCAATGAGCTTAGGCTTAGTGCGCAAAAACTTAAAGATGAAATCGCTCGATTGAGTATTGAGGGTTCAGTAAATAAGCCTAAGAACTCAAATGCTTTAGGTGCAAAGAAGAGAGAATTAGCAGTGATGTTAACAATTATTAACGAAAAAAAATAATAACATGGCAAAAGTATTAACTGGAAAAGTAGTCTCAACGAAAATGGAAAAAACTGCCGTTGTAGAGGTTGAGAAGTCTTTTAAACATAAACTTTATCACAAGATTTTAAAGAGACACAAAAAGTTTAAGGCACATTTGGACGGTACAATAGCAGTTCAAGATGGTGACAAGGTTGATATTGAAGAAACAAAACCGATCTCAAAAGATAAGCAGTTTAAAGTTATTAAAAAATATTAAATAGAACATGTTGCAATTACGATCAGTTATGAACGTGGCCGATAACAGTGGTGCTAAACAGGCATATATTGTCGGCATCCCTGGGAGAGGTAATATGAAAATTGCCCATATTGGTGATATTGTAACTGCAGTAGTAAAAAAAGCAGATCCCTTCGGTCAAGTAAAAAAAGGTGAAATAGTACATGCAGTTGTCGTTCGCACAAAAAAAGAAACACGAAGAAAAGATGGAAGCTACATTAGGTTTGACGATAATGCATGCGTGTTGCTAACCGCGCGCGACTCAAAGGACCCAAAGGGAACACGATACTTTGGCCCTTTGGCACGAGAAGTTAAGGAGCGCGCATTTAATAAGATTGCAAGTTTAGCGACCGAAATTTATTAATAACCATGAAAATTAAAAAAGGCGACAAAGTTCGCATCATAACCGGTAAAGACAAGGGTCGCGAAGGAACAATAGAAAAAGTCTATGAAGCTAAGAATAAGGTTTTGATTGCTGGAGTTAATATCTATAAGAGACACGTAAAAAAGAGTGATCAGTTTCCACAGGGAGGAATTATTGAACTTCCACGACCTATGGATGCATCAAATGTCATGCTCATTAGTCAATCAACAAAGAAAGTTACGAGAGTTGGGTATGTTATTGAAGGAAACAAGAAATTTAGAGTTGAGAGAAAAACGAAAGAAAGAATTAAATAAATTTATAAAACATGAAACTTAAAGAGCACTATACAAACGAGGTCGCAGATAAGCTTTACAAGGAGCTTGATCTGAAAAATAAACATTTGATACCTAAGATCCAAAAAGTGGTACTAAATATTGGTTGTGGTGAGGGCGCCACAAGTAAAGCTACTGTCGAGCACGTGCTTAGTGATCTCGCACAAATCGCTGGTCAGAAGCCAATCATAGCTCATGCGAGAAAATCTGTCGCTGCATTTAAAATCAGAAAAGGTATGCCAATTGGCGCTAAAGTAACACTTCGTGGCGATAAAATGTACGACTTCTTGGAGAAATTCTTGAAAATCGTTCTTCCTCGTATCCGTGATTTTAGAGGTATTCCTGCGAAGAGCTTGGATGGACGCGGAAACCTTAATATCGGCATGGCCGATCAGACGCTGTTTCCTGAGATAGATTATGATAAAATAGACAAGATTAGAGGATTAGAGATAACTCTTGTGACATCTGTAACTTCAGATGCTCATGCCCGCAAACTATTAGAAGAGATGGGATTAGTTTTTGTTGACTAAAAAATATGGCTAAAAAAGGAATGTTAGAGAAAGAAAAAAGACGAGAAAAACTCGTTGCTAAATATGCTGCCTTGCATGATGAGCTAAAGGCTAAAGGAGACTATGTTTCCCTCGCTGCTCTTCCCCGCAATGCAAGTGCAACACGACTAAGAAATAGATGCGGCATAACCGGCCGAAGCCGTGGATATATGAGAAGATTCGGCCTTTCAAGAATTGTATTTAGAGAGAAAGCATTAAGAGGAGAGATTCCTGGAGTTAAAAAGATTTCTTGGTAACCTATGTCACGATCAGCTAAAAAAGGACCATATATAGACGCAAAGTTGCAGATAAAGATTCAGAAGCAAAAAGATTCTGGCGATCGTTCAGTAATAAAAACCTGGGCACGACGTTCGCAGGTTTCACCAGATTTTGTTGGTCATAAGCTAGCGATCCATGATGGAAGAAAGTTCGTCGAAATTTTTGTAAGCGAGGGTATGGTCGGTCATAGATTGGGAGAATTTGCTTTAAGTAGAACATTTAGAACACACGGAAAGGTTACTAAGCGTGTATTAGAAAAGACGTAATACTATTATGACAAGTTTAATTATCGATCTTGTAATCAGAATTAAAAATGGTTATATGGCTGAAAAGCCTTCTATTGCATGTCGCTATTCAATGTTGAATACAAATGTCTTGACTCTTTTAAAGAGAGAAAAATACATCAAAGATTTTTCCATTCAAGAAGACGGTCCTAAAAAAGATATAACTATTGAACTTTTATATCCGAATAATAAACCCGCACTAAGAGGGGTAAAGATATTATCTAAGCCAGGCAGACGAACATATAATCGACTTCAAGATATGCGCCCGGTACTGGGAGGTTTAGGAATGTCGGTTCTTTCTACTTCTAAAGGAATTATGTCAGATAGAGAAGCCCGCACAAGTAAAATGGGCGGAGAAATTCTTTTTCAAATTTGGTAATTACATATGTCACGAATAGGAAATAAACCAGTAATAATTACAGATGGTGTTCAGGTAAGCCTGGCAGATTCTATTATTAATGTGAAGGGTTCACAGGGAGAAATGTCTGTAGAAGTTCCTGAAGGAATTATTGTAGACATAAAAGATGGATTGGTAGATGTCACAAGATCAAATAATGTAAAGTCAACAAAGGCACTACATGGTCTTATTAGATGTCTTATTCAAAATGCGGTAACCGGGGTTACAAAGACATGGGAAAAAAAACTTGAAGTTATTGGAACGGGATATAAAGTAAAGCTACAAGGTAGAGATTTAGTTTTCGATGTTGGCTTTTCACATTCCGTTACTTTTAAGAGCATTGAAAATATTCAATTTGGTGTTCAAGCAAACGTAGTTACCATATCTGGTTCAGACAAACAGAAAGTTGGTCAAGCGGCAAATAAAATAAAGTCGATTAGAAAGCCTGATCCTTACAAAGGAAAAGGAATCCGATATGAAGGTGAGTTCATTAAATTAAAGCCAGGCAAAAAGGCTAAAACAGCATAAGTAACATGAAAAATAAAGTATTATTACGTAGAAAAAGGGTACAGAAGAGAGTGAGATCAAAGATTATTCGCCAATCTGCGTATCCACGATTGTCGGTACATCGTACAAATAAGCATATTTATGCACAGGTTATTGACGATCATAAAATGACAACTCTTGTATCTGCAAGTGATACAACAGCTAAAGATGGAGAGAAGCTAAACTCAACTCAAAAAGCGCAGTATGTAGGAAAGACAATTGCAGAACTTATGAAAAAAGAAAAGATAACACAAGTCGTCTTTGATAGAGGCGCCTATCCTTACAAAGGAAGAATTAAAGTTTTGGCGGAATCAGTTCGTGAAGGCGGTATCACAATTTAAAAAAAATTATGGATAACAGAAATCGAAATAATAACCAAAGACAGAGAAGAGAACCTCAAGATGGTATTGAGGAGAAGGTTCTTTTAATTCGCCGACTATCAAAAAAGACAAAAGGTGGAAACTATATAAGTTTTTCTGCTCTTGTTGTTGTCGGTGATAATATAAGTAAAGTTGGCATTGGGTTGGGTCGCGGACTTGAGGTTCCACAAGCAATCAGAAAAGCTATCTTATATGCACGTAAACATATGATTGAAATCCCAGTATATGAAGAAACTTTGCCACATGATGTAAAAGTAAAATTCAAGGCTTCGAATATTATTCTAAAGCCAGCTCCTAAAGGTGCAGGTTTGAAAGTAGGAAGTGTTGTTCGCTCGATTTTATCTCTTGGAGGCGTTAAAAATGCATCAGGAAAGATTCTTGGATCACGAAATCAGATATCGAATGTGTATGCAGTAATGAAGGCGTTAGAAAGTTTGAAAGCACGAACATAATACAATGACACAACTACATACCCTTACAAAAATAGTAGAAACAAAAAAGAAAAGACTCGGAAGAGGTTTGGGTAGTGGCGCAGGTGCAAAATCCGGCCGAGGTACAACAAGACATCAAAAAGCTCGTGGGAAAATTCCACTTCATTTTGAAGGTGGTCAAAACCGATCAGTAAAAAGATATCCGCTTCTTAGAGGTAAAGGTAGAAATAAGTCGGTCCAGCCAAAAGCAATTACTATTAACTTAGATGATGTTTCAGTATTCGAGGCTAATGCTACGGTTACTGTCGAAGCACTTATTGAAAAACAAATAATAGACATGTCAGCGAGGAAAAGAGGTGTTAAAATGGTATCTAGTGGAACCATTTCGGTTCCGTTACAGATTGCACTTCCTGTTTCACGCGTGGCTAAGGATAAGATTGAACAAGCAGGAGGCGCGGTGGTCGTCTTATGAATAATCCGTTCCAAAAACTAAAACTTTTCTTAAAAGACCCTGCTCTTCGCAGAAAAATATTCATTACATTCTTTATTATTGCAATATTTCGAGTATTCGCATATCTTCCAGTTCCGGTTGTAGATCGCGAAGCCCTACGAAGTCTTTTTTCTTCAAATCAATTCTTTGCCTTACTTGATATATTCTCAGGAGGTACTCTTATTAACTTTTCTGTAATGGCCTTGGGACTCGGACCGTACATTAATGCTTCAATCATTATTCAGCTTATGACACTTGTTGTTCCGCAGTTAGAAGCACTCTCAAAAGAGGGAGAATTTGGACGTACAAAAATTAATCAATACACACGTTTACTGGCCTTGCCCATTACCATTGTTCAAGCAATAGGTATGTATGTTGTGCTAAGGAATCAACAAGTTATATCAAGTCTAGGATTTATAGAATTTATAGCATTCTTAGTTACATTGACTGCGGGGTCATTTGTTCTACTTTGGTTTGGTGAAATTATCTCTGAATATGGTATCGGAAACGGTGTCTCTATGCTTATCTTTGCGGGTATCGTCGCAAGAATACCAGTGGTTGCAAGTCAAGCTCTCTTTACTTCGAATTCCGAAAACTTTATTACAACAGCAATAATTCTAGGATTAATGTTCATCGTTATCGCCGGTGTTGTTTTTGTGAATCAGGCTATAAGAAAAGTACCGATTTACTATGCTAAGAGGATTAAAGGGAATAGAGTTTATCAAGGTGCGAGTAATTTCCTCCCGCTTAAGCTTAACCAAGCAGGAGTTATCCCAATCATTTTTGCTATCTCATTTGTATTATTCCCCCAGCTAATTGGTAACTTTTTAGCAGGGGTTAATAACCCTGCAGTTGCAGGATTCGCGCGATTTCTTACAGAAACATTTAATCCTCAAGGCCCTATTTACAACATACTTTACTTTTTATTAGTTGTGGCATTTACTTATTTTTATACCATCATTGTATTTAATCCAGAAAAAATTTCGGATGAGATTCAAAAACATGGTGGCTTTATTCCAGGAATTCGCCCTGGCCAGGCAACTCGAGCATACTTGCAAAGCATATTAATTAAAATAACAACAGTTGGTGCACTTTTCCTTGGCACAATTGCCATATTACCTGCTATAATTGCAGGGTTAACCGGAACTAGTAATTTAGTTATCGGAGGAACAGGAGTACTTATCGTAGTTTCGGTAGTCTTGGAAACATTCAAGGTTCTTGAAACCCAGGTCGCTATGAAGCACTACGACAAATATACCCGTTAATAATCTATTCTGAATTATGGCTAAAAAAGGACAGAGACTACAATTCGGATTGCAATGTACCGTATGTAACAATGTTAACTACGTTACTGAACGCAATAAGCAGAATACCCAGGAAGCTCTCAAGCTTTCCAAATATTGCCAGAGTTGCAAGAAGCATACCGAACACAAAGAGCGAAAAAAACTTGACTAATACATGAAACTCGTTTTAATTGGAATACCCGGCGCTGGAAAGTCGACTCAAGGCAGTTTATTGTCTCGTCAACTTGGAGTACCCTATCTTTCTACAGGTCACATCTTCCGTATTATCGCTAAGGAAAAAACTACTATTGGACGTTATGTAAAAGAAACTATGAACTCCGGTCTTTTAATTCCTGATGAGGAGACTATTCCTATAGTGGAAGACTACTTATCACGAAGAGAGTATAAAAAAGGCTATATTTTAGATGGATTTCCCCGCACCTTAAATCAAGCTAAAAAGTTTAAGAGCGATCTCGATAAAATAATATATTTGGAGCTACCAGATAAAGAAGCCCTGTGGCGCATTGCATATCGAACAGAAGATGCGCGCGATGATCAAACCGTAGCTGCTGTAATGAAAAGAATTGAAATATTCAATGAAGTAACAAAGCCTGTCATTTCTCACTTTGATGAAAAAGGAAAGCTTATCCGTATTGATGGGACAAAAAGTATTGAGGATGTTAATAAGGAGATACTAAAGCTACTAGGAAAGGAATTTTATAAGAATAAGGTTCGTTCATGGAAGCAGAAGCAAAAAATCATTCTTGCAGTTACTGGGTTACCAGGCTCTGGGAAAACCGAAGCGACTACTTACTTTAAAAGTAAAAAACTACCGGTTGTTCATTTTGGGAACATAATCAATGATTTAGTAGCTGAGCGTAAACTTGCACATACTGAGGATGTTCATAAATTAGTTCGTATGGAAGTACGCGAGAAATATGGCATGGAGGCAATGGCAGTATTGAGTAAAGAGAAGATTAAAAAGTCGCTTGAAAAAGAAACATTGGTAGTTCTTGATGGGTTGTATTCGTTTGAAGAATACCAATATCTTAAGAAAGAATTTAAAGACGTCAAGGTTGTATTGTTAGTGCTTTGGGCAGATAAGAAACTTCGTTACGATCGAGTTGAAAAAAGAAAGGATCGAAGAGGACTAGCTAATGAGGAGCGTGACTTGAATGAGATTTTACAAGCTAACAAAGGCCCTACCCTTGCATTTGCAGATTTTATGGTTATTAACGATGGGTCCATGCACGATCTTCAGGCAAAGCTAGAAGAGGTTTATCGCGATGTGTACTTCTCTCTTGAATAAGACATGATTCACTACAAAACAAAACAGCAAATCGCTGATATGCAATATGGTGGCTCCATACTCCATGATGTTCTGCAGGATGCAGCGGCGATGGTTGAACCAGGAATAACCACTAAGCATATTGATAGTTTTATTGATGCATACATTACCTCAAAAGGGGGAGAAGCTGGTTTTAAGCGAGTAGAAGGCTATTTGTGGGCAAGCTGTATCTGTGTAAATCAGCAAATAGTACACACGCCACCCACAAACCGTGTCATAAAAGATGGCGATGTGGTAACCATTGATGCTGGAGTTTTTTACAAAGGTCTCCATACTGATTCTGCGATTACTGTTCAGGCTGGAAATCAAACACCCGAAGTGACAAAGTTTTTAGAAACAGGCAAAGTCGCTTTACGAAAAGCCTTAGCTGTGGCGACTAAAGGTCAAAGAATTGGACATATTTCAAAAGCTTTGCAGTCGACAATCGAAGATGCGGGCTATTCTATTGTTCGCGAGCTTACGGGGCATGGTGTTGGAAAAGAGCTTCATGAAGACCCATACGTACCATGCTTTGTTAATAGACCTGCTGAAAAAACACTACTTTTAGAACCTGGACTGGTGATTGCTGTTGAAGTAATGTATGCTATGGGGGGTGGCGAGATGGCATATGAAGCAGATGAATGGTCAATAAAAACGACCGATAACTCGCTTGCAGCATGCTTCGAACACTCAGTTGCAATCACTGAAAATGGGTCTTTAATTTTAACCTAGTAGTGTGGTACAATATAATCTTTATGAAGAGTCCGGATGTGTTGATAGTGGAAGGGGAGGTTCTTGAAAACCTTCCAAATACTTTATTTAAAGTACAACTAGACGAGAGATTTGAGAATAAGGTCATAACTTGTTATCTCTCAGGAAGAATGAGACGTCATTATATTAAGATTTTGCCCGGAGATCGAATCCGCGCTGAAGTAACTAAGTACGACCCTTCCCGAGGAAGAATTACTTATAGATTATAACTATGAAAGTTCAGGCTGCAGTAAAAAGAAGATGTCCGAAATGTATAGTCGTCATAAGAAAAGGACGAAAGTATATTATTTGTGAGAATCCTAAGCACAAACAGAAGCAAGGATAAATTTAGCAATTGTTAACATAAAAAAGCCATGATTCGTATTTCAGGAAGAAACTTGCCAGATGATAAGCGTATTGAATACGCACTGACCATCGTATATGGTATTGGATGGAAAAAATCAGCAGATATTCTTGCTAAGATAGGAATTGATATTCATAAAAAGGTAAAAGACCTTACTGAAGACGAAGTCCAGCAAATTCAGGTAGAAGTAGGTTCGATAAAGGTTGAGGGTGATCTAAAGGAAGAAATTAACTCAAACATTAAAAGATTACGTGAAATCGGTGCTTACAGAGGTATTCGTCACTTACGAGGATTACCTGCGAGAGGTCAAAGAACTCGATCAAATGCACGCACACGACGCGGAAAGAGAAAGACAGTTGGTGCGCTTAAGAAAGAAGATTTAGCAAGATTAACGCAAGCTGCAGCAAAAAAATAATTATTAAAGCATTATGAAAAAGGAAGCACAAAAAAGAGCAGTTGAGAAAGGACGTATTTACATTACGGCCACATACAACAATACGTTAGTTACAATTACTGATGAACAGGGAAAGCCTGTATTAGCAGGATCTTGTGGCATGTATGGATTTTCTGGTACAAGGAAATCGACACCATATGCAGCAACAGTAACAGTGCAGACAACTTTAACAAAAGCAATTGATGCGCATCAGCTTAGAGAAGTTACCGTATATGTAAAGGGAATTGGCCCAGGAAGAACAGCATCACTAAAGGCTATTAAAGCAGCAGGAATAGATATAAATCGAATACTTGATGTGACACCTATTCCACATAACGGCGTACGACCACCAAAGTTAAGAAAAGGATAATTATTTATAATATATGAGATATACAGGACCCAGAAACAGATTAGCTCGCAGAGAAGGAATTGACCTTGGTTTAAAGACCACAGGTTCAAAAGCCCAAGCGAGTCTTATGCGACGATTAGCCGTAAAGCCAGGTCAAAAGCCAAATGCGCGACAAGGAAAGCAAACTGAATATGCGCAACAATTAAGAGAAAAGCAAAAGTTACAACGCATCTATGGTTTAACTGAGAAGCAGTTGCGACGCTATTTTAATGATGCAAATCATATGGTTGGTAACACAGCATTTATTCTTATTCAACTTCTTGAATCACGACTAGATAACGCTGTATATAGACTTGGATTTGCTCCTACGCGCGCTTCTGCACGCCAACTAGTAAATCATGCTCACTTCACCGTCAATACAAAAAAGAGTTCAATCCCTTCTTATAGAGTAAAATTAGGTGATGTCATAACCTTCAAAAATGAGAAGACATCAAAAATCCCATATGTAGCAGAGCTTATTGCAATGAAAGACCAGGTGTTGCCTGAATGGCTTGAAAGAAAAGCCCTCTCAGGAAAAGTTAAAGACGCACCAAGTCTTGATGCATTAAAAGAAGGCGTAGACCTTCAGGCTGTTATTGAGTTTTACTCAAGATAATTTTAAAAATTAACACATACTATGATAAAACCTTCATTCACCACGAAAAAAGTTGAAAGTTCTGAGAACTACGGAAAATTTATACTTACACCACTTCCAGCAGGATATGGTCATAGTATGGGAAATGCTCTAAGAAGAGTATTGCTTTCATCAATAGAAGGTGTTGCAGTAACCTACGTGAAAATAAATAGCGTTGTGCATCCATTTTCATCTGTCGATGGTGTGAAGGAGTCAGCATTAGAGATGATTCTCAACATAAAATCACTCCGATTTAGCTTCAAGGGTAATGGTCCATTCACTATGGTGCTTTCGCACAAAGGTAAAGGTCAAATAACCGGAGCAGATTTTAAAGGCGGTGATGTCGAAGTTGTAAATAAAGATCAGTCAATTGCTGAGCTTACAACCAATGATGCAAAGCTTGAAATCGAAATCACCATTGAAAAAGGAATGGGATTTAGTGCTGCGGAAGAAAAAGAAGAAGCAGTTTTTGGCACCATGGCCATTGACTCAGTGTTCTCACCGGTAACAAAGGTAGTATATAAAGTCGAAGACGAGCGCGTAGGTCGTACTTCAAACTATGATAAGCTTACACTTGAAGTGTGGACTGATGGAGCAATCTCTCCAGAAGATGCACTCACCCAATCTTCAGAGGTAATAACCTCGTTCTTTGGAAGTGTTTCGAGTGAGACCGAAGATAATGCTGGCGTAAGCAAGCTTGTCTCAGCCGAAGGAGAAAGAGCTGCACGAGTAGCTGATGAGAAAGTAAATGAAATTATCATTGACGAACTCGATCTTCCTACAAGAGTTATTAATGCTCTCTTGAGAGAGAAAATTGAAACGGTTGGAGACCTTATGACAAGAGGTCCTGAGGCACTTGCAAACCTTAAAGGTGTCGGCCGAAAATCAATCTCACTCATAGAAAAGGAAGTAGAGAAATTCGGTGTCAAAATTGAACTTAAATGAAACACGGTATAAGTAAAGTAAAATTCAAGAACGGTCAAGATGCAAACGAAGCTCTTATGAGAAAGCTTTTTGTTAATTTTATTGCAACAGGTAAATTGAGCACGACTCTTGCAAAGGCAAAGTTTTTGAAAGGACATATTGATAGACTGGTGTATAAGGCCTCACAAGGTAAAGAATCTGATAAAAATGTTTTACTGAGAAAGATTGGCAGTGTTAAGGTTGTAAAACATATGCTTACAGTAGTTGGGCCTTCTTTTGTAGGTCAAACAAGTGGGTATACAAAAATGTTTAGATTAGCGCCTCGCCAAGGTGATAATGCTGATACAGCACGCTTAGAATGGGTAAAACCACTCATAGAAATAAAAAAAGCTGATATAGTAGAGCCTAAAGAAAAAAAAGTTGAAAAAAAAGCCTCAAAAAAAGTTACCGCAGAAAAAACTAAAACACAATGACACAACTTACAACTACAACAAAAACAATTAGCGAGAAGGATATTGCAAGAAAGTGGCATATAGTTGATGCAAACAAGATAGTGCTTGGACGTTTTGCAACGCAGATAAGCACACTTCTAATAGGAAAAGGTAAGACCAACTTTTCACCAAACTTAGATTCAGGTGACTATGTGGTCGTTATTAATGCAAAACACATTAAAGTTACTGGCACGAAAGAAAAGGACAAGGTATACACAAGATATTCTGGATATCCAGGAGGTCTTAAAAAGGTTCCATATTTTAGACAGCACGAGAAGGATTGTAGAAAAATCATAGAAAACGCAGTTTCTGGCATGCTTCCTAAAAATAAGCATAGAGATAGAAGAATGCGAAGATTATTCGTGTTCCCTGAAAACGAACATCCATACGCAGAAAAAGTTAATAATTAAGATATAAATAATGGCTAAACAAGAAAAAACAATCACATATTATGAAAGTATCGGACGACGCAAGTCTGCCGTTGCTCGAGTAAGACTTTATCTTTCAAGTGCAAAAGCGAAGCTTCCAAAGGAGCTTGCAGATGCAAAAAAAGGTGAAATATATGCAAACCATAAGCTTGTTGAGGATTATTTTCCTGGAGATGTCTATAAGAAAGATTATTTACTTCCTTTAAACCTAACTGACAACTTAAATAGATTCATAATTTCTACATTACTTCGTGGCGGAGGTATTCACGGACAACTAGATGCGCTTAAGCTTGGTATATCACGAGCATTGGAAATGGTTGATGCTGATAATCGAGCCAAACTTAAACCCGCAGGACTACTTAAGCGTGATGCGCGCGTGCGTGAACGCAGAAAAGTTGGTACTGGTGGAAAGGCTCGACGTCAGAAGCAATCACCAAAGCGTTAATACGTTTATTCTCCTATACCCACAAGATAGACTGCTTGCCAAGGACGAAAGGCAGTATAGAAAACTTTATCTTGAAGAATTTCTCCAGATGCTGAAGTGACTTTGTATGTAAACTGAGATTTCGCACCAGGAGCTGCCCAATCTACTTGCTTAGTAACGCCCCGTGGTAATGTTGGAGTTTCCTCATATAATGGCGCAGGGGCTGCTGTGTGATCGTACACACGGGCATCTGAAAGCTCGACCCGTCGCCCATCGCTTTTTCCATAAAATGTAAATACAAGATCCTGAGTTTTCTTGTTGTTAGACATCTGAATAAGAATGTGTGCTGATGTATCATTTTTAAACTTAAAATCTACACTTGGCGCATACACCGTCGCGTCAAACCCAGGCTTACTATCATTTTCATAATACTTTACGCGATATGCGTGTCCTTTTCTCTCGATAATAGGTAGTCCTGTATTAAGTGCTGCTCGAAATAATGTCGTAGAATCTTGACATACGCCCCCACCATCTCCAAGAACAGTTCTTCCGTTCTTGATAACGTATGCTGTTTTATATCCTGTAGCTGCAGAAATATCCCCAACAATTTTGTTGTAAGAAAAATTTTCACCTGGAGGAATAAGTACACCATGAAATTTAGTTGCTGCCAAAGACAAATTATGAATTCTTTCTGCTGAGGATCCTTTGTAATTCGAACGTCCTTCACCAATTTTTTCTAGGATTCCGAATTCATTTGCTTCCGAGAGCTTAATATCTGGTTCTAGAGCCTTATCATTAACTGTCAAGAGAACTGTAGTGGGTATTTGGTGCTCAGAAATCATCGCCAGGTTTTTTCTCAACTCTTCTTTTGTAGCTGTTGTGTTAACAGCGATACCATCTTCCTCTATTCTAAAAGCAGTGACGCGACCATTATTCAGCTCAAAGAGGGCATTCTTTGGCTCTTTCGTGTATGTTTCACCTAATTCTTGAAGGTGAAGATCAATGTTCTCTGCGGTATATTGTGGCTTATAAAGAAATTGATGATTTGATAAGTGTAAAAGTGACGTGTACTTTTGAAGCATTCTTGTTGGCCAATTCTGTGACCTTCCTATATCGTAAAGCTGACTAGCTATGGTATTAGCGTCATAATGAAGATTAAGTGTTTCGCCGGAGAATGTTGCGACTGTATCCTTATATTGAATCACAACTGCAAGTTTAGATAGTCGTGAGTTTATTTTTGAATAATGATCGATGATATCACTTTTTTGCATTCCTCCAAAATCATTAGTATTAGCGAAGACTTGTGGGTAAATTCGATCTTGGTATGTCCTATCTCGTTGAACTAAAACAGCTACAAGAAGTACCGCATATATAGCAGTAAATATACATGCAAAAAATAACGACTTTGTTATTAATTGAATAAGTTTGATCGACATTGCTTTTGAAATCCAACTGGATTTTGGTTACTATGTAGTAGTCATTATACACGTATGCCTGATCAAAACACCAATGTCCCGGTGTTCGAAACTATTCCTGTCGAGGAAGAGCCTTCTATGCCTTCGCAGCAACCCAGCGACACTATAATTCCTGAGGTTATCCCAGAAGAATTAACGCCAGAAGATGTTTCAGCTAGCGGTGGAAGTGGAGAACCACCCTCAGTTGATGATAGCTTGCCCCCTATGATGGAAGAGGAGGACGATCACAAGAAGAAATTTATATTCATTGCAATTGGCGTTGCAGTTTTCCTAGTTATTTTCTTCTTTGTCCTCTCACTGCTTTTTTCACTTGGAAAAAAAACTGAGAAAGTTGAACTTGAGTATTGGGGTCTTTGGGAGGATGAAAAGATTTATGAAGGAGTTATTCAAGATTATGAAAAGGCACATCCATCGGTAAATATCACATATGTAAAACAAGCACCCGAAGATTATCGATTAAAGCTCCTTGCCAGAATTAAAGAGGGTAATGGACCTGATATTTTCCGTTTTCATAATACCTGGCTCCCAACCATAGCAGAAATCGTTTCGCCTTTACCGTCTAAGGTCATGTCTAATGAAGTATTTGAAAGCACTTTTTATAAAGTCGCTCAGAATGATCTTAAAATTGGAAACTCATATTATGGTTTGCCGTTGGAAATTGATGGACTCGTATTGATCTATAATAATGAACTTTTGAGAAAAGCAGGAATTACATCGCCCCCGAAGACTTGGGAAGAGCTATTGAATGCTGCAAACACGCTGAGAGTTCAAGATGCGGATGGTAACATTCTTACTTCGGGTATCTCATTGGGTACGGCAAATAATATAGAACACTATTCCGATATTCTTGGATGGATGTTGCTACAAAACGGTGCAAATTTAAATAAATTAGATTCTAATGAAGCTATTGAAGTTCTCGCAAATTATAGGCAATTCGCAGAACCTCCACTTAACTTTTGGAGCGATAAAATGCCCAATAACATATCGGCATTTATCCAGGGGAAAGTAGCTATGATTATTGCCCCCTCATGGCGCATATTAGAAATAAAAGCCGCAAACGCTGAGCTTGAGGTTAAAGCAACTTCACTTCCACTATTATCTGGTAATCAACCGTTATCTTTGGCAACATACTGGGTTGAAGGTGTTTCAAAAGCTAGCAAAAATCAGCTGGAGGCTTGGCAATTTCTTAACTTTCTGATTCAGAAAGACACTATGACCAAACTATATCAGACTCAGTCACAAACGCGGTTATTTGGTGAGCCATACTCTAGAGTTGACTTACGTGAGAGTTTGGCTCAAAATGAATACATTGGCCCCGTTGTGGAACAAGCCCTATATATGCAGAGTTTGCCTATGATATCACGTACCTTCGATAAAGGAATTAACGAGGAAATCATTGCATATATTGAGGACGCAATTAACGCCACAATGAAGGGCGTATCATATAATCAGGCCTTCGCAACAGCCTCTAAGGGGGTGGAACAGGTATTTGCGAAATACAATATAAAGTAAAAGTATGAATTTTTTTAATAAAGCAGACAAAAAAGAATACGTCGTCGCGATTTTACTTCGACATAATGATGGCCAAGGTTTTTTATTGGAGGTTATCGAGGCAAAAAGATCGGTAAAAATTATTGATCAGAGATCTTTTGTCTATACGAATAGTTGGGAGAATCTAACATACGATATCGATGAGCTCCTCTTTAATCTTGAGAACGATCATAAAGTCGAGCTTAAAAAAGCCGCTTTCTTTGTTTACTCCCATCTTGTAGATCTGTCAACGCGAGAAATATTAGAACAATACAAAACACCATTGGAGAAAATTATTAAAGATAATGAAATTGAGGCACTTGGATATCTCGAAATGGATCAGATCATATCAAAGTATATTACTGAGAAAGAAAGTTCACCGCTATCAGCAACCGTAATTGAGATTGATACTCCTGCAGTTTCTGTTTTCATGTACCAAGGAGGCGAACTAGTATTTTCAGAATCTGTGTCGAGATCAGAAGACATAGTTGCAGATCTTAATGAGCTTTTCCAGCATACGCAGAAAGACACAGTAATGCCATCGCGACTAGTCATGTATGACTCTGGTGGTATACAAGAAGAGGCATCAAAGGTAATTTCGCATAAGTGGCCAAAAGAAGTATTTATGCACGTGCCGAAGGTTGATGTAATGACAGAAACAGACATACAAAATGCTATTTTAAAGGCATCGCCAGAATATCTATTTTCTTCTGAAGGGCATGGTGCGGAAGCGCCAGTAATAGTGGCACCTGTTGAAGAAATCGTAGAGGAACAAGAATCTATGTATGAGACAGAATCTGTGCCTGAAGATTTAGGGTTTATCGTCGGTGAGGACGTTAAAAAATCGCATCTCCCCGATCCTGCAGGTTCGGATGTATATGAAAGCCCTATGCAAACTCAGCCTGCAGTAGCGACAGTGCCGTCATTTGTTACTAAAATTAAGAATCTTATACATATGCCAAAACTAACAATGCCAAATGCATCACGAAAGAAAACATTAATTATTGGAATTGTTTTCTTGATGATGATTGGAGGTCTAGTCGCTGGCCTTTATTATCTTCATTCAGCGACATTAACGATCTATTACGAAAAATCTGAAATTAGCCAATCCGTTGACTTTGAAAACGCAGACTTTATCCAAAAGAAAACAGAGAATCTTGATACCGAAGCATCTATTGAAACTTCGGGTACAAAGAAAGTGGGTGAAAAGGCGAGTGGATCGGTGACCATATTTAATGCGACTGAATCAGATAAGACTTTTAAAAAGGCTACGAAACTTACTGCACCGAATAAACTTGTTTTTATTCTTGATAACGATGTCACAGTTAAAGCCGCGACAAAAACGGTTACAAGTGGCGGCGATATTCTAACAACTACTTCAAAGGTGAATGCCAATGTGACCGCGGAAGAAATAGGAACAGCGCACAATTTAGGTAAAGACACCAAATTCGTATTTGAGGGGAGCTCTGATACGACATACTTTGCAAAGTCGACTGAGACGTTTACTGGTGGCTCTGAGAAAGAAATTCAAACTGCCTCAAAAGAAGATTTTACACGCATAAAAACTGAAATTGAGGAACAAATTAACAAGAAAAAGGCAGACGCACTTAAAGAAAGTGACACAACGCAAAAAGTACTCAACGAGCTTACAGAAGTAGAATTAACAAAAGAAGATTATTCAAAGGAACTTGCTGAAGAAGCAAAAACACTTGATGCAAAAGTGACTGCAGAGGTTAGTTATTATTTATACGATGACGAAGTCGTTAAAGAAGCCTTATTAGCTAAGCTCGCAGATCAGATTCCAGAAAATTATTTGCTAAAACCTGAAGATATAACATTCACCGTTACGTCATCAGAAAAAACAGATGACGGAGTAAATTTAAGCCTCGAAATAAAAGGAGAGCCGTCATATAAGGTTGATGAGAAAGCCACTATTGCACTCATTAAGGGCAAAACTATAGGTTCAGTTGAAAAAAAACTAAAGGAGAATGTTGATTCGAAAGGATATTCTGTAGAGGTAATTTCACCAATTCCATTCTTCAAATTCTTTACGCCTCTTTTTGATAAGAATTACAAAATAACTACAGAGCCACTCGAGTAATTAATATGGCCCTTTATAGTTACAAAAAGCAGTTATTTGGTCCAAAAAAGGCAATTTTAGTGGCCATTTCGTATACATCTATGACCTTGGGCTCATTGTTTCTTTTTTGGTCATTCTATCCTGTTTTAGCCTCAGAATTTTATACTAGGGTATATATAGATAATTCAGTAAAAGCGGCAGTACCCAGCAATGTCGTTACATCGGTACAAAAGGCTAATCTAGTTCAAGGTACGACGAATAAATTCTCTACCAATTTAGTTGATTATACAAAAGCTTCAAACTGGTTTATTACACCTGAGAATACAACACAACTAGGTCCAGAATCACTTGAAAACGTAAAGGAGTATACAATTGATATTCCTAAGATTGGCATAGCCAACGCTAGGGTGGTTGTGGCAGGTGATGAACTACTTTCTAGCATAGTGCATTACCTACCTCGAACTTTGCCTGGAAAACGAGGAAAAGTTTCCCTTTTTGGCCATTCTTCATTACTTCAGCTGTATAAACCCAATAATTATGAGCATATTTTTAGTTATGTTCCTTTCTTGGAAAAAGGTGACGTTATCTACATTACGGTCCAGGGAGCTCGGTACACATATGAAGTGTTTGATAAAGTAGTAGTAAAGCCCGAAGAAGTTGAGGTTCTTGATCAGCAATACGATGATTCCTATGTTGATTTAATAACCTGTGTCCCTCACGGAACATACCTCAAACGAGCGGTAATTAAGGCAAAACTTAAAGATCTCGTAAACTAATTCAATTTACTCTAGGCTTGTTTTATCCTATAAAATATGTTAAAATTCGTACCTAACTTTTACTATGCCAGCTTACGTGAAAAAACAAACCGGATTCTATGGGATAGTCGTAAAATCCGTTTTTTACGCCTTTTTCTATTTCGTCGTCTTCTTAATTTTTATAGGTGATGTAGTTATCTCACTTTGCAGTCCTATATTTAAGGGAGTATTATCAATACTTAAAACATTTGGACGAGGTTTTAGTTCAGTTTCACTGCCTAAGGTACCTAAAAAGTTCTCAAAACCAAAGAAACTGCAAAAGGCCGCTTTTTCCGTTCCAGGTTCACTAAAAACAAAGTTGGGGTACTTTTTTATAGGAGTTTTGACTGCCCTGAGTATAGTATTCGTATTTAGGGGTTATGATTTTATTCTTTCTTTACCTAACCCACGCTTGATCGGAAATGTAAATTTCCCCGTATCAACTCAAATTTATGATAGGAACGGCGTTCTTCTATATGATTTTTATAGGGATCAAAATAGAACCCCCATTGACATAGATGTGGTGCCAAATCATGTTATTCAAGCCACGATTTCGATTGAAGACAAAGATTTTTATTCTCACAAGGGTGTATCCCCAATTGGAGGAATTCTTCGCGCAGTAAAAGAAATGATACTTAAAGGCGAGCTTCAAGGTGGCTCGACAATAACTCAGCAGCTCGTTAAGACCTCACTTCTTACACCGGAAAGAACACTTGAAAGAAAGATTCGTGAAGGAGTCTTGGCTTTATGGACAGAGCAGATATTTTCTAAAAAAGAAATTCTACAAATGTACCTAAACCAAGTTCCCTATGGAGGTTCTGCTTATGGTATTGAAGAAGCATCAAAAACTTACTTTAATAAGTCTGCAAAAGATTTAAGTGTCGGCGAAGCAGCTATGCTCGCAGGCCTTACGAGAGCTCCTTCAAAGTACTCTCCCTTTATTAACCCACAATTTGCTGTTAATAGAAAGAATGAAGTATTACGAGCTATGTATAACGTAGGCTATCTTAGTAAAGAACAATATGCGAAAGAATTGCAAACAGAAATAGTCATTCAACCACCAAAAGTTTTTGTGAGAGCTCCTCACTTTGTATTCTATGTGAAAGCATTGCTTGAAGAGCAGTATGGCATTCAGCGTGTTGAAGAAGGTGGCCTTAGAGTCAATACTTCACTTGATATAAATATTCAGCAGGATGCGGAAAAAATACTCGTAGAGGAGCTCGAAAAAATTAAACAGCTCAATGTGTCTAACGGCTCTGTTCTAGTGACGTCTCCAAGTACTGGTGAAGTTCTAGCTATGGTCGGGTCACGAAACTACTATGAAAAACCATACGGTGCCTTCAATGTTACTACGGCAGAACGACAACCGGGATCATCAATAAAACCGCTTTTATATTCACTTGCATTAGAGAGCAACTACACAGCTGCAACAATTATCGATGATAGTCCCGTTCAGTTTAGTATTTCCGGCTCTCAAGCGTATAGACCAGTTAATTATGATGGTAGGTATCACGGTAAGGTTCCATTGAGATATGCACTCGCGAACTCGTACAATATCCCTGCTGTAAAAACCCTCAATACGCTAGGTGTAGGTAATTTTATCACTCATGCTCAGAAACTAGGTATTACAACTTGGAATACTCCAGAGAGATATGGTTTATCATTGGCCCTTGGAGGTGCAGAAGTCAAGATGATAGATATGGCAGTTGCCTATGGAACATTCGCGAACTATGGCATGAAAGTGCCATTAAATCCAATTTTATCTATTACTGATTACAGAGGTCAGAATTTAAATCTTAATACCCCTGCCCCTGAACGAGTATTATCAGAAGAAACTTCATTTATTCTTTCAGATATTCTTTCGGATAATTTTGCACGACAGTCAGCATTTGGTCCAAATTCTGACTTAAATTTAGGAGATAAAGTAGTATCAGTTAAAACAGGCACGACAAATAGCAAGAGAGATAATTGGACCTTCGGTTACAACAGAAAATTTCTTACCGCTGTATGGGTAGGTAATAATGATAATACGCCAATGAACCAGAATTTGACATCTGGCGTTACAGGCGCCTCACCGATTTGGAAGCGAGCAATGACAATGGTCATCGATAAGAATATTTCTGTAAAAGGAGATGTGCAGCCTCCGATGGAGTTTACCATTCCTGGAACTGTAGTTTCGAAGCAATGCTACTTTAAGAAAATAGAGTACTTTAAAGCAGGCATAGATGTAAACAATTTATGTAAACAATCTATCGGAAATCCAACTCCAAGTCCAGAGCAAAGTAATTAAGTACTATGACTTAGGTGTGACTGAGGGTTCGAGTGGAGCTGCAAAAAACTCCTGTGGAAGAATAAGTACACGCACTGCCGATGCCTTGTCGCCATCCTTTGCTGGTTTTACATATACAGCATGAATTCGATCACCTATCTTGAATTTACTAAATCCAGCCTTAGTTAATTTAAAGGTTTTTACGTCAATTATTTGTTGAGTAGTAGTTTGTTCAATATCAAGACTAATTTCTTCCTTATCACTTGTTACGATATCGATAGTAAAATTTGCACTATCAATGCTTGTAATCTCACCTTGGGCAGTAACATAATGCGCTTGTTTAATAACTTTGTTTGCAGAAATCTGGTCTTCAATTATAGGTCCAAAGACAATTATTAAGTCATTCTTATCTAGATCAGTCTTTTCAATCTCATCTGTTGTTTTTAATGTCGTACTAAAAAACTTTGTAACCGTCGTATCAATGTTTACTTTAAACGCCTTTCCGTTTTCCTGAGTTAGCTCAAGTGTGTCATCTTCAATTTTATTAAGCACACCAACAATTACTTTTTTACTTGATTTGTTAATTTCATCAACTTTGTCTTCAATTTTTTCCTTAATAATCTTTAAGGTATCGTCGATTGGCTTACTTTCGGTTTCTTCTTTCGGTGTTGGCGTTGTTTTCTGAGTTGGCTCAGCAGAAGGCTTAATCGTCTGAGCTAACGCTAATGACGGAGTAAAGACAATGAGGCTAAGGGCAAAAAAGCTAAGAAATAAATTCGATTGTAAATGTTTCATTATTAATTAAGTTATGTTGCGTCAACATAGTAAATAGTAAGCTGTCGAGATTCGATTTCCTTTTTATTATAAGAAGTAATACGAATATTATTTGCGCCCTCAATCAGTTTTACTTCTTGAGACATTTCATCCGATGCGGCTTCTTGAGCAAATTCTTGAAGGGGGGACTGAATAATAACTAAGCTTCCTTTTTTAACTTTGCCTTTTATTGTTATTGTATCAGTACTTGCTACAAAGCCATCTTCTGGTTCTGAGATAAGAAGGGGCTCCACAACCGTTGTCGATACAGAGATTGAGGGAGTAATCTGATCATTAATAATCAAAGCATCTTTACCCTTATCATTTGATTGGGTTCCTCGAATAACAAAGAGCGCTATTAATACACCTGCCCCAATTCCGAGAAGAATTGCAAAAACGGTCTCCTTCTTCATAAGTTCAACTATAATAAGCCACGAAAGCTTAATTGTCAAATAATACCTGTTTAGCAGTTGAGGGTAGTTGGCTTATTAGATCTGAGCTATTGTATAGAAGTCCTGAGGATAAAAACAGGTCTTCGGCACTCTTTTTAATAAGAAATGATGCAATTATTGCTGAGGAAACAGGATCGCTCTTTGTGTAAAGCGCAGCTGCAACTCCAGCTAGTACATCACCTGTACCGCCCTTTGTAAGGCCTGCATTGCCACCTGTTATGGCTATTGATGTAGCACCATCCGTTACGATGTCAGTTATCTGCTTAAAGAGAATAGCACATCGATATTTTTTCGCAGTAGACATAAGCATCGCTCGTTTTTCTTCCAGCGGCAGATCGCAGAGAGATACTGAAAAGAGTGTTTCAAACTCTTTGCAATGAGGTGTCAGAATGGGTTTTTCTTCAAGTTCCAGAAGCCATTCGGGTTCCATTACCTGTAGCGCAGCTGCATCAAAGACAAATTTTTTCTTAGGGTAGTTTTTTATTAAAAAACGAATTAAGGCATATGTATAGTCCGCTTCGTTCTCCAAAGTGCTGATTTCTTCAAACGAATAATCCTTGGATTTCGCTTCATCACTAATTTCCCCACGCTCCATCCCTGGGCCAATTAAAATACAATCATCTTCTTCAACGTAACTTAAAAGATCCTTTTGATGAATGACAATACCGTCAATAAAACGCGACTTCAGCTGCAGCATAATTTCATTATTTTCCTTTGTGGATGAGTAGTGGACCATGTCTACTATGCGCGAAGCTGCCTCAGCTGCCCATATTGAGGCCGCGTGAAATATTGATGAGCCACCAATAACTAGGAGACGACCATTTTGGCCTTTATGCGAGTTTTTTTCTGGAGTGTATATAGATGCTAAGGCGTCCTCAATACTTTTTTCAGGAGAAACAGATACCATGACCCTATTATACCCAAGTTCTTGATTAAGTTTTAGGTGTGATAAAATAGAATACTATGAAGACCCATAGCGAACTTCGCAGGCTTTTTACCCAATTTTGGAAAGAAGCTCCGAGAAATCATACAGAAATTCCTGCTGCGCCACTTGTTTTAGCCAATGACGCAACAACATTATTTACCAGCTCTGGGATGCAACCACTTGTTCCATATTTAATTGGCGAAAAACATCCTTTAGGAACAAGACTTTTTGATATTCAGCCGAGTATTCGTACGCAAGATATTGAAGAAGTTGGTAACAATAGACATACAACATTTTTTCATATGATGGGAAATTGGTCGTTAGGAGAGTACTTTAAAGAAGAGCAGTTAGCGTGGAAATGGGAATTTTTCACAAAAGTTCTAGGCTTACCAAAAGAAAAACTATATGTATCAGTATTCGAGGGAAACAATGATGTTCCTCGAGATAATGAATCTGCAGAAATGTGGAAAAAACTTGGGATAGAAGATGACCATCTTTCGTATTATGGCGTTGATAAAAATTGGTGGTCACGCTCAGGTCCTCCTGATAAGATGCCAGAAGGAGAAATTGGTGGGCCAGACTCAGAGGTTTTTTATGATTTTGGAACGGAACACGATTCTAAGTTCGGAGAGATTTGCCACCCAAATTGTGACTGTGGTCGGTTTATGGAAATCGGCAATTCGGTATTCATTCAATATATTAAACGCAATGGAAAACTAGAAGAGCTTCCGCAGAAAAATGTTGATTTCGGCGGGGGGTTTGAAAGAATTCTTGCAGCCTGGAATGATAATCCTGATATATTTTCTACTGATATCTTCACAAAAACAATTATTGAAATTGAGAAGCTGACTGGTAAAAATTATGAGGAAGATAAGAATAAATGGGCACTCCGTGTAATTGCTGATCATATGCGTGGAGCTACATACCTTGTTAAGGATGGCGTCACACCAGGAAATAAGGAACATGGATACGTGTTGCGAAGATTACTCAGAAGATCTGCAGTGAAAATGTATGATCTTACCGGCAGTATATTTACCTCAACATATGCACCTATCGTTACATCAGTAATTGATGACCTACACATTGCGCAAGTTATCGATGATGAAATGAAGAAATTTAATGCTACATTAGAAAAAGGTCTTCTTCTTTTCGAAAAAGAAAAACAACTAGATGCACACAGTGCTTTTAATCTTTTCCAGAGTTACGGATTTCCTTTCGAACTTACGCAAGAATTGGCTCTGAAGAAAGGTATTAATTTAAGCAAAGAAGATTTTGACAAAGAATTTGAAGCTCATAAACAACTATCAAAGACCACATCTGCCGGAAAGTTTAAAGGGGGACTTGCTGATCAATCTGATCAAGTACTAAAGTATCATACGGCGACCCATCTGCTCCATAAGGCTTTGCAAGAAATATATGGTGACATTATTCGTCAAGAAGGTTCGAATATTACCCAAGAACGAATGCGTTTTGATACGCGTCTTGATCATAAGCCAACTGATGATGAAGTGAAAAGGATAGAAGACATTATTAATGAGAAAATAAAAGAAAATCTTCCTGTGTATGCGCTTTCTATGTCAAAGCAAGACTCTGAAAAGCTTGGTGCCTCAGCATTTTTCAAGGAGAAGTACGGCGATATGGTGCAAGTATATTGTATCGGCGGAAGTCCAGAAGAGCCTTCATCAGCTTACTCTAAAGAGCTTTGTGGCGGTCCACATATTAAGAATACTGGAGAAATAGGCGAGGTGCATCTTTCTAAGGTTAAAAAAATAGGCACGCAACTCGTGCGTTTTTACCTAGAGTAACTTCTGCTACAATAAGTCGTATGTCCATCAAAATTAAAGGAAAAAAACTAATATCGGACATTAAAATAGGCATTCCAAAAAATAGATTCAAGAAGCTAATCCTGCAGTATACGATAGCTTCAATGGTGATTGGTTGGATTATTGTTGGCATTGTCTTCTATATTTTTATTTTTAGAGATCTGCCAGATCCTCGAGGACTCAGAAATTACGGTGTGATTCCTCTGTCGACAAGAATTCATGACCGAAATGGTGAGTTGCTGTATGAAATCTTCAGAGATCAAAATAGAACCCCAATTAAACTTAAGGACTTGCCAAAACACGTGTCACAGGCAACTCTTGCAATAGAAGATGCGAATTTTTATAAGCATGGAGGCATTTCTTTGTTTGGCGGTGTGTTACGTGCAGCTAAAGATATGGTTCTTAAAGGTAAAGCAAAGCAAGGTGGCTCTACAATTACCCAACAACTGGTAAAGTCGGCCCTTCTTACTCCAGAAAGAACCATTCAGAGAAAACTCAAGGAGGCAGTCCTAGCAATCCAAATTGAACACATGCTTTCTAAAGATCAGATTCTTGAGTTGTATCTGAACCAAGTTCCTTATGGCGGAGTTTCATATGGTATTCAAGAAGCAGCGCAGTCATATTTTCAAAAAGATGCAAAGGATCTGACTCTTGCTGAGGCAGCACTCCTAGCAGGTCTTCCAGCAGCGCCGAGCGCTTATAATCCATTTACTCACTTTGATCGAGCAAAAAGCAGACAGGCGTCAGTTCTAAAAAGAATGGAAGATGTTGGTTACATAACAAAAGTACAGCGCGAAGAGGCTGAGAAGCAAGAATTTAAGCTAATACCACCAGGAAATACTATCAAGGCGCCGCATTTTGTGTTCTTTGTGCGCTCGGTCCTTGAAGAAGAATATGGAAAGCAGCTCGTCGAGGAAGGTGGACTAGTTGTAAAAACTACACTTGACAGTAATATTCAAGCCTCAGCAGAAGCAATTTTGAATGAAGAAGTAGCTAAAATAAAAAGGCTAAAAGTTTCAAATGGAGCAATGCTTGTTACCAGACCATCAACAGGTGAAATTCTATCGATGGTTGGATCAACGGATTTCTTTGCTACCGGGTCAGGATCATATAATGTAACTACTGCACAGAGACAACCTGGATCCTCAATAAAGCCTATTAATTATGCTATCGGCATTGACAGAAGGATTGTGACTGGTGCTAGTATCTTTAACGACGGCCCCACATGTTTTTCAGCAGCTGGACAGCCAAAAGCATATTGTCCAGTTAACTACGATGGAAGTTATCGTGGTCCAGTCACTTTAAGATTCTCCCTCGCAAATTCGCTCAATATTCCTGCTGTAAAAATGTTGGCTAAAAATGGTGTAGAAAACTTTGTTGCCTCCTCCAGTGCCTTTATGCTTGATTCTCTCAAAGATCCAAAACGATATGGTCTTTCGCTGACGCTCGGTGGAGGAGAAGTAACTATGGTAGAAATGGCCCAGGCATTTTCAGTATTTGCGAATGAGGGTATTCCACGAAAATTAACAAGTATCCTTGAGGTGACCGACAAGAACGGAAAGAAAATATATGAATACAAAGATCCTAATCTTGTACAAGATATAAGCGCACCCTTAGAATTCCCTAACTTTTTAGCGATAAAGGGGAAGAGAGCAATTTCTAAAGAAGCAGCTTTCATTATTTCACATATTCTGCAAGATAATGCAGCGCGATCGACTGCATTCGGACCAAGTAGCAGTCTCGTTGTAAAGGGAAAAAAAGGTGTATCAGTAAAAACGGGAACAACAAATGATCTTCGTGATAACTGGACAATTGGATACACCCCCAATTTCCTTGTGGCTGTTTGGGTAGGAAATAATGATAATTCTGCCATGTCGGGTCTTGCTTCTGGAATAACAGGTGCAGCACCAATATGGAATAAAATAATGACTCGATTACTTGAGAATCAGCCAGATCTGTTATCGAGACAGCCTGATGGCGTTGTGGGAAAGTCGGAATGTATTATTAAAGATCCAAGCCAAACAAATGGTGATCAGCCTCCTGCTGAGGGGGCTCAGCCAACATGTCAGTCGCAATTTGAGTACTTTATTAAAGGCACAGAGGGAATTGGTGCAGGATCTATTAAACATGAGCAAGTGCCAGTTAATAAAGACACGGATGTATTATTGCTCGAGCAGGGAAATCCTGCTATTGAAATGAGAGATCACACGGTTGTGTGGGATGGTCTTTCGAACTATTGTCTTGACTGTAATCATGAAGGTGAGCCACGAACTACGGTTATCGTGCCTCCAAATGGTATTATTGAGCCGACTCGTGCTGTTGTGCGTCAAGAATAGCTTCAATTCCTGGGAGTGTTCCATTTTCAATAAATTCAAGCATTGCTCCTCCTCCAGTAGAAATATGAGAAATATGAGATTTTTCTTCTTCTGATTTGTTTTCAAGGATTAATAAGGTGTCGCCGCCGCCGATTATCGATAATGCAGTATGGTTGGCGGCGATTGCTGAGAATAATAAGTCGGACCCAGCGCGGTAGCGCGGGTCCTCATAATAACCCATTGGACCATTCCAAATTATTGTATGTGCGCGGCTAATGATTTCCGCGTATTGTTTTACCGTATCTGGTCCAATATCGAGCACGGCCATAGTTTCATCATCACATACAAAATCAATAGGAAGTAGCATTTTGCAACCTTTATCTTCAGCGTTTTTTACCAGCTCCCTTGCTTTGTTTAAATAGTCTTTTTCAAATAGGCTTTCTCCCATTTGATCGCCTCTAGCGGCTAGAAATGTATTTGCAAGAGCGCCTCCGAGCAAAATATAATCAGACGAGTTAATGAATGCATCTATTAAGTTGATTTTTGTTGATACTTTTGCACCACCTAGTATAGTAACGCGCGGTTTACCTTTTCCGCCCAATGCCTTTTTTAGCATTTTTACTTCTCTTTCCAACAAGAAACCAGCATATGAAGGCATGTATTGAGGCAGCTCGGTTACAGTAGCTTCTTTTCTATGCGATACTGAAAATGCATCATTAACAAATATATCACCATAACTAGCTATCTTTTTTACATATGAAACCTCACAGTTTTTTTCCTCAGGATGGAACCGAATGTTCTCTAAAAGTATGATTTGATTGCCTGTCTGATTTATGATTTGCGAATCGTCCTTTAAGAAATCATCAACAAAAACCATTTCGTATTCCGGATACAATTCTGCGAGATTCTTAAGTGCCGGTTTTAGAGAAAATGAAGGATCATTTTTTTCAGGTCTACCGAGATAAGAAATGAGAATAACTTTACAATTATGTTCAAGCAAATAGTCAAGTGTAGGTTTTGATGCTTTTATGCGTGTATCGTCCTCTACAATCCCTTTACTATCAATGGGAACATTAAAATCGACACGAAGAATTACGCGCTTCCTTTCTATGTTAAACGAATCGACTGACCGCATCTTTTGTATTGAGAACGTTTAATTCAGTAAAAAGATATTCAAGTTTTTTTTCTAGTGCAGTCATAATGCTCTGCTTTTCTTCGGCGGGTAAATTCCATACTTCTTTTTTAAAATTACCCCATGCTTTTTTTCGAGATTTATATATAAATTGCTCGTCTGTCATGCCTTCCTTGAATTCTTCGCGCGCATTTTCTCTTAGCCATGCCCACATCTTTTGCTTTAGCCCATCATTTATGTGGGCATACACAATATTTTGAAATTCTGTTGCCAAATGAATTTCGAGCGTTTTACAGTCTGGGAATTTATTGAAAAGATTTTCTGGAAGTGTCGAAGCTCCATGTTGCACAGGGCCACCCAATCCATATTTGTTTCTTGCGACATCTCCAATGTCCTGGATAACCTTAAAATCAATATCTACCTGTGCCATGGTGCCATCTGGTAATGGAACGCCACCATGGCTCGTTCCTGTTTGAATAGCTACTTTACTAATTCCTGGCAAATCTTTCTCTTTATTCTGATCATATCCTTTCATAAAAGCCTCAAAATCTTCAACTGTGCTATTTTTACCGCCTATATGACCTATCTCTCCTCCAATTGAAACCATTACACCTTCTGGCTGAACAGAGCGGATGTACTTAGTCATGAGAGAAGTCATTTCGTAGTTATGTATCTGTTGTTCATCAAGCGTTGCTTTTTCTAAGTCGACTAACGTCGATCCATCAATATCAATATTGTAGAAAGCCCCATCAAGGGAACGACGAATTAGATCTTTAACTCGCTCAATTTCCTTTTCAGGTGACTCTCTAAAAATGTCAGCTTTCATTTGGTAATGATCGCCTTGAATAAATACTGGACCTCGGTAACCAACTTTTATTGCGCCAGCAATTATGGACGCAGAATATTCTGAAGGGGGTTGACCTGTGTATTGTTGTTCGGTATTTGCCAGTTCAAAGATCATACAGCCAACGTTGTGTTTCATGGCTAAAGAGAATGCTTTTTGCGCAAAGTCGTATGAGAGCATTCGTACATTCATTGCTGGAACGGTAAATCCTGACAATTCTCCACGACCAAAAGCCATATAGACTTCATGCATCGACTGTGAATAAATTCCTTTTTCCTTACCTAATGCTCTTATTGCTTTTTGAGCTGCGATTCTTTCTTCCTCGTTTTCTGAGAGAGCAGAAGTATATGCTAGTTCGTCTATAGTAGATTGTGATTGCATGTTTCTGAGCTAAAATGTAGCTTAAATTAAGTTTAATGTCAAGTTTATTTACGTCTTGACACCTCAATAAATACTAGTATACTAGTACGATAGTATGATATCAAAAACTAAAATCTCTAAAATAGTCGAAGTATTCTCATCTCTAAAAAATGATGGAGAAGTACAAGATTTTATACAAGGCATATTCACGGAAAAAGAACTGAATGAAATAGTTCAAAGACTTGAAATTGTGAAAGCTCTTCATGAAGGAGTTCCACATCATGACATTGCAAAGAAACTTGGTGTTGGTGTGGCGACAGTAACTCGCGGATCTAAAGAAATTAAAAAAGGTCGATTCTCATATCTTTTAAACTCTTCTTGGCGACTCAATAGATCAAAGTAGTATTTTGGTGCTGAGTCTATATTCTTTCAAATTCTCAATATGTATTCATCGCCGCAATACTGCGGGCAAAAAAGGAGTTTCTAGTGTCTGGATATTGTTGGTGGGACTGGGCTGGATTGAACTATTCGACGAGTGAACCGGCGAAGAAGGTGTGCGAGACGTGCAAAGATACTCGCATCGTACCTGCACCTGCCGGAGGTTGGGATCTCGACCCTGAAATGGTTCCATGTCCGGACTGCTGTCCTGATGAAGCGGCACAGGCATCTACTAATCCTGCGCAGTAAGCTTGCACAGCGGAAGTAGGTGCTCATGCAAAGTGTGTGGCCAGCAGAGAGGGCAATCTCTGCTGGCCACGTTGTCTTCGATTTATCGCAAGGGCATCTCCGTATGGTATCCGTAGGTATCGGAACCGAACCAGAAAAAGCTCCCTCGGAAGTTCGGAATGGTCTTGTGTTTGGCACCCCATCGGCCGCCACGGGGGCCAAAATGTGTGTCTTCCAGCTTCCATTCATCCGGATCCAGGTTGCACTTCCGCATGAAGTTGCGGGCGTCCTGTTCGGTGAAATCGCCGTGTAGTTCTAGTTCCATGTCCATCTCCTTGGCTAGTAAAGAGGTTAACGCGGTTGTTGTCCATATCTATGTTTGCCCACACAGATTGCGACAGATGAAAAGGTGGTTGAGTACCTTCTCATGTGTCGCAATCTTCATCGTATTTGTAAAAGTGCATAAAAAAACCTCCCTTGTGGGGAGGTCAAGTCTGTGCTTGTTAGTAGGTAATGCTTTATGTCGCGCAATAACTACCCTCCCCGAAGAGAAGGTAGTAGAGGTACAAATTGTTGAATGAAAAGTTATTCATGTTTATTAATTTTTTGGCACAAAAAAACCCGCTTTTCGCGGGCTGGTAATTGAACTATGTTTTTTATGCCATAGCAATACCAACCTTTTGGGCATAATATGCTGGCACAAATTGGTTGGATCTTGCTTTTAACATTAAAGGTATTATAGCGTAAGATTTACCTTTTACAACACCCTAAAAAATTATCGACAATCTTACTACACTTTTCCTAAGTATTCGCGTAGTACTGCACGATATCAGAAATAAATAATGAGCTTGTTTTCTTTTGTGAATGCGCGTAGTACTACATCGTTACTTCGTAATTGGTATGAGCAATTCGCCATCCCTGCAATCAATTTTTAACAATCGGATATTAGTATATGCAATATGGCTAGAAGTGATCAAAAAAGCACTGAAGATATTATTAAATCGGAATATTACAACGAGCTTGTGTTTCTACTACAAAACTTAAATTCTGAAGAGAAAGCAGAAGATTTTTTACTCAGTGTTTTTACACCAACAGAGGCATTCAATATTTCTCAAAGACTTAGTATTGTTGAATACATTAATTTAGGTTACACACATAGAAAAATCGCAAAGCTATTGCATGTAAGCATTACTACAGTTTCTCGAGCCTCTAGACAAATCAAAGAAGGTCGATTTGTACGCTTTTATAGTGAAGAAAGTCTCCTATCCTCATTAGAGGATCCGGATTAAGGTATAATAGCCGGTATGTTGCAAGTCAAAAATCTCACCGTCTCAATAGGTGAGAAACAAATTCTAGACAATCTAAACTTTACTTTTGAAAAAGGAAAGGTCTATGCAATTATGGGTCCTAATGGCTCAGGAAAATCTACTCTTGCCGCAAGCATAATGGGGCATCCGCTTTATTCGATTTCACCAAAATCCAAAATCATTTATAATGATGTGGAAATTCAGGAAGAAGAATCATATAAACGATCAAAAAAAGGTATTTTCCTCTCTTTCCAATCTCCATTAACACTTTCTGGAGTGAATATTTTCCAACTTCTACGCGTTGCACTTGATGGAAAAATGGAGCCTTTAGCTCTTAAAAACAAGCTAAAAGACCTTGCAAAGGAATTGAAAATCAAAGAAGAGTTAATTTCTCGTTCATTAAACGACGGGTTTTCCGGCGGTGAAAAAAAGAAAATGGAAGTTATGCAAGCTGCAATCATGAAACCATCTTTCCTCATGCTTGATGAAATTGATACGGGAGTTGATATCGATTCACTTAAGACTATTGCAGAATTTATCTCACAAATGAAGAATAACGACAGAACAATTGTCATAATTACTCATTACAATCGTATTCTAAAGTACCTCAGTCCTGACGAGGTGCTCATTATTATCAATGGAAAGATTGCATCCCAAGGTACTGCTGAGCTAGCACAAAAAATTGAAACACAGGGATACGGGTGGATAGAATGACCAAAACTAAAGATTCACAAAATTTAGACTTCGACTATAAATACGGATTCTCAATGCCCGATACCTCAGTTGTAAGAATTCCCAAAGGAATTAATGAAGAAGTAGTTCGTCAAATTTCTGCTCTTAAAAACGAGCCGGAATGGATGACTGATATTCGTGTGAAAAGCTATCAGATTTTTTTAGAAAAACAAATGCCCGAATGGGGAGCTGATCTTTCTGCGATAAATTTTGACGAAATAACATACTTTGCCCGAGCGACAAAAGACCAGTCAAGTTCATGGGAAGATCTTCCTGCAGAAATAAAAGAAACATACGATAAGATTGGTGTGCCAGAAGCAGAAAGAAATTTCCTTGCGGGCGTTTCTGCACAGTATGATTCTGAAGTTGTATATGAGAGTTTTAGTAAGGAGCTCAATAAAATTGGTGTGATTTTTTGTGACATGGATACTGCCTTACAAAAATATCCAGAGATTGTAAAAGAATATTTTACGACGCTTATTCCACCACATGATAATAAGTTTGCAGCGTTAAATACAGCAACGTGGTCTGGAGGGTCATTCGTATATGTGCCGAAAGGCGTACATGTAAAGCTTCCTTTGCAAGCATACTTCAGAATAAATTCTGAGAGATTTGGACAGTTTGAACGCACTTTAATCATTGCAGAAGAAGATAGTCAAGTGCACTATGTAGAAGGTTGTACGGCGCCAATATATACAACGGATTCTCTCCATGCCGCCGTTGTAGAAATCTTTGTTAAGCCGCGCGCAAAAGTTCGCTATACCACAGTTCAAAACTGGAGCAATAACGTGTATAACCTTGTGACAAAGCGCGCGAAAGCCGAGGATCATGCCCTTATGGAGTGGATTGACTGTAATATAGGAAGCAAAGTGACGATGAAGTATCCTTCCGTATATCTTGTTGGCGACTACGCGCGAGGTGAAGTATTATCGATTGCGTATGCTGGCGCTAACCAGCACCAAGACGCTGGTGCGAAAATGATGCATATGGCGCCCCACACATCTTCACGCATTGTTTCAAAATCAATCTCAAAGGCAGGTGGCAGAACATCATATCGTGGCCTCATAACTGTAACTCCTGCGGCAACTGATTCACAGGTTTATGTCTCTTGTGATGCTCTTTTGCTTGATGAGACATCGCGTTCTGATACCTATCCATACATGAAGATTAAGAATAATGAAGTAGAAGTTCAGCACGAAGCAACTGTTGAGAAAATTGGTGAGGAAAAACTTTTTTATCTTATGTCGCGGGGAATTGAGAGATCTGCTGCAGAAGGAATGCTTGTCAATGGATTTATAGAGCCCGTCACAAAGGAGATTCCTTTTGAGTATTCTATCGAGTTAAATCGACTTATTAATTTAGAAATGGCTGGTTCAGTAGGCTAATATGAAAACCCACATTCACGTTTTAGAGAAAGGTCATACACAAGAGGAGTATGTCGTTAACGATGTTGATAACCAGATATTCCTTTTGTACAACTACTCAGGAAAACTCCATGTCAAAATTCAAAAGGAACAAGCAAAAGTATATATTTTTGGCATTTATGTAGGAAAGGGAGACGACAATATTAAAATAAAGACAATTCAGGATCACCAAATGGGCAAATCGTTATCTGACCTGTTTATTCGCGGCGTTTTTTTCGACAATGCAAAATTCCTATACGAGGGTCTTATTACCATCGCAAAAAACGCACAACAATCAAACGCCTACCAGAAAAATCAGAATCTTCTTTTATCGAAAGGGGCATTTGTAGATTCGCGCCCTTTTTTAGAAATCGAAGCAAACGACGTGCGATGTACGCACGGCTCTACAACAGGTAGAATAGACAAGGAGCAGTTATATTATATGAATATGCGAGGCATTGATAATGAAAATGCACAGAAAATTATTGTCGATGGATTTATTGAAGAAGTGTTTATCAAAATTGCAGAAATTTCTGGTAAAAGTTCTGATATAGACATGTTAAGAAAAAAAATTGTACAATAAGCCCTATGAAATCGATGGCTGATTATAGAAAAGATTTCCCTATTCTTCAGAATCATCCAGACGTTGTGTACTTCGATTCAACTGCCACTTCCTTAAAGCCACAAGTGGTTATTGATGCAATTTCCCATTATTACACACACTTTGGAGCAAACATTCACAGAGGAATATATGATCTTTCTGAATCTGCAACAGAAGCATTCGAAGAGACAAGAAGTGTTGTTGCGGAATTTTTAAATGCTTCAGAAGACGAGGTAATATTTACTCGCGGAACGACAGAATCAATGAATCTCCTAGGATATACAGTGGGCGAGCAAATTGTTGAAGAGGGCGATGAAGTTGTAGCGACACTAATGGAGCATCATGCAAATTTTGTGACATGGCAACAACTTGCTGCACGAAAAAAAGCGAAATTTAAAGTTGTAGAAATTGATGAAAACGGCGACTTAGATATTGAGCATTTAGATAAATATATTGGTCCAAAAACAAAAATATTCGCATGCACATACGTCTCGAACGTATTAGGCATTATTAATCCAATCGTAGAAATTGTGAAAGCAGTACGATCTATAAATCCAAATACACTAATTGTTATTGATGCGGCACAGGCAGTGCCACACATAAAAATAGATGTGTGCGACATAGATTGTGATTTCCTTGCTTTTTCTGCGCACAAGATGTGTGGTCCAACAGGTGTTGGTGTTCTGTATGGTAAGAGAGAAAGATTAGCTGAAATGAAGCCATTTATGTATGGAGGAGACATGATTCTGAATGTATTCGTGGATTCTTCGACGTATCAAGAACCTCCATATCGCTTCGAAGCCGGAACGCCACATATTTCAGGCATAATCGCATTTAAAGAATCTATTCGTTATCTCCAAGAAGTAACATTCGAAGCGATTGAAGAACATGAGAAGAAACTATCCGACCTTTTTATGAAATTAACCAAGGAAAGCCTAGGAGATCGACTAATCATTATGGGTGAGAACAGCAAGTATCCTCGAGTAGCAGTTATGGCAATGGCTGTTAAGAATACTCATCCGCACGATCTAGCTGATTTACTAAATGATGACCATATGTGTGTGAGGGCAGGTCACCATTGTGCAATGCCACTGCATAGTTTCTTCAAAATTCCAGCTTCAACGCGCGCAAGTATGTATTTCTATAACACCGAAGAAGAAATAACCAGATTTGTGGAGTCATTTGTTAAAGCAGTAGACTTATTTTCATGAGTATTGATATCTATAAAGAAGTGATTCTTGATCACTATAAAAGCCCTCGAAACTTTGGCACTTTTGAAACATCGCCAAATAAAGCAAATGTAGCCAATCCTTTATGTGGCGATTCCATTACTATGGAACTAAGAATTGAAGGTGATTCAATTGAAGACATCAGATTTAATGGCGAGGGATGTGCTATTGCAATAGCTTCAGCGTCACTCTTAACCGAATATGCAAAAAATAAAAAGCTGAGTGACTTGACAATCTTAACTAAAGATTCTATGCTAGATTTGCTCTCCGTAGAGTTGTCGCCAAATCGTTTAAAATGTGCGCTTGTTTCATTAGAGGCGCTTCAAAGAGCAATAAAAACATATGGATCAAACACCTAAAGACGCACAGCACCCATCGGGTCCTGTTCAAGTTAACTCTCAGAAAATTACTATTGATCGTGATCTTTGCATTGGTGCAGCAACGTGTCTGGCAATTGCTCCTGAGGTTTTCGTGCTAGATAACGAAGCAAAAGCAATTATCATAAGCACTGCCGATACAACTGACGATGCCACGATTTTAGATGCTGCACGTGGATGTCCTACAGCAGCAATTACTATAGAGGATAAGGACGGTCAAAAAGTATACCCCAAATAACCTCCTTGACAACTAGCAGATGCATTGATATACTGCTAAAACCATGGATGAAATAACATATTCCGATAACCAAAAATATCCTGTTGTAGCGCTCCGAGATGGGATTATCTTCCCTACAACTGAGAATGCACTCCTGTTTGGGAGAGGTAAGAGTGTCATGGCAATAAAACATGCAATGGATCATGGTAAAAAGATTATTTTAGTAATGCAAAAGGACGCAAAGTTTGATGATCCAAGTGCAAGTGATTTATTCGATATTGGCGTACTTGCACACATTGAGAAGATACTTGAAGGAGAAAAAGGAGAGATAAGTGCTCTTATGCTTGGACTTTCTCGCGTCAAAATAACTTCTTACATAAGTGAAAGTCCATTTTTAGAAGCAGAAATTGAGGAATTAAAAGAAATTAATGAGGATAGTGCAGAAATTGATGCACTTATTCGTCATATAAATACAGAACTAAAACAAGCTGTTAACTTGGGGAAAGGTGTTGATGTGGTGTATCTCATGAATATTATGAGTGGGGCGACACCGCGCCAATTCTCTGAACAGGTTGCAATGATCTTAGATCTTAGCACAAAAGAGCGACAAAATCTTCTAGAAGAACTCGATCTTCTCAACCGTTTAAAGAAACAGGCAGAGCTTGTCACAAAAGAAGTAAAAATTCTTGAAATTGAGAAAAACATTCATGTAAAAACGCAGAAAAAGTTTGAAAAAGGTATGAAGGATGCTGTTTTAAGAGAGAAACTTAAGACAATTGAGAAAGAACTTGGTGGGGAAAGTGAAGATGATAAAGAAATTAATGAATTGCGCAAGAAGATAAAAGCAGCAAAGATGCCTTCCGATGTAGAAGAAAAAGCATTGGTCGAACTAAAGCGACTTGCACAAATGTCACAATATAATCCTGAGGCTTCTTACATTCGAACCTATATTGAAGTACTTGTAGATCTTCCTTGGAGTAAAAAAGGTAAAGATCGCCTTGATCTTAAAAAAGCTGAACAGATTCTTGATGACCAACACTATGGTTTGAAAAAGGCAAAAGAGCGTATTCTTGAATATCTTGCGGTCATGAAACTAAAAAAGGCAGAGAAGGTAGATAGAAATGAAAAAGATAATAAGAAAAAAAGATATGGCCGCACAATTAAGCAACCAACAATCTTATGTTTTGCTGGACCACCGGGAGTAGGAAAAACCTCTCTAGGACGGTCCATTGCGGAATCATTAGATCGTGAATTTATTAAAATGTCATTAGGCGGTATCCGTGATGAAGCAGAAATTCGTGGTCATCGTCGTACCTATGTTGGTGCAATGCCAGGGCGCATTATTCAGGGAATTCGACAAGCAAAAACAAACAATCCAGTATTTATGCTGGATGAGATTGATAAAATAGGAATGGACTATCGTGGCGATCCGTCATCTTCACTTTTGGAAGCATTAGATCCAGAACAAAATTATATTTTCTCAGATAATTATCTCGAGGTTCCTTTTGATCTGTCAGATGTATTTTTTATTACGACAGCCAATGTTCTAGATACTATTCCTTCGGCACTTCTTGATCGTCTAGAAGTAATTCAATTTGCAGGTTATACCGAAGATGAAAAGTTTCATATTGCAAAGAATCATTTGATTAAAAAACAATTAGAAGCCCATGGTCTAAAGACAAAGAAAGTTTCAATGGACGATGCTGCTCTACGACTTATTATCCAACGCTATACCCGAGAGGCAGGAGTTCGTGAATTGGAGCGACAGATTGCAGGTAATTTTAGAAAGGTTGCGAGAGAGATTGTAGAAAAAGGCTTAAAAGATAAAAAAATCGGTGCAAAGGATATTCAAAAAAATCTGGGTGCATTTAAGTATTCTTCCCAGCTCGCAGAAAAAGAAAATGTTGTTGGAACATCAACGGGACTTGCTGTTACACAAGTTGGCGGAGACATTCTAACTATTGAAGTTGGTATTATGCCGGGTAAAGGAAGTCTTACGTTAACAGGACAATTAGGAAATGTTATGAAAGAATCGTGTCAGGCCGCTTTAAGTTATATAAGGTCTCATTGGGAAGAGCTTGGATTACAGAAAGACTTTTTCAACAAAATGGAAATACATATTCATGTACCAGAAGGCGCGGTTCCGAAAGATGGTCCTTCGGCAGGCTTGGCTATTGCCACAGCAATGGTTTCTGCTCTGACAAAGATACCCGTTAGCAAGTCTGTTGCAATGACAGGTGAGATTACCTTACGAGGGAGAGCGCTCGAGATAGGTGGCTTAAAAAGTAAGATTCTCGCAGCACATCGAGCTGGTATAAAAACTGTTATTATTCCTGAAGAGAATAAGAAAAATCTAGAAGATGTTCCAGATTTTGTACTTAAAGATATCAAAGTAATTCCTGTATCTAATGTCGATGAGGTACTGAAAATCGCTTTGGTTCACCCTAAAAAACGTACATCTTGACACGCTTTTTTTATTCCTATATAGTGTAAGAGTTATAAGTACTCATTACATCTATGGCTAGAGTTGCTAAAAAAAGTGAACCTATGGCAATGGATCCGCTCAAGAACAACATGTATGTTCTGCTTGGAGTCGGGCTCGTGATCGGCTTTATAGTTGGTCATCTTTATACACAAGTTACTTACCTGAAAAAAGGCGTTGGTGTCACACAGCCAACTAATGCTGCTGCACAGGGCGGTGAACAGGCTGCAGCTCCTGCTGCTCCGACGACCGTTACGATTACAAAACCTGATGCCTCTAAGGATCATTGGAAAGGCCCTAAGGATGCACGCTATGTTCTGGTCGAATATTCAGATCTTGAATGCCCATTTTGTAAAAGATGGTTCGACGATGCATACACAAAAATCCAGGCTGAATATGGTGACAAAGTTGGACTTGTGTTCAGACACTTCCCACTTTCATTCCATCCTAAAGCTGAACCATCTGCTCGTGCTACAGAATGTGTAGCCAGTTTAGGTGGCGAAACAGCGTTTTGGGTAATGCATGATGAGGTATTTAAGGCTATGCCAGCAATGGAATTAACCCAGCTTGGTGATCTTGCCGTAAAAGCAGGTGTCAACAAAGCTGCGTTCCAAACATGTTTGGATAGCAACAAGTTTAAAGAAAAAGTACAAGCTCAGCTTGATGAAGGTACAAAAGCAGGTGTAGCTGCTACCCCAACATCAGTGATCTATGACATGGAGACTGGTGAGTCTGCTGTCATTGAAGGTGCTCTTCCATTCGAATCTGCAAAGCAGATAATCGATGGTCTAATGAGTAAGGGTAGTTAATAAGAAATTTAATAAGAAAGCTCCTCGTGCAGAAATGCCGGGGAGTTTTTTTATAGGCTTAAGCGATCAACTTCTACATTTTCTGTATGAACTTTGACGAAGCGTGTAGCTATAAGAAGTTTAAAGAGACCGAGCGTGATAGCTGATTCCATTATTTGAAGCGGGATAACTAGTGGCTGGAATATCAGAAATGTAAATAAGGCAATAATAAAAGGCGCTATAAGTGCATACTGCGCTAACTTAGAATTCAATGTTGCTGAAATAATGGGAAGCATTCCTTCAAATACAGGTGACAGATCAATCCTTCCAGTACTCGAGATACTTGTTTTATTAATGGGTATTTCGCTTGGTGGAATGCCATACACAGTTCCCGTTTCTTTATTCGTCATGTTTACTATAGTCTGCTTAAGTACGAGTTGTATAGCTTGTTTGCGCTCAGTTTCTGGGAGTTTTGCTAAGGTTTCTCCAACTTCTGACTGGAGTTGGGAATTAATTTGTTGACTAAGGATTGATACTGACGGCTTCATAACAATGCGAACAATATCTGGTGTGATGAGCGAATTTTCTGATAAAAGCTTTCGCGACTGTCCATATGCAAGTAGCGAGAGCATTATAAGAATATAAAAGAAGCTATTTCTTAAAATGGGAAAAAATATTTCTCGAGGTGAAAATCGTACGAATAAATTAAACCGAGATGTTGTTGAGCGTGATGCATATTGAAGCAGCATGTAATATGATGCAAGTGAGATGATTGTAAGTAGGGGATTAAGATTCATGAAGAAAAAAGTAACGCCGAACAAAATGGCTGAAAAAATAATATAGCTGTGAATTTTTTCAGAGTGGCCAATATTGAGGAGAAAAACGGTAATAAGAGAAACATATAGTAGTATCGCCGACATCAATAAGAGTGTTAAGCTAATGGTGTGTCGACCGTCTATGAATCCGAATACGTCTAATAAACCGAATGCGAGTCCAGAGAATATGGATGTAACTGCTAGAACAGTAAATAGAAACATCTGCTTATGCGTCATTATCTAATTGTACGTTATTGCAGAAGCTTTTCAAATTCTTCTAAGGATTGTGGCGAAGAGATCTTCTTTCCATTAAAGTAGAATGTTGGTGTCGCATTTACTCCCGCAGCTGTTCCGCTATTAAGGTCACTATTTACACTATCTTTAGCCGTCGCACTGTCTGCATCTTTCTTCAGTTTTTCTATGTCAAGCTTAAGTTCTTCCGCGTAGGTTACAAATATTTCTTCGGGTTTTGATGATTCTTCCCAGTTTGATTGGCCTTCAAACAACTTGTCATGCATCTCAAAGAACTTATTTTGCATTCCTGCTGCTTCAGCGTAGTATGCCGCAACTTTTGCGTTTTTATGTTGTTGTAGCGGGTAGTGTCTGTATACAAGTTTGATCTTTTCTTTATGTTTTTCAGAAAATTCCTTGATTAATGGAGCATATACTTTACACGCTGGGCATTGAAAATCACTATATTCTACGAGAGTTGCTGAAGCACTTGCTGAACCTTTTTGCCAATCTGCTTCATTTACTTTAAGATCGACAGCTACTTCTGATTGGGTAGGTTTTGAAGTTCCATTGAGCATTTTCCATACGCCCCAAAGTCCCACCAACAATATAACGCCAATAATTGTTCCCGATACTAATTTGTTTTGCATGAGTGTGTTCATAGTTAAGAGTAATTTAATAATAACGTTTTACAATCCATATATTACGCAATTATAAAGTCATAATCAAACCTAAATGAGTATAAAACAATTACCCCTGCATAAGAGGCCACGAGAAAAACTTGCAGAACTGGGTGTAAAAAATTTAACCAACAAAGAGCTTGTAGCGATCATACTTAGAACAGGGACTACGAAAACAAGTGTCCTAAAGACTGCTGGTAATCTTCTTGATAAAACAAGTCTAAAAGATATTTCTGACATGTCCGTAAACGACCTTCAGAAAGTTTCTGGTATTGGAAATGCCTATGCGTCTTCACTGGTCGCAGCAATTGAGTTAGCCAATAGAGTAAAAGACGATCAAAATATATCATTAACACAGCCTGAGCAGATCATGCAATTAGTAGATTACCTGAAAATCAAAAAACAGGAACACTTTGTGTGTCTTTATGTAAATGCTCGCTATAACCTATTGGCGAAGCGAACGATATCTATAGGAACAATTGATGCGAGCTTAGCCCATCCACGAGAAGTTTTTAGGCCAGGAATAGAAATGGGCGCTTCCTACATCATTATTGCGCATAATCACCCCTCAGGCATTCCTGACCCATCAGAAGCAGATCTAGTCTTAACTGCTAGAATGGTTGAAGTCGGTGAGGTAATAGGTATTCGCGTGCTTGATCATATTATTGTCGGAAGCAAAGGTTGGGTTAGTTTGAAAAGAATGGAAATAATGTAGAATAAATGAATGAAGAAAATATCATTTCATGGTGCATCGGGTACTGTTACCGGATCTGCTTATGTATTAACTCGCTATGATAAGGATCCCCTCATGATTGACCTGGGAATGTTTCAAGGGCCAAAGGAAGTTTCTGATTTAAATTATGAACCCCTGCAATTTGACCCTTCCCAACTAATTGCTGTACTTCTTACTCATGCTCACTTAGATCACTGTGGGCGCCTTCCACTTCTTGTACAGAGAGGATTTAATAAAAAGATATATATGACGCGTCCAACAGCAGAGTTGTTAGAGCTTGTATTAATGGACGCTGCTCATATTGCTGAGCATGATGAAACGAAAACCCCACTTTTCAATGAGCACGATATAGAAAGAATCTTGTCCTTGGTTGAGCTGGTTGAATACAACAAGGAGTTCGAAGTAGGTCCTTACTCAGTTTTATATAAAGATTCTGGGCATATAATGGGCTCTGCTTCGATTCAGCTACGCGATAACTTTAATCAAGACGGTGTGGGTACAATCATTTTCAGTGGAGATATTGGTAATTTTCCACAAGACCTTGTTCAGCCTACCGAGTTTTTTTCGCATGCCGACGTTGTGCTTATGGAATCGACGTATGGAGGTCGTGTTCATTCCTATGAAAGCGCAAATAAGGTATTGCAAGAAGAAATCAATATAGTTGAGAAAGAGGACGCAGCACTTTTAATTCCATCATTTTCTATTGAAAGAACTCAGGAAATTCTGCACAGAATTGATCATCTAAAGAGCTCAGGAAAGATAAAAGAAGCAACGCCTATTTTTCTTGATAGTCCAATGGCGATTAAGGCAACGGAGATATATAAGAAATACAGAATGTATTTTAATAAAGAATTAACTGATCATATTGCAAATAATGACCCCTTTGATTTTCCTGGACTACGAGTTATAGAGAAAAGCGATCAAAGCATGAAGATCCACAATACTCCTGGAGCAAAAGTAATTATTGCGGGGAGCGGCATGATGACTGGTGGTCGCATAGTGCAGCATGCGTTTCATTATTTAAAGCGCTCTACATCAAGGCTCTTGATTGTAGGATATCAAGGTGAGGGAACTTTAGGAAGAGCTCTCGCTGATGGTGCAACAGAAGTTCAAATCAATAAGCAAACTGTTCCTGTGCATGCGAATGTGCGCGTTGTAACATCGATGAGCGCCCACGCTGATGAACCAAAGCTCCTTGAATGGCTTGGACATATAAAAGACGTTAAGCAAGTATTTCTCGTACATGGGGATGACGAACCAAGGGCGATACTAAAAGAAAAAATAATTCAAAGTGGAATTAATGCTATCAAAATGCCTCAGATGTACGAGACGTTTGAACTTAAGGCTTAGAACCTTGCTTCACAAGTTTTGCAGATTGCTTTATCTGGTAGGTTTCTCCATCGTTCATCGTAATGCTATCTTTCTTTGTCATTTCTGAATACTGCAACAAATTTTTCGAAAGATACCCATCGAGCTCCTTTACTTCTTCGCCTAAATTCTTCATTTCGACTTTTGCTTCAATAACACTGGACAAACTCATAAGTTGGTCTTTGGTTGCTTGTTGTTCTCGTTTTGCATCATTAATTTTTTCTTGTTGTATCGCGAAGGTCTTATCAGTTTCAAGAGTATCGTTTATCATATCGCGAAGTTTCTTAAGTTCTTCACGCTTCATTTTTACCCCGTCATAAAAATTCTTTATGGTCTTTTCCAAATCAATCATTTGTAAGGCATCTCCGCCGCTTGTACTTTCATCTCCAGCTTCTTCTTCTCCTTCTTCTTCAGTTACTACTACGTCTTCTGATTCGTCGACGATTTCTCCCTCGGTTAAGGTTGGTGTTGTTGTGTCATCCATAGGATTTACACTATACACAATATCTATCGCAATTTGCAAGATGCAACGTATAATATGGTATGGAAATTCCACAGACACTTTTCTACGCTACAGTGCTCTATACTGACGGCCGTCAAGTTACACCGCCATATTTTGTATTTGAAAAATTTCCAGAGGGCGTAACTATGTTGCGACATTATTACGAAGATAGAGAACAAGAAATCGAATCGCTGATCGTGAAAGAATTGAGATTTATTGAAACAAAGGTTTTACCTGATGAGGCATCAATACTCATTCCGCACACAGATGACACAATAGCCGAAGAGCCTCCACAAGAAGAACAAGAAGACAAAGTAATAAGAGCAGAAGTAGGAGACCCCTCAGAAAGTATTATGGTCGTGTTCCCAGAAGAACAGGAGAACGACGATCTTTTATGCCGATCTTTTTATATGGGGCCTTTTTTGAAAGCTGAATCCGTAGAGGATTTAATTGATCAGCTTATAGCAGAGCCCTTTGTAACAGCACTTCCTATTGATTATGTGTGGCTGTATCGTCCCACTGGTGAAATGAAAGCAGTAAAGGTATAATATGCCAATGGACTTTTTTAAATTATTTCTTCATATTGACGAATCACTCATTACGATTATTAATCAATTTGGCGTATGGTCATACGTCATTTTGTTTTCCATAATCTTCGCAGAGACTGGACTGGTTATTATTCCTTTCTTACCTGGTGATTCACTTCTCTTTGTCGTAGGGACGCTTGCGGGTAGCGGATTCCTTAATATCTGGGTAGTATATTTCACACTATTAGCTGCAGCTATTCTTGGTGACACTGCGAACTACTGGATTGGAAACAAGTTGGGTCTTAAATTATTTGAGAAAAGCAATTCTCGATTTCTTAATAAAAGTCATCTAGAAAAAACACGCGAATTTTACGATAAACATGGTGGAAAGACAATTATTTTAGCTCGTTTCTTACCTATCATTCGTACTTTTGCTCCTTTCGTAGCTGGTATTGGCAATATGCATTACAACACTTTCCTTATGTACAATATCGTGGGAGGATTTATCTGGGTTACAAGCCTGACATTTATCGGCTACTTTCTAGGTGGACTTCCTATAGTCAAAGAAAACTTTGAGACGGCAATTTTCGGCATTGTTGGTTTGTCTCTTCTACCGGTTGTAGTCGAATATGTGAAGCACAAACTATCAAAGAAAAAAGAGAAAGTCGAAACCACAAACACCAAAGAGATTAAAGAGACTTTCAAAAAAGAACATTTAAGCGATTAATGCTGCCAATTCTTTTTCTACTTCACCCAAATCAGCAACGCGTAAAGTTTTTGTAGGAAACTCTTTTGCTATGCTCTCGACGAGAAACCGTGCTTTATTTATATAGCCATGCCATTCATTCGAACGCTCGGCCTGAGGTTTTTTTGCATCCGCTTGTGCGAGTCTTGCTGCAAGACGCATACATGCTCCCGAGTTCCAGACAAGCCACGTATAGCGCGCATTAGGATCTGCTTCGCCTCCTCCGATAGTGTTGGGGTTCTGTTCAATTTCGAGCTGTCCTTGTTTTAGTGCTTGAATACCTTCTTCTGTACGGTCAGCTCCGCATAGTGCATCGCCATATTGATAGCGGTACTGTCCTGTTTCCGCGATACCAGCTGGGAAGCGCTTTTCGCGCTCTTCAATTGCTTTTGTAAATAAAGTTAATGCTGTCTTGTCTTTCGGTAGTAACTTTATTTGAGCATCCGCAACTCTAAAATATGCTCGTGGGATCACCGCTGTTACCCGGTCATCATGTTTTTGCGCAATTTGTAAGCCCATATTCATATTCATGCGAGCTAAATTAAGTCGATGCTGAGAAGTACTCTTGTCTTTTTCTTGATCTGCCATTGTGGACAACCTAAGATGTGTTAGCCCAATTCCTAGATGTGTTTCTGCTATTTGTAGATGATTCTCCTGTGCTCCGTACTGTTTTAGAGCGACATAATAATTCGCGAACGCATCATCAAATCTTCCGTCTTCTCGAGCCTGTTCGCCGTTCTGATGATTAACTTCGGCACTCGGAGAAAATTCCGGAGCGCTAGCTAGTTCTACTTTTGCTTCTGGTTGAATTCCTTGTGGTGGTTGTTCTGCTGCTTCTGTCATGTTTTCATATAATACACCATTAGTTTGTGCACCTAACCTTTTTTGCTCTTATAAAACCACCATTCTGATCCTTATATATATTTGATCCATCTTCGAGTTGATAGAATAATGTATAGCCACTTTTATCATCGCATAGCGAAATTACAGGCCATGTATCCACATCTTTAAGCTCTTTTGGAAGAGTTTTGCTCGTTGGAGATGGATGTACAATAGCCCCAGTGTTTTCTTTAGACCTCACAAAGGATGAATAGGAATAGACAATAAGAAAACCTAGCAGAAAAGCAAGTAGTCGGTATTTGGTGTAATGTTTCATTAGTGAACTGTAGACGAATTGTATCTTACATCTTGCCTGATATTACGTAATAACCCCCAATTCTATGTAAGGCAGCTACAGTATGATTTATCGTATCAACAACAGAAGTCGGGAGTATCTTCCAGGTTTTTCCATCAACAGAGTAAGCAAGCTTTAGCATTTTTGAATTAAATTTACTTTTTGGCTTTCCTGGTGGAATTAAATCAGCATCAGAATATGAAAGAGCCACAATAGATTGTTTTTTCTGCAGTGCCGGAATAATTCTAGCTGGTTCTTTGTCTGATCCAAGTGGAGGATACGCCTTATACCAAATCTGCTGTATTTTTCCAATTTGCCAATATGTAGCTCCAGCTGATCGAAAGCTAACGACCCCACTTTTACCTGAATAAAGTGAGTTAGGCTCAACATATATAGATGACAGAAACGCATTAAAATTAAAAGTGTACGGCTCAATAATAGCAAGTACCGTCTGACCAGCTGTTGATGAATCTCCCGTAGCCCATGCAGTTACCCCCACGGCAGATGATTCTTGTGGGATCTGAGGTGAAAAGTTCGTACTTGATGAACTTGAAGTTGAACTCCCCGAACTTGATGAGGAGGCTCCGATAGTATAAGCATAAGACAGATAGTGAGATTGTGCTGTGTATGATGTGTTCGAATCATAAGAACGAATGTAGATTGTGTGCGCCCCGACGGTGGTAGGTGCTGACGATGTAGTACACGTAAAGAATTCAGATGTACTATTAAAATTGCCATCAGAGGCAGTACAGGATATCCAGCTACCTGATGGGCTATTGCTATCTATCTGATATTGCACACCCGATATTGATGTCGTGGAGTTAATAGCAGAAACAGTACCAACTATTGTTGCTGTGGCATCGGCTCTTGTCGCATTTGTTTGAGAAACTGTATGTGGAAAGTTGTAAATTATGTAATTTGAACCCGAATTTGCTCTTGAATTATTATCTGCAAGTGCGTCATTATTGATGATATCTACTTTTCCGTCACCGTTTAGATCGACATTTGTATAGATTGCATCAAATTGATTATTCACAGGTCCCGTATATCGAATCGAATAATTTGTGCTCGAAGCCATATTGAGCGTGTTGCCGGTTCCTGTAAAAGAAGAAAAAATTGAGTTATATAGAATAAAAACGCTGTTGTCTACGCAACAATTATCAGCAATTATATCCATCAGTCCGTCTGAGTTATAGTCAACCACCCAATTATCATAGCCAAAGTAAGAATTTGCGTCGCTCCCATCAATTCTTAAGTTATAGCTTGAGGTAGAAGAAAGATCTAAGGTATTTCCAGTACCTGTAAGACTTGATAGAAGCGAATGATACAGTACGTAGATCGAACCCGAATAAGATTTTGAGTTATAGCTGGTTGCAGAATCAGCTATCATCAAATCATTTTGACTGTCATTATTAAGATCTACAAAGTTTGTGATTGAATAACCAAGTGTATATCCATCATTTGTTGCTCCATTGATACGAACATTGTATTTAGAGCTGTCAGAAAGATCTAGGGTATTCCCAGTACCGGTATAATCATCAATAATTGTGTTGTAGATAAGATATAAAGAGCCAGTTCCAGAATAGCTCGCATTAGGTGATGCAAGAAACACATCATCTTTCCCATCGCTATCAATATCGCCATCACCAGGAATTAGGTATGAATATAGCTGTACACCAGCAACAGCACCATCAAAGCGCGTGTTGTAATTGCTACTTGTAGTCATTGATACGATATTTCCGGTACCAGAATAGTCATCAATCAATGTATTGAGTAGCATATATGCTGAACCAGAATTAGATCGAGAGTTGTTACTTGCACTCGATGAAACTAAAAACAAATCATTTTTTCCATCATTATCAAAGTCTTGATCTACTCCGATACTTGATCCAAAATTATCGCTTGCGCTCGCTCCAATGTATTTAGTAGTAAAATTGGTTGTCGTGGCAAGGTCAATGGTATTACCTGTGCCGGAATAATCGTCAAGCAAATCGTCCTTTATGTAATAAACTGCTCCTCGATTGCTAGTCCCACCATGGTCGGCAGCATAGTGTGAAATGATTAAATCATTTTCGCCGTTTCCACTCAAGTCGCTTGCTGCAACTGCATAGTATGAGGCTGAGTCACCTGTTACTGCTCCAACATAGCGTATATTCCAGTTGCTTGAATTGCTTAAATCAATAGTATTGCCTGTGCCCGTTAATGAAGATATAAGGTTATCGTATAAAATGTATGTGATTGCGACAGAAGTTCTTCCGGAGTATGTCCCTGATGGGACAGTTATAATGAGGTCGGGAATATCATTTTGGTTTAAATCGTTGGCATGAAAATCATAATTTCCTAATTTCTCATTAGCTGACGCACCGTCAATCCTTATGTTGATATTTGAGAGTGAAGTCATATCAATAGTTTGTGCAGCTTGTGCTGTTGGTGCAACTAGAAAATACATCAAGCAGAAAATTAAGAAGAATCGTAATACCTTCATGTATAGATGATATCACATCATGTGACCCCGACGAGATTCGAACTCGTGATTTTCAGGATGAGAACCTGACGTCCTAGGCCACTAGACGACGGGGCCATGTCACAAAAAGCTAAACAGCTACGATATTATACATTAGTTGGACCACTGGGGGAAGTTTTCACAAGCTGTATGTCACGAGTAGTACAGTCTAGTACTGAAGTAGAAAAGACAGCCCGGCGGGTGGGCAAAAGTGGACCCGCCGGGCTGGTTGTCGCGCGCTGCGACGTCTGCGCGAATTACGCCGGGAGCGGGCTGAAGCCAGCCGCGACCGCCGCATCCGCCGCCTCTTGTTCGGAGGCGAAAATGTAGTTCGGCTTGTCCGGAATCGGATTCGGGTTGGGTACGAATCCCGAGTCCCTTCCGTCGATCACCTTCACGGCAATCCAGTGCCCAACGTGGTCCTTGGACTTGCGTAGTCGAAAGTTCATGTTGCCTCGCTTTCTGCCCATAGTATTTTACCATAAGGCCACTTATTAGACAATTGGGACAGTCTACGTGCAATATTGTTATATAGGCGGGCGTTTTGGAAAGCTATCGTGCATTGAAGTGTGGTAGTAAATAGAAAGTGTGGTGAGCGGGGAGGGCGCGAACCCCGCTCACCAGGTTAAAGAGAATAGCCCCATTTGACGGAAGCCTTCCCACGCGCCTCCTCGCGAGTTGTGAAAGTTTCCTTAAGATTCTCGCGTGGGGTCGCGGTACCATCGCGACGCATGTAGCCGACCTCTTGGCCGGTGACTGCATCGTGAAGTACGACGTAGTAGCCTAGTTCTTCAGTCCCACATACAGTGTAGATGTAGTCTTTGCCTGTCATCTCACCTCATTTCAGCGCCCTTTTGTACCTGAATTATACTATAAGATTAACCTAATCTTATTTGACAATTAATATGGTGTATAGTATAGTTATGAGTATCTAAGGCGCTCGAGCCTTATTTTTTTGTATATATGTCAGATCAATATAACTTATCACAAGAAGGCTACGACAATCTTCTCAAAGAGGTTGACGAACTAAAAAATGTAAAACGACCGAGAGCCGTTGAGCGACTCGCTACTGCTCGTGCTATGGGCGATTTATCTGAAAATAGTGAATATGTTGCTGCAAAAGACGACTTGGGCTTTATTGATAGTCGCATAATGGAGATAGATCAAATTGTCCAGAATACAAATATTGTTCAGCATCATTCAGGAGAATCCGCAATTCAAATCGGAAATAAAGTAGTCGTAGAATCTAATGGAAACGAAGAGCTCTATCATATAGTCGGAGAGTTCGAAGCTGACATTACTGCTGGAAAAATTTCTGAATCATCCCCAATTGGAAAAGCACTTCTTGGAGCCAAAGTTGGATCAACCGTAAGTGTTGAAATTCCAGCAGGAAGCGTTACCTATAAAGTAGTTAAGGTGGACTAAGGGTTTGATGCTCAAAATGAGCATTTATAGCCCCGCGATCAGGCGGGGTTTTTTTATACCTGATACGTTATAATTCACAATAAATATATGGCACAAATCGATGAGATCAAAAAAAATAGTCTTGAGAAACTTGAGCGCATAAAAGCACTTGGATGGAATCCATACGCTTCTAAATTTGATAAAAAACACACAATTGCTGAAGCACTCATATTAGATGGAAAAGAGGTTCAAACAGCTGGCAAAATCTCTTCTTTGCGCACTCATGGCAATATTACTTTTGCCGACCTAAAAGACGCGACGGCAGAAATACAATTATTTTTCAAAAGTGATTCACTTGATGCCGACGCATATAAAAATCTAAAACTCCTTGATGTTGGCGACGTAATAGGCATAAAAGGGACTGTTGGCAAGACCTCAACTGGCCAAATTTCCATTATTCCCACAGAATATACGCTTTTGACAAAATCCGTCCTGCCTTTGCCAAATGAATGGTACGGCCTTAAAGATGTAGAAACTCGTTATCGAAAACGATATTTAGATCTACAAATGAATCCGCATGTTAAAGATATTTTCTTAGTAAGATCGAAAGTAATAACGCTTTTACGAAAATATCTTGATGAGCATGGTTTTCTCGAAGTTGAGACACCTGTTTTGCAGCCAATTTATGGAGGCGCGTATGCAAAACCATTTACCACAAAATACAATGCACTTGATGCTGATTATTATCTTCGTATAGCTGTAGAGCTCTATCTGAAGAGACTGCTTGTGGGTGGATTTGAAAAAGTATATGAACTTGGAAAGAACTTTCGCAATGAAGGTTTTAGTCGCGCGCATAATCCAGAGTTTACAATGCTTGAATTCTACTGGGCATATGCGGACTATGAAGATTTAATGAATTTTACTGAAGAAATGTTGACTTCGGTTATAAAAGAAGTGCTGGGAAGCCTGACTGTAGAATCTGAAGGCCAAACTTACGATTTTACTTCTCCTTGGGAACGAAAAACATACCGTGAACTTTTTATAGAACATATGCAGCTTGACATTAACGAGTATGCAAATGAAGAATCACTCCAAAAAGTTATTGATGAAAAAAAATTGCTTAATGAAAAGGTTGTGGGATATGGTCAAACACTTGACGAACTGTATAAGAAATATGTACGACCGCACTTAAAAGGTCCGATGTTTGTAACAGAATATCCTCTTGAAATTAAAGCCTTAGCAAAAGCAAGCGAAAAAGATCCAACTAAGTCGGCAAGCTTCCAGCTGTTGATAAATGGTATGGAAATGATAAACGCATATAACGAACTTAACGATCCTATGGATCAAAAAGCGCGTTGGGAAGAAGAAATGAAACTTGCTGCCCGCGGAGGCGAAGATTACCAGGTGCTTGATGATGATTATATTGAAGCTCTTTCTTATGGCATGCCACCAACTGCTGGTTGGGGAATGGGCATTGATCGCTTGGTGGCATTCTTAACAAGTCAACATAGTATTAAAGAGACAATTTTGTTTCCTACAGTTCGTCCAGAAACAAATAACATTTCTGAAGTTAAAGTAGAACAGCCAACCTCTGATGTTCCACCAGCTAAATTAGCAATGTCTGTACCGCTAAAAATTACTCGCGACTCGGCTCTCGAGATTCTAAACGCGCATCTGAAAAATCGAAACCTTGTTAACCATTGTAAAGCTGTAGAAGTAACGATGGGTGCTCTGGCAGAGAAACTTGGTGGAAATGTTGACGCATGGAAAATGGCAGGGCTTTTGCATGATGCTGATTGGGAAGAAACCCAGGAAGATCCAAGTCAACATACCCATAAAACTATTGAATGGTTAAAAGAAGCAGGTGAAGACTCAGAGGAAATCATAAACTGCATTTTTACTCACAATCATCATCACAATGGCTATAGGCAGCCAGAATCAAAGATGGAATGGTCGCTCTACTGTTGCGACGAACTTACAGGATTTATTGTGGCCGTCGCACTAGTACGTCCAGAAAAAAAGCTTTCTTCTGTAAATGTCGATTCAGTTTTAAAGAAATTTAATCAAGTTGCATTCGCGCGCCCTGTTGATAGAGAGCAAATAAAGCTTTGTGAAGAAAAACTAGGCATAAAACTTGAAGATTTTGTCGCTTTGACTCTTTCCGCTATGCAAGGCATATCCGATGATCTCGGATTATAAGCTCTTCAGTTTATTATGAAACTCTTAATCGGCACGCATAATCCGGCAAAACAGCAAGATATGATACGTTCTTTCTCTGTTGAAGGAGCCTCGCAAGATATGCAGTTTGACTTTCTGCTTCCTAAAGATCTTAGTATATCTTCAGATGCAGACGAAACTGGTACGACATTTGAGGAGAACTCAAAAATAAAAGCAAAATTTTTCTACAAAGCTTCGCTTATGCCTACAGTTGGGGACGATGGCGGAATAATGATTGCAGAACTAAATAATGAGCCAGGTGTATATACGCGTCGATGGATTGGGCATGATAATGCGACAGATGAAGAAATTATTCAATATGTACTTAAAAGAATGGCTCATTTGAAAGGCGAAGAACAAAGAAGGACCGTATTTGCTACATGTGTTACGTATTTTGATGGCACAAATTTTTTTCAGGAATCTGGAAGAACAGAAGGCTATATAGCAGAAAAAGCATTAACAAATTACAAAAGTAATGGATTCCCAATGCGCGCGCTCTTTGTGCATAAGAATGGTAAGTACTACGATGAGCTAACACCTGAGGAGCATGAGATGTATAATCATAGAGATAAAGCAGTTAAGTTACTTGTTGCAAAAATAAAACATGTTATCGATTGAATATATTCGCACAAATAAGGAAAAGGTTAAGCAGTCAGCGATAAATAAGAACCGACCATTTGACATAGATAGGTTGTTGGAGCTTGATGAAAAGAGAAGAACGTTAAACACTCAAGAACAAGAGCTTCGTCAAAAGCGTAACGAGCTTGCAAAACAAGGCAATAGTGAGACTGCTCATGAAGAAGGAAGACAAATAAAGGACTCCTTAAAGAAGATTCAAGATGACTTAGAGCCAGTTGAGAAGGAATTCAATACTATGATGCTTTTTGTTCCAAATGTGCCACTCGATGAAGTCCCAGTTGGTAAAGATGAAAGCGGCAACAAAGAAATAAAAACCTGGGGAGAATTGCCAAAATTTTCTTTTGAGCCAAAGTCACATATTGAGCTTGCAGAATCACTCCAGCTTATTGATATGGAAAGAGGGTCAAAGATTGGTGGATTTCGTGGCTATTTTCTACTAAATGAACTGGCACTTATCCAGACTGCGCTCATGCAATATGCATTTATGAAACTTGCAAATAAAGGATATACTCCGATGATTCCTCCAGCTGTAGTTAAAGAATTTACACTTTTTGGATCGGCCCATTTTCCATGGGGACGAGCTGAAGATGTGTATAAATTAAATGATGACGATGCATATCTTGCCGGAACTGCTGAAATTCCAGTAACTGCCTTTCATAGTGACGAGATCCTTACAGAAGAATCGCTACCAAAAAGATTCGTCGCATTATCGCCGTGTTATCGCCGTGAGGCAGGTGCCTATGGAAAAGATACAAGGGGCATTCTCCGTGTTCATGAATTCTGGAAAATCGAACAGGTAATTCTTGCAAAGAACAACTTAGAAGAAGCACGAATTTTGCACGACGAGTTACAAAAAAATACCGAGGAAATATTTCAAGATTTAGAGCTTCCGTATCATGTTCTTTTAATGTGTACAGGCGATATGGGAGAACCACAAATGTTAAAGTACGATACTGAGGTGTGGATTCCATCTGAAAATGCATATCGCGAAGTAGCCTCTAACTCTATTATGGGCGATTTTCAAGCACGAAGATTAAAGATTCGTTATAAAAAGCCTGATGGGGCAACTGAATTCTGTTATACGTTGAATGATACGGCAATTGCTTCTACACGCCCATTAATAGCTATTTTGGAACATTACCAGCAAGAAGATGGTAGCGTAAGTGTGCCGAAAGTCCTTCAACCTCTCGTGGGATTTGATACAATAAAACCTCACTAACATGCTGGGATTTGTAAAAAAAATATTCGACTTTAACGAGCGTGAAATAAAACGTGTTGCTTCGATAGTTGCTCTCATAAATACCCAAGAGGAGGCGGTAAAAAAACTTAAAGATACCGATTTTGCTAAAGAAACCGAAAAACTAAAGAAAGAATTTGCTGAAGGAAAAACGCTTGATGAAATGCTCCCATGGGCCTTTGCACTGGTGCGAGAAGCATCGTTTAGAATGCTGGGGCTCCGACAGTTTGACGAGCAGCTTATTGCAGGGGTCGCTTTGCATGAAGGCAAAGTTGCTGAACAGAAAACAGGTGAAGGAAAAACACTTTCTGCTGTAGCTCCTCTATATTTAAATGCGCTTACGGGTAGAGGAGCTCACTTAGTTACAGTAAATGACTATCTAGCTCGTCGTGACGCAGGTTGGATGGGGCCTGTGTATAATCTTCTTGGCCTTACCGTATCTTCAATAATTTCAGATAAGACATATCAATACGATGCTGAATACCAGGATGCAAATGTATCAGACTGGCGCTTAAAGAATCTAAAACCTGTTTCACGTAAAGAAGGATATCTCACCGACGTAACCTATGGAATAAATTCAGAATTTGGTTTTGATTATCTTCGCGACAACATGGCAAAGTCGTTTGAGCAAGTTGCTCAAAGAGATTTTCATTATGCAATAATCGACGAAGTTGATTCAGTTCTTATTGACGAAGCCAGAACGCCTCATATTATATCTTCGGCGTATGAACAAGATGTTTCGCGCTACTATGATTATGCACGTTTGGTTGATAAATTGAGCGAAGAAGACTATGTTATTGACGAAAAGCTTCGTACCTCCCACATGAACGAAGTAGGTATTTCGAAGCTTGAAAAATTACTAGGTGTTGAAAATATATATGAGAAAGATTATGAAACGCTATACCATGTTGAAGCTGCTCTAAAGGCAAGAACGCTTTTTAAGAATGATAAGGATTACATTGTAAAAGACGGCCAAGTCATTATTGTCGACGAATTTACTGGCCGCTTACTCGAGGGGAGGCGTTTTTCTGAAGGACTTCACCAAGCAATAGAAGCTAAAGAAAATGTTGAAATAAAGCAAGAATCTCGCACTCTCGCTACTGTTTCTCTCCAAAATTACTTCCGTATGTACGAAAAATTAGCAGGTATGACGGGAACCGCACAAACAGAAGCAGAAGAGTTTAATAAAATCTATAAACTAGAGACACTTGTTATTCCTACGCACCAAACTATTCGTCGTATAGATCATTCTGACTATATTTACAAGACTGAGGAAGGAAAGTTTAAGGCGGTTGTTGAAGAAATTGCGCGTCTTCACCATAAAGGTGCGCCTGTACTCGTAGGAACTGCGTCAATAGATAAGAATGAAATATTATCTCGTCTTTTAAAGAAAAAAAATATTCCCCATGAGTTACTAAATGCAAAAAATCACGAAAAAGAAGCGCAAATTATTGCTGAAGCTGGTAAAAAAGGTGCGGTAACAGTTGCAACAAATATGGCAGGAAGAGGAGTAGATATTGTACTGGGTGGCGAGCCACCAAGCCGCTTCCGAGTCGACCCCGAAAAGACAGAAAAGCAAATGGAACAAGAGTTTAATAGGTTGAAGGATGCGTGGCAAAAACGTCATGATGAAGTTGTTGAGCTAGGGGGACTGCATGTAATAAGTACAGATCGCCACGAGTCACGACGCATTGATAATCAGCTTCGTGGCCGCTCTGGACGTCAGGGAGACCCAGGAGAAACACGCTTCTTTGTATCGCTTGAAGACGATCTTATGCGTATTTTCGGAGGAGAACAAGTTAGTAAGGTCATGTCATTTTTTAACCTACCCGAAGATCAGCCACTTGAACACGGTATGGTTTCTAAAGCATTAGAACAAGCCCAGGCAAAAGTTGAAGGGTTCAACTTTGATATGCGAAAAAATCTTGTTGAGTATGATGATGTCATAAATAGACAGCGTGAGATTCTGTATAGTATGCGCCGCCATATTCTTGAGTCAACGCCAGAGAAGTCTGAGCAGCTTGATGAGGAAGTTGGCATTGCTATCGATAATCAAGTAACGACACTTGTAAACACATTCATTTTATTGAGCGTTGAGCCAGATATGGAGGGCATGATAAAAGAGCTCGATATGCTCTTGC
>JAGOSW010000002.1:93375-98042 GCA_018062135.1 Candidatus Woesebacteria bacterium
GAGCAGCTTGATGAGGAAGTTGGCATTGCTATCGATAATCAAGTAACGACACTTGTAAACACATTCATTTTATTGAGCGTTGAGCCAGATATGGAGGGCATGATAAAAGAGCTCGATATGCTCTTGCCAGCTACGTCTAAACAGCTTAGTGAGAAACTTTCTAATGCAATTGGTGAAGAGGCGATACGTGAGATAGTTCTGGGCGAATTTACTACTCTATTGAAAAAGAGAGAAAAAGAAGTTGGCAAAGAATTATGGACAGAGGTAAAGAGATATCTTTTCTTAGATACCATTGATCGTTTCTGGACTGATCATTTAACTGCTATAGACGATCTGCGTCAAGGAATAAATCTGCGAGGATATGCTCAGCTAGATCCTCTTACAGAATATAAAAATGAGGCATTTGGCATGTTTGAGAAACTTCTCACTGATGTATACTTTGATGTAGTACGACGCCTTTTCCAGGTCCAGGTCGACGCTCAAGAAACGCCACAGGATATGAAAGCAGCTCAAGAAGTATCTCCGAAGATACACCTTCATGCTGCATCAGCGCAAAGCGCAATTACTGTGCAAAAAGAGCCTGCAAAAGTTGAAGTCGAAGTGAAAAATACGTCTGCTACTCCTAAAAAATTAGGAAGAAATGATTTGTGTTGGTGTGGTTCAGGAAAGAAGTATAAGAAGTGTCACTATCCGAACTAACTTAGTTAAGCTGGCTTAAATCTGGGAACATGATCTTCAAAAATTCGAATGCAATTCTTCTTCTAGGTCCTTCTAAAGGAAATTCATTCCAATCAAGGCTTGGTGAGGCATTAATTTCAATAATTCTATAATTGTCAGCAGTCTGTTGAGCAGTAATATCTTCTGTAATATAATCGATACCAGTCAAAGCCAGACCAGGCATTGTATTCATAATAGTTGTTACAATCCTACTAACGCTCGGATGAATATTATCAGTAACATCAACCGTATCACCACCAAGGCTAATATCTAGTGGACCACGCGGATGAAGAAAAATCCTTTTATTCTTCTTTACCACACTATTTAGGTCCAAATTTTGCTTTTTCAGGAAATTTACGACCTTTTTACTAGCAACAATATGGTGATATGTAGCTACTTCAGATCTTATAGGATTCTGATTCTTAAGAAATATGAGTTGTCTAATTGTCGATTTGCCATCGCCAACAATATTGGCGGTAATTCGTTTAATGACACTCAATATCTTTTCTTGACTTGCTAATATTCTGTATTCATTTCCTAAGAACATTTCTTCAACAATAATATCCACTTTTCTTCGACTATGGTTTGCGTATATTTCATCAATAGCCTTGTTGTACATATGTGGGGTATTAATATTAATATGGACATTGTTTCCTCGCAAAGAGCTGGCTGGTTTTACAACAAGTGGTTTTTGCAAAGTTCTAAAAAGAGAGGATCTGTGTTTTTTATTGTCTGAGTGTCTAAGAATAAATCCTTTATTAATCGCAACACCTACTTCCTCAAGAATTTTTTTAGTAATGTCTTTATTTTTGCAGCAATGATATGCATACTCTGTTGTTTCTGAAGGTATTTGTCCATGGAAAAACTTAGTGAGGTCCATGTATTTAAGCTTAAACATTTTTGTGTAGGGAACATTTTCCCATACTACACCATGCTTTTCTGCCTCTTTTAACACCATCATAGTGCTTTTACCAATGCCTTTTAGCTCGATTTCTCCATTAATAGTTTTGGTCTTATAGAATAAGTTTGACATAGTGTTTGATAATCCAATTGAGAGTTAAGAAAAACAGAATTAGAGAAACTAACTGCGTTTGACGAAAATCTTATAGGATAGTCCGATTATACCACAATTGAGGTGGTAAGTTAGAGTATAGACTACTTTGAGAACTCTCTCGCCTCAATCTCCAGAAGTCTATTGTATTTTGCGAGGCGATCAGACCGTGACATGGATCCTGTTTTAATGAATTCAGCTCCACATGCTACTGCTAGGTCGGCGATAAAAGGATCTTCAGTTTCACCCGATCTATGTGAAATAATAATTTTCCACCCTGCTTTTCGCGCCATCATAATAGCCTGCACAGTTTCGAAAAGCGAGCCGATTTGATTAAGTTTGATCAATATTGTATTAGTTGCATGCATTTCGACACCTTTTTTTATCCGATCGATATTTGTAACATAAAGATCGTCGCCAACAGTATTTTGTGTCGAACCAACTATATTTGTAAAATCAGAAAAGCTTTGCCAATCATCTTCAGCAAACGGATCCTCTAAAGAAAGCAAATTGTGTTCTTTTATAAGATCCTGATAATATTTACTTAGTTCAGCAGATGTAAACTTCTTATTATCCTTAGCTAGAATGTATTGTCCTTCCTTATAAAACTCACTGGCAGCGATATCTGTACCCAGGTCAATCTCGTCACGTGAATAATGAGCATTTTTTATTGCTTCATCTAGGAGTTTAAAGCCATGTGCATTATTTTCCAATTCTGGAGCAAAACCACCTTCGTCTCCGACCGAAATAATTTGCTTTTGCTCCTTTAAAAGCGCTTTTAGACTATGAAATATTTCTGATGCTTGCCGGATTGATGAAGAGGGCTCACTTTCTCTAGGTATAATCATGTATTCTTGGAAGTCCATAACCCAATTTGCGTGAGCACCGCCGTTAATAACGTTAACCATGAGGCGAGGAAATGCAGGTTTTTCTGTTTCGAAGTAATACTTATTGAGCGATTTCCAGAGAGGTTCATTCTTGTATAAGCTATATGTACGGGCTAAAGCCATCGATACGGCCAGGATTGCGTTAGCACCCAGCTCCTTTTTCTGGTCTGTTCCATCAAGATCAATCATAAGTAGGTCCAGTATCTTCAGATCTTCAATACTTTTCCCCATTAAACAGTCATTGATTTCAATATCTATATGTTCTACAGCGCTTTGTACCCCTAAGCCTCCATATCGCTCATCGCCGTCACGTAGCTCACAAGCCTCATGCGTTCCTGTAGAAGCCCCTGATGGCACCGATGCAGACCCGACAATACCATTCTCAAGTTCTACATATGCGCGTACTGTGGGATTGCCTCTAGAATCAAGCACTTCGAGTCCGTGTATCTTTTTAATAATCATGGTTAAAAAAGTTTAATCTGATTTTCAGAATCCTGATTTTTCTGTTCCTTCATAACGGGTTTTGGTTTTGCATCCGCAAAGAATCGCTGTTGCAAGCTTCGAATTTGATAAGTGTTAAAAAAGTCCCTTAATGATTCATTATAGTGATCAAAAAATGTTTGATCAAGCTCCAGCTGTACTTCATCAGACACATTTACTAAAAGTGCGAGCTCTTTAGCTAGTAGAGCACTTTCTTTATGCGTGTTAAGAAGTTCGTAAACTTTTGTATTTTTTAGCTCTTCAAGATGCTCATAAACGTTCTCAACAGTATGGTATTTTTGCAAGAGATCTAACGCAGCTTTTGGTCCAATTCCTGGAACACCTTTATAATTATCTGATGGATCGCCGACGAGAGACTTATAATCTGGAATATGTTGAGGCGAAACACCAAATTTTTCTTCAACTTTTTGTTCGTCGTATAGAGTTCCCTCCTTTTTGTAGCCAATTTGGGGAGTAAGAACAAAAGTTTTTTTGCTGATAAGTTGAAATATATCTTTATCACCGGTCAGTATTATTGTGGTAAATCCTTCTGCCTCGGCCTTCTTAACTGCCATTGCAATAAGATCATCAGCTTCAAATCCTTCTTTTTCAACGTGATAAATGCCGGCAGCTGTAAGAAAATCGCGTACAATGGGAAACTGGCTGATAAGAGCATCGTCGGTTTTTGGTCTTTGAGTACGATATTCTTTAAACAATGCATCACGAAATGTTGGGGCAGGATGATCAAAACAAACAAGAATATTGCTTGGGTTAAGCTCCTTTCGAGTTTTATGAAGTACAGAAGCAAATCCGTACACTGCATTTGTGGGAACACCCTCAATATTAGAAAAGTCGGGGAGTGCGTGGAAGGCTCGATGCATTAATGCATTACCATCAATGATCAGCAATTTCTTCATACTCTTAGGATATCAGGAAGACGCTGGTTTTACACCTACGATTGTCACAAATTCATCTTCATCAAGACTCTCTGTTTTCATAAGAGCTTCAGCTACTTTATCTAGTTTAGCACGATGCTGCTTTACGAGTGCAACTGCACTTTTGTAGCTAGATTGAATAATCTTTTGCACTTCTAGATCTATTTTGTTAAGTGTTTCTTCAGAAACAGTGTTTTGGCCGTAGTAGCCGCCCCAGTTTGTAATATCTTGATTTGCGCCATAATTTATTGGTCCAAGATCACTCATACCATAATCTACAACCATAGCGCGTGCTATTGAGGTTGCCTGATCAAAATCATTAGAAGCACCTGTGGTTATTTCATTAAATACAACTTCTTCTGCAGCGCGACCGCCCAGCATTGATACGATCATATGAAGTAGGCGTGTTTTTGTCTGATGCAGGCGATCTTGACTAGGTGGAATAAGCGTATGTCCAAGTGACATGCCGCGGGATACGATCGAAATACGATGCACAGGGTCAGTATCTGGTTGGAAATGGGTAACAATTGCGTGGCCTCCTTCATGGAAAGCTGTTATTTTCTTATCAAGATCTGATTGAAGTCGTTTCTTTTCTGG
>JAGOSW010000002.1:98142-100008 GCA_018062135.1 Candidatus Woesebacteria bacterium
ATAGAGAAGAAGGGCACATTACTTTCGCCGGCGACTGCCTTGGCAAGAAGTGTTTTACCTGTTCCAGCTGGCCCGACAAGAATTACTCCTTTTGGAGAACGAGCTCCCAGCTTATTGTATTTTTTTGGATTTTTTAAGAAATCAACGATTTCTTCTAATTCCTTCTTTGCTTCATTTACGCCTGCAACATCTTTAAATGTTATGCTCGATACTTTCTTAGAGAATCGCTTTGACTTCGCTTGTCCAAACGAGAAAATAGAGTCTTGTGCGCCACGAGCTTGGCGGAATATGAACATAAAGAACACAATGACTAAAATTGTGGGAATGACATTAATTATGAAGCTGGTTAAAAGAGATGTATCATCATTCGTTTTTACTTCAATATTTACTTTTTCTGGATCAACACCAGATTCTTGAAGTATCTTTCTAAAACTATCCTCGGCTTCCTTTTTTGTAACTACGCGATCGCTATTTTTATATATAACTACGAAAGAATTTCCTGTTCGCTCAATTTTATCTACTTTTCCAGCCTTAATATCATCGATTACTGCACTAATTGGCTTTTCTTTGATAAAATTGTTAAGTCCAGAACTGCCTGCTATAGCAGTAAAAATGAACATTAGAACGAGAATTGAAAGGAAAACTGTCCTGATATTAAACTTTAATTTCAGGTCAATAGATTGTTTTTTTGGAGTCTCTGGCTTTGCCATGGAATCCCTATTGTAACAGATTTTATTGGAGTTTGAGGAAAGATGTATATGAAAACTAAATTACATGAGGCACTAAAAGTTCTTAAAAACGGCGGACTTGTTATTGTGCCATCAGATACGGTGTATGGCGTTGCGGTTGATGCGACAAACGAAAATGCAGTTAAAAAGCTCATTGAATTTAAGTCGCGTCCACCCGGAAAAGCTATTTCTGTTTTCTGTGGTTCAATTGAGAGGCTACAAGAGTACGTTGAAGTATCCGGCTCTCAAGAAAACATTATTAATGAATTGTTGCCAGGTCCCTACACACTTGTTTTAACATCAAAACATAAGGTTTCATCTCTTCTTGAGGCAGAAAACGGAACTTTAGGTGTTCGAGTCCCTCAAGCTGATTTTGTGAATGAGCTCGTTAATGCGTTTGATCGGCCAATTACGGCAACTTCTGCAAATCGAGCAGGTCAGTCACCGCATTATTCAGTAGAAGCACTTCTTAATTCGCTTTCTGAAGAAAAGAAAAAACTTATCGATTATATTGTCGACGCTGGAAAGCTGCCTCAAAGAAAACCTTCGACTGTTGTTGATATGACAAGTGATTCTTTGGAAATTCTTCGTGAAGGAGATTTTAGTGCGTTTCTTCAGCCACCGCACAAACAAGAAGAGTTTGATTCTAACAGTGAGGAAGAAACGCAGAAAATAGCATATAGGATTATTGAGGAGAATTATACTTTCGCAAAGGAAAAGCCGCTTGTGTTTATATTTACAGGTACTCTAGGTGCTGGAAAAACAGTCTTTACAAAATCCATTGCTACATTTCTTGGCATAGACAATGTGGTTTCGCCAACCTATGTTATTTACTATGAATATGAGGCGAAAAAGGAGCCAGTTAAGAACTTTATTCACATAGATTTATTTAATGTCAAAGAAGAATCAGAATTTAAGCACCTAGGATTGAACGAATTTTATAAATCTGGAAATATTTTAAGCATTGAATGGGGTGAAAAATCTGGATTCTTGCTCAAAGAGCTGCAAAACATATCTAATTGCATCCAAATAGATATAAAGTATACTAGTTCTTCGTCGCGACACATTACTGTCAAAACATATTTTGTATGAAAATTCTATCAATCGATACTTCTTGTGATGAGACCGCTGCCGCGGT
>JAGOSW010000006.1 GCA_018062135.1 Candidatus Woesebacteria bacterium
TTTTTATGCATGTTTTCTCCCAATTTTGAAGCTGAATAGCCAAGAATGAAAAACAGAGGAGATGTACCCAATACAAAAGCAAAAAGGATCAACGCACCCAATACTGGGTTTCCAGAGCCTATCGCAAGAGCCATCATTGCTTGCGTTGTTCCACAAGGAATAAAGACAGTGAAGGCTCCAAGAAGAGCTGGGGCAAAAATACTTTTACTCTTTGCCTGATTCCTTACAAGTTTCGTGATAAAGCGTGGCGGTTGTATTGCGAAATATCGAAACATCGGGTGGACCTCTAAAATGTTCATTGCCGTGCCTAACATAAAGATTGCTACAACAAATTGCATCATCACTTGAACTGAGAGTGAGAGCTGAAAAAGGGAACCAAACCAACCCAAGAGAAAACCAAATGCAGTATATGCAATCAACTTGGCTACAAGAAATGCCAGAATTGGCAGCACATTATTCTTACCTTCTTGTTGAGCTATCGTTGCTGCTAAAAGCCCGCCCTGCACTGCAAGACAAGAAAGTCCACCCGTAATTAGTCCTGTTAAAAAAATAGCCCAGAGATTTATCATAATTTAACCCTTTTTAATAATAACGAATTCGAAACGACAGAAAGTGATGATAAACTCATTGCGGCAGATGCCAAAATCGGATTAAGAAGATAGCCAAAGAATGGATACAGAAGACCCATTGCGACAGGAATAAGAAGCACATTGTAAGCAAATGCCCAGAAGAGGTTGAGTTTTATGGTTTGCATAGTTTTATGAGACAAATCAATTGCTTTAACTACTGCCTGAACATCTTTACTTATAAGAGTAATATCAGCCGCTTCTATAGCTATATCTGTACCTGTACCCATGGCAATACCAATGTCGGCTGCGGCAAGTGCTGGAGCATCATTTATGCCATCGCCAACCATCGCGACGACGAATCCTTCTTTTTGTAACTTTCTGATTTCTGCTTCTTTTTGGTCAGGTAACACTTCAGCGAGGACCTGTGTAATGCCTATTTGTTTGGCAATTGCTTCCGCAGTTCGCAGATTGTCGCCCGTAATCATAAATGTCTTGATGCCTTTTTTGTGCAGTGCACTCACGGCGTCTTTTGCAGTGAACTTTATCACATCAGCAACCGCAATAAGTCCGATCACTTCTTTATTCTGAGCAAGAAGCATAACTGTCTTCCCCCCTTCTTCGAGCTGTTCAATATTTTTGATCATTTCTTTATACCCGATTTTTTCCTTATCCATGAGTCTCCTGTTTCCCAGAAGGACTCTCTTCTTACCCACAACTCCTTCAACACCATAACCTATCAAAGCCTTGAACTGGCTAACGGGCTGAGTGACAATCTTTTTCTTGTCCGCTTCCTTAACTATCGCGTCGGCAAGTGAATGCTCTGAGCCTTTTTCTAGAGAATAAGCTAACTGCAAGACTGTCTTAGCATCGGTTTTGCCCACGGGGATTATATCGGTAACTTCTGGCTCACCCTGCGTGAGCGTTCCCGTCTTGTCGAACACGATAGCCTGAATTTTATTAGCAGTTTCTAAACTTTCTGCATCTTTAATTAAAATTCCATGCTCTGCCGCCTTACCGGTACCGACCATAATAGCTGTAGGAGTAGCCAGGCCCATTGCACAAGGACACGCAATAATAAGAACAGAAATCATGCTATACAAACCATACACCAACCCGTTACTGCCGCCAAAAATGAGCCACCCAACAAGTGTAAGTACTGCGATAACAAGGACCGCAGGAACAAAATATGAAGAAATAACATCAGCCATTCGCTGTATTGGGGCCTTTGAGCCCTGGGCTTCTTCGACAAGTTTAATGATTTGTGAAAGCATCGTGTCCGAGCCAACTTTTGAGGCTCTCATAATAAAGGAGCCTGATTTGTTGATAGTTGCTCCAATTACCGTTGAGCCAACCATTTTGTCTACAGGAATACTTTCCCCTGTTACCATTGCCTCATCTATGACCGATTCTCCTTCTACGATAAAGCCATCAACTGGGATCTTCTCTCCAGGTCGCACGCGCAAAAGGTCGTCAACGACAACTTCTTCAATCGGAATGTCTATTTCTTTTCCATCTCGCACAACCCGTGCAGTTTTTGCTTGAAGACCGATAAGCTTCTGAATAGCTGACGAAGTGTGCGATTTTGCCCGTGCTTCTAGATACTTTCCAAGGGTAATAAGCCCTATTACAACAACGGTTATTTCATAATACGTATGCTCAGTGTCGATGTAATTTTGAAGCTGAAGTTCAAATGCAGTAAGGATAAAGCTGTAGACATAGGCGACAAGCGTGCCTATACCAACAAGCGTATCCATATCGGCACGCTTATATTTGATGAAACGCTTGATACCCGCTAGATAAGGTCTTCCAACAACAAACATCATGTAGGTCGCCAAAAGCGGCATGAGATGATGGAAAAACTCTTTTGTTATCTCATTTATAGGAAACAGCATTTCGACCGCCATAATCAAGACGCTGATAGCAATAAGAATTATGGAAATTAAGGTGTGCTCTTTTAGGGTAGTTTCTTGCATTGCCAGATGATCGTGTCCTGACATCTCCATTTTCTGGGGCACTAGCTCATATCCTGTTTTATGAACTGCTTCATGTAGGTGACCTTCATTTACATTGTCTGAACAATCTATTGTGGCCTTATTTGTTGCGAGATTGACCACGGCGCTGTTAACACCATCTACACTTTTAAGTGCTTTTTCAACTACATATACGCATGAAGCACAGTGCATTCCTTTCACATCATAGGTCTTTTTTGACATATTATTGTTTTCTCTTAAAAACGTGCATAACTTCTGCAATTGCTTCGTCGCTTTTCCCTTCGCGTATAGAATCAGAAACACAGCTTTTAAGATGATTTTCTAGAATAATGTTGTCGACTTCCTTCAAGGCTTTTTGAATGGCATCAGATTGATGAAGAACATCTACACAGTACACATCGCTCTCAACCATTTCAAGAACCTTCTTCATATGTCCCTGAGTGATTTTTAGTCTGTGTAAAATCCGTTCTTTGGTGTCTTTTGGTCTGTATGTCATAGTCCCCCCTATGGGGATATAGTAACAGATTAGATTTTACAAAGTCAAGAAGGTTTTCAGAGCAGTGGATTATGTATTGGTATAATTGTCGTATGAGTATTTTAGTCACGGGAACACCTGGCTCAGGAAAAACAACTTTAGTTAAGTATGCAAAAATTTCAGGGGATATAAGATTTTTTGATGCGGACGAAATTATTGGTCTATGTGAATGGAGAGAATTTGATACGGGTCAAGTTCTAGGATTAGTTACTGATCATAAGGAAAGTGGTGAAGACGCGTGGTATAAAAAATATGGTTGGTATTGGAGATTGGACTTTCTTACTGATTTTCTTACAAAAAATCCTGACTCAATACTTTGTGGCTCTTCAGAAAATATTGTGGACAGCTACAAATATTTTGATAAGATCATTATCTTAAAGAAAACTGAAGAAGAATTACTCACAAATCTTCAAAACCCCGAAAGAAATAATCCTTTTGGGAAAACGGCGGAACAAAGAAAGAATTTCCTCAAATGGCAAGATTATCTTATTAAGGAAGCAGAAAATTATAGTCCGATCATTATTGAAGGGAACAATATTAGCAATACTTATAACTCTGTTAGAATATAACTATGGAACAAACTGAAATGGAAAATCGAAAAGTTATCGAACGTCTTATTGAATGCATAAATCAGAAAAATATCTCCGTCATGGATGAATTATTTCACGAAGACGCCATCATGGATTGGCCACAATCTGGAGAAAAAATTATAGGTGGTGACAATCGCAGAGGAGTGTATGGAGCGTTCCCACAACTTCCTACTATAACGCCAACTCGAATGGTGAGCAACGGGGATTTGATTGTTGCTGAGGCATCAATGGACTACGGCTCGCCCACTATCTATAAAGCAGTTTTTATTTTTGAATTCAGAGACGGGAAAATAGCCAAAGAAACCGCATATTGGAGTGAGCCATTTGAAGCTCCTGAATGGCGAGCCCAGTGGGTCGAAAAATCTATATGAACGCCGATCGATTCTACACAATGATCTTCGCAGGTGTCTATCCACTTTATATTGCTAAGGCTGAGAGAAAAGGACGCACAAAAACAGAAGTTGATGAAATCATCAGATGGTTGACAGGATATAACCAGAAAGAACTAGAAGAGCAGGTGAAAAAGCAGATTGACTTCGAAACATTCTTCGCAGAAGCGCCACACCTCAATCCTTCCCGAACTTTGATCAAGGGCCTGATATGCGGTGTTCGCGTAGAAGACATTGAAGATAAAACTATACAGTCAGTTCGTTACTTAGATAAACTGATCGATGAGTTAGCTCAGGGTAAAACTATGGAGAAGATTTTGCGAAAGTCTTAAATGTGGTCTTCTGTATCCTTTTCAGCATCAGCTTTAGTCTTATGAACAGTCCCGTCTTTATGGTGAGCTGGTGAATAGACCGTATATAGCTTCATCTCAGTGTCTGATGTATTTATGACATTATGTTTTGTGCCTGCAGGAATAATGATCGCGCTCCCACTTTTTAGAGATCGCTCTTCTCCATCTAGAACAACCTTACCCTCACCTTCTTCAATCCTAATGAACTGATCAACGATTTCGTGAACCTCTTCGCCGATATCTTCCTTTGGCTCAAGAGACATAAGCACAAGCTGTGCATGCTGTCCCGTATAGAGAACTTGCCTGAAATTCTTGTTGGCTAAGGCTTCTTCTTCAATATTGTCTAGATATCCTTTCATATTTTTTTTGACTTACTACTAAGTATATACCTTTGTGAAGAACTTATGGGCTTATCTTTTCGGTGAACACAGCCGATCCAACAACAAGGACGACGCTTTCCTTCTTTAAGCTGCGAAACGACTCTCTTAACATGTTCCACTCTAGTCTCCTCTTTCTTTACTGCTTCAACCCAACAAATCCACTCATTGCGCGCTAGCGGAGTAATATTTTCCCATGCTGCCAGCGCAGGAGCACTAGAAAGAAGAGCTTTCCTCAAATCTTCTGGCATTTTGTGTGCTACGCCGTCGGAGATTTTCTTTTCTTCATGCATATTGGTAGTATTGTATCAAGTATGTCTCTAAAACTTCCCACTTCATTAACAACAGTTACACCCCTTTCTAAACTCATCGCTCTCATTTTATTCGTTTCACTTCCTTTTTTAGGTTTCTATCTGGGAGTTCAGTATGGAAAGCTGCAGATAAAGGCAGTAGAGAACGAACCACAGACAAAAATAGTCCGCATTACTAAAGAAGAAGATCAAAAAGATCTCCTTAAAAGATGCGGAACAGACTCGCTTCTCGATCTAGTGATTCCTAAAGAGCACTTTACACAAATTAATGGACCACTTTTATCTCCTGATTGCAGACATATCGCTTGGTCTTCTTGGGAATCTGGAACCTCGGGCATGTACGTTCAAGAACCAGAGGGGCATGAAGGACTGTTTATTTATAGTGAAAAGACAGGAAAAACTGAAAGAGTTGTTGTCCCTGAACGTGGAAAAAGTGTCTCAATACAAAGATGGATTGATGGTGAAACAATTGAATATATGATTGAAACAGAGGTATTTACCTATGAATTAAATTCAAATTAATGAGCTCTGCCGACCTGAATCAGATGTTATAATTCACTCATGACTGACAACGTCAACGATAATTTCTTCCAGATATCTGTAAAAGGACTTTGCTTCAATGATGAGAATAAAATAATGATGCTTTTGGATGAAGATGGCTACTGGGAGCCATTCGGAGGGAGAATTCAGAAGGGAGAAAACATGATTGATGCTTTAAAAAGAGAGTGTCTTGAAGAAACTGGGCTAGAATGCAAGATTTTGGATGAAAGACCTCTTATCGTATATTCAGCAATTGATCAGGATGGACTTCCACGAGTAATGGTGTATTACAAAGTTAGTGTAGATAGTTTAGATTTTAAACTTTCAGATGAATGCGTCGATATAAAGTTTTTTACTAAGGATGAAATTAAAAACTTGAACGTAGTTTCCCAGATAAAGAGTCTCGCAGACTTTTTATAAGCTTAGATATTTGATAGAATACGAGGATGCAGAAGATTGTTCCACATCTATGGTTCGACACACAAGCAAAAGAAGCAGCTGAGTTTTATACTTCCATATTCACCTCTCCTGATGGACAAGCCACTTCAAAAATAACGAATGTCACCACGATCCACGATACTCCTTCGGGTGATTGTGATATTGTCGCTTTTGATCTCTGGGGATACTCATTCATGTCGATCAGTGCAGGACCATTGTTCAAAATTAACCCCTCGATCTCTTTTATGCTCAACTTCGACCCATCAAAGGACACAGACGCAAAAACACGCATTGATACTATGTGGGAAGAACTATCCAAAGGCGGAAAAGTATTAATGCCACTCGATAAGTACCCATTCAGCGAATGGTACGGTTGGATAGAAGATAAATACGGTGTTTCATGGCAGCTTATTCTCACAAATCCAGAAGGTGAAGAGCGACCGCTCATTATTCCATCATTAATGTTTGTGGGCGATGTAAGCGGTAAAGCACAAGAAGCTACAGATTACTATATGTCGGTATTTAAGGATTCAAAGAGAGGAACAATCGCAACATATCCAGCAGGAATGGATCCAGAAAAAGAAGGAACGATTATGTTTACGGATTTTAACTTGCTTGGACAATGGTTCGCCGCAATGGACAGTGCCCGTATGCATGACTTTGCTTTTAACGAAGCTATTTCTCTCATTGTTCATTGTAAAGATCAAGAAGAAATTGATTATTACTGGGAAAAGCTTTCTGCAGTTCCAGAATCTGAACAGTGCGGATGGTGTAAAGATAAATATGGCGTTTCCTGGCAGATTACTCCCGATGCCATGGATGAAATGATGGAAAAAGGTACTCCTGAACAAGTAGGTCGAGTCACCCAAGCATTTTTAACAATGAAGAAGTTTGATATAGCTACTTTACAATTAGCCTATGAAGGCAAATAAGATTATGCAAGACAAACGAAAACTATTACTCGCCGGATCTATTATTTTTGTTGTCGTTATGTTCGCACAGGCATTTATTCGCGATACACTGAAAAGCAAAACTGTAACACCTTCTGAAAACACTCCGACACAACAGGTGGTCGATGATTATGCAAACTGGGGATTATTTCGCAACGGCTACGCTCTTCCCGTTCCACCGAAATGGCAAAATACCTCCGACACTGGAGGCGTTGCAATTTTAGAGCCGGGTGAACAAGTTGGGAGCCTAAATCAGATATCAATCATGGTCCTTTCAGATAAAAATGCTCCACAGGGACAACAATTTACTACACAAAAAGAACTGGATGAATGGACTGCAGTCGAGGGTCCAGTACAGGGCGATGTTCAGAAAACAAAAAATATTACTCTTGGCGGATCTCCCGGTGTAATGTTCCTTGATACCACTGGCGAGAAAGGTGCGTGGCTCGCTATGGCTTGGACACGAAAAGACGGAATCAATGCTCAGATCAGGTTTACAGGCACTGGAGAATACACGGATCTTGATGCTAAAACCGTTGATTATATCGTTTCAAATTTTACCTTTACCCCACCTCCAATGACGGGGAAAGAAGGTAAAAATTAAGAAAGCTTCAAATACATGAGACAACTCTTAATAGCTACGCGATCAAAAGGAAAATTCCCTGAAATTGTGGCCGGCCTTTCAGGAATCCCCTTCCAACTTGTAAATCTCAATGATGTTCCCGATCTTCCTAATGATTATGAAGTTGAAGAACCAGCCAATACTTTTGAAGGAAACGCATTAATAAAAGCCATGACCCTCGGGAAGAAAACTGGCATGTTAACCCTTGCGGAAGATGCGGGTCTTTGTGTTGATGCACTCGATGGAAGACCAGGAGTAAAAACTGCACGATATGCCCCAGGCACAGATGAAGATCGCTATATGAAATTGCTTGAAGAACTAGATGGTGTTCCTGAGGAAAAAAGACAGGCTCGCTTTATCGCAGTTATGGCAATCTATGACCCAGAAAATGACAAAGTACGGACGTGTGAAGGGGTATATGAGGGAATGATGACTACAGAGCCTGATGGAGAAAATGGATTTGGGTATGATCCAGTTTTTTATAACGTGGAACTAGGTAAAACCAATGCCCATATGACGTTGGAAGAAAAAAATGAAGTGAGCCATAGAGGAAAAGCGCTTATGAAGATGAAAGAGATTCTTGAGAAGGAGTTTAAATAAACATGAATGACGAAGAATTAGCTGGTGCAAATGTAGCCGAAGTTGAGTTTTTTCCCCTAGCACCAGATGATGAACTTGAAGCACTCAAAGAAATTATTGGCGAACGAGAAGTTGACGTAAGAGCCATTGGAGATGCGGGCTACTTCATCACAAGAAAAGGACCTCACGTTATTGCGGAAGCCCCTTGGGCATTAGTTGACTTCGATGACACTGCTGCGAAAACTACATCCGATAAAAAAGACCGATGCTGGCCTGCTGTTGAAGGAATCGGTGTTTCTCCAGATCTGGTCCAGTTTTGCGACAAAATAAGCCGTGTTAATTTTGGAGAAGCTGGAGTTATTTACGAACCAGAATTAGAAATGAGACTTTTGACTAGAGCCATTGAGATGGCGAAGTCTGGGAGTGACGAAGGGGCAATAAAACTCGCTCTTGCTGACATGCGAAAAGAAATCGTGTTAAATGGTGCGTTTAATGAACATGCTGTCGCAGAAGACGTACAGGGCATTTATGATGAAACACGTTATACATCAACCCTATACCCAGATGTAGCAGAAACACTAACTAGATTACGTGGTGGCGAAGAGCGTCCAATAAATGTGGCGCTGCTTACGTATGGCGATCCACAATTTCAATTAAGAAAAACATTAAGTCTTATCGATGATAATGAAGCACTTGGCTCTATATTCCTGACAAAAGTGAAAAAGGGAGACTTTTTCAAATCATTACTCGAAGATAATCCTTTTGCAGATATGCCGCTACAATATACATATCCTGAAACCGAAAGAGGCGTTGGTATTAATTTTCGCGACTGGCGAGTAATGGTAACGTTGTTTGATGATGATCCATCGCAAGTTGCAAGTTTTAATACGTTTGCTGAAGAGCAGGGCATTCCTGGCTTAGGCGTTGTTAGAGTAAGACGAGAAGGAGCTAAGAGATCTGATCGAGATTTAGATATTCCACGAGGCAGTGCTGAGATGCGTCCGTCAGACACATATTTAGATGCAGAAATCTTCGAGCAGGCACTAACAAGACTAGAGGCCATACAAATGGAAAATTTTATAGTAGAAGCGCTTAAAGAACACCATCCGCAAGTCTTGCTTGCTGAGCCCGACGTAAAAGATCTGATACAAGCAATTGCCAACAGAAAAGGACTGAGTTTTGAAGAAGCCCGATCACGCATATTAGAATTGGCAGGAGTTCCTGAAAGGACCTTGGAGGATTTCTCATGAAAAACCCTATATTCACTACCTTCGCGGTATCGACAGTTTTAATTATTGGTTATCTTTATTCACAAACGCTTATATTGAGTAAGAAAGCAGTCGACACTCCTGTAAAAGTTAATTGCGTTCCAACATTCAGAGATGGTGGTGGCCCATATTATAAAGCCAATGCGCCTTTTCGAAGTAAAATTGCCCCAAGTAAATCTAACGGTGAAGTTTTACGCATGAAAGGTAAGGTAATAAAAAGTGACTGCGTAACCCCTATCGCAAATGCTGTTTTAGATATTTGGCAAGCAAATGAAAGTGGCAATTATGAAGACGAATGGTATCGAGGACAAGTACGAACAGACAACGATGGCGACTATACATTCGAAACAGTTATTCCAAAAGGATATGGTGAAGGAACTGGGTATCGTCCTCCACACCTCCATTTTAAAGTTTCTGTGGATGGAAATGAAGTAGTCACTTCTCAAATGTTTTTCCCTGAGATTAAAGGACAAGCTGGATTTAACGATGCATATATCATGAAAGTTGAATCGACTGAAAAGAATGGAAAGCCCGTTCATAATGGCTATCACGATATAGTCCTCCCATAAAATAAATAGGTATTAGCGACCTATAATAAATGGTATAATATACGTCATGTCAGAACGCGCTGAAATCTATGTACCTGCTACAGCAAGATTGCCCGAGGATCTTAAAATTCGTCACGACCTTCTCGAGCCTGCACGCATAGCAGGATATCAAACAGGGCTCATGTTGTTAATAAAACAGGGAGACCTGGACCCAGATAATGTCAGGCGCCAAATCGATAATCTAGGCCCCTTCGCCAATATGTCCCGAGCCGAAAGACCTGTGCTCTTTGGCATGCATCCTAATAAACCGTTAGACGGACCAAATAGATTTAATTTCTTAGATAACGGTGCTCGATCCCAAGATTATCTTGAAGGGTCAATTGACTTGGTTGCTCAGCTTCCGTCGGAATTCACACCCCCCAGTGGTAGAGCTCTAACTTTCCACCTTAATACACTGGTACGACCAGAAAACTGGGTGTCTGATGAGGACTACTGGGCGAGGGCGTTTGAAGATGTCCTCGCAAGAGTGCGTGATAGTGCTGCATATGCGCAACGACAAGGTGTAACTCTCGCTGTAGAGACAACTCCCGTTACTGAATTTGGGGATATGCCACGAACTTCTGACTACTTATTAGACGATGGTCATACATATTGGGCGGATCTTGGAAATCCTTGGCCGTTGTTTTTTTGGCGTGACGAAATACAAAGACTCAGGGATGCTGGTACAGGAATTGTTACTGATACCTGTCATTCTTTTATTGCGTTAAGAACTGCCCTTGAAGTCCAAAGATTGGCAGGCGAAGGAAGAGGATCGGAAGCACTAAAAACCTATATGATCCACCCTTCTGATGTAGAAGCAGCACCGCCAATTGATGAGTTTGCTAACATGGTGATTGACAACACAAAACCTGGGGATGTGTGGCATGTTAACGATGCCAGTGGAATGCGTACAACAGAAGGTTTGCAAGGTGAAGATCGTATTTTTGAAGAAGGCATAGCTCTATTTGAAGGTGATATTCCAGCTGATCAGCTTCAACAAATCGTTGAAAGTGGACTGAAAATGCCTATTAAACTTGTCATTGAAGTTAATGAGGAAGATTATACTGAAAACCCTAACACCAAAAAATCACTAAAGGCAATGAATTTTGACTAAGCCTTACCCTGACCATCAGTCAAATGCAAGAGCTTCCATGTTGCAGTAATAACATAACTCATTCCAAGAATAAACATGATTCCCCTTCCCCATAATGTGTGAATAAGAACCTTGATCAGATCAGATAACGATGCAAAGCCATAGAAGCTTACGGTGAATGTAGAAATTAAAATAGACAAACCGATAAGAAGTTTCAGTGTATGATCAATTCGCTCAGCAAAAATATACGCAGGTCTAACCCTTACAGCAACCCCGTTAACTACCGTTGTTTTAAATTCAGTTTTTCGATGTGTGTTCGGACGCCTTGTAAGAAGCTCATCAAAATCTTCAATAAAATCTGTCAATTCGTCCCATATTTCTTCAAAGAATTCTTTCATATGTCGCATTATAGCTGGATTCCTTGATAAAATACAGCATGGCAGAAATAAAAACTAAGGCTACAACAGCAAGTGTTAAAGATTTCATTAGTGCTGCTGAACCAGAAGAAAGAAGACTCGATGGATTTTCTTTGTTAAAAATGTTTGAAGACATTACCGGAGAAAAAGCTGTTATGTGGGGACCAAGTATTGTAGGTTTTGGAAAATATCACTATAAATCTGAGAGAAGTTCACAAGAAGGCGACTGGCCGTTAATAGGATTCTCTCCACGAAAGCAAAACTTAACGCTTTACGTCAGTCGAGGTTTTGAGGGTTGCGAGGAATTATTAAATAAACTGGGTAAGCATAAACTTAGCGTTGGGTGTTTGTATGTAAAACGACTATCTGAATTGGATATAAACGTTTTAAAGACGCTGATAGATAAATCGTATAAGCATGCGAAGAAGACACTGACATAGTTTAAGTAATGTTATACTTAGGTATGGCGAAAAAGACAAAAACTCCTAAACAAGCAAAATCAGAAGAAATTGATGACGTTGAAGTTGTTGAAGAAAAAGGAGCATCGACATTCACAAAGATTCGCTATAACAGAAAATTCCGCCTAGGCTTGATCTTCGTTCTCATGGTTCTCGTAGCAGTATTATTTTACTTCTGGGAAAAGGCCCGTATCTTTTTAGCGATCATCTTTCTTACGCTCCTCGCCGCTTTCGGATTGGAAGTAACTCAGAATGACTGGGACCTAGGAAAACTTATGGAGACAAAGTCGTTTAAAGAATCAAAAGTATCACGTGATGAATCAGGAAACATTCTATTCGATAAAATGGGAAATATTACAACGGATAAGACTCAAGGAAAAGAAGCAGATGATTATAACTGCGATGATTTTTCTACTAACCCAGAAGCCCAATCATTCTTTATGAAGGTCGGCGGTACAGGTAATGATTTAAATAGGCTTGATGGAGATAAAGATGGTGAAGCATGCGAGTCGTTGCCAAAAGGAAACTAAGGAAATATGAATCCTGCTATTAATGTCGAACAGATTATTCGTGAATACCTACCTGGAATAATTCATCTATCTCTCGCAACAGTACGAGATAATACTCCATGGGTTTGCGAAGTTCACTATGCCTATGATGACGAACTTAATCTTTACTTTCGATCACTTACCTCACGACGCCATAGCCAAGAAATAGCCATTAATTCAAAAGTTGCAGGCAATATTGTAAAACAACATTCTCTCGAGGATATTCCTGTTGGGGTCTACTTTGAAGGAACTGCACTCATGCTCGACAACGAAGATGAAATGGCGATCGCATGCGCATGTATTAAAGAAATATTAGGTTATAAGGGCAACATGATTGCAGAAGCAAAACAAGATGATGGTCATAAAATTTATAAAATTACCGTAGAAAACTGGTATGTGTTTGGCCGCTTTGGCCTGCCGCGTGGACAAAAACATAAACTGGAATGGAATGGAGGAAAGAAATAAAAATGCTTATTTCCTTACAACGCATCAAAGACTCGCTTCAAACTTCTGGTAAATATTGGATTGTTTTTACTGGTGATTCTCTCACAAGCAGTGAATGGGTACATCCCAACTGGAGAGACATAGTGATATATGTGCTTCATCTCGAAATGACGACGCTTCTTAGCGAAGATTGGAAAACGCCCGAATGGGGAATAAAGGGATTTAACTTTGCGTACGACGGATCAACAACAAAAGATGTCCTGGAGAAAATGAACGACATTACTCTTCTTAAACCCCAATTGGTAATTGGACTTATGGGAGGAAACGATCCTATGTTTAATATTGGTGTTGAAGAATCAATTAAAAATATCGAGGGAATTTCTGAATCAGTTATTGCGTCTGGCGCCGAATTGGTCTGGTGTAATTCTCTACCAGCTGCAAAGAACTCTAGTAAAAACTCAGAATATGAACCTTATGCAAATGCGTTTATGCATATGCCAGAAAAAGAAGGCTTATATAAAATCGATACATTTAATCTTTATGATGAGTTCCCTACTGAAAAATTCTTTACATTTATTGATGATGGAAAGCCAGATCTCGAACATCCTAATCAGTTGGGAAATGCATATGTTGCGAAAATTGTTTTAAAAGAAGTGTTCGGCATAGAATTCGATCCTGAAAAATTTATGAAAGAGACTCTCGAAGTTCAAAAATATCCTGGATATTAAAATTTTACAAACTACCCTTTCGTCTTTGTGTTCCGCTTAGAGCGGAAAGACTCATCAGACTTGGTACACACCAAGTGAGGGTAGAGGGAGGCGCTCGGAAGCGCCATCCCTCATCCCTTTACATCCGGCTACCGCTCTCGCGGAGCCTTGGTTCTGTCGACCTTGCGGCCTAGTGGTCGTCGTGGTGGCCCGCCGCCGCACCGGCCATCGCCGGCTCGTCGTGGTGCTCCTCGCCCTCGTGGTCGTCGTCGGAGTCGATCTCGACCTCCCAGCGCTGGCCACCGGCCTCGAAGAAGACGTGCCCGCTCGTGACGGGCACTTCGAACTCGACCAGGGCCGGAACCTCGTCCTCCCAGGCGATCAGCACCGTGCCGTCGCTGTCCGTGATCTGCGCGCCGCCACGGAGGGCGACGACGCCGACGTCGGCGAGGTGCGCGACGATCGCGCTGAGGTCCGGCATCTCTTCCACCAGGTTGAAGCAGAAGGTGGCGTGATCCGCGCTGGTGACGCGCGTGTCGTGGAGCAAGTCCTCGAGCTGGTGCTCGCTGACCTGGTTGCCCACGCCGACGATCGAGACGACGATCTTCGGGAGGGTACCCGCCGCCATGGCGGCCTCCATCTCCCGGGCGTACGCGATGATCTCGCTGTAGTCGTGGAACTCGCCGTCCGTGATGACGGTCATCAGCGCCTTCTGGACGTTGTCCCCCGCGGCGACGCGCTCGCGCACGTACGTCACGAAGTCCCGCAGCGCGGGCAGCAGGAAGGTCCCGCTACCGAAGTTGCCCTGCGGAGGCCCGGTGAAGGTCATCGCCGCGGCGTCGGCCGCCGACATCTCCTTCTCGGCGAGCCGATAGACCTGACGGCCGTCGCCCGAGGCCCAGTAGGCCGTGAGGAGCTTCCCGTCGGCGTCCATCTTGGCCAGGTACGGGAAGATCGCCTGCATGGCGGCGTCGACCTGGTTGGTCGAGGTGCCCAGGATGCGGGCGATGACGCCGTCGTCGCCGTGCTCATCCTTGAACGAGCGCGACCCGTCAACGTAGAGCCCGCCCAGCAGGCCCTCGATGGCGGTGATGGGCAGGATGCCCTCGATGCGGGCCATCCCGTCGGCGACGTTGCAGTGCATGTCGACGAACGGCGGCTGAGAGGCGTGCTTGTGGGATCCGTGGGACATGGTAAGGGTCTCCTGTTAGGAATGGATGCGCTGATGCGCTCGAATGGATAGTTGTCCTAAGTCTCACGATCAGACAGCTTTTGCCTATGTAACCGAGGACCTCACGGTCACTCGTCTCTTTCCTCCTTAGAGAAAGATCTGGTTTACATTGGCTGAGACTTCGTAGACACTATGTTTAATATCTACAAAACCTCAACCAACGCAACGTTACTTGGCAATATTTGACAGAACCAAAATGTAAAGGTACTATAGTTCTTCTTATAAGGTATTACTGCAAATGTAACACTCACGTTTGAAGTCTCAGAATTGTATCAGAGTACCTCAGTTTTGTCAATACTACAGGCTATTTAGTTACTTGAAGTCATCTGCCCATTTAGAAGCAGGAGTAGGAGTATGTGGAGCAAAATCGACTGCCCAATCTTCAACAGTAGTTGTTATTGTAGCTGGACTTTGATTATCACTGAAGTCATCTTGCCAATCTTCTCTTCCAGCGGATTTTGGAGTTTGAATAGGTGTAAAATCTCTTGCCCAATCATGTTTAGGAGGAGCAGTTCTCATTGTTGGTCTTTGAGCTGGTCTTGGTCGCGGAGACGTTCTAACTGGCCGCGCTGTTGATATTCTTGTAGTATTTACTATGACTGGAGGTAAAGGAGCAGCTTTTGGTGGCTCCACATGCTGAACATCTCTCACAATTCTTTCCATGAGATTAGCTAAGGTTTCATCTTCCTTAGTAGAGAGTTCTACTAATACTTCTTCAATGTATCCAAGATAATCTTCTGCGGTAGCTTGAGGCGGAATATCAATAACATCTCCGTCGAATTCGAGGAACAAAACACGTAATCTATTCAGAAAAGAGATATCGGAGCCATCTCCACTATTTATCCTAACAGCCCTATCTCCAGTTACCTTAAAACCATCAGATACTAGATCTCGAATAAGCCGATCTCTGTTTGCTACGGGAATTATTTCATCAGCAAGTGGATGATCGACTCCTCGCTCCAATAACTCAGTTTGAACCTCAACTAAAAGGTCATAAGCCACACGCATTAATACATCGTTATTTCCGGTATGTCCAATTATGTCTGAGCTGATCATTGGATATGCCATGCCGACACCCTTACCCTGTTGAAGTTTCTGTATGGGTCGAGTTTGTACAGTGAGTTGCGCTATTGTTGCTCCTTGTTCGCCAAATTGCGTACTTGGTTCTTGGCTTTTTTGGTACGCACGAAGAACGTCTAGTCTTCCCGCAGTTAAATTACCCCTACTATCAAAGCGAGTTACTTTTAACTCGCCATTATCAAATTCTGCCTTCGCATTATGTACGGTATGCATTACCACTGGATCGTTATAACCTTTGTGATCTGCTTGTTGTGAAAGTCCAACCATTCTAAAGAAATCCACTTCCGCCGCTTCAACATAACGAAAAACTCCGTGTCTACTTACTCTTGCAGAATTAACTTCCTGAGCTATGGGTCCTTCGACATGGTCGATAGGCACAATATCAATTGCATCTCCACTACAACCGAGCACACATACAGTTTCAACGTTTCCTGTTATTGGGTCAATGAGATTAAAGATATCTAGTAACGCATTTGGAAATAATTCAACCTCAGGGCCCAATGGAGACTCTTCCCCTGACAAAGGAATAAAATGATCTGGATAAGTTCTTTGTTGTCGTTCGCCGGCCATAATCTTCAATAAGGCAATATATTTAAGCTCGTATTGTAGCATACTACTATAGGTTAGTCAAACAGCGAATGTAGAAAAAATTCTGAAGCTAGTTGAAAAAACCAAAGACAAAAGGTAAATTAAAGCTAGAATAATATATGAATGATTCAGAAGTGACTATCCCCGAACCAATCACCAGTGAAGTACTGTATCAAAATGAGGCTGCTACAGAAGCATCTAATGGATGGCTTGAAAAGGCTGGCAATAAAATAAAAAGATGGGCAGGGCACTCATGGCGGTTTCTTGGAACAGAATCAGTCATAAATTTTGGGACAGGATGGGCAACCTTTGGCGTTCTTGGTTCAGTCCTTACAGGAAATCCGCTTCCTTTAATTTTGACTGCAGGAGGGGCTGGATTGGCTGGAACTGGAGTCGCAGCGCAATGGGAAATGGGTATGCAACATGCTGAATCTGAAACTGAAAAAAGCGTATTTAAGTTAGCAAAATTAGGACAAACTGTCGGTACAGGAACACTAATCGCATTAGCAGCATTGGGTACACCTGCGGTTTTACCTGTCGCATTAGGAATGTATTATGCTGGTGTTGGCATGGGTGCTCGATCAATGGCACATAGACCATAAATATGGACGAAAAAGCAATACTCTTTGAAGTACTAACAATAATTGGCTACAAGGATAGCAAGATGGACTTTATTAATAAGTTCTTTTCTTATATTTATATTGAAGCTATTGCGCAAATTAGCACTTCATTAAGCGATGAAGAGAGCGACCAACTCAGAAAAGAGCTTGAAGAAAATGAAGACGATGCAGAAGGCCAGAAAGCTGTGTTGCTTAAACATTTATCCAAAGAAAAATTTGATGCGCTTCTTACTGAAATAACACAATCACAGTTTACCGATTATTTAGAGGCAATCTACCCAACCCTATCACCAGAAAAGAAACAGGAACTAGATACATTCCTCACTTCATTACAAAAAAATTGATAGACTATGCTTATGAAGACACTACATTTTTCCATATTTATTAAGGCGCCAGCAAAAGAAGTTTGGCATGCAATGCTTGATGACAGACCGTACCGAGAATGGACGAGCGCATTTAATCCAGGATCATATTACGAGGGGAGCTGGGAAGAAGGAAGCAAGATACTTTTTCTTGGACCAGATGAGTCGGGAAACATCATGGGTCTTGTAAGTAAGATTGGTGAAAATCGAGAGTATGAATATATTTCGATTCATCATCTTGGTGTGATAAAAAATGGTGTTGAGAGTACAGATCCCGAAGTAACGAAAGGATGGGAAGGTGCCAAGGAAAACTATACGTTTAAAAGTGAAAATGGTGGGACCACAGTTCTTGTCGATGTAGATAGCACAGATGATGATGCAAAATATTTTGAAAATGCCTGGCCAGACGCTTTGAAAAAGTTGAAGGTTATTGCAGAAAGATAAACATCAGCTTTGACTTCAACTCTACATCTTTGTCCTTATGCTCGTCCTTCGGAGTGCTCACAAGGCGGTCAAATCTATAAAGCTGAAGTCAAGCAGGGCTTAGTATAGCAAGACTGATATAATGTCATTATGACAGAAGGTGATGTGGTAGAGCTTGGACCTCCAATTCTTCCTGGTTCATATATCGGAACTACAGAAGGTACGCAATATTTAGAAGATGTTACTGCTGAACCAATAAAGCTTGAATACGAAATTGATGTGCCACAAGCCATCGCAAATGGAAAACCAGTAAGGGCAATTGTCATTCCAAGTGGTATCGCATATCCCCGATCAAACCAACTTGTCCAAGCGCTCAGAGATCATTTTAAAGGCGACCATATTGTTCTCACCTTTGATTATTCTGGACTAGGTGAATATGGAGGAAAAAGCACAGGAACTATCCAAACACATTGCCTAGGACAAATGGTTCATGATTTGCGATCAGTTCTAAAAGTTTTTGATGAAGAAAAACTGAAAAAAATTGTGTCGGACCTTGTCGTAATTGGTCCGTCGGCAGGTGGAAATGTAGTAGCGAATGTTGGAGAAGACGAACGAATAGCTGGCATTGCCGCCATAAGTACTCCTACAGATTTCCTATCGTTTCGAGAATACTTTCCACATGAAGGTTGGAATGCCGATGGCTTTGTCTCACATACTTCTAAATCAACCGGGGCAGTTAAAAGATTTCACAGAAATTTATGGGAGAAATCTGAGGATCCACAGTTTAATCCTTTACCCGTAGATCGTGTAAAGCAACCTACGCTTATCGTTCAAGGAACAGAAGATACTATTGTTACGGAAGCAACTTCCATGAAACAGAATGAAAATCCAAAATCAAAGACCGTGGTTATCCCTGGCGATCATAATTACACTGGTTCCCGCGAGCAGCTCTTTGCAACGATTGATGCTTTTCTTGAAACTTTGAAGTAAAATTAGGAGTTCGTCTTTACAGATTTGGCCGCCTTGTGAACACTCCGAAGGACGAGCATAAGGACAAAGATGTAAAGTTAAACTTAGAATTATTATCAATTCATGTATAAGACATAATTAGTGTATAATCACGTATATGGCAAAAAGAGACACAGGTGTCGGGAAGATGAAGAAAACCCATTCACATAAAACAAAGAAAAGACTCGAGATAAAGAGAGAGATGCTTGCACAGAAGGCACTAAAGCCAAGTAAGCGTACAAAATAGCCCCACGCGCAACATGCTTACTATAATTTTGTTCTTGATAACTGGTTCTCTTATAGCGTACCTATCGCACGACAACCTAATGCTTGTTTCTTTGAACGTGGGACCATATCAATTCTTGGATATTCCGCTCTTCTATGTAATTATCGGTTCACTAATAACGGGTCTTCTACTGTCATACGTAATTAATCTTGTTCCTGCTATTTCTCACATTTTCTTAATCCGTGGAAAAGAAAACGAAATTAAGAAAAATAAAGATGAAGTACTCGAATTAACAAAGCGCGTGCATCAACTGGAACTTGAAAATGAGAAACTAAAGCACACTTCTAAGAGCGAACCTGAAGATGCTCATGCACTATGAAACTTCTCCTTGCGATAATTTGGAAAGCACTTCATTTACCTAAAGGACTTCAGCTACTCGCAATGCGTTTTTCACAAGATCAATTTCTCGTTGGCGTAACCGCAATAATTTTTAATGAGAAAGACGAAGTTCTTCTTTTTAAACATGTGTATCGTGCGCATGCGTGGAGCCTACCAGGAGGCTATTTAAAAGCAGGTGAACATCCACGAGAGGCTCTAGAAAGAGAAATAAAAGAAGAATCAGGATTAGTAGTAAGCATTGATGATTCCTTAAAAACAAGAACCGATCGTGATGAAGCAGTTCTAGACATGTGTTATGTTGGTGCTTTTATAGGTGGAGATTTTACGGCAACACATGAAGTTTCTGAATATGGTTTTTTCGCACAAGACAAACTGCCGTTATTGAGAAAAAACCAAATATTTTTAATTGATGAAGCACTGAAACAACGCAAGAGTACGAGTTAATTTGTTCCTATATCTGTTCTAAATTCCATTTCTTTAAACCAGACGCCGTTATTCCCAATAACACCATATGCTTTTTGTTTTGCATCTTCAACATTTGTTCCATATGCAGTGACGCCAAGAACTCTTCCTCCTGCAGTAAATATTTTAGATTCTTTATTAACTGTCCCCGCGTGAAAGACTTCAATATTTTCCATGAAAGGACTTTTTTCCAATCCGAAAATTTCATTCCCGTTCGTATACTCCCCTGGGTATCCTTTTTCTGCTAAAACTACGCACACTGCCGCCCCGATTTTAAACTTGACCTGCTCATTAGAAAGCGAGCCTTCTATACATGATAGAAAAATAGGAATCACATCTGATGATAACATCATCATAAGGGGTTGCGTTTCTGGATCACCAAAACGTGCATTAAATTCAATGACTTTTGGACCGCCCTTTGTCAGCATGATGCCGGCATATAAAACGCCTTTATAAGGCATTCCCATTTTTGACATGCCATCGACTGTTGGTTGTAAAATTGTTTCTTTAATTTCCGATAAAAGACGTGGGTTAATATTGCTTGGTGCAAAAGAACCCATGCCTCCTGTGTTAGGGCCTTCATCATTATCGTATGCACGCTTATGATCTTGTGCTGGAATGAGCGGCACGACAGTTTTTCCATCACTAAAAGCTAATATAGAGGCTTCTCTACCTATTAAACGTTCCTGAATCAGAATTTTATCTTTAGTAATGCCGCTCACACTTCCTTCACTGATTGTTTTAATGACATTAATTGCCTCTTCTTGATTATCGGGAAGAAACACACCTTTGCCGGCAGCAATACTACTGGCTTTAATAACAATCGGCGTGTCAATATTTTTAATATGTGCAATCGCAGCATCCGCATCTGAAAATATCCACGACTGCGGATGCGGAATATTATGTGCAGCCATAAAATCTGCAGAAAATGCTTTGCTTGTTTCTAGTTGCGCTGCTTCTTTTGTGGGACCAAATACAGCATGGCCGGCGGCGGTAAGTGCATTAGAAACGCCGGCCTCTAATGCAGTTTCTGGTCCGATGATTGTTAATTCAATTTTATTGTCGTTGACAAACACAACAATTCCTTCCACATCAGTTGCGCTAATGCCTATATTTGCTCCCAGAGTAGCAGTGCCTCCATTACCTGGGGCAAAAAAGAGTTGCGCTTCCTTATGGTGTTGACGAATTTTCCATGCTATTGCGTGTTCGCGGCCACCAGATCCCACAATAAGAATGCGCTGTGGAGTTTTCAATGACATATGTGCATATTACACCATTTTTATTAATCTGAACAAATTGGCGTTATAATATAGTGTGAAACTAAAAATTGAACCAGTTATTTTCGAAAACTATCCCGAGGTTCTTCTCGCAGTAATTGTCCTACATAACATTAACAATAAAGGAGACGACGACGAAATTTCACAGAAATTAAGATCTGCAGAAGAAAGCGCCATCGAAAGAATCGGCACTACACCAACTTCTGAACATCCACACATTGCGCCGTGGAGAGAGGCTTATCGAAAGTTTGGCGCAAAGCCATCAAAGTATCCTTCGTCAATTGAGAACTTAATAAAAAGAGTTTCGAGTGGAGAGAAAATTCGCCATGTTAATAAACTTGTCGACCTATACAACATAATTTCACTTAGTCATTTCGTTCCTGTCGGCGGTGAAGATATCGCTTCTCTTAATGGCGATGTGCTTTTGACAATAGCCACAGAAAATGAAATCCCGGTTAAACTTCTCGGCGAGAAAGATGAACGACCACCGTATACAGATGAAGTTATTTATAAAGATAATGACGGGACATTATGCCGACGTTGGAATTGGAAAGAAGCAGAGCGCACAAAATTAACTGAAGAAACCAAAAATGCTTTCATCGTTATGGAAGGATTGCCTCCCGTAGGAAAAGCAGAATTAGAAGCTGCAACAGAAGAATTTAAAGAACTTGCAATGAAGTTTTGCGGAGGTACTATAACGACACATATTCTCGGTATAAATAATCCAGAAGTTGAGTTAGAATAAGTATGCATGAATAAGTTATTTGCTCTTCTTAAGCGATATTGGCCAATAGTAGCGTTCGCACTTGTCTATTTATTCATCTTTCGAAAAGTTTTTCTTTCAAATCTCGTTCCGTTTCCAGGGGACTTGCTCGTTACTAGATTCTTTCCTTACGCCGGAGGTGGATGGGATGGTTACTCCCCATGGATTACCAATAAAGAATTTATTCTTGCAGATGTAGTGCGACAATTGTTTCCTTGGAAAGTTCTGTCGATGGATTTAATAAAACAAGGTGTGTTTCCCCTTTGGAATATATATTCGTTTGCGGGTAATCCATTACTTGCGAACTTACAGTCAGCTGCATTGTATCCACTAAATATTGTATTCCTGTTCTTTAAGCCAGAATTTGCGTGGATCTTATTCATAATGCTCCAGCCAATTCTTTCTACTCTTTTTATGTATATGTTTATTCGCAGTTTGAAACTTTCAAAACTTTCTGCAATATTCGCTGGTATTGCATTTTCTTTTATTGGCTATATTGTCGTGTGGTTTGAAATGGGAAACATTGGCCATGCTGCATTGTGGCTGCCCTTTATTCTCTGGGGAATGACAAAGTTTATTGAAGGAAAAAGATTAAAGTTTATGGCTTTTTCTGCATTTGGATTAGCTTGTTCAATTCTTGCCGGACATGCACAAACCACAGCGTATGTACTTCTTTTTTCGCTTGCATATTTTCTATATATGGGATATCCCAAGCTTTCTAAAAAACAAATATATATAGGTTTGGCCGTTCTGTTATTAGGAATATCACTCGCAGCTATACAAATTTTTCCTAGCTTAGAATTGATGGCTGCTTCGCCACGAGATGCAATAAGCTCGACACGCACCTATCATAAATTTATTACACCATGGTCGCATGCGGTTATGATGCTCGCCCCAGATTTTTTTGGTAATCCTGCTGTTGGGAATTTCTGGGGAAAGGATTACGGTGAATTTATGAGCTATTTTGGTGTTATTACTTTGTTAGTTGCAGCCATTGGCTTTTATACGCATGTAAAAAACCGGCTTATGAAGCTTCTGTTAGGAGTTTCATTTGTATCGTTTCTTATTGCATTCCCTACACCGTTTCCAGAACTTTTATTTCGTGCAAACATTCCTATTTTAAGTACTGGCCTCCCTGCCCGCACAATGTTTCTTTTTGCGTTTAGTTTTGTGATAGCGGGCGCATATGGAATTGAAGCAATTCTCACCATGAAGCAAAAGAAGATTTTGCCACCAATTGTTGGCGTACTTGGCCTTTATGTCATCATGTGGCTAGTCATATTTGTAATTCCTATTGATCCTCTAAAACTTGCTGTTACTAAAAGAAACATTATTTTGCCGACAGCAATCGTCTTTTTCGTTAGCGCGCTTATTATCTGGAAAAAATATTTGCCGCGCGCACTTATTCTTTGGGTTGTTATTTTTGCCTGCATGGGATTTGAATATTCTTACTTTTTAAATAAATATCTTCCAATTGCATCATCAACTTACATGTTCCCGCAGCACGAATTTATTGATAAGCTTTCAGAAATACAAGGAAGCGATCGCGCATATGGCTATGAAAGCGGCAGACTTGATACAAATCTTTTTGTCCAATGGCGTGTAATGAGCCCTGAAGGATATGACCCGCTATACATTAAAAGATATTCAGAATTAATGCATGCCGCGAAAACCGGAAAATTAGAAGTCGATCTTCCTAGAAGCGATGCGCTCTTACCAGAATCGCTTCCAAATGAAGATTCACACCGTAAACAGGTTATATTAAATCTGTTGGGTGTGCGTTATATTCTAGATAATGATGGTGTGGCATCTTCAGATTGGGATCCTCGACCTGATCGCTTTCCAGAATCACGCTTTCAGCTTCTCCATCAAATTAATAAAAGAAAGATATATGAAAATAAAAACGTACTTCCACGTGCTGCCATTTTCCATGACTTTGCTGTCGTACAAAATAATTCAGCGTTAATCTCTAAGCTTTTCGATCCGTCCTTTGCGTACAACCAAACACTCCTTTTAGAAGAGACACCAAAGATCTTGCCAAAACCTTTACCAATAACTCCAGCAAAAATTACTTCGTATTCCTCAAATTCCATTATTATTGATACAAATGCCACAGAATCTGGCATGCTGTTCTTATCAGATAACCATTATCCCGGCTGGGAGGCAACGATCGACGATCAACCAGTTCCCATTCTAAAAGCCGATTATTCTTTTCGGGCAGTAGAACTACCAAAAGGCCCTCATCGCGTCGCATTTGAATACAAGCCACGATCTTTTTACATAGGCTCTATCATTTCATTTGTATCCTTTATAGTTTTAGGAGTATTTCTTAAAAAGAACGTAAAAGTTTAAGACATTTAATTCCGAATATCATGTATACTACATTAATATGTTAAATCTAAACTCAGTAATGATAGGAACAATGCAACCGAAAGTGATGGCTGATTTTTATGAAAAGGTATTTGGAAGAGCAGCTGATATGATTGAGGGAACTTGGCATGGTTGGAAAGTTGGAAATGGCTTTATCTCAATCGGTGAACATTCAGAAGCCATAGGAAAGGCACAAGATCCAGCTCGCATGATGTTTAACTTTGAAACAACAGAAGTAAAAGAAGAATATGAACGTATTATCGCAGCCGGTGCAACTGAAATAAAAGCTCCATACGAAATGAGTGGTGCGTGGATTGCGACACTTGCAGATCCTGACGGAAACTACTTCCAACTCATGACTCCCTGGGAAGGAATGCAATAAATTATTCTTACTAAATTCTTACTTTCCTCACGTGGTATTGTTATTGTGAAAAGAGATACTACCTACTAGATAGTTAATAATTAATTCGAAATGAAAGGGGTGATCAATATGAATGTATTAGTATTTTTAGTACTCGGGCTTATAGCGGGATGGTTAGCATCAGTTGTTATGAAAACCGATGGCAGACAAGGAGCTGTTGGAGATATTGTCATGGGTGTAATAGGAGCTCTCGTCGGAGGCTTCGTATTTAACCTTATGGGTCAAACCGGTGTAACCGGATTTAATCTTTACAGCATACTCGTTGCAACGGTTGGAGCAATTGTGCTTATATGGATCGGTCGAATGTTTAAGGTTTAAAGACATAAATAACCCGCTAGTTAGGCACCGAATATGTGCTTCCTAGCGGGTTTTCAATATATTACTAATTATTCAATTTCGTTTATGACTGTTCGTAAGATTATTTTAGTAGATGATGACATTTCTATTCTTGAAAGCTTTAAAACTATTCTTGATAGCGAAGGTTATGAGACACACACGGCACTTGGCGGCGACACTCTTGCCCTACATTTAGCAAATATTATGCCTGATCTTATCCTCCTGGATTATGCTCTGCCAAACGAAAATGGCGGAGAGTTAACAAGAAAAATTAGACAGAATTCCGCCACTGCGCATATACCCATCATAATAATTTCTGCAAATAGCCAGTTTCGTGTTAATGCAAAACTAGCTGGGGCAAATGAGTTCTTAGAAAAACCCTTGGAAATTAAATTTCTCCTTTCAATAATAAAAAAACTCTTGAACTAAGAAACCAAAGCCCCTTGGCAAGGTTAGGAAGAAAAAACTTCTACGAGCAATTTTGCCTTATAAATGATATAATATGTTATTGCCTTATGTTTAGATCTGCACATAACAACGCTCACATCAAGGTTACATATTACTCCAATAGAAAGTAGGTGAATATACATGGACAATAAAACAGACAAAAATAAACTTTTCATAGGTGGAATTCCTTGGTCAATAACAAGTGAAGCTCTTAAAGAACTTTTCGCATCTTATGGTGAAATAACTGAAGCTATTATTATTAATGATAGAGATACAGGAAGATCTAAAGGATTCGGATTCGTTACTTTCGTCAATGAAGACGATGCTCAAAAAGCATTAGAAATGGACGGAAAAGAAGTAGAAGGAAGAAATATTATGGTTAATCTTGCGAAACCTCGCGAGAATAAGGATAACTTCCGAGGAGAAAATAATAGATTTGGTGGAAACCGAAGAAATTATTAATCACTAACGAAAAGTAAGAGTCGTGCAGCATGCGTTCGGATACATTTCGGGTAATTGCTGCATTGATTCTATCTTAAAATACCCCAGCAAATTCAGTGTAATCTTTCGTAGTTCTTATTAGTCCATGAAGGTCAATGCGTGACCAGTCTTATTGGCTCTTCCTGTTCTTCCGATTCTGTGGACATAGTCCTCGTATGTTTGTGGAAGATCATAGTTAATGACGTGTGACACATCGTCGATATCAAGACCTCTTGAAGCTACATCAGTAGCCAAAAGTATTTGAACGCGATTCTGCTTGAACATATCGAGTGCTTTCTGTCGCTGAGCTTGGGACTTATTTCCATGAATAGCAGCTGTTTTAAAGCCACGATCAAGAAGAATTTTCTCGAGCTTATTCATTCCGTGTTTTGTACGGCCAAAAAGCAATACTTTCTTAAAGTCTTCTTTAATCAAAAGATCATGTAGAACGTCTATTTTATTGCGTCCATTAAGTTTCACAACGTCCTGATGGACATTTGCAGATGTCGTATTAGATTTCTTTAGTGAAACTGTCACTGGATCTTTTAAGAAACTGGAAGTAATTTCACGTACGCTTTCTGGAAGCGTAGCTGAGAAAAAGAGCGAATGACGTTGCTGTGGGAGCTTCGCAATAATGTATTTCATTGCGTGGATGAATCCCATGTCAAACATCTGATCAACTTCATCTAAAACTACAGTTTTGTACTCAGAAAGTCGAAGAACACCGCGCTTTTCGAGGTCAATTAATCGGCCCGGCGTACCAATAACGAAATGATGAATTCTTCGGACTCTATCAACTTGTGCTTTAATATTTACACCACCAATACAAAGTACTGAGGTCTGATTCATGCCTGAGGCAAATAATCTATGTTCATCCTGAATTTGTACTGCGAGTTCACGCGTTGGTGCAATAATAAGCACTTTTTCTCTATTATCTCGATGAATTTTATCGATAAGTGGGATAAGGAAGGCTGCTGTTTTACCCGTTCCTGTATGCGCGAGCCCAATAACATCTTTTCCTTCAAGTAAATGAGGAATTATCTGGTCTTGAATAGGAGTGAGCGTGGTATAACCTCGCTTACTAATATTTTGTTTTATTTGATCAGCGATAGCGAAATCAGCGAATACATGCTGTGGCACGTACGCGTCTTCTTCTTCAACTACTTCAGCTTTTTTGACAAACATGGCTGGATTAAAGCTCTTTTGTTGTCTCGTCATATTGGGACGTCGTGCTCTAAAGCCACCACGACTATTATTGTTTTGCCCGTTAAAAGGCGGTCTTGCGTTATACATATGTGTAAAAAAAATTAATAGGTGAGAAACAGACAAGCGCAGGTATTAGGTGCAAGTGAATGTATCTCTGTAATAGATATATTATATCCTACTTTGTTCTGATTAGCAATATTTGACTAAAAAGTGCTATAATCTGCCCATGAATAGCAGAACTAACCCCTACCATAACTTTTCTCCACAATCTTAAGCGACTCCATTAATCCTTTGTTATTTTTTTGAGTTACATATTAATATGATCGAAGCCCCAACATTTTTATTGCAGGACGTTCTTACAAAAGAACTAGAAATGCCTGGCACAATGCCAGTCGTTATTACGGTTCCACACGATGGTAGAAGTACTACAATTGAGGGTCAGGGAATCATGCGCATACCAGGTGGGACACCTGGGGATAGAAATGTACGATTTATTGCAAAGGATATGTGCCGATTTGTGGAAGAAGAAGTCGGAAGCCGTCCTACCCTACTTATTGATCCTATAAAAAGAGACCGTCGTTGGGCAACAGTTCCTATTTTCGATGCGCATGTTATCGACGCTGTCGGAAGAGTAGCCGAAACATTTGAAGGATCGATAACTCATTCTCCAGTCTTATTCGATTTGCATGGGTTCGTTAATCAGCCTTCTTTTGGCTACTTTGACCTAATTTTGGGAACGGCACATAGAAAATCGACTCCCTCAGGAATTGATGTTCGCTTCGGCGACTTTATGACTGAGCGAGGCTATGTAGTATATGTGCCGGGTGAAGCATGTGTTGAGGGCGAGCTTTTTTCTGCTGAGTCGCCTCATACACTGACACGACAAGCTGCTCAGAACTTCCCCACCGTAGATTGTATGCAAATTGAAATTCATCAAGATTATAGGACTGTTGAAGGACGAGAGCGAGGTGTGCAACTTGCACGAGATATGGCTGATTTTGTAGTTGAATATACAGCGGGCAATTATTTTGCGCAGGATTGATAAATATCAAAATGGATTTTATCCCAGTCTAGTCAGTGGTGGCTGATGTTTTCCAAAAAAGTTTTTGGCGACTGCTGGAAAAAGGTCGGTCACGCGAGCAGGTTCAACTATTTGTGTCACGAATGTGTCTAATGCTTGAGCGAAAATCCCATCAGCTTCATATCCATATTGACCCGCTATTCGATCTGCATTATCTGGATGCCATGCCGCTTTGTCAGTAAGGTCTAAACCTCTATCGATATTCATATTAAAAGAGCATTATACCACTAAAACGCTTATAGTAAATAAAATGATATACTCCCTTATGGATAAATTCAAGATGATTGCGGCAGGTTACGTGTTTTTTATCCGTGATAATCAAGTATTAATGCTTCGTAGGTGCAATACTGGCTATATGGATGGTTATTATAGTCTTCCAGCAGGACATATTGAAGATAATGAGCCTGTTCGAGAAGGAACATGCCGAGAAATGAAGGAAGAAACTGGTGTTAATTTTCGACCTGAAGAACTTGAGCCTGTTCACGTTATGCATCGAAAAGGCACCGACATTCGTATGGATTTCTTTTTCAGCGTAGACTCTTGGTCAACTGAACCCAAAAATACAGAACCAGATAAATGTGATGATTTTCGTTGGTTTCCACTTGATGATTTACCAGAAAATACCATTCCTTATATTAAAACTGCCACTCAACATCTTCAAAATAATGTTTTTTATTCTGAATTTGGCTGGGAATAAAAAACACTTGCATTGAGGTCTTAATGAGTCTATATTTATTTCATGGATTCGCTCGAAAAAGCCCATCAATACCTTCGTCATACTCGAATTGCAATCTGGGCAATTATTTTATTCTTAGGAGTCGTTGTTTATCTTATGGTGACGCTCTCACAACAGGTTTCAAATGAAGAAGCAATGGATTTTCGATCAAGAGCCAGTGAATATACAATATCTGCTGAAAACAGCGGTACCGATTCAACATTACGGATTGATAGTCAGGATAGTGAACAAAATAATCAGACAGCTGGTCTTGCATGTGCAGCTTACTATAAAAGCTTTCAATTTACCGGGGGAACACCTCCAAATCAACACTCAGGAACATGTACAGCAACGTATGAGTGTAACAATGGATGTGGTTGTCCCTCAGAAGAAAAAGTTGTTACTTGTAGAGGAAGTTATTCACCAATGGACCCAAATAAAAAAGTCCAATGCGACTGGAATGATTGTGCAGCAAAAGCAAAGGCATTGTGTATAGCATGCGCACCTGCAGATCCCATAGGTGGAGGACAACAACAACCCCCGCAAGCTTCACCGACACCATTACCTACAATTACCCCACTACCTTCGCCAACTCCACAGGCACCTTGTTGTACCATAAGTGGAACGGCAGAAGGAAGAGTTGTTGCTCCAGGAGGAGAAAAACAAGTATGTAAGGTTATGTGCGGACATTTAACTTATTATCCACAAAAATTTGGCGGCGGCTGGACGGATGCAACATGCAAAGCAAAAGCAGATGTATTATGTCCGAAACAATGCGACTACCACAAAATTCCTCTCTGCCCAGCGCCATAACTCCCTATTCATAACTGCTATTCTGCCTAACTGTTATAATTCCTTCCATGGTTAAAGGGCACGATACTGTGTTAAAAAAATCTGGATTAAAGACCACTAAAGGGAGAGCAGCAATCCTTCACATTCTTTCAAATGAAAAACAGCCACTAGATGTTGATGGCATCGAAGAGCGATTGGCTGCTCAAAAACTTTCACTTGATAACGCAACGGTGTATAGAATACTAGAAGCTTTTGTAGAACATGGCATTGCTACTCGTGTCGAATTTAAAGAAGGTAAGTTTCGCTATGAACTTGCAACCTTACCTCATCATCATCACGCGATTTGCACAAATTGTGGAAGTATCCAGGATATTGAGGGTTGCAGCATTGATTTTTTAGAAACATCCGTAGAGGATCGACTTAACTTTAAGATTGTTTCGCACACAATGGATTTTTTTGGCATATGCGCGAAGTGTAAGATTACTGAGAATGCTTTGTCTCGCGATCGTTAATCGCTTTTAATGCAAGATTAATTTCTGGATAAATGTTAGCCCCTCCTACGAATTCATAAAATTCTGTTTTTCTCAGTGATTCTTCAACGTGCGATCTAATGCCTGCAAACAAGAGTTGAATCTTTTCTTCTTTTAAATCTGCATGAAGGTCAAGCAGAATTTTTTCTG
>JAGOSW010000023.1 GCA_018062135.1 Candidatus Woesebacteria bacterium
GCATTGTCAGAAACAATCTCATTTCTCTTTTCGATGTCCATTTCCTTACCAGTCCTGATGAAAGACTTGTAGAAAATAATGGGGACACTGGTCTCTCATTTCTTTACAGTGCCTCAGAGGTTCTTTACTTGGCGAAATGTCATAAATTGGGGCACTTGGAGCTTGTGTCTCTCAAGATGCATACTTGTTAGGAGGTAGTTAATGCCCTTGTACCTTGTATCTGTGACAGGGTTAAAGGTCCGAGATACCCATGTCTGTCTCCATGGAACAGTTTTTTGAGTAGCGATGTACTCATAGATGCGTTCGGAAAGGTCCGATGCTATCTTGTAGGACGGTGTCATAAGAAAAAATAGTAAGCGATAACCTAAACGATTATCTACTAGCTAGGTATGTTTTTCCTTCTTTTATTTATCTATAGTCTTGGAGTGCCCTGTATCTTAAATGGTCTGTTGGGTTTACGCTCACACTTTCACACAATCAGAAACGCAATTCCCCGAGCGACCTCTAACTCGCTACGCCGTCTACTCCTAGTCCAGCTAGTATGAGACATTGTGTGTGATATATTAATTAATGATTGTAGATATGTATGACCTTTATCTAAAAATTCAGCGTACTAATGTGACGCGTTATTATCTGTCCTAGCCAGGACGATGTAGAGAGAGAATAGTGGGGAAGGGGGTTATATGGTTTTTGTTGTTTTCATTTTTATTCTTAGTTCTTTCTCTTATGTATTTATGAATAAGAAATAATAATTTTTTGTTAGTTTTTGTTTGTTGTGTTGTACTTTGTTTGTTTTTCTTTCTTTTCTTCTGTTACTTCTTTGACCCCCTACCCACCCCCCAACCTGTCTTTCCTTCTTTCCCCGGATGAAAAGTGCGCTCAGGGGGATAAAGTCCCGTGGGGGTTTATAATTGTAATATGAAATAAGTTTTTTTTGAGAATATCATAGAATGAGTACAATAATTTGTATAGGATTTGAATACAGTACTTAACTTTATATCAATTGTTTGACTGAAATTCAAAAAGAGATAAACAATAAAAAATAATTATGGCAAAAGACTTAAAAAATATCAATGATAATAATGTCATAAATCAAACTTTTTCATACGGAGTAATTTATGTTTACTCTATTCCGGACGAAAAACATAAGGGTCGATTAAAAGTTGGTAGTGCAACCATAGCTACTTCCAGCACAAAGCAAGAAGACATTGATTGAGCAGCTCATCAGCGTATAAAACAACAGACAAAAACTGCAGATATTCGTTATCACCTCGAACACGCAGAGCTTGCAGTTTCAAATGATGATAACTATTTTTCTGATCATGATGTTCATCAAGTACTTATGCGTTCTGGCTATGAACGCAAGACTGAAAATATTAAAAATGCACATTCAGAGTGGTTTGAGATTGATCTCGATATAGCGAAGAATGCAATCAAGGCTGTAAAAGAATGACGATCAGCGCTATTGAGTAAAGAAAAAGTATCTACTCAAACTACTCAATTCTCATTTCGCCCAAACCAGATAGATGCTATTAATCAAACAACCAAAGCCATTAAGAGAAAACGTAAACGATTTCTCTGGAATGCGAAAATGAGATTCGGTAAGACCTCCGCAGCCATGCAGGTAGCAAAGGAAAATGAAATGAAAAAAGTCCTCATAGTTACTCATCGCCCCAGCGTGAGTGCTGACTGGTATGAAGACTTCAATAAAGTATTGGCAAGTTCAAATTATGAATACTCATCACGAACAAAGGGGGAAGACATTAAGACTCTCGTTAAAAGCGGCAAATCATTTGTTTACTTTGCTTCATTACAGGATTTACGCCTATCAAGACGTGTAGTAGAAGATAGTACTTCTGGTTCTCAATCTGGCGGATTTCTCAAAAATGAGGAAGTTTTTGATACTACGTGGGATATGCTCATCATTGATGAAGCCCATGAAGGAACACAAAGTGATCTTGGTGATGCGACTTTTGCAAAAATACCTGCTAATTTTACGCTTCAGCTTTCAGGAACTCCTTTTAATATTTTACACAAACACGAAGAAGAAGATGTATATACCTGGGACTATGTCATGGAACAGGAAAAAAAGCTCAATTGGGATGAAGAAAATCCAGGTGTACCAAACCCATATACAGAACTTCCCAAGCTCAGTATTTTTACCTATGATGTTGATACCTTTGCTAGCCACATTGGTAAGCTTGATGACACTTTCCATGATGCTCTTGACGGTGCTTTCAGATTTCATGAGTTTTTTCGCGTACACAAAGATACTGACGGTAATGATACTGCTGAATTTGTCCACGAGTCGATGGTAAAAAAATTCCTAGATTTACTGGTTGATAACTCACTAAATACGAAGTTTCCATATGCAACAGAAGAATATCGTAGCTACAATAAACACTCTCTTTGGCTCTTGCCAAATCGTGTCAAGGTAATCGAAGCAATGGAAATATTACTAAAGGACCATAAAACATTTGGTCATTTTGGTATCGTGAACATCTCTGGTGACAATCATGATGATGACGAAGAAAAGGATGCAAAAAAACACGTAATGGACACAATAAAACATCACGACTACACTATCACCTTAACTGGTCAAAGACTCACCACTGGTGCATCTATTCCACAGTGGACAGCGGTCTTCATGATGTCAGACACCAGCTCTGCTACTACTTACCTCCAAACTGCTTTTCGTTGTCAGACTCCAGCAAAGATTGACGGCAAGCTCAAAACACAAGGTTATGTATTTGATTTCGCACCGGACCGTACTCTGAAACTCGTAGCAGAAGCTATTGAGCTCAACCACAAATCAGGAAAAACCAACTCTCCTGAACAAAAAGAAGCGATGAAACAATTTCTCAATTTCTGTCCTATTCTCGCAGCCGAAGGTGGATCCATGAAACCCTATGATGTATGAGCGATGTTGACTCAGCTCAAAAAAGCAATTATCGAACGAGTGAGTCGTAATGGCTTTGATGATCCAAAACTCTACAATGATGAACTATTGCAACTTGATGAATTGGACTTAGCTAATTTTGAGAAACTTAGGGATATTGTAGGTAAATCTACTGGAGAAAAAGTAAATGAAATAAAAATTAATGAGCTTGGAATGGATGAGCTCAAGACGAAGCAAGCGGAGGATGCGGAACGTAAAAAGAAACAAAAGATAGAACTATCAGAAGAACAAAAGGAGGCGTTGAGAAAACTCAAAGAAGCCCGTGAACAAAAACAAAGTGCCATCACTATATTACGTGCCGTTAGTATACGTATGCCAATGCTTGTATATGGTGCAAATGTATCTATTAAAGAAGATATAACGTTGCAAAAATTTATCGACCTCGTTGATGATGAATCATGGCAAGAGTTTATGCCAGCTGGATTAAGTAAAGAGCAATTCAAAGGTTTCACAAAATACTATGACGAGGATGTCTTTAAGGGGGTAGCTCATAGTATCCGTGCTAAGGCCTTTGATTGCGACGAACTATTACCAACTGAACGAATACAGGCGATTGCTGACATTTTTAGTACCTTCAAAAATCCTGACAAGGAAACAGTCCTCACGCCTTGGAAGGTAGTCAACAAGCATATAACACTTGCCTTTGGAGGTCATGATTTTAGTACTGGTCTCACTGATAAAACTGGTAAACCAGAATGGAAGAGTCATGATGTAGACACAAGTTTATGGTCACAAGAGGATACAAAGATACTTGAGATAAATTCCAAATCCGGTTTATATCCTCTGCTCGCAGCGTACAATGTATATTCTCGGAAGCTTATCAAGAGCAAAAAACCAGAGGATAAGGTATCACAAAAAATCTGGAAGGAAGTATTGGCAAATAATGTCTACGTTCTCTGTAAAAGCCCAATGGCTAAGAGTATCACATTCCGCACACTTGCTGGATATAGCGGTGCCAAGACAAATATAGTCTATATCTCAGATCTCGTGAAGAAGCTCCAGCAAGTAGATGATTATAAAAAATATAATCTCAGAAACGATTTATGAGAAAAATTTAATCTTAACAATAAAGATATGAAATTCACTGCTGTCATAGGAAATCCTCCGTATCAAGAGACAACAATTGGAACGAGTGACGATCCAATATATAATTATTTTATCGATGAAGCATATAAGCTGAGCGATAGAGTTGTACTAATTCATCCAGCTAGATTCTTATTTAATGCCTGAAAGACACCTAAAATATGGAATGAAAAAATACTAAATGATAAAAATATAAAAGTAATTTACTATGAACAAAAATCTTCTGTAGTTTTTCCTAATACTGATATAAAGTGAGGAATTGCAATAACTTATAGAGACGCTAAAAATGAAATTGGTCCAATTGGAAGTTTTACACAGTTTGAGTGTTTAAATGACATATTAGACAAGATAAAAAATGGCAACTTTCAAACATTAGGCAAGCTAGTTTTCTCCTCCGATAGTTATAAATTTACTGATAAACTACATTTAGACTTTCCTAAAGCTGAAGAAGCATTAAGTAAATGACATAAATTGGATATTACGACAAATGTTTTTGATAAATTACCAATGATTCTCTTAAAGACAAAGCCTAATGATAATAAAAAGTATGTTCAAATATCAGGACGAGAAAATAATAAGAGGGAAATCAGATATGTAAGAGAGGAATATATTTCACCTCATCCTAATCTAAAGAAATACAAACTTATGTTACCGAAATCTAATGGTAGTGGGAAATTTTGAGAAACACTAAGTCCACCAATTATATGAGATGTAAATATTTGACATACTCAAACTTTTCTAAGTATTGGTGCATTCAGTACAAAGAAAGAAGCAGAAAATTGCATGAAATATATTCAAACAAAATTCTGTCGTGCCATGCTCAGTACACTAAAGGTTACTCAACATAATCCGAAAAATACCTGGAAAAATGTTCCTCTCCAAGACTTTACAGATAAATCAGATATTGATTGGTCACAATCTATTTCTGATATAGATAAACAGCTATACAAAAAATATGGTCTCGAAAAAAAAGAAATCGACTTTATAGATACACACGTAAAGCCCATGTCATAAGCTATGGTTGCACAAAGGTCCGACATTGATATCAGAGAGAGTGCCCTTCTTCGGAGGGGTACTTTACTTGATATATTACTTATCGACCGTACAACTCAGAAAAACATTATTTGGGCAACTGATTCTTATGAAAGATGTGGCAAAGTATTCTCACCAAAAAAAAACATACAAACAGAATTAGTAACTGGCATATATGGTAATCTGATTAAACCACGTGCTGCTAAAGGTCTAGAAGAACAACGACAACGCACCAAGGATAAAGCAGAAGTTTTTACACCATTAGAGACAGTGGATAAGATCAATAAAGCTGTAGAAGTTGGTCGTCCTAATAAAAGTAATTGGCAGGAATATGTACGAGAGCTCAAGCTAGAGATTACGTGTGGAGAAGCACCCTTCATTGTCAGTCGATACAATCCTACTGCTCATGGCGTGCTTATCAAAATACACAATCGTGTTGGCTTCTTGGATAAAAAATTAAAGATTGTATCAAAGTTTTGTCATCAGGAAGATGAGTGGATACTCTGGGCAAAAGAGTCATTTAAAGCCAGTTACGGCTACGATTGGCAAGGCGATAATATACTCCTCGCACGTGAAAATTTACTCTATACCATGATTGACTATTACGAGGCAAAGTTTAAACGACAACCAAACATTAAGATACAGGAAGAATTTGCTGAGATTATAAGCTGGAATATTTTCCAGATGGATGGACTCAAATATGTCGTCCCTATGAGTTGTCATCATGAAGACAAAGTAATACCAAGTGTACTCACGCTCTTCGAAGAAATCCCAGCCACTGTTGAGAAACATGAATGTGCAGGGTGTAAGTACAATCGACCGCATAAACATAATGGGTTATACGTCAAAATTATGGACTGGGAGAAAAATAAAGTTATCAGATTTATTGATCTTATTAATTTTTAAAAAATGAGTAAATCTTACATATGTATATCTCTTTCTGACTTCCCGTACTCCTTGTTTGGTAAGACTCCTGAGGAGAAATTTCGATCCCTTGAGAAATATCTTGAGAAGAATTCCATACTTTTCGATTGCGAAGGTGAAGTTTTCACCATCTTTGCTAAAGATGAATTTGAGGCTCGTATGATTGGTACAGATTTTAGACTTAAGTCTTTGCGATACTACCAGGATGGGAAATGTGTTGAATTAAGTTTAGTGAAAGTAATTCCTAAAAGACAGCCAAGGCTAAAAAAATCAGAGAAGGAGCCGGGAGAGATTACGAGTCTGAAAGAACTCAGAAAAATCGTCTATAAAGAAAAAGCAGAAGGTGGCACGACATTGGTACTTCTGAAGAAGCGCAGAATCCTGACACAAGCAGAATTCAAAAAAGGCATTAAAGACGGGATTTTTCACCCATTTGTAGCAGGCGGCAAAATACATATACCAAACATTGAAATACAGGCATTCCTCAATCAATAACCAATCTTACTATGAAAGACGAAGAATACTCTAAAAAAATAGCTGATCTGGAAAAAATTAAGAAGGAACTTGGGGTAATATGTGAATGCAATGATCCCACTTGTTCTAAGTGCCTTATGGTAAATTGTAAGGATGACAACTGCCCAGTACATAGTTTACGATTAAAAGAGCTTCGACGTTTAAAGAAGTAATTTATTACTTGGATATGAGCAATTGAAATTATTATTAACTCAGTAAATTAAATATATGCGAACACACCCATCAATTAATACTCTTTTCTTTGTTATTGACCCAAAAGATAGTGAGTGATATTACCATACCTATCTCGTGAATAGATCAAATAGAGATTTCACTATGATTACTATGGAAACAGGTTGATTTGAAGGTGACATGCAGACTAAAATAGTGAAAAAAGAGATAGGGAAATTGGCTGCATCTTCTCATATTAGTGTTGATAGGATTGATTATATGGAACGAGACTTAACTATCTGGTATAAGTTTGAGTGTACGGATCATCGATGATTATTGACTCACTATGAAATCACAATACCAAAATGGATATCTGATGAAAGGCTTGTATTTGTGCCATCTATCGATAAAAATGCTTGGATTCTTGAGTTGAACGAGAAAAGCTTTCCTGTTCTTCCAAAGAAAATCGTATATATCGATATGGATAATGTCCTCGTTGATTTCAAGAGTGGTATTGCCAGACTCCCAAAGGAAACTGTGGAAAAATACGGGGATGATATGGATGATGTTCCTGGAATTTTTTCCATGATGGACCCAATGCCTGGAGCCATAGATGCATTTCAGCGTATCGCGGAGAAGTTTGATACCTATATTCTCTCTACTGCTCCTTGGGAAAATCCACTCGCTCTTTCCGATAAGGTGATATGGGTCAAGCGTTATTTGGGAGATGTTGCGA
>JAGOSW010000024.1 GCA_018062135.1 Candidatus Woesebacteria bacterium
TTATATTACACATTATGACGGTTTCAGACATAGTCTCTTGTACACAAAGAGTTTTTTGCACCCAAATTGGGCTTATAGTATAATAGACACGTCTGAGTGGGTGGAAGAAGGTTCATGTGAAGGTCTTGATGGTCGTTTCAGAGGTTGAAGGACTACCAGGCTACTTCTATGCAAAGCCCCTGAGTGATGGCGAAGGTTTGGAGAGCATCGGACACAGCACAGAACAATTGATTGCTCAACTCGATGTCATGGTTGAACTCACAGACGACGAGTACGCAGCGTTGCTCGAGCGTTTGAGGAGCGGCGACTAACACGGGAAGTACTGAAATCCCACTCAGACCTTCCCACTAGTGTACAATATATCCACATGTTTAAACTACAATCACCCTTCAAAATAACTCCTGATCAGCAGAATGCCGTCAATTTACTTACCAAAAAGTATAGAGAAGGCATTGATCGCCAGGTTCTTCTTGGAGTGACAGGATCGGGTAAAACGTACACCATGGCACAAGTTGTTCAGCAGCTCCAAATTCCTGCACTGGTAATTTCACATAACAAAACACTTGCAGGCCAGCTTTATCAGGAAATGAGAGATTTCTTCCCAGAAAATGCGGTGTCTTACTTCGTTTCCTATTACGATTACTATCAGCCCGAAGCATATATTCCATCGTCTGATACCTACATTGAAAAAGAGGCGCAGATTAATGACACGATAGATAAGTTGCGCCTTGCTGCGACAAGTAATATCATGACACGAAAGGATGTTATTGTCGTTTCATCAGTATCTTGTATATATAACATAGGTTCGCCGACAGAATATGGAAAGTTTATTCTCTCTCTCGGCGTCGGCGAAATGGCTTCACAAGAATCAATAGCGCGACGACTTATTGAACTCCAATATGACCGCTCAGAGTTCGATTATAAACGTGGAACGTTTAGACTTCGCGGCGAACATGTAGATGTATACCTTGCTTATGATGATACTGGGTTCCGCATTACTATTGAAAATGACAGAATTACAGAAATATCCAGTCGCGATCCTCTGACTGGAAAAATATTAAATAATGAACCAATTAAGACAGTCGTCATATACCCAGCAAAACACTACCTTATTGAAAAAGAAGTGTATATGGGCGCTGAGCAACAGATACGAAGTGACATGGTAAAGGAAGTCAAAGCATTACAAGACCAAGGAAAGATTGTTGAAGCTCAAAGACTTTCACAAAAAGTAACCTATGACTTAGAAATGCTTTTAGAAGTAGGCTACATAAATGGCATCGAAAACTATTCACGCTATTTTGACGGAAGAAAGCCGGGCGGAAAACCAAATAGTCTTCTAGATTTTTTCCAAACTCAATATGGCGATGATTGGATTGTTATGATTGACGAATCGCATATGACTCTTCCTCAGATTAGAGGCATGTATAATGGCGATCATTCGCGAAAGCAAACGCTTATCGATTATGGATTTAGACTTCAGGCAGCTCTAGACAATAGACCATTAAAATTTAGTGAATTCTATGATCTTGTTAAAAAAGCTTTATATGTATCTGCAACGCCGAATGAATGGGAAATTGAAGATGCAAAAAATAATGTTGTTGAACAAATAGTTCGTCCGACGGGCATTGTTGATCCACATATTGATATTCGTCCAACTGACGGAGATATTGAAGATTGTGTTAAAGAAATTAAAATACGTGTTGAGAAAAAGCAGCGTGTATTGGTAACCACGTTAACGAAACGCACTGCTGAGGATTTATCTTCATACTTGAAGGAACAGGGTGTCAATGCAGTGTATCTTCATTCAGATATTAAGACGCTCGAACGCACAGATATTCTTCATAAACTGCGCACAAAAGAATACGACGTATTAGTTGGTGTCAATCTTCTTCGTGAAGGGCTTGATTTGCCCGAAGTTTCACTTGTTGTAATTCTAGATGGAGATAAGGAAGGATTTCTTAGAAGCCGCACATCGCTTATACAGACGATGGGGCGTGCGGCTCGACATTTAGAGGGCGAAGTGATAATATACGCAGATGAGATCACTCGCTCGATGAAGGCGGCAATTGATGAAGTAGACCGTAGAAGAGAGTATCAACTCGCATACAACGAGAAGCACCACATCACTCCTCATTCAATAGAAAAGGAAATTAAAAGTGAGATTGCAAAGACTGAGTATATTGTGCCTTTGGATCAACAAAAAGACATCGCGAATAAATTAGACACAATATCTGAGCAAGCCTTAACACCACTCGACAAAAAGAAGGTTTCTACGCAACTTCAGAAAGAAATGAAGCGGTATGCAGATAATCTGGACTTTGAAACAGCAATATTAATTAGAGATAAGTTGAGAGATATTAAATCATGAACGACACAATACGCGTCCAAGGGGCTCGAGAGCATAATTTAAAGAATGTTTCCTTGGATATACCTAAAAATAGTCTTGTTGTCTTTACCGGTGTCTCAGGCTCCGGAAAATCTTCTATGGCCTTCGACACTATTTATGCTGAAGGTCAGCGACGATACGTTGAATCTCTTTCATCGTATGCACGTCAATTCTTAGGCATTCTCGGAAAACCTGACGCGGACTATATAGAAGGTCTTTCTCCGGCGATTTCTATTGATCAAAAGTCAGTTAGCCACAATCGCCGATCAACAGTTGGAACTACAACAGAAATCTATGATTATCTGCGTCTATTATTTGCGCGCATCGGCCACCCGTTCTGTCCAAACTGTGGCACTGAAATTACAAAACTCACTACAGACGAAATTGTTCAAAAGATTCTTGATCAGATTGTCGCCTATGCATCAACTCATAAACTTCGACCATTTAGAGCATACATAACTTCTCCGGTGGTTCGTGATAGAAAAGGGGAGTTCGCAGGGTTATTTGATAATCTTCGTGCAAAAGGATACGAAAAAGCAATTGTCGATAATCGAGAAGTTTCACTTACCGATGATCTTGGTCTTATTAAAACAAACAAACATTCAGTTGATCCCATTATCGATAGCATGGCGGTATCATACAAACAGGCTAAAGATAAAGATTTTCAATCCGGGATGCGTTCGCGCTTGTTTAATTCAATTGAACAAGCAACAAATCTTTCAGGAGGACTTGTTTACCTGCGCATGGAAGATGAAGCGATTCTTTTTTCAGAGAACTTTTCATGTCCAAATTGCAATATAGCTCTCCCTGAAATTGAGCCTCGTATGTTCTCGTTTAATTCACCTCAAGGCGCATGCGAACACTGTAAGGGTCTCGGGACGGTCATTAAAATCAATCCGAAGGTCGTTTTTAATGGAAGTTTAACTATTGGTGAAGGCGGCATACTTCCCTATAAAAATATTCTTGATAAAGATACATGGTTTTCACGACTTCTTAATACTTTTTTTGAAGAGAACGATATTGATACCTCATCGCCCATTGAAAACCTTTCTGACGATAAAAAGCAGCTTATTCTTTATGGAAGTGATAAAACGTTTGCAGTACACGGAACAAATCGACAAGGAAGACCTACCACAATATATGAAAAGTACATGGGATTAATACCTGATCTTGAACAAAAGCATGCGGAAAGTGATTCAGATTTCATGCGACGAGAAATTGAGAAATTTATGAATGAAGAAGAGTGTGAAGTTTGTGAAGGAAGGCGCTTACGACAAGAGGTGTTACACATAAGAATTAACAATAAAAATATTGATGATGTGTGTAGTCTTCCTATTACAGCAGCCCAAGAATTTCTTAGCGAAGCAGTTGAAAGTGTTTCTGATTACGAAAAAGAAATTTCGCGAGTTATTTATCAAGAAATTAAAGAGCGTTTGCAGTTTTTAATTAATGTAGGCCTCTCATATCTTACCTTAAATCGCGGTTCTAGAACGCTTTCTGGAGGAGAGTCCCAGCGTATTCGTTTAGCATCTCAAATTGGCAGTGGTCTCTCTGGTGTCATCTATGTTTTGGATGAGCCATCAATTGGTCTACATCCTCGCGATGTGACGGCACTTGTAAATTCTCTAAAGCGACTACGTGACCTGGGTAACACCATTATAGTTGTAGAACATGATACAGAAACAATATTAAATGCTGATTATATAGTCGACTTTGGCCCAAAGGCGGGTAAATTCGGAGGGGAAGTTATTTTTAAGGGAAGTTTAGAAGAATTTAAGAAATCTGGAACATTAACTGCTCAATACTTATTTAGAGAGCGAGAATTAGAGAGAAAGAAAACCGAATCAAAAACATATGGCAATCTTATCCTAAAGGGAGCTTCTCAATACAATTTAAAAAATGTAGATGCCACTTTTCCACTTGGAAAAATGATCGGAGTCACTGGCGTTTCAGGCTCTGGAAAGTCAACGCTAATTATAGAAACGCTTTATAAGGGCCTTCTTTACAATCTAGAAGGAAAATATGAGGGCACATTAGGAGAATACAAGCAACTTGATGGTTATCAATATATAGATAAGATATATCTTGTTGATCAATCTCCGATTGGCAGAACACCTCGATCTAATCCGGCAACATACATTGGTGCCTTTGATCATATTCGTGATATTTTTGCTCAAAGCGCAGATGCAAAAATGAAAGGCTACTCAAAAGGGCGTTTCTCATTTAATGTAAAGGGTGGAAGATGTGAAAAATGTGCTGGCGGAGGTTCAATAAAGGTTGAAATGCAATTTCTGCCGGATATGTATGTCACGTGTGACGTATGTGGCGGAAAACGATATAACTCTGAGACACTAGATGTTCGCTTTAAGGACAAAAACATATATGATGTGTTATCTATGACCGTCGATGAAGCCCTAACCTTCTTCTCGGCTCATCGACAACTTGCGCATAAACTGCAATCACTTAAAGATATCGGTCTTTCTTACATTGAGCTCGGCAGAGCAGCGCCAACACTATCTGGCGGTGAAGCACAGCGAGTCAAGTTGGCGCATGAACTTACAAAACGCGACACTGGTCGCACCCTATATATCCTTGACGAACCAACAACTGGCTTACACATGTACGATATTGATAAACTATTACAGGCACTATATATGCTCGTACAAAAAGGTAATACTGTTCTTATTATCGAGCATAATTTAGATGTTATTAGAAACATGGACTATATCATTGATCTTGGTCCTGATGGCGGAAATAATGGTGGTCAAATCGTAGCCACAGGAAGCCCAGAAGACGTAATGAAGATTAAACATTCGTACACCGGCCAGTACTTAAGAAAAATTGAAGAAATATGAGTCGAATCCTCGGCATTGTCTTCTCACTATTACTTTTCGTCCTTTTTACTCTTCCCGCCAATGCACAAACAACTACGTATACCGTCGACTACAACTTCACTTTTACACCAGATAATAAGGAAGGTCTTGACGTTGCACTAAGCATTAATCTTAAAAATCTACGGAGTGACTTATATATAAATGAATTCAGCCTTACTTTTCCTAAGAATTTTATTACAGATACCATTTCAGCCGAGGATACAGCGGGCCCTATAGATTTTGTTCGTAGCGAAATTGCAACAGGAATGCGGATTACCTTCAAATTTGATGAGCCTACAGCTAAAAAGACAGAACACTTTATTACATTAAAGTATTCACTAAGCAATTTATTCTCAGATCAAGGCTTTGTTAAGGAAGCAATTCTTCCACTTATTCAAGCTGATAGTAGTTCAAAAGTTAATGCAGAACTTATTCTTCCACCAACATTTAATGAAACACTGTCTATTTCAAAACCAATACCATCGCTTATTGAAGGTACTCGGATCTCGTGGACTGATGTAAAAGTTCGCACTATTTACGCAGTATTTGGTCAATCACAGGCATACAGAGCTAGGCTTACATATAACCTCGAGAATTCTACAATTTTCCCAAAGACTGAGCATGTTGTATTTCCTCCCGACACTCTCTATCAGAGAATGATTATTCAAAAATTAAACCTACCTCCAGAAAAGTCATTTATAGATGAAGATGGTAATTTTATCGCAGAGTATTCGTTAGAACCTAAGGAAAAAAAGAAGATAGAGCTTGAAGCGTATATTGAGGTTTTTACAAAACCACAAGATTCTATGCGCGAACCAATAATACAGGCGTTTGAGAATCAGAAAAAGTTTCTTCTAACCGAGCATAGCTTGTGGAGCCTTGGATCACTTGTCCAAGATAAGCGCCTTGATAATGTAAAAGATGTGCGCGGTATTTATGATTTTGTCGTTGATGAATTAAGCTACTCTTTCGACAAGATCGAAAAGGGAAATAAGCGACTGGGTGCAAAAGAAGTCTTCCAACACCCAAGTCTAGCGGTGTGTACCGAGTTTACCGATCTTTTTATTGCATTAGCTCGTGAGAAAGGTATTTATGCACGTGAGTTGCAAGGATATGGCTATTCTAATAAACAGAATATTCGTCCACTTTCACTTGTGAGCGATGTACTCCATGCGTGGCCAGAATTTTATGAGCCAGCACAAAACGTATGGATTCAATTAGATCCAACGTGGGAAGACACGTCTGGTATTGACTATTTTTCGGGTCTTGATGTAAACCATATCGTTTTCGTTATTCATGGAAAGAACGCCACGACGCCATTGCCTGCTGGCTTTTATAAAACATCAGCGAGTAAAGACATTGACATATCAATTAGTTCAAAACGCATAACTGACAAACCTCGACTTTCTGTAACTGCTGATTTTCCGAATGGTGTGACAACAACTGACTATACTGAAGGTACGTTATATATTAAAAATACTGGAAATAGTTCTTTTCACAACCTAAATCTTAATCCCTCTTCGAAATACATTAATTTAGAAACAGCGAGTATCGAGGTGGGATTCCTTGCACCTTATGAGACAAAAACTATACCCGTTAAGTTAAAGGCGAAGACCAACAGTCCTAGATCTGATACATTTACTATTGATTATGACGGTATTAAAGTTTTTTCTTATGATATTTCAATTAGTGAAACACCCGCATCTCAAGGCTTTTTCTTCATTGCTATTGGTTCTGCTTTGGCAGTAATAATTGCATCATTAGTTGTATTTCGCTCACGACATTAATATGCTCTCTGAAATAGTCGAAAATCTTCCTTCACAGATGGGTGTATATATATTCTGGCTTGATACAGAGCCAATTTATATAGGTAAATCAGTAAATATTAAAGCTAGAGTAAAATCCCACATTCAGCAAATTCGCCTTTCAAGAAAAGAGGCTGCCATAGTTGAGAATGCTACAAATCTGACTTATCTGACGACTCTTTCTAACTTTGATGCACTGATTCTTGAAGCAAAACTGATTCAAAAACACAAACCTCGCTACAATGTACTGTGGAAGGACGACA
>JAGOSW010000007.1 GCA_018062135.1 Candidatus Woesebacteria bacterium
GGATCATATTGCATAAAATATAGAAGGAAAATATATGGCTGTCCATATCTCTCTGTAATGTAAAAATTATCAGTCTGATCGTACGTTTCTTCCACATAGTCTGAGAGCTCTTTATATCCACACTGCCATGAACGAATATTGAGAGAACGCTCAAAATAGTGATTAAAATATAGATCCTGACTATTGATATTAAAAAACAAAAACACAGCTAATATAATACCGAAGACACCGCCTCTTACTCCTCGAGGAGACTGCGACATGTTTTCATAAAGCTGCACAATTCCATAAGATACAAGAGCTATGATGGGGATAATCATAGGGTAGATGCGAGTCAGTGAATATACTTTCCACGTTAGTGAATTGCTTAACGGACCAAAGATAAGCAATGAGACTATAAGCAACATGTGTTTTTCCTTCTTTTTAAATAGATAGAAGAGCCCAACTGAAACAAAAACAAACTCCACGGGTGTTATTGGACCAAGCCAAGGCATTCCGAAGCGTGGGTTTTCATCACCGTTAATAACAAAGAATTCAGGAGATATTTGTTGGAAGTAACGGAGGGTTGTTTCCCGAATAAACTGTGTTCCTTTATTATGCAAAAGACGAAACGGATGCTCTCGCAAATGTTCATCAAGGGTTAGCTGGTATCCAGAATTTGAAGTAAAAAATAAACTATTCACCCTATTAGCACCATATCGCATATCCACTATAAATGGTGTGACAAGTACGATGAGAAGAGCAACAATCAGAGGGGCTTTTTTTAATGTTTGTTTTCTATCATGAAAATATTTGCGAAGAAAAATAATGACATATACGCCGACCATATAGAGCAGATATAAACGTGCGGCGTGATAGGCAAAAGTAGATAAGAATATTGCTCCTAATGACAGCATCATGTCGAGCGATTTGTTTGTCCTAAGGTAACGCAAAAGCATCCATATGCTAACAGCAATAAAAAAGGTACTCAGAACGGTTTCATGTGCATGTCGACTTAGAATAAAAATCCATGGCGAGACTGCAGTAAGAAATGCAGCGATGTTTGCAATCTTTCTATTTTTGAAAAGTTCGAATACCAAGAAGTACATAACGGGAACGAGTAGAATACCTACGATTCTATTTAACAGACGTACAGAAAAATTATTAAGGCCAAAGATTGAAACGAAAGGCATTGATAGATAGCTATAAAGCGGCAACTTCATATCGTTAAAGGATAAAAGACGTAAGGGCAAAAAATTACCATGCTCATCCTTTAGCGTTTTCAATATTGAAAAGGTATTGTAGCCGAATGCTGCTTCATCAGCATTAATACATGCAGGAACTTGATCAAGTTTATAAAAGTTAACAAATACAGCTATGAGAGTAAAAATTGCTAGGAACAAATATGTTTTCTTCATGCAAAAAGTGAAAAAACTTCTTTATCAGTTAATTTCTGCTTGTGTAATTTTACCGAACGACGTTTAAAAATAGTAGGAATAAATTGAAGAGCACTGAGAAAACCTGATATAAATTGGGTTTCACCTTTTATAGACATAACGACAAGGTGAAAGGGGAGCCATGCAAAGTGTTTTATTATCAAATCTATATCTGTAATGTTGGACCATGTAAAAATGAACTGATTGCGGTGAGCAATATGTTTTACTTTTACCGAAGTATAATACGTGTTGATTGTTGATTCTCGTGCATGCTCGACCGAGTACTCGGGATTGAACAAAACTGACCATCCTCTACTGTAGGCTCTATATGAAAGATCGATATCTTCCCAATAAAATGGAGAGTACATTTCATCAAATCCATTTAGCTCGTTAAGACGATCCGCGCGAAAAAGACACGAGCCGCCATTTGCCCATGCAGTTAAACCCCTTTCAGTATTTTTTGCACGCGAGTGTGTAACTAAGCCACGCGCAAAAGCAATTGTGCTTTTTCCAAGAAGTTTATCGCCATTTTTTTCAGCGAATGCAATTGCGGCTATACGAGGATCTTCGCTGAAGAATTTTTCGTAATTTTCTGGAAATTTTTTAATGAGGCGCACGTCAGAGTTTAGCAAGAGAATATGCGCGCCATGCGCGGCCTTAATTCCCCTATTTATCGCGCCAGAAAAGCCAAGATTCTTTGGGTTTTCAAGTAATTTTATTGACTGCTTTTTTAGAAATGGCTCCATCTTCTCACTTAAGTACTCTTGCGAAGCATCGTCGACAATAATTATTTCTGCATTTTTCGGTAACAAAGGAATATTGTGCGCAAGATTATTAAGAAACATGTCTGTCTTCTTATATACCGGTACTACTACTGAAAGAGTTTTGTTCATAATTTAAAATAATCCACAACTGTCTTTTCAAATATTTCTAAAGAAAAATTATTTTTCACATACTCTACTCCTTTTTCTCTCATTCCTTGCATTGACGAATTGTTTAATGCAATTGTATGTTGAACAAGATCATCAGTTGTATCATACAACAATCCATTCACGCCGCTCTTAATATATCTGCGGGGGCCGCCAGAATTATGGCACATTGTAACGGCACCCGCTGCCATTCCTTGTAGCGGCGTAATACCCAAGTGTTCAACTCCTTCAGGATTCTTATCCTCATCTAATCCATATCCTCCAGCATGCCAGTATATGGATGCGCTGTGATACTCTTTCAATAGCTCTTCTTGTCTTGCATTTGTTTTAAAAATTATGGATGGATTATTACCTTTCTTTTTTTGCAACATGGCAAAGAACTCTTTGTCTTCAACCTTATCAGTCAAACCCCCAATCAGCAATAATGAATATTCCTTAAATCGGCTTTCTCTTTCTTGTAATGCTGAAAATGCATCAATAAGAACGTCTTGTCTTTTAGAATGTAGATGTGGAAAAAATCTTCCAACCGAAATAATTAATTTTTCCTTTTTCTTTCTCACATCAAAAAACTGTTCATCAATAAAAGGGTGTATAACTTTTATATGCTTTCCTGTTATTGTTTCCATTTTTTCTGCAGTAAATTCTCCATTTGCAAAAAAGCTCCATCCAATCGTCTTTAGTTTTTTTACAAAAGTATCAGGGGTTATTTCTTTTTTAGGATACATATAAAATGCGTATTTATGTTTAGCATTAGAAAAGAAGTAACTACCGTCAGTGACATATAAACAATAGTCATAGTCTTTCATAAGCGGGACAGAGGGGATCACCTGTGCATTGTCGAAATTAATATTGTGAATTGTATTGAGGCGACTCAATATATCGCTATCTTTCCATACAATATTACTTTCATAGCCTTGTTTGTCAAAAATCTTAAGAATGGAGAAGATATGTTGTTCTCCACCACCTAAGATGTCTAGATATGGACTAACTAGAAGTATTTTTCTTTTTATATTTTTCATACAACATAAGATATGTAATCGTCTTCGAATAAGCCTGGTAGAAAGACTCTATAACTCCCATTGTTCCATCAAGAAAACCTGCTTTTATTACTAGTCTTCTGTTAAGTTCTCCTAAATACTTGCGAAAAAACGTTAGAAGTTTTACAGGTCTTTTCGCATTAAAGAGTAGATCGGATTCTATGTCCTCAAATACGGCAGTTTTTTCAACCATATTCTCAAGATTTGGATGAAAATAATGCATCAAAGCCTCTGAAAGCTTCGCTGAGGTTCCATTGATTATTGGTGTTGAATGAATAGCTGTCGGCCACTTTTTAAATGCGTCTTTCTTGATAAGGCGCAAGACATAATCGGGGTACCAACCACCGTGTTGTAGCCATTTTTTTCCTGCGAATACATTTTTTCTAGGCATGTAAAAGAAACTGTGATCCGTAGATTCGAGAGTACTCTTTGTTTCCTTAGCCAAGGCATCTGTTATGCGCTCATCAGAATCTAGAATAAAAACCCAGTCTCCTTTTGTAGAAGAAATGGCGAATTCTCGAGAAGGTTCTACGTAGCGATTGAAGGGGAAGTGCAGTATCCGGCATCCAAGTTTTTTTGCAATCTCGATTGTGTCGTCGGTACTCTCTGTATCTACAACAACTACATCGTCTGTAAGCAAAAAGGCGCTTTTAATTGCCTCCTCGATAATCGAAGCCCCATTATAGACACTAATTACAACTGAGATTTTCATATTGCGATGTTTTCACACTTGATTATATATTACAATAATCGAAACGTTCTATGACACGTACAAGACTCACGTCAATATACTTTTTGGTGCTGGGTTCACTTCTTATCTATTCTTATGCACTCGTCGACCCAAATATAACATTCATTAACCATCCACTATGGACATCATTTCGCAATATAATGGTCCAATTAGGCTATCATAATAGGCCAACCTCAACATTAATATTTGTCGTTATCTCTGCTGCATTAACGTTTTTACATGTTAAGCTCGTTAAAGACTACGATGAAAGTCCTGTAAAGTTGGCCGTTATAACTGCTGGAATACTTCTTTTTTCGTATCCTTTTCTTTCCCGCGACTTCTTTAACTACATGTTTGATGCGAGAATTTTGACTGTTCATCACGCAAATCCCTATTTGCATGCAGCTTTAGACTTTCCTAGCGATCAATGGCTCCGTTTTATGCATTGGACCCACCGACCCTACCCTTATGGACCAACATTCTTACCCCTTACCCTGATTCCATCGTTTCTTGCCGGTGGGAAATTTATTCTAAGTTTCTTATTTTTTAAGCTTATGTATGCAGCAGTTTATATATGGTCTGTCTATATGCTCACAAAAATTAAAAGATCGTACGGGCTTTTCTTTGCGACGAGCCCCTTAATTATCTTTGAAGGGCTCGTTAATAACCATAACGATCTTATAGCAGTTATGTTCGCTCTAATGGGTATATATTATGCATCCAATAAACTGATTTCATTTTTATCTTTTGTGTCTTCAGCGGGAATTAAATTTGTTACTACACCCGCATTACTATTAGTTTCTAAAACACAGAACAAAAAAAGACTCGCATACATAGTTGGAGCATTTATGGGAGCATTGATTCTATATGTATCACTTACTGGAGAAATACAACAGTGGTATTTTCTTAATTTCTTAATTCTTATTCCATTCCTCTACTCGCATATAAAGAGCACATATATACTTGCCTTTGGCCTATTAATTTCATACTATCCATTTATTTTATATGGGGACTGGAACGAAGAAAAATTACTTATAAAACATATGGTAATTATTATCGCTTTTCTTGCTAATATGGTTATACTAGTTTTCAATAAAAATGAAGCTTAATAATATAGAAAAGGGTCTTCTACCTGTCTTGATTGTTGTTTTTTTAATCAACTACCACTTATATCAGTGGTACGACAACAGCTATGTTAACGCGATGCAACAACTTAATGCTAAGCCCGTTGAAAATCGATATGAAAGGATTCAATCTGAGCAGCATTATTATGAAATCTATAAAATCGCTCAAGAATACAAAGGCCGTGAAGAACTAGTTGTCTACATACAAGATGAACGAGGCGACGATATCCTTGATTATAGTTCCACATACTATTCAAATATTGGTAAATTGCCAGATGAAGATCATACAAGTGTGTACTTGTCTGAGCTTGGGCTTTTTGTCATGTACTATTTTTATCCAAACTTTATCCCGACTTATTCTGTTAATCAATTTGCAGATATGACTCTACAGGATGGTGCGATAATAATATCTGATAAAGATCTATCTATTCCCGAACTCGCCCGCATTGCAAATACTCAACTTTTGGAAAAACTTCCACAGCTACCAAAAAACGATGCGCTACGCGTTAATCGTCGTCCAGCAAAGTCATATTATCTGTTTAAAGTGCAAGGACAATGATATTTTTTACTAATCATGTTTTAGCCGTAATAAGTTTCTGTATGTTGATATATCTTATCGGCTGGGCATTTATGCACACTTTCTTTGCAGATATATTTAAGAAGGCATCTTTTGGATACAAATTGGGGTTCTCTTGGACGAGCGGCAACGTTATTTTAGGAACAATCTTTTTTTATCTAGCATATTTCGAAATGTTCACAACTATTAATGTCTTCAGAGCTTGCCTTTTTCTTGGAATAATTTCTGGAGTAATAGCGGGTTGGTCAATTGTAAATCCCCTACGAATTAAGAAGCAATTAGTAAAAATTATTCCAGTAGCTATCATTGCATTTTTCTTTATGCATCTTATTCAACATTCATTAACCGCATACCTAATAGATTGGGATGCTACAGCGATGTGGTTCTTAAAAGCAAAGGCAATGTTTATACATGATGGCATTCATAACAATCCATACTTCGACAATACTGGTCTCTTTGATTTTTCAAATAAAGCCTATCCATTTGGCATTCCGCTAATAATGGCTGGCTTCTTTAAAATGATCGCGTTTTTTGATGATCAAGTTATCCAATTTTACTTTTTGCAATACTTCTTATTAATTCCGATACTTTTATATGCGTCCTTAAAAGAACATGTCCAACTCTCTTCAATATCGCGAATAATAATTGCAATCGGATTATGTATGTCCCCAATATTTTTAAACCACGCGCACAGCGGCTATGTAGATATTCCAATTAGCCTCTTCTTTATGACGGCTATGATAGCTTTTATGCATGCAATTAATGAAAAAACTACGCGTGAAAAAAACAGCTGGATTGGGTTAATGCTACTATTTGGACTTTTTTCCGTGCATGTAAAGAATGAGGGTACAACTTTTATAGCTGCACTAATTTTAGTTACAATTCTTTCTAGACTACTACGCAGGACTTTATTTACACAACGGTACATACTACCAATTACACTTGTCCTAGGAAGCATACTTCTATGGAAGTATTTTCTTCATGTATCGAAGACACCTTTTTATTTATCTGCAAGCATTCCTTCTATGGAGAATTTTCATCGACTTAAAACATCTATTTTCTTTTACCTTGAAGTATTCTTGGATACACGTATTCAAAGCCTTACAACAATCCCATTGCTACTCGTAATAAGCTATCAGTTTCCACGCATAGTAAAGCTTCGAAAGTATATTATGTTTGCGCCACTATTGGTGCTAATATTACAGCTTTGTGCATACACATATATTTACTTGATTACACCTCTTCCTTTCGTTGTTCAACTCCAAACATCATTCCCGAGATTACTGCTACAGCTTTTACCAAGCCTATATCTTGTTGCTATTTTTCAGCAGAAAGAATTACAGAATACTCAAAAAGAAGAAAGTTGAGATGCCCAATTTTCTAAAAGAAGATTGTTCTTTTTTTCATCAAAGTAATATCCATCAATCCGTAATGAATTAGTTACCAAATTTCCTTCCATATCTTTAACCATTTTCTCCAAATAATCTGCAGAATGGCAAAACTCTATATACGACGAATCACCCAATGCAAATATTGCAAACTTTTTACTACTTTGTGATTCTTTACGAAATTCTTCTTCGAAAGGGAAAAACCAAATATGTGGTTGACCCTGAGCCTTATTGTAAAACCATGTATTAGTACCGAAAATAATTAAGTCATAATCCTTTAACGAATTGACCTGAGTATTACGAACCTCTTGCAAATCTACCGTATGGCCTTGAGATTGTAGTACTGATGAAACCTTTTGAGCTGCAAAGAGTGTGCCATTTGAATTTGTGCCGTATGCGATTAGAATCTTTCCCACATTATTAGTATATACGATTAGGAATGCAAAATGGCATTTTTAAGTAAATGAAGCTTTGTTCTCAAAGGCGCATACTTTAATCCGAAAGTCATTCGGTTCTTTTCTTGGTACTGTTCATGTAGCTTTGAACCTGCTCCATCTGTTGATTGAGAATTTTTATGATAAATTATGACTGAAGGATCGTAATACATATGATATCCAGCTTTTGATATACGAGCACACCAATCTGCATCTTCGTAGTATAAGAAGTATTTATCGTCCAAAGGGCCAACTTTCTCTATTAAACTGTTATCAAAACACATAAGACACCCCGTCACAAATTCCGTTTCTTCAAACTTATCGAACTGACCCCTATCAACATCATCGACACCTCGATGTTTTGTATATGCATTTGCCCAATCCATAATACCCCCGGCATACCAAAGGACTTTCCCTACTTCGTTCTTATCGTATCGGTCTTTATGATATTCGTAGCCTTTTGCATAGTATATTTTGCCACCAATCAGGCTCCCTGGATGTGCGCTGACTGCAGTCAGCGCATGGTCAACAAAGTCATTCGTAACCAGAGTGTCATTATTTATAAACACGAATTTATCGTAACCATCTTGCTGGGCCAATGTTAAACCTGTATTAAGTCCGAATGCATAGCCTTTATTCTCAGCATGAATACGCGTTACATTTTTGTATTCTGGGAAGGCCTCTAAGTACGTACTCACGTCAACTATATAGATGTGATAATTTTTGTTTGTTTGCTTAGAAAAACTATTCACAAAATCCTCGGTGTCAGAATAGTTTTGATAGTTAACAGTAATTATTGCGAGGCCTTTCATTATCCTTTGCGATTTTTAAATAGATCAAGCACTTCTGCATAGAGCGCTCTGCCTTTTAGCTTATATAAGATACCTGCGTAACTGCCGCCTCCTAAAACTATTGCACTTACCAGGAACAACGCATCTTGGTGGAAAGTGTTTACTAATATCAGGCGCAGAACGATTATTAGCCCTGTCATTACTGAAAGAGCAATAAGAACGTCCTTAAGAATAGCTTGCATGGAAAAAGAAACTACTTGCTTTGCTTCTCGTAATACTAAGAAAAATGACAATGACATTATTAAAAATGCATATGAAATTCCAGGATAGCCAAAAAGCGTTATCATTGGAGGAATAAGTACCCACGTAAGAATGGTGAAATACACCATAAACTTAAGACTTTTATTAACCTTTCCAACAGCATTAAACAGATTAATAAGAGGACTATAAAGACTCACAAATAAAGCTGACAGTGAAAAGAAATAGAATGATAATAAACTATAATGCCACTTATCATAATAGCTTCCTGGAACAACCTTCAACAATACATCAAATACAAGCATCGCTCCAATGACAACTGCAAAAATTCCAATTGTTTCATAATACAAGACTTTTTCTAATGATTTTTTAAGCAACACTTTGTCAGATTGGAAGCGTGCAAAAAGTGGAAAAGCAACTCGATTAATATTATCCATTATTAATCGTATAGAAAACTCCGCGTACTTCTTCGCAAATGTAACATAGCCTAAGTTTGTTAATCCGATTGCACCGCCTAAGTACAAGATTAATAAATCATCTTTAAAAAAAGCTAGAAATGAATTGCTTTGAAATGGCACTCCGTACTTCAATAATTTCTTTCCTGATTCCCAGGAGAATGATAATGTAGGAAGCCACGGGCTGAAATAGTAAATGAGAACTGTACCGAGGATTGCTCGAGCTAATACAGCAACAACCAGACTCTCAATGTCATAATTAAGAAATACCATGGCAATAATAACTAGATAGAAAACCGTACCTTCAAGAGCTTGAACTATAACAACTTTGTATATTTTTATTTCTTTTTCTAACAAAACAGAGGGAATTGTTTTAAGCGATAGTATAAAAAACGAAAAAAGTACCGCCCAATAAAGATGTACTGCGTTCGCGGGAATGTCTTTATAGTAGCTAAAAACTAATGGTGTAGCCAAATAGCCTATTACAACAGCAATAAGCGTAAGAAAGAATTGAATATAAAAAGCTGTATTAAGATCAATCTGCTCAATTTCCTTCTTTTGCATGAGAGCAGCTGCAAGACCCAGGTTGGTAAAGTAGTTAAATGACGCAAGTGCAGCAAGCACTGTGTTGTAAATACCCAAGAGATAGACTCCTGATTTGAGCGTTAGTATAAAAAACGCCGCAAAACCGAGAACGGCAGTATAAGAACCCTGAGCAAGCAAGCTTGCTACGCTCACAAAACTCCGCGACTTAACTACCTCAAGATCTTTATGCTTCTCCATTGATTTTCGGCGCTGTAATAATTAAAATGGGGTCACAGCTATGTTTATTTTCGAAAAATTTATCGATAAATACAAATCCGCCCTTGCTTTCAGCATCGTAATCATTATAGCAGTCGCGACACTAGTTCCGCTCTTTTCTCATCCGTACTTCACCATGCATGATGACCAGCATGTTGCAAGGCTCTATTTACTTGATCAAGCCATTAATCAAGGAACACTATATCCACGATGGGTTGATCAACTTGGCTTTGGATTCGGTTACCCCTTGTTTAATTTCTATCCACCGCTAACTTATTATATCGCTGAAATTTTTAGATCCCTATCAATTGGCTATATTACATCAATTAAGCTCATGCTTTTAACCGCAACACTCATAGGCACCATTGGGTCATTTTCCTTTCTTAAAAAGATCTATGGAACCCTTTCGGCCTTAGTGGGTACAATGCTTTTCACTTTTTTTAGCTATAGAGCAATTACCCTATATGTTAGGGGGGCATTTGCTGAATATTTAGCACTTTCATTTGTACCATGGATTCTTTTATCCCTCTACAATCTTTACCGCACACCATCACTCAAAAACGCTCTCATAACTGGCTTATTCATGGCGTTGTTAGTTCTTGCGCATCCATTCATTGCTATACCCGGTGTGTTTGTTATTGTGTCCTTTGCAGGATTGCTTTACTTTTTGACACAAAGGAACAATCGACAGCTTTTTCTTACGAAGAGTTTAATTTCTGGAGCTTTTGGGCTTGCATTAAGCGCATTTTTCTGGCTTCCTTCTATGGTAGAACGCAGTTATACATTAGTTGATACTATCCTTCTCAATGAGCTTGCTAAATACGCGATACACTTTGTGCAACCCCAACAACTTTGGTATTCACCATGGGGTTTTGGTGGCTCTGTAGAAGGTCTTGGTGATGGGCTCTCCTTTCAAATCAATAAACCGTATATCGGAATGGTTTTCTTAACCACATTATTATGGCTATGGTTTTATCGAACTCAGAAAAGTAAACATATTGAAAAGAATATCCGCCTTATTTCTGGTTATTTCCTTTTTATGCTTATAGCAAGCGTTTTTCTTATGCTTCCTTACAGCATGTTTATATGGGATAGCATATCGTACCTACAATATCTGCAATTTCCTTGGCGCTTGATGGCTTTTGTTGGATTGTTTATATCGTTCTTTTCCGCATCATTCATATACCTGCTGACAAAAACAATTCGACTTTCTGCATTAAACACTGACCGATTAAGATTTGGCATAGCGGCCTTCGTCTTTTTTATGGTTTTTGTCGTGCAACAGAAATACTTTAAGCCACAACAGTTTATTGAAACAAGTGATGCTACCCGAACCAACTTTAAAGAAATTGCGTGGCGCATTAGCAGCACGTCATTTGAATTTGTACCGAAGGGTGTCAGAACAAAGAAAACTGCTTACAATACAACTACTCTCGATATTGAAGAGAAAGATATCGCTGACCGAACACATAAAGTAATTAATGGAGCGCCAACAGTTGATATTTTAGCCAAGCAGTTCGATTATAAGCGCTTCTCGTCCGACTCGAACACTCCTTATACGCTCCAAATTAATACATATAATTTTCCAGGATGGACCGGCTATATAGATGGAAAAGAAGCCGTTATTCATGATAACAATGACTTTAAATTAATTCAGATAAACGTGCCAATGGGTAGGCATATCGTAGAAGTTAAATTAACAAAAACCCCAATACAAAAAGTTGCGACTGCTGTATCACTTATAGCATGGCTTTATCTAGTTTCAGCTCTTTATCTCTCACTGGGTAGCGGGCAGAAGCCTAAAAAAGTATAGTTCTGATTCATCCCCTGGTTTATCATACTTCTGAATCAGTTCTAGTGGCCAATCAGTAGGAAATTCTCTACGATGAGCAAATACGACAAAGACTTCCTTATCGGGTATATCTTTTTGATGCTGAAGTAGCTGCTCTAGATTTAGCGGCCAATATGGCAAAATACTAATGTTGTCACCTGGCTGCATAAACGTATCAAGCACATCGTGGCTCATGCCAAAGTTTCCTTCGGCAATTATAACCACAGGAGTGGTCATTGATACTTCTCTAGAATATATCATTATCTCCTTAGCGCCCCACCCAGCTGGCCAACCTTCAAGATACTGCCCTCTATCAACTTGTGGAAACGGAATCTTTGCGTAGTCAAACATAATTGTATAGTTAAAATATGCAACAGAAAGCAAAACTAAAGCAATGGTGACGTATCGGTGCGTCTTAGTCCGCATATGAGCAATCACGTAAGCTGCAGGGATGATTAAAAGGCCACCAAGCGATAGTACATATCTTGGGAACAATACACGAGCTACAAGAGAAATAGATAACATCGCAGTTCCTAACCAAATAGTGAAATATAGAGCTTCAGTCTTATGTCTTCTATACATAAAGATCAAACCGACTATACCAAGAGCCGCAACGATGTAGCCAGTTTCAGCAAAAATATAATATGGTAGCTTTACGATGTTATTGCTGAAGTAATTAAACGGATCCGACAATAGCTCTTGTTTAGTCAAAATAAACGTTTTATTTTTTTCTTCAACATAGTGGAGGAATGGGGATAATCTTTGCACGTTATAGGTAACAACAGCCAATACGACGACTATAATATATAGAAAGTAGAAACTGCATGCTTCTTGAAATTTACGAATATTATCATCCGATCTAGAAAATAATTTCTTCAGACTTTGCAAATAAGCCGAGACCGTATTAATTGGATTTGGAAAGAGAATAAAGATAACAGCGAGTGCACCGAGGCCTACGTATAGGCGAATTGAAGACTTCGCCAAAAGAGCAAGTCCACTTACCATTCCTAAGATGAGGGCAACATCAAGCCGTCTCGTTCGCGCCAATACAATCGAAAGAAAGAAAATCCAAAGTGTCGAAGCGTTTACTGCGGAGTCGACGAGCGCAATGCGATCATAAAAAAGAAAATAAGGTGTAATTACATAGAGAAATCCAGCGATAAGCGCCGTAGGCGCCCCAAATAGGTATCTTCCAATTGTTACAACTCCTGTTAGCGAAATGAACCCTGCAGTCACTGCAAAGAGCCTTCCGCCAAGCAGTGCATTGGATTCAAAAATCTTCAAAAATGGGATCGTTGCCCAGGTTTGTAGAGGTTGGCGACCATCAGTTAAAGAAATAAATCGCCATGTGGCGTCGTGCCATGCAACTTTTGCCCATCGTATGTAAATTCCTTCGTCAGAGAATATAGGAAATCCATCAAGCTTAGTAAGACGCGTAAGAAAAAAAAGTCCAAAGACAGCACATAAAACTATCCACTGGTTGCGTGTGAATTGCTTAAAGAATTTTTTTACAAGATCAAATATGTTAAACATATGTTACTTATTTAAATGATACACTTCCCATTCTCCAAAATAGCATCGTGTTTCTCGTTGGTATCCTTGCAATAAGTCTCTGACTTCCTTAAATTCTTCTTTGGCCATGTCGTCTTTTGAGATTACAATGACGTCGCTATACTTTTCTTTTTCCAGTAGTCGACTAAATAGTTCATCAACGCGATATGCATGAACTACCGGCTTATCAGAATAATATACAAACGATGGTGAACCTCCATACGAAAATGAGGACCATGTTTGTAACTGGGCCGCCTCTACAACATTCCTATTCTTTCTCTCTTGCTCATTTACCATGATAACCACATTCTCAACATCTAGTTTTGCAACACATTGTGCAACGCGAAGTTTTTCCGGGGTATCTTCAACTTTTTTTAACAAATAAGTTTCTGGAAGGAATCTATATAAAAAGAATAGACAGATGCTTCCTACGAGTATCATGCGTACCGTTTTTTGTTTAACTCTCATAAGTCCATATGAGACAGTCAGCGCAAAAAAGGGAATGAGCAATATCATATACCACCACAGTTTGCTCTTAGCAAATGTAAGCAAAGCAAAAAATGGAAGTGGTGAGAGCAGAAGTAAATAGTTGGTCCAATCTAATGTTTGAAAGAACTGAATAGTTTTTTTAAAGAAATTGCTTCCCTGTTGCAGCCTTATTCTTTTTAAAACATCAAAGCCTATGACAAAGTAAGTTATGACTATTAGAGCTAATGTAAACGATAGTTCTTTAAGTAAGAATTCTGGGTAAAATAGGCGACCACCAAAATGTAGCTCTATGGGAACGGTAACTCTTTTAAATAATTGATCCAATATATGTCCTTTAATAAAATCGTTACCATATACAACGTAATTAAGAATTAACCAACTAAGCCCTGCTAGAATAATACCTACATACCACTTAATTTGCCTTGCCTTTTCTTTCGCATACGCAAAGGAGAAAATATCGAATATCATTGGATAAAATCCAGCTGCAGATTTTGTCCATGTTCCTAATATGACTGATGCTAGTTTTCCCTTAAATGATTGAGCTGCAAGAAAATACGTAAGCCAGCTGAAGGCAAGAATGCTGTCAGTATTTAATCGTATTGCCCTATCCAAGAATACAGGAGTTAAAGCAGTTACGAAAACTGGCGTAAAAAAGATTAGCTCTTTTTGCCATTCAGGTAAAGAACTAACCTCTGATGAAAAGAAAAAACTTACCGTTCGACGCGAAAGCAAGTACACAACCCCCAACAAACCAATTGCTACAAGTGCCATAACTGTTCTTGAGGCCAATTCTTTATGATTTGGGAAAGCATTAAAAGAAATGGCAGTCAGAATGCTTGTTACTGGAGGTTTATCAAGCCATGGCTCTCCATTAAATTCTGGGAGGATGTATGAATTACGCTCGGTCATGTCAGAAGCAACCTCTGCATAAATTCCCTCATCCCAATCGCTGAACAGCGCATTCTGAAACTGAAATGCTCGAAAAAGAAGTCCTAGTGCTATGAAACCAAATATGAAATATCGTATTTTCATGTATATTTTCCTTGCAAATCGTTCAATCTAATTGCTAATACATCTTTTAACGTTTCGAACGAATCCTTTATAAGACTTACGTTCTTTGATTCTGCATGTCGCCACACAACGGGAACTTCTAAGATAGTATACCCCAGTTTCCTTGCAAGAAAAAGAAATTCTAAATCAAACGCTGCTGATACAGAAGAACCACTGACTTTATGATTTTTAACAAAGACTTTTTGTTTTGAGATAACATTCATTGCAGCTTCTCTCTTAAAGCCCTTAAAGCCGCACTGCGTATCTTGAATACCATGCAAACCGATTATCAAATTTCTAATAAATGTAAATCCTGAAGACTGGAGTCTTCGTGTAAAAGGTGCCCCCTGTCTTTTTTCTGCACGCGAGCCAATAACGACATCATATCCTTCTTCCAGTCCCTTGAATATTTTTAATGACTCTTCAAGCGGCGTAGCCAAATCCATATCACAGAACATAACATAAGGGTGCGCAGATTCTACAATTCCTTTCATAACTGTCAGCGCTTTTCCCTGGTGTGGATTTTCGATAAGCTTAAACTTTGGAAAAAGAGACACGTATTTATCTTTAATAATTTCTTTCGTTCCATCGTCAGATCCATCATCAACAATGACAACTTCTTTAATATATGGATGATCTTTTACATAGTTACCGACACGATCTAAAACACCTTTTTGAAGATTTACTTCTTCGTTGTAGCAAGGAATTATGAGCGTTGCTTTCATATTACTTTATAAGTTTATATACAAAGACATGATCAGATATAAATGATGACTCTATACTTTTTGCGCCAAAGAAAGCAACATCCCATTGAGGATTTCCAATAGGATTACATTCTCGTTCACACATCACGATCATCTCATCTGCTGGCTCTAAAGTTAAATTATCAACCGGTTTTTTTCCTTCAATTTCTAGGAAATACCCATATGCACTATATCCGAATGAATCAGGGATAGCAGTAAGTCGAAATTTTTCTTTATGTATGAGGGGATACATTTGTTTTGCAGTTCTCTGCGCATGTGCGATTTGACGATTTGGCTCTCTATGTAAGAAAGGGTACTTAGCTGCTTGCAGATATAGGAAAAGCCCAAGACACAAAACTATTAAAGTTGCTGAAAGCTTCATGTTAGTTTTTTCTAAAATTCGCACAATGCCTACTGCAAGGATAAGATAAAATAGCGGGTATAAAATACCGAAGTAATGAGGGAATTTATTTGCTGTCATAAAGGACGTCACAATAAGCAATAAAATAAAAATGCTCAAGACCAATCTATACGAAGTATCCTTCCAGGTTTTATACGAATAAAAAAAGGCAAAAAGTAGCAATAGACTTACTGGTGAAATTAAACTATACGACAAAGAGAACGTAGTTAATGACGCAAATCCTTCGATGACAGAATTTATTGATGCTGATGCCGCGCTACCAGGATTATTGAACAATGTAATAAAGTTCTTTGAATTTAGAAATTGATGACGCAGATCAAAGAAAATAAGCGGCGCATTGACGACTATAAATGCGCAGAGTGCAACAAAAGTATTCTTCAGTAAATCCCTTAGTCCCTTTTTATTTTTAAATGCATAAAAACCTGTTATGACAATAAAAGCGAATAAAAGTGAAAATGTTACATAGTGTAATTGGAATGCAAAGCCGGTAAAAATACCTGTGAGAATAAAAAACTTACGATCTTTAGTTGCGAGCGATTTAATAAAAAAGTAGATCGCAATAAAGCTCATCATAGGTAGAATATTTGGATTCCATGAAAATCGAGAGAGATCAACAAGCGTCGCCGAAAAAGCAATAAGAGTGCTGGTAATAAGGGCAATCTTCTCATCAAACAAGTCTTCGATCATAAAATACGCAAGAATAATGAAGAGCGAAGACAATAAGGCAACACCAACCACAGGACCAAGTGGATGCATATTAAATAGAGGCAACCAAGGAGCCATGAAGTAGTAGTAGAATGGACCCAGATACACTTGTCCTACAGAAGAAGATGGACCAACAGCAGGAAAATGCTCAAAGCTAACTATTCTGCTCATTATTATTGCATCCCTTCCCTGGTCGCCCAAGAAGATAGCAAAGTCATCAAGTCGATAAAGTCGTAAAAGCGTACCTAGGAGAAACACGATGAGTAAAATCTGATATACTTTTTTCTGACTAAACCAATTCATGAAAATATTATACCCTACAAAACTACGTCCCTATATTATCATTTCACTTTTAACGATTCTTACGACGATTATCTTATGGTCGCCTTTTATAGCTACTAATAACTTTGATACAGTTATTCGTCATTGGGACGGCCCATTGTATATTATTCCAGCGAAAACGCTATATAACGTTAACGATCCTTTAATCCAGCAAAATATCTTAGGGCTTACTGATAAGTATTTTGCTGCACATTTACCTGGATACCCTCTTACACTACGCTTCCTAGCACCTTTTGTGGGCTATCCAAAGTCAACTGTACTCTCAACTCTTTTGACCTCAATCGCTCTTTCTTGTGCATTTTACTATATTAATAAAAAACTTCGACTTACTACAAAGCCTTTTATATTAACGCTTGTTTTTATGTTTCTTACACCACGATTTTTTGTGGTGCGATCAATCGGTTCTCCAGAACCGCTCTTTCTTTTAGCCGTACTGCTTTCTGTCTACTTTTTTGTGGCGAGAAACTACTTGTTTGCGGGATTATTGGGAGCTCTCGCCGTCATAACAAAAACGCCCGGAATTTTATTATGGTTTGCCTACATTGCCTTTTTTTGTGTGGAATATGTGCGAAATAAGAAAATTCCTCTCTCTGCGTTTTTCCTTCTTCTCATTCCAGGTGGGTTACTAGGCGTATTTACTCTTTACCATTTTCAATATGGAGACTTCTTTGCGTACTTTAATTCTGGCGACAACCTACATCTAACAATTCCACCATACCAAGTATTCAACTCTTCAGCATCTTGGGTGGGAACTGCGTGGCTTGAAGATATTCTCTACATTTACTTCTTGTACGGATATACGCTTCTAGAGCTTTTGCGACGACTTGGACTTCATATTTATAGATCGAAAAATATAGTAGCGATGTTTATTCATCGCGTTAAAGAACGCTTTAGATTGACCTTTGGTATTGAAGGATTTACCTCTGACCAAGACAGATTTTATGCAGTCGCAGCTTGTTTTGTCGCAGTCTTCTATATCGCAGTCGTATCTATTGTTCACAAAGATATTTCTCGCTATTCGCTTCCTATCCTTCCTTTCGCCCTCATAACTTTTGAAAAATTCTTTACTTCAAGAAAGTTCCAGTTGCTTCTTTTGCTATTGGTTCCAGCGATTTACATGTATGCATGGAATTTAATGGGTGAGAATGTGATGCCCAATGCAAACTGGGGCCCGTTTTTATAGAATGAGGCGCGTGCCGGAATCGAACCGGCGCATAGCTGTTTTGCAGACAGCCGTGTTTCCTCTTCACCAACGCGCCAAGATTCATCAATTATACCAACAGTTGTGCTAATATTAGGAGATGAAAAGTATTGTTTCTTTTGTCATAAAACGAAAATTTATTATCCTCGGCTTAATTGTCTTGGTTATCGCCGGAAACTTCTACTATCAGAATAAAAAGAAGACAGACGCTGCAAAACTTGAAAAAACAAGTACTGTTCAGCGTGGAGAACTTAAAGAGTCAATGATTCTTTCCGGAGAAATAAAAGCAAAAGAAAATACAATTCTTCATTTTCAAACGGGAGGACGATTAGCAGGCATCAAAGTACAAGAAGGCGATGTGGTAAATAAAGGCCAGCTAATCGCATTTTTAGATCAAAGAGATCTTAAAAAACGACTTTCAAAAGAACTCAACGACTACAAAACAGTCCGACTAGATTTTGATACCGATATTGAAGGAAAAGATCAAGCGACCACAGCCGTTATGCGCCGCGCACTTGAACAATCACAATATGCACTCGATAATTCTGTATTAGATGTTGAAATACAATCTATATCAGTCGAATTCGCAAATCTTTTCTCACCGATTCAAGGACTCGTTGTCAACACGGGAAACTTCCGACCTGGAATGAATGTTACTGCAATAGATTCGATTGTGGAGGTTGTGAATCCTGACTCACTGTACTTCGAAGTAACAGCCGATCAAACCGAAGTTACTCAGATTCAAGAAGGTATGGTCGGAGAGCTGGCACTTGATGCGTATAGCGATGAATTAATTTCTGGAGCTATTACACATATTAGTTTTAGCCCAGAATCTAATGAATCAGGAACTGTCTATGGCGTAGAACTTCAGTTTAACAATAGTAGCAATCAGAGTCTTCGTTATCGTCTTGGCATGACAGGCGACGTTGAGTTTATTCTTAAAGAGAAAGACTCTGCTCTATATCTTCCTTCAGAATTTGTAAAGAATGATGACGAGGGTGATTATGTACTCATGATGCGCAATGAGAAAAAAGAAAAAATATACATAACGAAAGGTATGGAAACCGAGACATCAACAGAAATTGTAAAAGGACTTAATGAAGGGGATGTTGTCTATGATTAAACTTGAGAATGTCACAAAAAACTTCCTGGTAGGAACCGATACAATCGAAATTCTTAAGGAGCTTTCCTTGGAAATTGGTACAGATGAATATGTTTCTATACTTGGACCTTCGGGATCGGGAAAATCAACGCTGATGTATATATTAGGCATGCTTGATACACCAAGCACGGGCAAATATATAATTAACGACAGAGACACTAGTCAGCTCACCGATGATGATATCTCTAAATTGCGCAACTCATTTATCGGATTTGTTTTTCAACAATTTAACCTCATAAATAAGCTGACAATTCTTGAAAATATTATGTTACCTTCGATTTATTACAGCGGTCCCCTGCCATATGATGTAAAAGAAAAGGCGTGGGACCTTATGAAAAGATTTGGCATTGATCATAGAGCGCTTTCTTATCCGAACAAAATATCTGGTGGTGAGCAACAGAGAGTTTCAATTGCACGAGCACTGCTTTTAGATCCACAACTTATACTTGCCGATGAACCTACAGGAAATCTTGATTCAAAGAATGGTGAAATTATTTTAGATCTTATCGACGAGCTTCATAGCAAAGACAAAAAAACGGTTATTATCGTTACGCATGAAGCAGAAGTTGCATCGCGAACAAAACGGCAAATAGTTATCAAAGACGGGTTTGTTGTTTCGGGAAAAGATAAGCCCACTACCTTGAAAAAGAAATGAAACTATTTATATTTATTGTAAAATCAGCGCTGCAAGATTTTAAGAGAAATAAAGTGCGAACTTCACTTACTTCACTGGGAATTCTCATCGGTGTTGCTTCCGTAGTCTTGCTTTCTGCTTTGGGTGTAGGACTAAAAACGTACATTAAAGGTCAATTTGAAAGTTTAGGAACAAACCTTATCATAATTTTCCCTGGAAAAGTTTTTGGTGACGATGGGAATTTCAGAAATAGTGAAGCAACTGGATTGGGGCAGTTTTTTGATGAAAAAGATGTGCGCTCGCTCCGCAGAATTAAAGCTCTAGGCGATGTCGCACCAGTATTTACACGCACGATTAGCGCCTCATATGGATCTGAAAATAAAGTTGGCGACATCTTTGCAACCACGGCAAATATATTTAAACTTAGAAATCTTAATCCTGCAGCCGGAAAAGTCTTTAGTGCTGCAGATGTAGATAAAAGAAGTAAGGTAGTCGTCATAGGACAAAAAATATCCGACAAACTTTACAAAAGCCCACAAGATGCCATTGGTAAGAATATAAAAATCGACACACAAAGCTATCGAGTCATTGGTGTGCTGGAGTCTAAAGGAGGCGGAGGTTTAGGCGGCCCAGATTTTGACTCATACATATATCTTCCCTACACTGCAGGGATCTCATTCAACCCAGGCAAGCAATTTTTATACTTTTATATAAAAGTTGACAAAGAAGAAGACATCCCGGAAGCAAAGAGACTTGTTGAAGAATCATTTCTTAAGCGCTATGAGGAAGATGACTTTTCAGTAGTCGAACAAAAAGAAATTCTTAACGCAGTCACTTCAATATTTGGTGTCTTAAATAATCTTTTAGTAATGATCGGTGCAATTTCGCTTATTGTGGGTGGTATTGGCATTATGAATATAATGTATGTTTCAGTTGTGGAGCGCACAAAAGAAATAGGTATTCGCCGCGCAATTGGAGCTACTAAAAAAGATATTTTACTGCAGTTTTTAACTGAGTCCGTCTTATTATCACTCCTCGGTGGACTCAGCGGTGTGTTATTTTCTTACGCAGTCACCCTTCTTATTTATAAATACTTCCCTGCGCAAATTACACCCACATCTGTTGCAATAGCATTTGGCGTTTCTTCACTTGTAGGTGTTGTGTTTGGTGTATTTCCTGCTAGAAAAGCCGCAAACCTTTCACCTATTGAAGCAATCAGATATGAGTGAGATACTAAGAACATGGAAGAAACACAAATTAAAGGACCAAGCGATGCAATAGTTATCTCCAAGAAAGTCATTTTCTCATTCATTAGTGGCATTTTTTTCACTATTCTCCTGGGTTTAGTAGTATGGAAAATAAGTCGCCCCATACAACAAGTCCAAGATATTGTTGATCAACAAAATGTTATAGAAGATAAAAAATCCCCAACCAAAAGCCCTAAGAAAACTGATATCAAGAATACAACATTCATTCACGAATATCCAAATTATGGGAAATATAAGGGGCTTCCTGCGGGCGGGTGGCTTAATCTAAAAAATAATATGCAGCCAAACATTCGCGGAAATGTTGGCATTATCGCCTTTTTTGTGCATTATCAAGGATTTACACAGAAAGCTTTTCCGATTCTTCAAGATATTTATATCCAAGAGAGAGATAAAGATACAATTGTTGTAGGAATTAACAGTAACTATTCCGATGGCGGAAAAAGCACAGATACTGCGCAAGTCCAGCAAACATTAACTGATCATCACGTGACATTTCCCGTGGTAATCGATGCAAATAATACAGGTTCTAATTATGCAGATACCTTTACAAATAGTGCGTATCCATCAATTCTTATTGTCGATAAATTTGGAAATGTTCGCTATGTACATCCTGGCGCAGGTATTTATGATGAGCTATATACAGCGATAAAGGATATCCAAGAGGAAGATACAGAAAGCCCACCTTCGGTCGACACATTAATTTCTGAACATAAAGACGCATTAATAAAAGCTGCTGGATTTGAACAAGCCTTCAGCATTGAAAAGCGAGGTTTGGGACGAATTGGAACATCACCGATTTATACAGTTTCGCTAGGTGTTTCAAAAGTAGATATGAGCATTGGAAATGTAAGAGCGGAAGATAACTATAAATCTACATTTGTAACAATTGGAAAAACAGAGGATGGAAGATGGCTTGTTGGAATACCTCATGACGAAACATTCTGCACCATGATGAAACAAGCTAATCTCTCTGACGATGAAGCAAAGAATTTCGAAATGATAAAATGTGGTACATTCGAATAATAGTCTAGGCGCTTAAATCTTCACCAGTTTCTTAAGCTTTGAAGCAAATTCGCTGTAAGTGTATTTCTGTGATTCTCTGCGAGCAGATTTAGACATCTCTAAATATTCTTTCTTCGTTAGTTTCTCAATCTTATTAATAGCCCCTTCAAGCGCTTCTTCTGTTAGATCTTCAAAAAGAAATCCGTTTGATCCATCCTTTACTGTTTCTTTTAGTCCCCCTGATGAGTATGCAACAATCGGTACACCATATCCCATCGCCTCGACCGTTGCTATACCAAACTCCTCATCAACAGCTGCATTCAGAAATGCTTTTGCACCCCTAAAAAAATCCACAAATTCTTTATCTTTAACATGCCCTACAAAATCAACAGTCTCGCCCGCTATAGATTGCAAGTATTCCTTATCTCTTCCTGATCCTATGATTTTTAATTGAAACTTCATTTTATTAGCTGCGCGAATAAGTAGATCAATATTTTTTGCTCGCGCAAATCGCGAAAGCGTTACATAATATTCTGGTTTTCGCGACTCAAGATTAACATCACTTGGAATATACACCGGCGGATAAATAACAACGGAATCTCTTCTATAGAATTTCTTAATACGCCTTTGCGTTTCCTCGGAATTTGCCACGAGGATATCTGGTCGTTGACTGCCTATATAGTCCCAAGTTCTTAAAAAATGATTAATAAAATGAGCATAGATTTTTATAGGTAGGTGTTTTTGCCATTCAACAGCCGTCTCATAATAGTAGAGGTATCGTGGCTGGTGATGAATATATGAAATATGTTGCGTACCGTCTTTCGTGATTATTCCTTTTGACATAAACCATCCTGATGAAGAGATAACAACATCATAATCAGAGAAATCAAATGACTCCCAAATCCAAGGGGCTAAAAAACGCAAAGGAGAATACAATTTCTTGAAGAAAGGAATTCGCATTGCCCAAGAAGTTCTAATATCCCAAGATGAAGAGCCTGGAACACGCTTCGTCAAAATTTCTTTGTTGTAGGCGGCTGTGTGCACGTGTGCTTCAGGAAATATTTTCTTTATCGCGACGGCGACTCGTTCTGCACCACCAAACTCTAGAAAGTGGTCGTGCACAATGGCTATTCTCATATGCTGATTATACAAGTTAAGCCACGGGCTTGTATAATAATCGCATGAACATATTACATGCGATCATACTTGGCCTTGTTGAAGGTATCACAGAATTTCTCCCTGTATCTTCAACAGCGCATTTAATACTCATGAGCAAGTTCCTTGGCTTAACGCAAAATTCATTTATTTCTACTTTTGAGGTAGTCATACAGTCTGGAGCAATTTTGGCAGTCATATTTATTTATGGAAAAAAACTTTTGGATAATACGAATTTACTGAGAATGGTGCTGGTTTCTTTTATCCCAACAGCAGTCATCGGATTTGCCTTGCATAGCACCATAAAAACAGTCTTCTTTCAATCAGAAATTCTTATCGTAAGTATGATTGGTCTTATTGGCTTGTTGTTTATAGGTCTTGAAAGTTACTTTAATAAAAATAAAATTGATCTTTCTAAAGATGAGGGCTCATTAATGATGCGAGATGCACTTTTAATTGGATTGTTTCAAAGCTTTGCGGTAGTTCCAGGAGTTTCACGCGCAGGGGCTGTTATTATCTGCATGATGTTGCTTCGCTATAAACGAAAATTTGCGGCAGAATACTCTTTTATTCTTGCTATTCCGACAATTCTCGCTGCAACGGCATTGGATCTGATTAAATTTGAAGGTGTCTTTACTTCTGCTCGACTTATGTACTTTGGTATCGGCTTTGTTACAGCCTTTATTTCTGCTCTCTTTATTGTGAAGTGGTTTACTTCGTACCTCGAAAAGAATAACCTAATAGTCTTTGGGCTTTATCGCGTAATGCTTGCACTCGGATTTTTCCTGTTCTTATAGCTCCGCTTTATCTTGTATAATACATACGTTGATTGGGCGTGTAGCTCAGTGGTAGTAGCACTACTCTTATAAAGTAGGGGTCGATGGTTCGAATCCATCCACGCCCACAATTGCAGATTATATAGGTGAGATAGCCAAGGTGGTCACGGCGGGGGTCTGAAAAACCTCAGATGTCAGTTCGACTCTGACTCTCACCACA
>JAGOSW010000025.1:0-3498 GCA_018062135.1 Candidatus Woesebacteria bacterium
CCGCAGCTTGTCAGGGAGAAGCATACTTTTATCATCAGGATACTGTTGATATCCCGCGCCGTAATTTAAATTTTTCATTAACTTTGTTGGCGCGTTTAATATTGTTTTTGGAATTGGAAGATTTCCTGTTTCACGAATATCTGCTTGCGCTGCGCGGAGCGCATCATATGCACGGCGATCTTTTTTCGCTGATGCGAGATAGACGACGCCGTGGGCTAGATTAATAGCGCATTCTGGATAGCCAATGACCTGGCACGCTGAGAAGACCTCGTTGGCAACAACGAGAGCGGTTGGTTGTGCCATGCCAATATCTTCAGATGCAAATATAACCATGCGGCGCGCTATAAAAAGCGGATCCTCGCCAGCTTCGATCATACGGGCGAGATAATATACCGCTGCATCAACAGCGCCGGCGCGCATGCTTTTTATAAACGCGCTGATCGTATTGTAATGTTCATCGCCAGCGCGATCATACAAAAGTGGCATCTTCTGCATGGCGTCATATACATCTTGGTCATTCAGCAAAATCTTCTTATCATTCTTTCTCGCCAAAACCATAAATTCCAAAGTATTCAATGCAACGCGCGCATCGCCATTTGAAAGCCGCGCCAATAACTCGCACGCACCCTTCTCAAAACTTACTTTTAAATTTCCCAATCCTCTTTCTTTATCTTTTAGCGCTGTATCAATGAGCGACACCATAAATTCTTCATTTAGTGCTTCTAAAACAAAAACTCGCGAGCGAGATAAAAGAGCAGAATTTATTTCAAAAGAAGGATTTTCAGTCGTAGCTCCAATAAAAATTATGGTGCCATCTTCAATATGTGGCAAAAATGCATCCTGTTGTGACTTGCTAAATCGATGGACCTCATCTACAAACAGAATAGTGCGCCTCCCATTAATCTGTTTTCTCTGCCGCGCAATTTCCACAACCTCGCGCACTTGTTTTACACCACTAGAAACTGCGCTAAACTGCACAAAATCAGCCTCAACTTTATTCGCTATCAATCGTGCTAGCGTTGTTTTTCCCGATCCGGGAGGCCCCCAAAAAACCATAGATGGCACTTCATTTTTTTCGAGCGCTCTTCTTAAAACGCTATTCTTTCCAGCAATATGATCTTGACCTACATACTCTTCCCATGTCTGCGCGCGCATTCTTTCGGCCAATGGTATTGAAGTATCCATGTTAGTAAACGATTGTACACCATAAGACCGTGTCTTTTCAATAACCTACGCTGAAAAGACACGGTCTTATGCTATAATATCCGCATGAAAGTAACGGCAAGCACACTAAAAAAAGGCGATTTTATTGACCTCAACGGAGGTATTTTTACCGTCGTGAAATTTGAACATAATTTTCATGGACGTGGCTCCGCAAATATCCGCATTAAAGTAAAAAACGTCGCCACAGGCGGCACTACTGAAAACACCTATAAGCCCGACAATCTTGTTGAGAAAATTTCTGTAGAAAGTATTCTCATGCAATATCTTTTTTCTGGACCATCAACGCTAACCTTTATGAATGAACAGACATATGAACAGCTTGAATTCGATAAAGCAATGGTCGGCGATTTTCTTCCGTATTTAAAAGAAGGTCAACAGATGTATATCATGCTCCATAATGATGTCGCGATCGCCGTTCGCCCACCACAATCAGTTCGATTACAAGTGGTCGAAGCTGAAGATGCAGTTAAGGGCGACACAGCAACAAATGCCAGAAAGCCTGTGAAACTCGAGACTGGTGCAACAGTCTATGTACCGCTTTTCATCAAAAAAGGCGAAACTATAACTATTGATCCTGAAACTGGAGATTACATTGAGCGATCTTAAAGAAGATTCTTTTTTCGCAGCTCCTTATATACTTCTACTTTCGTATTAAGTAATACGCCAACACCAAGAAGCGTCACTACCATTGTGGTAATTACATTGAGAACAGGGACAAAGCTCAGCACAAAAAGAACACATAGACCAATTACAAAAGCTAACGCATCATTCCATTTTTGATTAAAGTGTTTCGCAGCAAACTGACCAAGTGTAAGCATGACAATAACTGGCGATAAATACATGGCCATGATGTAACCAACAAGGAAGATAAACGCGACTGGCAAACCAATTATTGTAGAAATCAACGCGATGATTAAGATTGGTGTAAGCACGACTACTAAAAATCCTGTTCCCAAAGATCTCCATGGTTGCGCACGTAGATTATTTGCAGCTTTTTTATTAAATTCTGGCAATATATGTATAAAAAGCAGACCAATAAATAGCTTTGCAATAAGCCCCAGCAATCCTACAAATGCGAACGCGCGCCCAACAACATGCTCAGTGCGTTCGCGCTCAGATTTTTGGAATTCTTGTGGCGGAAACCTGTGAGCTACATTGCCCGCAACAATTCCCTCATTGACGACAAGCTCATTTTCAGACATGTAGGAAAGATCGCCTCCTATTTGTGCAGATTCGCCAAACGACATTTCGCGCACCGCAAGGTCGGCACTCCCAGCGATCGGGGCATTTATATAGAGCGAACTTGTCGCTACATTGATATTCTTTCCAACTGGTGCAAGGAGATGGACTTCTCCACCCGCTGCAGTAACACTTCCACCCAGTTTTGCCATCTCGTGAATTTTGATCACTCCACCAATTGCAGTGATATTGCCATTAATCGTGCCGTCAATATCAATTTCGCCTCCTGCTGCGCGCACATCTTGTGTAATTACTGCCTGCGGCTCAATAAAGACCTTGCCACCGGCAACAAGGACGTCGCCATTAACTTGGCCTTTAATCATAACTTCGCCTCCAGCAACGTACACATCACCGTTAATCGTACCGATTATTTCTGATCTGTCTCCATAGCTAAAAACGTCTTTATTAATTACCGCCGTCTCATCAACGACCATAATATTATCCATGTCATAATCAAGTTTTTGAGTATCTTGAGCGTAGGCGATAGAAGTCGTTACAGAAGCACCGAGAATGAGGATCGCAATGATAAACCTCTTAAAATTCATATTGAATGATTGTAGCACTTCACAATGATCTGTCAAGTTTCCGCCTCAACTTTTCTTATAGGTCAAGGTTCTTGCGGAAGAATTGTAGGTCGCGTAGCACAAGTGTCGTCCAACTACCTTTTGTAAAATTATGATCCTCTTCGTCATAAATGTAATATGAGTAAGGCTTTTTTAGCTCATCTAATTTATCTGCAAACACATTGGACCATTGCAGCGGCACAGCATCATCGGTGGTGCCCTGATGCAGCTGTACTGGCGCCTTAAGCCAACCTAAATATTGCGGCGGCGAATACAAGCGAGGATTATATCTTTGTACAAAATCCCCGACTATCCCACGTATGTACTTTCCTCCATCTTCCATCTCATCCGCAAAGTATAGAATTGATTCAGGAAATGGATGCGTCACAGGAGCCCAAAGCGTCAGCGGATATTCCTTCTCTGTAATTTCTAGCGCACTCAACGCTATTTGCCCCCCGTTACTGTGCGCCCA
>JAGOSW010000025.1:3598-4783 GCA_018062135.1 Candidatus Woesebacteria bacterium
AATGCCTGTAACCATCGACTTGCTCACGATCATATCTTTAATTATTGTAACGTATTTATAAAGGAACCATGAATACATATGTATATATATTGATAACTATGGTTCCAAGTGATACTATCTCTATATGTCACATTCAGGAAAAATACAGCTCCGCCATAAGGCAATTGAACTTAGAAAAAAAGGATTTTCGATGCGTGAAATTCAAAAACAACTTTCTGTTTCAAAATCATCAGTGAGTAGATGGGTACAAGAAATTCAACTTACAGAAAAACAAATATTAAGGCTATACGCAAGTAAGAAAACAGGATCGTTAAAAGGAAGTTACATAGCTTCGCAGAATAAAATCAAAATTAAAAAGCTGGCAATAGAGCAATCATTGCATGATGGCAGAAAAGAGATTGGACCATTATCCTCACGCGACAAATTTATTGCGGGTGTAGCTTTATATTTTGGTGAGGGTGATAAGACTGATAAATCCGTGGGTTTTACAAACGGCAATCCTCAAGCAGTTTCTTTTATGTGTCAATGGTTGCGAGAATTCTGTCACGTTACACCTACAAAATTTAGAGCGAATTTGTACATACACGATAATTTAGATGAGATAGATGCTAAAAAGTTTTGGTCTAAATTAAGCTCAATTCCCATCTCACAGTTTACAAAAAGTCAGATCGTTGCCAATAATCCTAGTCGATATAGAAAATCTATATTGCCTCGCGGAGTAATCCGTATCGTTGTTAACGATATTAGTCTTCACAGAAAGATAATGGGTTGGATTTCAGGCGTCTTTGAGATATAATTTCCTATTCGGATTGGATAAAAGTAATCCGTGCGCATTAATAATCATATCCCCTGTAGCTCAACGGTAGAGCATTCGACTGTGTTTGTAACGCAGCCTTCATTAGAAATGATGGAGTGAAAAAGAGGATGAATTCAGGGAAGCCTTCTCTTAACTTTTATAGCTAAGAATGGTAATCCTGAGCCAAGCCTTCTTTATAGAAATATGGAGTCGGAAGGTGCAGAGACTATCCCGCAAGGGAGTAGTCCGACAATTGTCGGACGAAGCGTCCTCCATCTAAAGCATATATGCCAAGATGATGATATAGTCCACACTGTAAGGAAACTTATGGATTTTGTGTAATCGAAGGGTTCCTGGTTCGAATCCAGGCGGGGGAGCAAGGTATTTCA
>JAGOSW010000025.1:4883-6183 GCA_018062135.1 Candidatus Woesebacteria bacterium
AACGATATTGACACTGTGATGCGACGCATTGACGAGCGACTTCTCGTTGACCCCACCGACTGGGGCGGAAAGCAAGAGGAACGAGAAATCATCATACGCGCACATCAAACGAAGGAGGCTATTCCGGCGGGATGGGCAATCGATGCCACCGCACCGCTTGAAAGTGTTGTTGACGAAATCCTTCGTCGCGTCGACTCACTCGCTTAAGCAGTATTCTTATACTGTGTTAAAATAATTAAAATGAGTAAACTAATTACATGCATCTGGTTCGCCAATAATGACGGAGAAGAAGCAGCAAGCTACTACATAGATACTTTCAATTCAGCCCCTGGTGAACATCAGGCAAAAATGGGAGACATCACAAAAGCACCTAAGGCAAGCGAAGAAGTTTCCGGAAGACCCGAGGGATCTGTTTTAACTGCAGAATACGAACTTGATGGAATAAGTTTCATGGCTCTTAATGGAGGTCCTGTGGACCAATTCAAACTTACTGGTGCAACTTCATATATTGTTGAGTGCGAAACACAAGAAGAAATTGATTTCTTCTGGGAAAAATTATCCGCTGTTCCCGAAGCAGAGCAATGTGGTTGGTGCACAGATAAATTCGGAGTCACATGGCAAATAACACCAAGAATTTTGGATGAAATGATGCGCGACCCTGAAAAAGCGGAGGCAGTAACTACTGTTTTCATGCCAATGAAAAAACTTGATCTTGAAGCAATACGAAAAGCCGGCGAATAAAATGTACCTCTGATCTTGTAATGCCAGAAATCTTATAGATATAATATTTAATGAGATTTGGTCATGTTCTCCTTGTTTGTAGCTTCTTTGCATTGTTTCTTGTTATTTTTCTTTCATTTCCTTCACAATTAGGAGAGTTCGTGTTTCAACAGCAAAAGACCCATCTTAAAAAAGATGCCCTAAGTACTGTTTTAGAAAAAAACCCAGATGAAGCATTTATATCTTTACAAGAACAAATCAAAAGCAACCCAGCCCTTGAAGATGAATGCCATGATATTGTTCACGAGATAGGTCATACTGCATACGAAAAATATGGACTAAATGAAAGTTTCAATTATCAAAATGATCTATGTGGATCAGGCTACATTCATGGCGTTATCGAGAAATACTTTGAAGATCATAAAGGAGAAACTATTGATGCTACGAAAATCTGCAGCAGAAATGATGGAAGGTGTTTTCATGGAGTTGGACATGGACTGATGTTTTATCACAATTATGATCTTCAAGCATCAGTAAAAGCATGTATGAAATTATCGAGAAGCTTCGCCATTTCAAATTG
>JAGOSW010000003.1:0-10366 GCA_018062135.1 Candidatus Woesebacteria bacterium
TTCGCAATCAATTTTTGCAATGTTTCTTCATCAGCTCCTCGAACTCTTTGCCCATCAAACTCGGTGATTATGTCTTCTTGTTCAATCCCCGCTTTTTGCGCAGGAGATTTTTCTACGACTTCTACGACAAACGCCCCTTCTGGAACATTATTTAAAATTGCTGTTTGTCGTGAGATCATTTGATATCTAACCCCAATAAAAGGTCTAAGAATCTTTCCACCGCCTTCAGTAAAGTTGTCAACAAGTTCTTTAACTACGTTAACAGGAATCGCAAAGCCAATATTCTGGCTTTCGGATGATACAGCCGTATTTACCCCAATAACGTCACCTTGCGAATTAAGAAGCGGTCCACCAGAGTTTCCTGGATTAATTGCGGCATCAGTCTGAATAACGTTATCAAGACGCTCTACAAAACCCTCGAGTGGCGATCCGGCGGTAATTCCTCTGCCTAAACCAGAAATTATTCCGGTTGTCACTGTATTAGTAAACTCGCCGAGTGGTGTACCAATGGCAATAACGATTTGACCAAGTTTTAGGTTACTAGAATCTCCAAGTGAAATTGCTTTTAACTCTTTCTTATCTATACGCAATATGGCTAAATCATTAAGTGGATCTCGAGATATTTGGGTTGTCGTATAGGTCTTATCGCCTGAAATGACTTTATATTCAGCAGTTGTATCACTAACGACATGCTTATTGGTTACAACGAGATCCTGTCCAATTGCGAAGCCGCTTCCAATGTTTCGCTCGATTTTCTGTGAGGTTCCTTGTCTCTGTCGGAATGAGCCAAAAGGATCAAGTGGATTTATCTCAATAGCACCAGGAGTTTGGGTAGTTTTAGAAATGCTTATTGTGACGACGGAGGGAACAGCTTTGTCTATTGCCTGGATAATTGCAGATTCTTCAGTGAGAACGGTTACTTTTTTTGATCCATTGTCGACCGTGGTCGTAGAAGAATTAAGTGCAGATTCTAGTGATTTAAAATAACCTTTGTCGTAAGCTCCCATAGCTACGACTGCTATGAAAAGCAAAAAAAGAATTTTTCTCATGATACATTGCTATTAAGTATTTCAATGGCTTTATTAAGCTGAGCATCATCTTCTCGTTTCATTGTGTTACCATCCTTGATATCAAGTTTGACTTCAATATCTGGCTTGATTCCTGTTTCTTGAATCCAGCTTCCACCTGGTAGTATCCATTTTGATATAGTTACATGCAGTCCTGCCTCGTCTTTAAGATCAAGTGCTTGTTGGACAGTTCCTTTACCAAATGAGCTTTCGCCTACAATTGTTGCCTTTTTATGATCTCGTAAAGCTCCAGCTACAATTTCTGAAGCCGAGGCAGACCCTTTATTCAAAAGAATGACAAGTGGAACATCTTTAAGACGACCTTCTCTCTTTGCGAAGTACTTCTCCGGCTCTTTATCGGCATATTCCTGCTTAACAACAAGATCACGAGCACTTAAGAATTCAGATCCGACATGGATAGCTCCATCTAAATAGCCTCCAGGGTTACCACGCATATCTAAAACTATACCGCTAAGTTTTCCTTGCTTCTTTCTTGCAAGGAGATCGTCGACAGTTTTATCCCAAAGTTCATTTGTGGGCTCTCCAAAGCGAGATAGTTCTACAATCGCGACATTGCCTTCGTAGGTTGTCTCAACAAACGGTATATTAATTTCATCACGCACAACCGCAACATCAACATCTTTGTCTTCACGCCTCATAGTTAACACAACCTTCTCACCTTTTGGTCCTCGAATTTTCGATACAGCCTGCTGTAGCGTCCAGTTTGTCGTAGCCTCGTTATTAACTTTTACGACAACATCCCCAGCTTTAACACCAGCTTTTTCTGCTGGAGAATTTTTTAGTGGTGTAACGACTACTATCTGATTTTCTTCCAAACCCAGTTCAGCACCAATGCCAAAAAACACTCCCTTTAAATCGTCTTTACTTTGTTGATTCTCTTCTGGAGTAAGAAAAAAGGTGTAAGAGTCGTTAACTGAAGCAACCATTCCTTTAATTGCTCCATAATACATTTTCATTGGATCAAGCTTCGTCTTATCAACATAATAGTCGCTGAGAGTATTCCATGTCTGCCAAAATAAAGAGAAATCAATATTCGTCACATTGTCTTTTTCAAGATTCGTAACTCTAATATTTTTCGATGAGGCTGGTCCTCGTTGTGTTTCAGTTTGACCTATTCTAATACCAGTTAGTAGTATTATGACACCAATACAAACAAGGAGAATATTATGTGTGATGTTCTGCATTTTCATAACGTATCAGCCATTATAGCACTATTTTTTAGTAGGCAACAGCTTTCAATTCTAAGGCTGAAAAGGCGCAATACTCTTTTTTTAGATGAAAGAGTTCTTCGAGAGCTTTTTTTGTGGAAATAGTTGCGGTTGGAAAGTCTGAAGGAGGAAATTCCATTGCAGAAATACTTCCAGCAGCGTCAAGAGCGTCTAACTTTGATATTATGTGCACCTGTGGGTTTTCAAGGATAACTATTTTTTTTGCTACTTCATCTGCCCCAACAGTGAAGAAGTCCTTATCATCCATTTTGAATAGTTTTCCTCCTCCGTCCATCGTTGCCGATTTCAATGTAAATTCATGTCCATCTTTAAAAGAAACCTTAAACGTATTTTTATCCTTGTCGATTTCTTTTATGGTCCCATTAAACCATGCTTCTTTAGATTGTCCTGTTGCTTTTGAACCAAAGAGAACAACAATCTCCCCTGTTTCTAGCACTATGCGATCGACGACTCCCTGGATATCGCTTTGAAGCTGTTTTTTTCCTACGAGTGCCTTTTTCTCTGCTAAAAGCGTTCCGGGCGAAACTTCTTGTCCCACAACAATCGAAAGGTAGTTAAATATAGATTCTGGCTTTACTGACAATGCGGAAGCAACAGCAAAAACTTTCTGTTCAGATGAATGAAACGTAATGAGAGGGTCACCAATTTTGATTGAAGTACTTTCTTCTGGAATAAGAGTAGCGCCTTGTGGAATCTTAAAGGTAAGTTGCATATGAATGATTATATATCATTCAGAGGTTACTCTGCATCTTCATCGTTTCCAGAGAGTTTTTCTTTTTGGTACGATGTGTAAGGAAGCAAACCTAAGTAGCGTGCATATTTTATTTGCTCAGCGAGTTTTCGCTGATTCTTTGCACTGAGCCCACTCTTTTCAGTCGAAACTATTTTTCCTCGTGAAGTAAGGAACTTTTTTAACGTCTCGACATCCTTAAAGGATGGTTGTGTTTTATATGTTTTGAAATAATCTTTCATCATAGTTAGTTATTTTAAAATGGTATGTCGTCTGGGTCAACTTTTTCTGCCATTACATCTTCGTGTTCTGCTGGTTCTGCAGCTGCGCTCATTTCCTCATGAGGCTGCTCTCCCATTTCGCCATCTGCTCCTTTTCTTCGATCATCAAATAGAACGAAGTCATCCATAATAATTTCGGTTATTTGTTTCTGTTGGCCATCTTTGCCCTCGAAACTTCTGTATGTAATTCTGCCTTCGAGATATAATTTTCTGCCTTTTGCAAGTAAATTTGCAGATAATTCTGCAAGTTTCTGCCAGGCGACGATTCTATGAAACTGTACATCTTCTTTTGTGTCGCCAGTTTTTGTGGTCCAACTTCGGTTTGTTGCAACGCCAAAACTACAGACAGCTGTTCCTTGTGGCGTGTATTTTAACTCAGGGTCTCGTGTTAAGTTTCCAATGAGAACGACTCTATTTAATGATCGTGATGCCATATATTAACTCTTTTTCTTTAAAAGGAGATAACGAATAATTCCATCTTCTAAGTTCAGTTTTGCCTTGAGTCCTTTAATTTCGGCACCCAAAAGGTTGACGTTCCAGACATGATAGAAACCTTCTGCAATACCATTCATTTTATAGGTAAAGTTTTTCTTTCCCCAGTCTTCTTTTCCGTCAACGGTGCCTTTGAAGACTTTTAAAATATCCTCGGCTGTTTCAAGAATTTTCTTGCTTCCGTCTTTTGTAATAAAAACAAACTCGTATGCGTTCATAAGTTTTCCCATTGTATCAAACCAGCACGGAAAATCAAGTGTTTGATATAATACTTCAGATCGGCGACCGGAGGGATCGCGTATCTGAACAAGGAGTATGGCACCATGCCAAATATCCGGCCGTTTCGTGTTGGTGCACTTGTCCCGATGTCCCCACATGAAGTCATCTATGATCCCAATCCATCGCTCCCAAATGCGAAGGTTGGCCCTAGAGGCACCTTATGCGAAATGCCTGCAGGCGGCAACCCCGAAGCGGGTTTTGTGAGCGAAGTGTTGGATGAAGAAGGTCGTAGAGCCACAGCAATATGTGGTCTGTGTGATTTCAGGGAGGAGATTCGACTCAATGATGATGGCTACGTAGAGACGTCGAGCAGTCGTTTCAAGAGTCGTTGGTAGATGTTAAGCTCCAGGGTGGCTGTGGTAAAAACTGAATTGGATGCGTTCTATAGCAGAACGTTTTTTGAACAGTAGGGACTACAGCCACCACCTACTGCTCATGTATCCTTAAGCTAATTAATTCCATTATCTGCTTTGAATCAGGTGTTTTGCTATAATATCGGGCAATGTGATCGCCCGATCGCATTTTGGAGTACCTTGACAAGTTATGGAGGTTTTGTGGAGGATCATTGCTTTTTATGCGATGAGTCCTGGACCGCGACCTGCGGTCGATGTGACAAGTTTATTTGTGACGAGCACAAGCGTACCGACCTAGGTGACGTTTGGTGTTCAGATTGTTGGAGCGAAATTGTTCGACAACGGGCCGATCAGTATAGCCGCAAGTTTACTGAAACGCCCATCTCATCCATACTCGGTCGCACCTAGCTAGGCTTTGGAGGTCAGCTGTGGCAAGGTCGGATCAGCCTGTCTGTTCTGGATGCGGATTGCCGCTAAGTACTGACAGTCAGGGAAATTATCCGGCGTCTGGCTTATGCCCTACCTGTGAGGGTGACCAGTCGCACAACTCTAGTCAGCTTAGCCCGACGAGAGCGGGTACACTCTCATCGCCGTCGCATCAAGATTAAGGAATCCTGGTGATGGCCACTAAAGTACCTCGTGAGAAGATCACAAGATGCAAGCACTGTCTCAAGAAAGCCACTGAGAAGTGCGACATCTGCGACGGTATGATATGCATCGATCATGGCAACTTCCATGAGGAAGGAGTCGTTCGATGCGATTCATGCCAAGCGAAGCTGGAAGCCAAAACCAAGGAGCAGTTCCTCGGTCCAGGCTTTGACGAGTAGCTTCTGACCCACCCGGCGCATCTAGTTCATGGAGCAAGTATGGACGAGTGCTATGTCTGTGGCTCTGCTACAGACGGGATCTGCGAAATTTGTGACAGGCCAGTTTGTTCTGCCGACAGTGAAAATGTTGGTGGCGACATCCTGTGTGACTACTGTCGCATTTCAGCCGCTAACCACGAACGCGCGGAGGATTCAGACTGATGGCAAAGCTACAATGCCTGGGTGGCGACAACTGCACAAGCACACCGACGAAGGTGTGTGATCAGTGTCCGAAGCCACTGTGCGAGGAGCACGTCTGCACGGATCCCATCGACTCCACCCAAGAGATCTGCTCTGGGTGTCAAGCGAAGCGGCTCAAGTTCAAGAATCTGGGTCCGGTTTCACCGGATCTTGAAGACCTCTTTGACTGAAAAACAATCCGAGTGGCTGCGGTCTACAAGTTCGCAGAGGCCCATAAGCTGGGCTTCAAGTCGAATCAGCAGGGACTTCAGCCACTCCCTGCTACTATTTTAGGAGAGTTCCTTCGTTCGTATCTAAGACAATATACCCTTCTTTTTCAATTTCTATTCTTAATCGATCAGATTCCCCATAATTTTTTTCTTTTCTCGCAACATTCCTCTCATCCAGAAGTTTCTGAACCTTTTCAGGGATTGCTGCGTCAACTTTTGTCTCCACTTTATCCAAGCCCAACCCCAATACCCTATCAAACTCCATGATCAAATCATATTTATCCTCAGAAGGAACATTCGACTTTAATACTTCCCAAAGAACAGCGACGGCTTGTGGTGTTTGTAAATCTTGCGAAAGTGCATCGAAGAATTTTCCACTCAACATTTCTGTGGTCCCCGTCTTTTCAGCGGAAATTTGACTTCTCTGCGTTTGGCTTCTTGCTTGTTGCACTGCTTCTCGTAAGCGTTTTAATGCGTTTTGTGAAGCTTGAAGTGCATCCCATGTAAAATTCATCTCTTGTCTATAATGCGTCTGTAAGAACAAAAGGCGTAGTGCAGCCGGCTCAAAACCTTTTTTTTCAATATCTTCGATCGTAAGTAAATTCTCGAGTGACTTACTCATTTTTTGGCCTTCGATCATAAGAAATTCACAGTGATACCAATAGTTAACGAATTTCTTTCCAGTTGCCGCTTCAGATTGGGCGATTTCATTTTCATGATGGACGGAAATATGATCAATCCCGCCTGAATGAATATCAATAGTTTCTCCGAGATACTTCATGCTCATAGCCGAACACTCTATATGCCATCCTGGAAAGCCATCTCCCCAAGGAGATTCCCAATGAAGCGTATGGTCTTTAAAGCGGCCGACGCGTTTAAGCCATAGAGCAAAGTCGGCCGGGTGTTTTTTGTTCGGATCAGTATGAACATCCTCCCGCATCTGTTGCTTATCTTCAAGTTTTTGCCCCGAGAGTTGTCCGTATGTTGGAAATTTTGATGTATCAAAATACAATCCCTCTTCTGTTTCGTAGGTAAAGCCTTTTTCTTGGAGCTTCTTATTGAGTGCAATCATTTCGTCGATATGCTGCGATGCTTTTGGAAACCTATCGGGTAATGCGATATTTGCTTTAAGAAGCGACATCATAAAAAAATCAGTAAAGAACGTTACGACTTCATCAATCGTTTTTCCATATTTCCTTGCACCCTTATCCATTTTGTCCTCTCCCGTATCATCGCCATCGTCACCTACTAAGTGTCCTACATCAGTAATGTTCATGACATGTTTTACTATTTTGCCTTCGGCAAGTAGAGTCCGCTTTAGAATATCGGTATTAATAAAGGTGCGAAGGTGGCCGAGGTGGGTATAGTCATAGACGGTTGGGCCACAGGAATAGATAGTTACTTCTTTTTCGTTGAGTGGATTGAAGTCCTCAATCGTTCGACTGAGTGTATTAAACAGCTTCATGTTCAGAAGTTAGCTTTTTTTGTTGTTGCAAGGCAATTTCTAATACAAGTCGGAAGTAAGGAACGAATAGTGCAAAAATAAAGATAACAAGTCCAATTGATGGTGGAGTTTTCATGCCGCCTTGAACCCATTTTAGCCACCATGGTAAGCCTTTCAGTCCAAAGTGAATAATTGCAAAAATATACGCAATATAACCGACGCGTAGTAACCTTCTCCATCTAAGACCACCTATTTCGTGCACGGCGTAATTATTAGAAATACTTGTCATAAAAGCAAAATACGCAAATGCCACAAGAGCAAATAAGAAAGAAATAATATTTTCAGGTGCCAGATAGTAGGTAAACAATGGAAATTCATGTCGCATCACGACGAGTGAGAAAAATACATGAATTGTCGCGACTATAAAACCCGAAACTCCAATATGTTTTCTGAATAAAATATAATGATCGAATGCGTTCCAAAAATAACAAATTGCACTTAAAAGCATTGAAAGGCCAATAAGTACTACCGATGTCCATGCTGTACTCACGTTTATAAGATCAGCTCCAGAGAGGTTACGCTGTTTTAAAAGAACAAGTGTGATAAACAGATAGATGAGAGAGCTGAAGCCAAATGTTTTTAACCACAGCGAGGCATTAGGATGCTCTGGTCTATGTTGAACGCCGGATTCAAAAGTATCAGTGAAAGACATACTAACATTGTAGCATGCTTTTATAGCCCGTGAACTGAAAGTGGAAAATTACCTGTGCGCAAACGTGGAAGTGTAAAGCGTTCTGAAAGACAATGCTTGGTCCCCTTTTTGTCTGTAAAGGCGGCATCAAATTCTGCATCTTTTAGAACATTAATAACGGTTTCGCCAGTCCTTCCATAAGGATAAATGAATATTTTCCGTGCAGAGCCAAGGTGTTGTTCGAGCTGATCTTGTGCAACGGTTACTTGTTTAATTATGGTGTCTTTGTTAGTTCCATGAAGGGATTGGTGAGACCAGGAATGGTTGTATATAAATATTGAACCAGAATTAACCATGGTTTTTACTTGGCTCCACGAAAGTTGGTTATAACTACTCGCAAATCCTGTCACGAAGCCAATATTAATTGGGACATTCTGTCTTTTTGCAATTGGATATGCATAGGAATAGTTGTTTACATAGCCATCATCAAGAATTATCGCAGCGACTTTACCCGGATTTTTTCGCGTAAGTAAACTGTCTACAATTTTTTCAAGTGGCACAAGTTCGTATCCTTTTTGTTTTAGATACATGATATGACCCTCAAAATTTCCTGGTGCGACGGTGAGATTACGCTGATTATCGTCTTCGGCATTCTCAAAAGGTTGTATATGATGATAAAAAAGCACTGGCGCGTCAAAGCAAAAATCAGGTATGGCTGTTGGCGATGTGGTTGGTACTCGCTTACTCTCTGCAAGTCTTTCGGTAAGAACAGGACTAATCTTTTTGTGAGTGTATGAGATGACACGAAGCGCGGCAAATCCACCAAGAATAAAGCCGGCGAGTCCAATGAAGAATAGATTCTTGTTCACCCATATATTATAGCTCAGTGAATTAGACAAGTGGGTCGGGGTGGTGGGAATTGAACCCACTGCCACTCGGTCCCGAACCGAGCATTCTACCGATGAACTACACCCCGTGAGAGATAATAGTATAGCCTATTGCTTGCCGAAAGAAGCTTTATTTTCCATTGTTTTATCGGGCATTTTGCGTTTCTCTTGTCCTCTGCTTGCTTTTGTGACAGGCTCATCGCCACCAGCCATTGCTTGCGCTCTTTGCATTGCCTCAATTCTCTTTCGTTCATCTTCTTCAGCTTCTGCGTTCTTACGTTCATTCTCTTTTGCTTGCATATATTCTCTCGCCTCAGTCTCTTCTTTTCTTAAATAGCCCATTTGTGCCTTTAAAGCTTCAAGTTCGCTGCGCGCAGCGTCAACTTTAGGCGCATCCTGCTGCGCAAATGCTAAGCCTAGCTGCGCGCGAATTTCTTCATTAAATGTTGTGTAATTTTTTTCTTTTGGCTGTGCTTCTGGAGTTGGCGCTTTGCCAGTTATCTGTTCCATGAGAAACGAGGGAAGCTTTGAGAAGTTTTCTTGCATTTTTTCTACAGACCGCTCGCGCAGCTGTTCGAGTTTTTCCTGACTTCGATCCCGGATTTGTTGCTGGACATTTCCCATTACATAATAGTACTAAATTCCCATCATCGCTTTGCCTTTTTCTGACATGCGTTCTATATCCCATGGTGGATCAAAGACAAGGTCAATACTTACATTCTTAATACCATCAATTTCAAGCAGTTTCGTTTGAATGTCCTTTTCAATTATTGGAAGAAGGGGGCAGCCAATTGTTGTGAGCGTCATTCTAATCATAACGTCTCCATTTTTGTTCGTAACTTTATATACGAGACCCAAATCAACTATTGAAATGTATAATTCTGGGTCGATGACATCTTCGAGTTTGTTCCAAATCTGGTCTTCAATATTGCTGGTTTTTACTGTCATATGAGCATTATACATGGTGTATACTAGGTTCGTATGTATCGAGTACGATTTGTTCCACTTGGTGGCATCATTGGTGTTACCAAAAACATGTATGTCTACGAAATCTATAAAGATGACGCTCTTCAAGATATTATTATCATAGATTGTGGCATAGGTTTTCCGCGCGAACAAGAATTCGGTGTTGATCATGCTATTCCAGATATTTCTTACCTTTTAGATAAAAAAGATAAAATTAGAGCAATTTTACTTACCCATGGTCACGAAGATCATATTACTGCACTTCGCTTTCACTATAACGATTTAGGAAGACCACCTGTATATGGAAGTAGACTAACATTGATGCTCGCGCAGCATAAATGTGATGAATTTAACGTAAAGCTAAAAACAACTTTGGTGAATTTTGATTCGACGTATCAATTCGGAAGCTTTAAGGCAAAGTTTATTCGCATGACGCATTCAATTCCAGATACCACCCACATCTTGCTTACAACACCAATTGGATCGTTTTATCATGGAAGTGATTTCAAGATGGATTTAACTCCCCCATTCGGCTATGCACCAGATTTTTATGAAATTGCAAAGGCAGGAAAAGATGGTGTGTTATGTTTAATGTCTGACTCGCTGGGTTCTGACAGAGAAGGATTTACCTTGTCAGAAAGCGTTGTTGG
>JAGOSW010000003.1:10466-29284 GCA_018062135.1 Candidatus Woesebacteria bacterium
CCCCATTCGGCTATGCACCAGATTTTTATGAAATTGCAAAGGCAGGAAAAGATGGTGTGTTATGTTTAATGTCTGACTCGCTGGGTTCTGACAGAGAAGGATTTACCTTGTCAGAAAGCGTTGTTGGTAAGACCTTTGAAGATGAGATTCGCACCACGCGCGGAAGATTTATTATGAGTACGTTTGCGAGTAATATTTCGCGCGTACGACAATGCGCAGAAGCTGCTGTTAAATTTAATAGGCGCGTCTGCCTATTGGGCCGTTCCATGAAGGAAAATACAAAATTAGTAAAAGATATTGGGTATTTTCCTATCCCTCCAAAATTCCTCATTGAAGAAAAAGATCTTTCAAAATTTAAGCCGCACGAAATTTGTATTATCGCGACTGGGTCACAGGGACAGTATGGAGCTGCACTTTCTCGCCTAGCAACAAACCAAAATAAGTTTGTGCGCATTTCTAAAGGTGATAAAGTTGTATTTTCATCTGATCCAATTCCAGGAAATGAAGAAGAAGTGTATGACATTATTGAACACTTGTACTTATTGGGTGCCGATGTGCGCTATTCAGATGTCGCTGATCAACTTCATGCATCAGGCCATGGAAGCCAAGGCGACATGCTACTTCTCATGAGATTGACTCTTCCAAAATTTCTTATTCCAATTGGCGGTACAATTCGCCATCAGCGATTATATTTAGAGCTCACAAAGAAAATGGACTATCAAGACAAGCAAGTTTATTTGTTGCGCGAGGGAGAAACGGTATGGTTTGATGAAGGTGGGCGCACTTCGCTCGGTGAAGTTATCATGACAAAGAATGTGTTTGTTGATGCCTATGGCGTCGGCGATGTTGGTGATACAATTTTGCGCGACAGAATGACGCTTTCAACAGAAGGAATTGTATTTACTGTCTTAAAAGTCGCGCGCGATAATACTCTTGCAGAAAAACCAGAATTTACCTCGCGTGGATTTATTCATGGCGAAAGCGGTACCAATATGAATGATAAGGATAAGGTGTACGATGGTGCTGCAGAGCATATTGGAAAGATTTTTGATCAGAATCGTGGCACAATGCCGTTGAAAAAAGAGTTAGTGAATCAACTTGAAAAATACTTCTTCAGGGCGACGAATAAGCGCCCGCTTGTGGTTCTTGAAACTATTCAGGTCTAAATTCTCCTTTAATGCAAAATCCACTGGTTGAAACCGTATTACACATGTATTACATGCTGTATGACTGGTGTCATACGATTCGTGCAAGTATAAAAACTAGTGGAAGATAATTGCGTTAAGACGCAAGCAGTCTTTAGAAGTCCTTCCTGCCTTCAAGCGAGCGCTTTAAGGTCATATAATCCGCAAATTCAAGTTCAGCTCCAATTGGTAAGCCATATGCTAAGCGTGTAATATTCATTTGTTCAGATCTCCCATTTAGCTTATCCAATAGCTCCTTCTTAATATACATAGCCGTCGCTTCACCTTCAGTATTAGGATTTGTTGCAAGAATAATTTCATCAATCTCATCCTGATCTTCTAATACACGCTTAATAAGCTGAGGAATAAAGATATCGTCAGGGCTGATGTAGTTAAGCGGATCAATGCGCCCGTGCAATACATGATACACACCATTAAAATGGTTTCCTGTTTCAAAGGACAATAAATCGAGCACATCTTCGACTACTGCAATTGTTCGCTTATCTCTCTGTGGGTTGTCACAAATACTACAAAGCTCGTCGTCGGTTAAATTAAAACACTTAATGCAGTAATGCGTGTTCTTTTTTAATTGCCCGAGATGCTCGGCGGCTTTTTCTAAATCTGCCTCAGGCATGCGAAGTAGATAAAAGCCGAGTCTTTTAGCAGTTTTTGGTCCAATGCCTGGAAGTTTCTCAAAAAACTCGATGGTGCGCTTTAGATCTTGTGGAATTGTCATACCCCTTATTGTATAAGATGGCGCAGCTCATCTGCAATGAGTGGAGCGAGAGAAACCTCTTGCAGTTTTGGTAGTGTGATTGAAGGATCAAGCTGGATAGAATTGCTTGCAATGATGGTGTCGATGATTGACGATTGAAGCTTTTCTGGAGCTCCTTTTACGAAGTCGTGATGCGTCGCGACAACAGTTAATGATTCAATCGTATAACTCTTTTTTAAAGATTCAACGGCTGATATGATGGTGCCTCCAGTAACAATCATGTCATCAACTACAACGACATGCTTCCCTTTTATATCGCCGTGAATACCAAACGACTGGACAGTCTCACCTGTTCGTTTTTTTTCAATAACAGCCATAGGAAACTCATTATTGCCGAATAATTCTTCACCGAAGAATCTCCCCTGTTCAATACCGCCTTGATCTGGAATGAGTAGCGAAACATCTTTTAGGTCAATTCCTTTTTCTTTGAAATGTTTCGCAGTATATTGCGCGAGGACGCGCATGCCGGTCATATTTTTGAAAGGAATCGAGAAGACTGCGCTTGTTGCCTCATTATGAAGATCTATCGTGTAGATCTTACTGAAGCCAACGGTTTCGAGAAATCGAATAACCATATGTGCAGAAACTGACTCTCCTTCAAAATGCTGCATATCCTGGCGCGCATAACCAAAGAAAGGAATGATGCCGATAACTTTGCGCGCTTCTTGGCGACGCAGAGCGTCGCAGAAGAGGAAAAGCTCCATTAGATGTGTGTCGGTAGGATTGCTAGTTGTCTGGACAACCACGCAAATTTCGTCGCGAACATCTTCGAGAATCTGTACTTTGGTTTCTGAATTGCTGAAATGCGTTATCTTTGAATCAGACAACGAAATACCTAGTTCTTTTGCAATTCCTTCGGCCAATGGCACATTGCTTGATCCTGAAAATAACTTCATATTTATTCTGATGACTGCTGTGATATTTCAATTAATTTTTTCGCGGCAAGTTCCTGAGTCTTTTTTATTGCCTCATTTATTGCATCAGCAATACGATTTTCTAGAACTCCGTCAACGGTAACTTCTTTTACCTGTTGATCTCCTCGTAATACAACGGTAACGCCACTGCGTTCAACAGTAACTTCTTCTTGTTGCAAGGCTTCTTGCATTGCCTTTGCCTGTTGTTGTAATTTCTGAATGTCGCCCAAACCTTTAAGTGGATTAAACATAGTTTAAAAGTTAATTTTTAATATTAGTCTCCTGCTGGGTACAATATTCGACAATTGCAATTTCCAGAGGCAATGATGTAATGGGACTAATTCTAAGCTGACCATATGCCTTTTGCAAGAGCGATATAAAAAGAGCGATTTGCTTAACCGTGAGCGACGCTAATTTTGGCGAACCCTTTTCAATGTTGTATTTTCCAAGTAACTCGATATGCAAAACACTGAGAAGTTGTTCAATAATAAACTTAAAGTCGCTCCCTTGTTCAGCTGCCTTTGTGACCCACGTGAGCGCATCTGTGGGATTGTTTGTTGCAAGTGATATAAGGAGATCGTTCACGTCATTGGTGACACCTAGCGACTTCTGAACAGCTTCTGGGCTGGTGTCGCCTTCGAGCGAGACGATCTCGAGCATTTTAGCTGCATCTCTAAACGAACCTTCCGCAATATGAGCGATAAGATCAAGACTTTCTTTTTGAACTGTGAGTTTTTCACCTTTGACTATGCGCTCCAACATATGTACCAAGTCTTTCCTTTCTGCTTTGTTAAAGTTTATGCGAATACAGCGTGACACAATAGTCTTTGGCAATGCGTCAATTTCTGTTGTCGCGAGAATAAAAATTGTGTGGGCTGGTGGCTCCTCAAGACTTTTAAGAAGCGCATTAAATGCCTCCTTTGTTAACATGTGAACTTCATCAACAATATAAACTTTGTATTTAGAGGCAAGCGGGGAAAATTTTAACTGTGAAATAAGTTCGCGAATATCGTCAATTTTTCTATTTGAAGCAGCATCAATTTCTATAACGTCCGCAGAATTGCCTTCTGCGATGGCCTTCACATTAGGGTCGTCTTCAGGAATATCAAGCGTCGTTATCTTTTCTTTGTTTATTTCTGCGTTTAAAATTTTTGCAACAATTCTTGCCGTAGAAGTTTTTCCTGTTCCTCGCGGTCCAGTAAAAAGAAAAGCGTGCGGAATTGTTATTGATTTGAGTATTGAGGCAAGTTGTTCTTTAACGTCTTCTGTGTCTAGTTCGGAAAGATTATTTGGTCTGTATTTTCTATAAAACATTTAGTTGGAAAGTAAATTATTGATACCGTGCTCAATCATTTCGATCATCATCGTATCAACTGATTTATCCTTTTCTGCTGCAAGTAAAACGACTTGTGGATAACATAAATATACTTCACCAATAAGTTTTTCTTTTTCATACTCCGGGTCGCTCATATACGAAAACGATAGAACTGGAAGTGCGACCCGTTCGTTCTTATATTTTGCAGCAATTTCTGTCATCTTTCTTTTACCCACGAAAATAATATTGACCTGGGCATCTTGTTCGATGCCTTTTTGGTCAAGATAATTTTGAGCTGCTGATGCGTACATTTTTCGTTCAACTTTGTATCTATTTCCTACAACGATGTGAATCATAGATTATTATTGCGAAAATCTTTTTCTCGCTTGTGCTTTTCGACGCAGGCGTTCTTTTTGCTTTTCTTTTTTGAGAACTGCAGGCTTCATAAAGAATTTCTTTTTATTAACATCCCAGTTAATATTTTCTTCTTTAGTTACTTTCGTAAAGCGTTTGAGCATTGAATCTGCGTTCTCTCCTCGTTTCTTAGTCACCACTACCATTACTGTGCACCTCCTTGGATAAATGAATTTTTAATGAAGAATGGTAAAGGTATTATATTACAATGCCTTGATGAGCGCAATGACTGACGGCAAGGTTAATTCAGAAGGATGGGAATTATTAGCTTTTGATGATCCATTGAGAAGCATTCTCCCGGAAGAATGATAAAACCAAGTCGCATTCTTATCAACTTCTAGAATTTTTTCATGAATTTTCTTTAGGCTATTCTTAACGCGCGGATGTGTTTTGATGCGAATGTACTTATATGTGCTTGATCTACGTACAACTAAATCAAATCCTTCTTTTAGTGCAAGTTTCATCGTCTCATCATTTTCAGATTCAAAAGCAATACTTTTTCCCCATGATGATTTGAATTCAAAGCCTGTCATAAGAACACTTTCTGCATTAATTTTGTTCTTAAACGTAATAAAGAGTCCATCAAGCATAACTTCAACATAATGTACGACTTGAGTATCATCCTGAAGCTTTAATTTAACACCATTGATCATGTTTGAGAGTGAGAAGTCGTACATATCATCGTTCGCAGGCTCTAAAAAGACTTCTTTAAAGTGATCGTAGCGATTGACAACTTCGACAATACGCTCTAATGCAATTGCGTCAAGAGCTTTGAGGCTCTTTTTTTTCTGAATCAGCCCAAAAACTTTTTTAGCAGCGCAGGTTTCTTCATTGCTCTGGTGATGATCGTAAAGGCCAAAACCTGTATCTACATGTAGAATGTCCGGGTGCGCATCTGGATCTGCTCCATCAAGCGTTTCGCCGGCGGAGACAAATGCACTCTGAGCGTCTTTCCAACCAGGTAGGAAACGTCGAATAAGCCATACTGCAGTAATTGCATCTAAATCAGGAGACTGATGTGTGACGACTGTTTTCATAGTATTATGTCAATACGACTGAGCAAAGAGCCATTTTCGTCGAGCTTTATTGCCTGAATAGACACATGTGCCATCTTCTTCATCAAGCATTCTGTCGATTTCAATAACTCTCGTTGTTGCTTTTGTTTTTTCTTTAATCTTCGCCTCTACAACTTGTGACTCGTCCCAATAGGCTCGAATAAACTTTTTGTTTTCTGACATTACTTTTTCGAATTCTTCAAATGTTTCGACATCAACGGTCATTTCTTCTTTTTTCTTGCGTGATGCTGCGAGTAAATCTAATTGCATTTCTTCCATGTGTGTGGTGATAAATTCGCCGAGGCCATTAATGCGAACCTTTTCTTTTGCTGCAGTTTTATCTCGGCGAGAGAAGGTTACGAACTTCTCTTCATATTCAGATTTACCGATAATAAGTCGCACCGGAATTCCTTGAATTTCTGCTTCGTTAATACGGTAACCTAAACCTTTTTCGTTATTATCATCAACGATGTAGCGAATGCGCGCCTTCTTTAGTAGGTCTTCTATTGTGCGCGTATATGCGCGAATTTTTGCATCAGTCTCGTCGTCCTTAGCATTGACGGTAATGAGTACGACTTGGTATGGTGCAACGCGCGGAGGAAGAATAAGCCCATGATCATCACCATGAACCATTATGAGGCCCCCAAGTGATCGTGTCGAAAGACCCCAAGAAGTCTGGTGAGCAAATTGACGCTTATTATGATCATCAGAGTACTGAATATTAAATGCCTGTGAAAAGTTTTGGCCAAGGTAATGTGAAGTTGCTCCTTGCAATGCTTTTCCATCTGGCATCACTAGTTCAACAGAAAAGGTTCTTTTTGCACCAGCGAATCGTTCAGATCCACTTTTTTCTCCAATGTATGAGGAGATTGCAAAGTAATCTTCATAAAATTTTTGATACCATTCGAGTGCTTTGAGCGTCATCTCCATTGCTTCTTTTTCAGTTGTGTGAACAGTATGACCTTCTTGCCAAAGAAATTCTGAAGTTCGTAGAAATGGGAATGTGCGGAGTTCCCAGCGCACAACATTAACCCACTGGTTAATTTTCAGTGGTAAATCTTTGTATGAAGCAATCCATTTTGAGAACATTTCGTACATAATAGCTTCTGATGTAGGTCGTACCACGAGTGGCTCTTCTAACTGCTTACCACCACCAATGGTAACGACTGCTAGTTCAGGACTAAATCCTTCTACATGGCTCTTTTCTCGCTCAAGAAGAGATGAAGGTATAAGCATAGGAAAGTACGCATTTTGAACCCCGTCTGATTTAAACCACTTATCGAGAACCTTCTGAACTTGCTCCCAAATTGCATACGCATATGGGCGTATGACCATTGTTCCTTTTGCTGGTCCATAATCTGCCAACTTTGCAAGATCTATAAGGCTTAGATACCATTTTGAAAGATCTTCGCTTTTTCTTGGGAGTAATTCCTTTTCTTGTTTCATGATTGCATTTTGCTAATAATCTGATCGCCTATCTCTTTTACTGTGGCACTGCTCGTATCAACGACGATATTATAATGGTTTGGGTCTAGTATATCATCTATTCCGTACATTGACGATAATTTAGTAAGCAATGCATTTTCGCGATTAAAAATTCTCTCGCGTGCCTCTTCTGCACTTACCTCTTCTCGTTCCATAAATCTTTTAATGCGTTCGTCGTCATTACACGTAAGTAAAACCTTAAATACCGTAGGAAGATTAGATGATAGAACCCCGTTAATCCAGGTATCAATGACTAGGTGCTCCTCATCTCTGAGGCGTTTTTGGATCATCGCATCAACGTCTCTTCCAATCTTATCCTGTTCTTCGACACGTTCGAGTTGCAGGTTATGCTCCTTTATATATGCGCGGAAAATTTCACCCGTGGAAGAGCCTTCCCATCCAAGTGTGTCTTGCAAGTATTCACGCACCGTTGACTTACCTGTACAAATCTTACCTGCAATGGTTATGTGTGAAAAATTCATATTAGAGAGGGCCTTTATAGCCAAGTGTGTCGAGTACTTTTCCGAGCGTTTGAAGTGGACCGGATGAATATGTATCTACAACAAGATCATAATCTTTAGGATTCCAGAAGTCATCGGTACCGTATAGCACCTTCCATTTCGCAATGTTTTCTTCTTCGCGTGTCTTAATATATTGCTTTGCAGTTTCAAGATTAACGCTTTCTCTATTCATAACGCGATCGACGCGTACATCATCTTTTGAACATATGACAAGAACTTTTAGAGCGTCAGGAATATCACGGGCGACAAATCCTGAAAGCCATGCTTCGTATACAACATCGCTTTCTTCATTAAGCACTTTTTTTGCTTGCGCCTCCATCTCTTTTTCATGATCATCACTGCGCCTAAGAGCACCTTGAAGATTCTCATCTTTTCCCTGCTGGCGATCATATTCTCGTTGCAGTGCTCCGGCGTTAATGTATTTCCAACCAAGAATTTCTGCAACTCTCTTCGCTAGTGTTGTGGAGCCAACTCCAATCTTTCCAGAAATCGTTATGTTTTTATAGTTCATAAACCTTTGATTAATTTAATAATGTCATTCACCGTTACGAGAGCAATCAGAGAAAGCAAAAATGCAAATCCAGCCATATTTAACTTTCGCTCAATGTTTGGATTTACTTTTCTTCGTGAGATCATCTCATAGAGTACAAGTGCGAGACGGCCGCCGTCAAGCGCTGGAAACGGCAGAATATTAATGACGGCAAGATTAAGTGAAAGGAGTCCAATCATTTGTAGTAGCGCGTCCATACCTTGGCGTGCCGCTGCAGAAGTTAGACGCGCAATGCCAACAGGACCCGCAATTTCAGCCTCCTGTTTCTGGAACGTTACGAATCTAAATAAAGTTTTCGAGAATTCTGTAAAAATCAGCTTCGTCATTTTTACGGACTCGGTAAGTCCTAATAGTGGGGCCTCAGTTATCGAATACTTTTTAATTTCATAGTTGCTGATAACGAGACCGAGTGCACCCTGCCCTGCAGGTGGATTTTTGCGTGGAATTATAGAAAGTGAAATATTGCCTTCGCCTCTTTGAACAGTTAGAGTAATTTCTTCATCACCATGCGCTTTAGCAAAAGCGGTAAGTTCTTCTGTCGACTCAATAGTTTCGACTGTTTCGTTAAATTGCATCGAGCGAATTTTATCTCCCTTTAGAAGTCCAGCTTTTTCTGCTGGTGAGTTTGTCACAACTTCCTCAACGCTAACTATTTCGCTGGGAACCGGCACACCTCTCGTAAAAAGATACGACATAATAAACCAACCCAAGAGAAAGTTACACGTTACACCAGCCACAAGAACCATAATTTTCTGCCAGCTCCTTTTTCGTGAGAATGCTCGTCCTAAATCTTCTTTAGAAAGTTTCTTGCCTGTAAGTTCTTCTTCCTCCTCACCCAAGACTTTTACAAAGCCCCCGAAAGGTAATGCATTTAAGCTGTAAAGTGTTTCACCGATATGAAAACCGAATACTCGAGGAGGTAAACCAAAGCCAAATTCTTCAACCTTTATGCCGTTAAGCTTAGCTGCGATAAAGTGACCAGCTTCGTGGATAATAACGAGAATACTGAGGACAATAAAGAAAATTAATATTGTGAACATATTGAAATTATATACTCATAATCTCATCGTGCTTTTTCTTCTTTAGCACTTCGAGATCATCGGAGAAATCTTTTGTAAGAGTGTCAATTGTTTTTTCAAAACGGAATTTTTCATCTTCGGTAATAGCCTTATCATCTAAAAGAGTTTTCAATCCTTTTCTGGCATGATCGCGATGGTAGCGGATATTATTCTTTGTCTCCTCAACTTTTTGATTGACAAGTTTTACAAACTTTTCTCTTTGCTCTGTTGAAAGTGGCGGTGTAATAAGACGAATCATCTTTCCTTCTACTCGAGGGCTAAGCTGCAAAGGGGATGTTAAGAATGCTTTTTCTATATCTTGGATTGTTGATGGATCGAAAGGGTCAATCAATATCGTTGTTGGGCCTTCAGTAGAAATGCTCGCAAGCTCCTTGAGCTTCATTTTCATCTGTCCTCCATAGGTCATTACATCAAGGTCCTCGACAAGTGATGGACTGGCTTTTCCTGTGCGAATTTGGCGAATTTCGTCGCTGAGTTGAGTAATAGAATGTTGTGACTGAGATTTAAACTCCTGTTCAATTGATTGTGTATCCATAGATACGATCAATTGTATCAGATTTCAGAGCGGTTAAACTCACCAATGGTGATGTTTTCGCCGATTTTGAGAATTACGTTTTTAATCAATTGCTCAATAGTAAGACTAGGGTCTTTTATGAATGCTGAGGACATGAGAACCTCTTTACTTTCAGGAGAAATAGATGCAATATGCATGGCGATATCATTGCCAAGCTTTTGAAAGTCTTCATTCATTGCGACGAAATCGGTTTCACAAAGTACAGTAACCATTGCACCAATTTTTTTATTATGGTGGATATAAGTAAACACAGCACCTTGATCAGTTTCTCTTCCCGATTTCTTTTCTGCAACTTCAGCACCTTTTTTCTTTAGGAGCTCACGGGCTTTAGCAATATCGCCTTCTGCATCCTTAAGAGCCTGTGAGCACATGGCGTATGATACGCCAGATTCTTCACGAAGTTGTTTTACTTTTTCTATATCTTTCATTTTGTAGCTTATTCTTCACTTTTAACAGCAGCCGCTTGAGCTTTTGCTCTGGCTTCTGCATATGTTTTTATGATTGCTTCAGAAATGAATTTAATACTGAGTACAGCATCGTCATTTGCTGGAATTGGATAGGTTATGTCTTCTGGGTTTACGTTAGTGTCGACAATGGCGATGGTTTTAATATTTCTTTGGCCGGCCTCATTTACCGCATTGTGCTCTTTACGAATGTCTACGACAAAAAGAGCATCAGGAAGGGCTGTTGCAGTTGCCACACCTGTATATATTGTTTCGATACGGTGTAGTTTTTTATGTTCTGCTACACGCTCGTGTTTTGGCATTTTTTCCCATTCTCCTGAGACTTCATCTTCGCGCATTTTGTTCATTCTTTGAATATTTTTAAGAACCTGGTCAAAGTTAGTAAGGAATCCACCTACCCATTTATTCGTCATATAAGGAACATTGTGTTCTTTACAAAGTTCGGTAACGACCTCGCGAGCTCCTCTTTTTGAAGCGACAACGATAAGAGTTTGGTTATTTTTACCTAATTCTTCAGCGTATGCTTTAGCTTTATCGAGATAATCTGCGGTTTGGAAGAGGTCAATAATAGAAACACCTTTTTCTATACTGTGAATATATCGTTGGGCTTTAGGATGAATTTTATTTTTCTTATGACCTAAATGAAGACCATACGTAAGTAGCTCTGCTGGATCAGTATTTTTCATATGTATATTTCCTTAATAATAAATTCTGTTTTCAAATCCGCTTAACGGACAGGAAATATGCGAAAACAGATGTGCTCAAGAAAACTTCAATGCCCTATTGTAGCATGAGAGGCAGAAAGATGCAATCCGACTATTTGGTCTCTATAGTTTCTAAATAATTCTTAAAATCTTCTCCAATTTCTTCATGACCCATCGCGAGCTCCACAATAGTTTTCATATATTCAAGCTTATTCCCCGTATCGTAATATTTAGCATTTTCAATTTCTTTTGCATATACGTCTTGACCTTGAGCTCTTAAAAGATTTAATGCATCTGTATAAATGTATTCGCCCCCGTGTCCAACCATCTGATTTTTTATCATGTGATCAATGCAGTCGAAGATTTCAGGGGTAAATATATAGCCAGAAATAATAGCCATATCAGATGGCATATTATCAGGACCAGGTTTTTCTATGATATCGGATACTTTATATACTCCGGGGTCAACTTCTTGGCCAGCGACATAGCCATAGCGCTTTGAATCTTCTGGAGTTGGCTTTCTCATTGAGGATAGTACTGACGCTCCATATTTTTCATAGGCTTCAATAAGTTGTCGTGCACGACTTTTCGGTTTAGAAATAATAAAGTCATCGCCAAAAAGCACCATAAATGGTTCATCGCCAATGATATTTCTTGCATTCCATATTGGTGTGGCGTTTCCGAGTGGGCCTTTTTGGCGAATATAGATGAAATTTGCCATTTCAGCCACACTTTTAACAACTTCAACCTGTTTCTCTTTTCCAGATTCCTGGAGCCTCATAATGAGCTCATATGGGTAATCAAAATGATCTTCAATCGAGCGCTTGTTCCAGCCGGTAACAATAACAATATCCTCAATTCCTGCCTCAACTGCCTCCTCGACAACATATTGAATAACTGGCTTATCAACAATTGGCAACATCTCTTTTGGCATTGCCTTCGTTTGCGGTAAAAAGCGAGTACCAAAGCCAGCTGCAGGTATTACTGCTTTTGTGATCTTTTTCATATGATTATTGTGGGAATAGGCAACTAACTTGAGTTGGAATTTGGAAGTGGTCTGTAACTTGAGCTGAAATCTGTCCACTGCCTGGTGTAGTAGAAGTAACAACTATTTCAGCTATACCCGACTCGTTTGTCAGTGCACATGGGGCAGAGGGCGTTCCAACTGTAGCCGTAAAACACACTTCTTTATTTGGTACACCTTTTTGTTCTTGATCACGTACTACAGCGTTAACCGTACATTCATTGTCTTTGGTTGAAACGATAATAAATGACTGAATAGCATCTGGAACTTGGCTTGCTGCACGGGTTAATCGAGTTTCTTTTTGGAATAAAACAGTCGCAAAAGCGCCGAGTACGAGGAAAAATATGAGGACCAGGAATGATAGCTTTTTATCCATTCTTAATGTTAGGATATCACATTCTAAACAAATGTCAAACGAGCCAGTAATTCTTGATGAATTTCCTCAATTGTTAATAGCTTGTTTTTGACTGTACAGTCTATTTGAACCCAACCTTTTTCTTTCGCTAGCGCAAGATACATTTTCTCTGCATCTTGACGATGTTGCATGTCAGCTTCTGCGATATCGTGAGCTTTACCCTTTAAATATGCTCTGTCACTTTTATTTTTGGTAAGTTCATACCCAACTTCCCATGGAACATACAGATACACGACTACATCCTCTTTAGGAATTTTTAAGACCTTATATTCTAGCTCATATACCCAATCTAAGAATTTCTTTTTCTCAGCGTTTGAAGGGATTTTTGCGGCTTGATGTGCCATATTTGAAGTGGCATATCGATTCGCGACAATAATACCGCCTTCTGCAAGAAATTCTTCCATCTCTTCTTTTACCGACGCGCGATCTAAAGCGTAGGGCATTGATGCAAGGTATGGTGAAACCGCATCTAGTTCTCCAAATTCACCTCTGAGAAACATAGCGACTGTCTTTCCTGAAAATGATGAGTAGTACTGAGGAAAATCTACGGACTTTACTTTGTACTTATTCTTTTTTAGATAATCAATGAGCAGCTTTGCTTGGGTGGCTTTTCCTGAACCATCTCCCCCATCGATAACGATGAGCTTTCCTTTCTTTTGCTGAGTTTTTTTAGCGTGTGTAAGAAAATCTTGAAGCTTTAAATGAAGATTCTCAAGTGTGTAATGCTCAAGAAATAAATTATCCGAGGTGTTTCCTTCTACCATTGGGGTTAGTGCATCGTCATTTTCTTCAAAGATAAGCGCAAGAACAGGTTTTTTGTGAATAAGTGCATACACGATTTGGCCGCCGACTCCTGTTGAGGGTTGTGTGACTTCGGCGATTACTACATCGGCTTTATCAATAAGTGATTTTTCTCGTTCGAAAATCTTTTTGCTTGGGAGTTTTTTATCTTTTGAAAGTAGTGATTTACTAAGTATTTGCTCTCCTGAAAGTACTTTAACACCTTTTACTTTTTCGAGCTGTGAGAGAATCTGTTGGTAATTATTTTTATAAGTATCCTGCGAGGTTGTAGCGGTGAAATATATTTTCATTCTCTTTAGAAAATAAGTGTGCGATTTTTAATATTTGGAGTTGCTAGTATCATCTTTGCAATTTTACCCTCAACTTCGCTTTGGATAATTCTTTGCATGTTACGTGCTCCAAAACGAGCATCATACCCCTGTTTAATTAGATTGTCAATAAAGGTATGTGAAAATTCGATTGTAAGTCCGTGTGATTTAAGGAGGTCGTCTTTTAGGTTTTGAAGCAGCCGCTGCGCAATCGTATATATAGCATCCTGTTGCAGCGGTCTGTATATAATAACGCCGTCAAAACGATTTAAGAATTCAGGTGAGAAAATGTGTTGAGCAACAAGATAGTCAATGAGTTTTTTCGAAAGACTGCGCTCAACTCCTGCAATATCTTGGTTTGTGAGTGCTTGATATATAAAGTCTGCACCCGCATTCGAAGTTGCGATCACCACAAGATGGGTGCAGTCAACTTTATTTCCAAATCCGTCCGTAAAGTATCCTTCGTCCAAAACGGTGAGAAAGATATTAAGTAAATCTCTATGCGCTTTTTCAAGTTCGTCAAGAAGCAGTGTGCCATACTTTTGCTGACGGATTGACTGTGATAATAAACCTGGCTCGCCTGTTTGGGGCGATCCAATAAGCGTTCCGATACCCTCAATAGTTTGATAGGCAGACATATCGAAACGCATAATATTTTGTTCATTATCGAATAAAACCTGCGTTATTGCCTTTGCCGTTTCAGTCTTACCCACACCAGTGGGTCCTAAGAAAAGAAACGAACTAATCGGTTTCTTGTGGGAACCCACGAGTACAAACGACTTTCTTAAAGCTGCTGAGATTTCATTAACAGCATCGTCCTGACTTACTATTCGCTTATGCAGTTCGCCTTCAACATTGAGCAGCTTTTCCTTAAACGACTGGCTTAATTCTGTAGGAATGTGAGTAATATTTTCTAATACCTTATTAATTATATGAGTCGTAACGATTTGTTCCTTATTCTGTTGCGCAAATACGCATGCCTGATCAAGCAAATGAATTGCCTTTTCTGGGTAGGGCCGATCGTTAATAAAAATACCAGACTGGATTACAGCTTGCCTGACAGCTTCATACGTAATAAATAGTTTGTATCTTTTTTCGAAGATTATTGCTTCATCGAGCAAGATCTTAAGTGTTTCATCTTGTGTTACCTCAGCAATATCTAGTTTCTCGAAGAAATTTGTAACACTTTTATTTCCTTGAATAAATTTTTGATAATGATAGGGTGTTGTTATGCCGATAAACTGTAGAGTTGGTAAGTGCGCATACTTGTCAAAGACCGATGTTAGGTCGACACCACCAGCTTCTGTTGATACATAGCGTTCAAAGTTATTGATCGAGAGAATAATATTTTTTGCTTGTGCTGCTTCATCAAATAACTGCGATAAAAATTCCTCCCGCTTTATCTTATCTGTGTGCTCAGCTAGGATTTTATCCATATCTAGTGACAGAATACGCTTAAAAGCTAAAACTGGGATTGACCTACCCTCATAAATAGTTTTTGCGAGGCCTTCAATAATAGTTTTTCTTCCTGTTCCTGGTTGCCCTGACACGATAGCATTCGATTCTGCAGACTTTGATAATACCTGCTGAAGTACTTCAATTTCTTTTGTGCGGCCTACTAGATGTTGGTAGTGTGGTCGTGCTTTTGTGAGTTCTTCAACATAGCGATCAAGATTAGGGGTGTATCCTGCAGTTAAATCTCTTCCAAGCGGCAACTGTTTCATCAGTACATCAAGATGCCACCACGGTTTTTGATGAATTTCGGCGTAATACGCTTCAAACCAGGCAGTAACGGCAGGAGTATCTTCATTATCTGCAAGATGAGCCTTCATAAATCGTGCGTATTGTTGTTTTTTAAATTCTTCTTCGGTTGGTTGAGAAGCGTATAAAAGATACATAAGTGGGGTTGATAGGAAAAAAAACAGATATGAAAATGGCAAAAAGATAATAAAGATAATTTGAATAGTAAAATATGCGAAAATAATGCTGGAGCGCGCGATAAAACCCATTAATCGTGAAATAAAATTATCCATTGCTCTTTGGAACACTTCGCTGAATGAAAATCCGGGAGTCTTCTTTATAGTAATTATGTTTTTCCAAGGCTGAAACAGGGTTTTTAAGGAATATTCCACAGAAAAGAAATGTGGCATCCACATGAATAGATTGACGACGGCTATATTAAAATTACTCAGCCTTCCTTGCAGAAACTGATTGAACGAAGCATGCATGTTATCTCAGTATAGCTGATTTTAGAAGGGTTGAATACCAAGTTTTTCTGCTTTTTGGGCGATCTTATTGAAGGCTTCGAGGCGCTCTAATGCGTACTCTTTATAGTCAACAAAACCAAACAAAGGTTTAAAGTCAGGGTGGACTTTGATTATCGAACTCGCAATTTTTTGGGCAATTTCTCGATATGACGGGTGCCCCTGGGAAATCGAACGTAGCTCAGTAAAATGAACCGCTTCTCTAAGATTCATCGTAAAGTAATAGCGAATTCTGAAACCAAATGGGACAACGTATTGAGCCTGCTCAGGCAATATTTTGTTGATTTTATTGAATAGGTCATGCGCAGTAGTCATAATTTCCTCGTACTCATGTACTAATCCCACTTTTTTAATTTCTTCAGGAATAACGTATCCGAGAGCAGTCGTATATGGTTGGCGTTCTTGGGAAAGCATACGATGGCGATGCACATCGCGGAATGCGCCAATATCAGAGATTATTTCGAAGGTGTAAGTGGTATTTTCAAGTGAACGAGGCATCTTATTGTGTCTATTTTCTCTCAGTTTAACGAAAGATGAGAAAATATCCTGCTTCTTCTTCTGACCCATATCCTTGACTTCCTTATTGAGTTCCTTTAGTGATAGTGTGCTCTTAGCGAAAAGTAAGGAGCTTACAACTTTATCGAGGGCCTTTTTATCATAATGTAAAAGTTTTATTTCATTTTTTGCTGACAAAGGTTTTTTTGGTCCATTTTCTCTGAATTTTTTTGAAAGTTTAGTTAGCTCTGCTTGTGACGCTTGTAAATATTGTTGATATCGCTTTCCCCTATCATTATCTGCACGTTTTACAAATGCAGGTATTACTTTTCTCAATTCTTCATTCATGCTTTCAGCTGTCATACGAACTTCTTCTAGCGGATGCGCAAGCATTTTTGTGAGCAAATATTCAAAAGCTCTTCCATTACCATATAGCCCTGTGTTTGTTTGTGTTCCCATTGGTAAAATATAGCGCACCACATCGCAGGCTTTAGCTCTGCAAGATGCTTTAAAAGCAATATCAGGAACACCATCGGGTTTAGTCTCGGTCTTCAAAAGATAATCGTAAAGCGTTCTAACTGTATGGGTATAGAAAACAAAAATTCTATCCATAAACGCTGTGTATTCTTTTCCATACTTACTGTCAAGAAGAACGCTATCTCTATAATATTTGTATCGACCTTTATCATCTTTCTGATCGAAGAATACATATCGACTCGACTTCTCAAGAGGTGAAATTCCTATACGTGCGTCCTGAATTATCTTTACGACAACATTAGAAATATTTTCTACTGCAATATGAACACCTCCTAGTTCAGCTATAGAATCGTCGCCATATCCGACAAGAATTCTTTCATAAAAATCCTCAGCTTTCTGAAGATTTACTGTCGTTTTTTTTTCTGAATTTTGCTTTTGGAGCATTGCACCGACTTCGTTGGAAAGGTAGAAATCATCTAAAAAGAGTCGGCGTACGTCTTTATCTGTTCTTGAATAGCGTGAGAATAGAGTACCTTTAATTACTTCTGGTAAGTTTATAAGACAAAATATATCCTTTTCCGTCGATGTAAAGAAGTTTTGAAGAATTTTTTTCTCTTCTTTTGTGTATCGTGGCATAATTATTTTTCTGTGTGACCCCCGGTCGACCCAAAGCCGCCCCGAGAAACTTCTGACATTGTATCGTGGACAATAAATTCATCTATCTTATCGATTTTAATAAGCATTCCTTGTGCGATACGTTCACCTCGCTCTACTTTTACTGGTTCTTTTGAAAAATTAAGAACTTGCAGCTTTATTTCGTCTTCTTCCCCACAGTAGTCCTGATCAATGATTCCAACACTGTTCGCAACCATGAGATTTTTTTTCATTGGCAGCGAACTTCGAGCTGCAAGCAAGAAAAAATAACCAGGTGGGGTTTTTACAATGAGATTTAGCGGAATAAGTGTCGGTTTATTAGGCTCGATCAATGTATCTTCTCTGACCATAAGATCGAAAGCAACAGCTCCATCTGTTTGATATGAGGGGCTTGGAAGTGTTGGATCAACGAGTTTTATATCTAGTTTCATAGTTTTTACACTAAATTAGTGTGCGTCTTCGGTTATTTTGCTGATGGTAGGTCCTTTTTGATTGTTATACTTCGCGGTTTTTTTCATATGATATGGAACTTCGGCAGGTGAGGAAAGTTCTTCAAACGAAATAGCACAGATACGCATACCAGGATACAAAGCAACAGGCATAGAGCCTATGTTTCCTAACTCTAGTGTAAGTTGTCCACGGAAACCTGGATCAAAGTGGGGTGCTGTCGAATGAATAACGATACCAAGTCTTCCTAGCGATGAACGTCCTTCTACCCTACCAACCAGATCATCAGGAAGCTCCATATGCTCAACAGTTGAGCCAAGAACAAAAGCATTTGTTTGCATGATAAAGCGCTCGCCGTCTTTTACAGTAATCTTTCTTACAGGCATTTCGGTTGTTTTATCCATAGGATCTAAAAATGGCTTTTTTGAATATTCGAACACGTAGAAATCATTTGAGAGATGGAGGTCTATTGAGAAGCTTGAAATTTGATCGTCCTTAGGTTGGGGGCGGAAAACTATGCTTTTATCTTTGAGCTTTTTTTTAATATCTCTATCTGAGAGGACCATGGCCAAGAGTATACATGAGTGAGATCTGGTTTTTCTACTGGAATTTACTGTATCAAAGTGTGGAATTCATTGCAATTAGTGTCTTGCGATATTATAATGTGGACTGTTATGAACGGGTGTGTAGCTTTCCGACGTTGCTTCGCAAATCGGAATCTACGACAGCCTGGTAGAGCGGTCCGACGATACGTCGGACAGGTGCATGTTTTGGGTGTGTAGCTTTCCGACGTTGCTTCGCAAATCGGAATCTACGACAGCCTGGTAGAGCGGTCCGACGATACGTCGGACAGGTGCATGTTTTGGGTGTGTAGCTTTCCGACGTTGCTTCGCAAATCG
>JAGOSW010000003.1:29384-77487 GCA_018062135.1 Candidatus Woesebacteria bacterium
TACGTCGGACAGGTGCATGTTTTGGGTGTGTAGCTTTCCGACGTTGCTTCGCAAATCGGAATCTACGACAGCCTGGTAGAGCGGTCCGACGATACGTCGGACAGGTGCATGTTTTGGGTGTGTAGCTCAGCTGGTTAGAGCGCAGTCCTGATAAGACTGAGGTCCATGGTTCGAGTCCATGCACACCCACCCTTTTAGAAGTAATCGTTCTTTATGAAGATATAGAGCGTGATACTGGTTAATATTGCAATAAATCCTACGACGAAGACGAATGCTAGTGGATGACTTTCAAATGGCAGATGCACATTCATTCCATATAAACTCGCGACCATAGTTGGAATTGTAAATACAACCGTCAGAGAAGTAAGAAGTTTAATAACCTGATTTAAGTTGTTAGTCATGATTGTTGTGTAAGCTTCTCTAATGTTCTTTAGTGTACGAATGCTGTCATCAGTCTGCTCGATAAGCTGTCTGTTACTCAGCATAATGTCTTCACTAAGATCATGATCACTTTCTCTAAAAGTGAGGTAGCGGCCTGAGGTAAGCGATTCAAGAATTCCGTTCATACGCATAAGAGCTGGGCGGAAATCATTAAGCACGCCCTCAATTTCTACGAATCGCACAATATCGTTATTCTTAATTTTCTGCAATCGGATTTCGAATGCTCTAATTTGTTTATTAATTTTAGTTAGGTATTTATCGTAGGTGTGGTTAATTTCCAGGAGAAATTCGAGCAGAGCTTTGTTAGTTTGGGTTGTTATTAAGGGTTTTTTCATTTTTGAAAAAACCTCAAGAAAAGGAGCTTCTTCAGCACAAATCGAGGCGATAAATTTATCGGTGACAACAAAAAGCACAGGCACTGTTACGATTTGGTCTTTTTCTAGATACGGATATCTTGTAAAAATGTATGCAGCTTTTCGATCTACTTCTAAACGCGGAAGCTCGTACACGTCGATACCGTCCATAAGAAGATCGAGCTCTAAGTTGAGATCCTTAGCAAGCTTTTCAAGATCTTCTGGTGTGGGAGATTCTACATGTATCCATGAGCCCGCTTTTGGTTCAGTAAGTTCTACAATGCGGCGATCCTTAATGTTTCTGTAATAATTTACCTGCATAGAGGTATTGTACATTAGAAGTTGTTCCAGAGCATCTGGTTATACACTTCATGATGATACAAAACCTCGCCATTTTTTACTCTTGTGCCTAATTCAACAGGACTGCGTTCCGCTGCGGATTGTTTTAAGTCGATATATTTTCTTTTTAACTCATCACCTAACGTCTTTGACATGACTTTGCTTTGTCTGCATTGCACGAGTGCGGTTTGTATATTCGCTGGCAAGTACTTAACACGAGGCCTCTTATTCTTATCGTCCCTTTTCATCGGACCCTCAAGTCCAACCTTAACAATTGTATAAAGAGTTAGGTATGGATTTGCATCAGGTCCGACACTACGGACTTCAATTCTTGCGGAACGCTCATTAAATAGTGGAATGCGAATCATTGAACCACGATCTACTTCAGAAACTTTTATTTCGTTTGGAGCTTCATAATGAGGATCGAGCCTTCTGTAGGCGTTTACGCTTCCATTTAATATAAGACACATGTCTGCAGCGCTACTCAGTATGCGATGTACCATGTTCCATCCCATTGCAGATAAGTTCGCGCGCCCCTTTTTATCATAAAAAAGATTTTTTGTTCCCTTCGCAATAGAAAGATTCGTATGCATGCCACTTCCGTTAATACCGACAACTGGTTTCGGCAAGAAGGTGGCGGTTAAGCCCATATTACGAGCTATTTGCCTAGAAATAAGTTTATACAGTTGGATTTGATCGGCTGCATTAACTACTTCAGAATAAGAATAATTAAGTTCAAACTGAGATGGGGCTACTTCTGGATGATCTTTTTCATTTTCGAATCCGAGTGCGCGTTGTGCTTCTGCATTTCTGTCGATAAATATGCGAAGCAAATCGGAGGGCAACGAGTGATAATATCCGCCGCTTGAAGCTAGCTCAAAACCTACACTTTCTCTAAAAGTTTTTTCAGCCTCCTCGCCTTTTAGAAGAAAACCTTCGACTTCGTTCGCGGCATAAATTGTGTAGCCGTTTTTAGTGTGCAACTGTGCTGCATAATTCTTCAGAAGGCCACGAGTGTCCATTGGATACGGCTTCCCGTCTCTATCAAAGATTTCTCCCATCATAAGTATTTTTCCTGCGCCAAAAATATCGCTAGGCAGCCACCAAAATGCGCCCCAGTCTGGTTGCAGCCTGAGATCTGATTCGGCCTGGCGTGCGAATCCGCGTATTGAAGAGCCATCGAAAGTAAGATTATCATGGCTAGAGATAAAGAATTTCTTATCGTAGTCAAGCATGTGAAAGCGGCCTTCAATATCTGAAAAGCCGATGGTTATAGCTTTTAAATGTTGTTCCTTTGTAATTTGATCGAGAAAAAATTTCTTAGCGTCTCCGTTTTTTGAGCTGGTTCTTCTGCGCTTTATTTCGAGGTTTCGTCGTTCGAGTTCATCGTAGGGAATTTCTAAGAAAGTTTTAATAGAAGAGATATCATTATTCTGCATATTTAATATAAATAATGAGTAATTAAAAGTAAATATAGAGGAAATTAAAAAAGAATGCAAGAATATAAGTCTTTCGTCCTTTTGGACTCATCAGTACAGACACACATCTGCAAAGACTCCCCCTTTTTTGATCAGGTGTGGGGGGCACCATAGCTCGTCAAAGCCTATGCAGGAACAAATCCAGCCGAGTGAGAATCTCATATGTGATGAGCATTACCCACTGGAGGATAAAGATCCGACACATGGCAGTCCCGACTGCGACTACTTTTCCGGTCGTGTTGCGGAAGTTGTAGGTGTGCTTCAGGTTCCGCAACTCTCCCAAAACCACCACAACTGTGAAAGCAAGAAACACGATCTTGAACACGAGTGGATCGGTAACCATTATGACGTCCTCCTGGTTTGACGGTGTGCGCAATTATAGCAAAAATACTATAGGTTTTCAAGTTGAGTTAAAGCTGGAAGGTTTTATGTGGACCCGGGGGGAATCGAACCCCCGCCTCCGCAATGCGAATGCGGCATTTTACCACTTAACTACGGGCCCATTGAAAACTGCTTACTCATCGTATTATACTATGTAGATGAAGAGACTTATTGTTATTGGTGACTATTGTGATGACTCATTAGTGTGTCAAGAATTACAATCTGCAGTTACCGGCTTTCTTAAGGACAGCTCAGGTTTGCAAATGACTTTTGTAGCCTCATACCCTTCAACTGTACACACAGCATTTCTCCTTAATCAAATTGTAGAGACCGAAGATCGTTATGGAATTCCGCGCGAGTTAGTCTTTTTGGTCAATACTGACCCCAGAATAGACGGTGAAGAAGGTGTTAGAGAAGCAAAAGGCGCAAAAGGCGTTATTTTAAAGCTAGCAAACGGCATAACAATTATTGGTCCAAATGCCGGCTACTGTTTTTCTTTAATTAAATCTAAAATTGAAACTTTATATACATACGAAGGGTTAGAAAAAGGAAGTCAGTTTAGATCAAGGGATTTATATCCACCTGTGGTGGCATATTTAATGGATTATCTTGAAGATGAAATGGATCTTGTTGAAAGTGATTTGAGTGTAATACCAGAATTCCGAGGAGCATTTGTTGGGCACGTAGATGGTTATGGCAACATAAAAACCACGATTAAACACTCGGATTTTAAAGGAAAATATGAGTATGGTGATGAAGTTACTATAAAAATAAGAGGAAAAGAACAAAAAGCTACATATGCCGACAATCTATTTGGCGGAGGTGTTGGCAATCTTATTGTATATCCAGGATCCTCCGGTTCTCCAGATGACTTCTTTCTCGAAGTAAGCGCATGGAGTCACTTTGCCGATACGAAAACACAAAAAGAACCTAAAACAGGTAAGGACTTCTTTCCAGGGGTAACTCCAGGAGATGCTATTTCACTCTAACTAATAGAGGGAACTTTCTTTCGAATTCATTGACATTGTCTTATTGACAACACGACTGTGGCTGGAACGCTTGTTTTTTTACTTCAGCTAAACGCCGAAGATTTGTTTAAAAAAATAGAAAGGAGGTGATTCACCCGCTCCTTCCAGAACGGGTACCTTGTTACGACTTAGTCCCCATCGCCGATCTTACCTTCGTCCCTTTAACAGAGCCTTCAGGCACTACCGACTTTGTTGGCTTGACGGGCAGTGTGTGCAAGAGATAAGAACGTATTCACCGCAGCTTGGCTGATCTGCGATTACTACCAATTCCGCGTTCATGAAGTCGAGTTGCAGACTTCAATCCCCACTGAGAGACCGTTTATGAGATTAGCTTCACGTCGCCGTTTCGCAACTCTTTGTCGGCCTCATTGTAACATGTGTGTCGCCCAGAGCATAAGCGTCATGCTGACTTGACGTCTGCTTCTCCTTCCTCCCCCGCATAGCGAAGGCAGTCCCCTATGACAGATTTAACATAGGGCGAAGGTTACGTTCGTTGTCCCACTTAAGGGCACTCCTCACGGAACGAACTGACGACAGCCATGCAACAGCTGTGCAACACCCTCTAAGGCGGCCTAGGTTTCCCTAAGCTTGCAGTTGCATGTCAAGCCCTGGTGAGGTGCTTCGGTTTGTCTCGAATTAAACCACATGTTCCACTGGTTGTGTATCTCCCCGCCAATTCCTTTGAGTTTCAGCCTTGCGGCCGTACTCCCCAGGCGGCTCGCTTAACGCGTTAGCTTCGCCACACCCCTTAAAGATAAACTAAAAGAAATGCAACTAGCGAGCATCGTTTAGGGCTAGGACTACCCGGGTCTCTAATCCGGTTCGCTCCCCTAGCTTTCGTTTTTCAGCGTCAGTTTTCTTCCAGTAATCTGCCTTCGCCATTGGTGTTCTTGATAGTATCAACGCATTTCACTACTCCTCTATCAATTCCGATTACCCTAAAGAAAACTCCAGTTAGACAGTATTACTTCCCTTCCCTCGATTGAGTCGAAGTCTTTAAAAAGTAACTTGAAAAACCGCCTACAAACCCTTTACGCCCAGTCACACCGGATAACGCTTGTAGCCCCCGTATCACCGACGCTTCTGGCACGAAGTTAGCGGCTACTTTCTAGCGAGGTACCGTCAAATCCGATAAATCGGATCTTCTTCCCTCGCCACAGCGGTTTACACCCCTAGAGGCGTCATCCCGCACGCGGTGTCGCGTGGTCAGGCTTTCGCCCATTGCCAACGATTCCTGATTGCTGCCATCCGTAGATGTGGAGTCCGTATCTCAGTACTCCTCTGGCTGATCACCCTCATGAGGTCAGCTACCCGTCATAGGCTTGGTGAGCTTTTACCACACCAACTACCTGATAGGCCGCAGGCCCCTCCCTTGGCGAGCAGTTACGCCCTTTAATCCGGGGATATCATAAGGGATTACCCCCGATTTCTCGGGGCTATCCCTTACCTAGGGGTAGGTTCCTACGTGTTACTCAGCCGTCCGCCACTACCCTTTGTCTTGCGACAAAGAGACGTTCGACTTGCATATCTTAGGCACACCGCAAGCGTTCATCCTGAGCCAGGATCAAACTCTTAAAATAAATAATGTTTCCAACCACACTCGTATTGTCAATGCGCGCTCAAATGTCCAAAATAGAATAATGAGTAGGAATATTATACGTATTAAAGAGTAAAAGTCAACAACACAAATTACTAAAGATAAACGAATTATGAGTAGATAATAACGCGCTTAAGCGATTCTGGTTCTTCTATAAGTTTCATAAGTCCCTGAATGGTTGCATCTTCGGGCCTTCTGGCTTTTATGACAGGCAATTTAATCTCATTACTTATATACTTATCAATTCCAGGGATGTGAGCCATGCTTCCTGTTAACACAACGCCACTTTTAATAAGCCCATCGACAATTTCTGGAGGAATTGTTTCAATAAGTTCTTTGATGCCGTCAACAATTTGATTTGTACAGCTCGCAAGGGCTTCTCGGATATCTGATGCCGTTACACGCACGGACTTTGGCAATCCGTTTTCAAGCGACTTCCCTCTGACAGGATAAACCTCTTTAGAATCAGTCAAAGCGAACAACTTATTTTTCAGATTTTCAGCGGTTTGTTCGCCTACGATGAGGCCATATTTAAGATGCAAATAGTTATAGATTAGCTTATCCATATGATCTCCGCCAAGTTTTAGCACTTTTGAGCAGACGATACCGCCCATCGTAATCACTGCGAGTTCAACAGAGCCGGCGCCAAGGTCTATAACGAAGGCGGGCTGGTTTGAAAAAATCTGCACATCTGCACCATACGCTGCTGCTATCGGTCTCTCCATAAGATACGCATGCTGAAAACCTGCCTTAATAAGCGCTTCTTGAAGGGCACGCTGCTCAACTTCTGTTGAATTTGTAGGTACGGCCGCATATGCAGCAAGGCCTTTCTTAATAAATGTTGAGCGATAATATGGATACACAGATTTTTTCAATAGCTCGGATAGAAGCGAAACTGTTGCATCAAAATCAGATATAATCGAATTTTCGAACGGTTTAATAATCTTAATGTACTCCGGTGACTTTCCATATATGTCTTTAGCTTCGCTTCCAAAGAAAAGCGCCTGATTTGTGCGTGTATTCTGTCCAATAAATGTGGGTTCACGCAAGACAATCCCTTTTTCTTCAATACCAAAACGCGTCATTGCTGTGCCGACATCGACAGCTACTGCCGTTGGTTTAAAAAATAATCCAGGGTTGAAGTTGATTTGCTTTATTTTTGATACAATATTTCTCATGGATAGAAAGTTAATTCGAGCTATGCTGTATCTTTACAGATCTTTATTTCTCATAGCGCCACTTCTCATGTTCCACCGTACTTCAGAGCTATTCGAGTTTAATAAAATGCTTTTTATCTATTTAGTAACCGGTGCAATCGGCGCCGTCTGGCTCTCACGCATGATAGTACACAAAAGAATTATACTCAAGAATACACTGTTTTCTCCAGTTCTTTTAGCTTTCTTTGCAAGCCAGGTTCTTTCTACGATATTTTCAATTGATAGATCCACTTCAATTTTTGGTTACTACGGAAGATTTAATGGGGGGCTTCTGTCAATAGCATCGTATGTATTGCTGTACATGGCATTTACATCAAATTTCAAAGGAGATCAGCTGAAGTCTGCGGTTCGTACCTTGATTCATTCTTCTATTATTGGATCGGTATTGGTTCTTCTTTGGGGCCTTCCGAGCAAGTTTGGCTATGATCCCTCTTGCTTATTATTTACAGGAACTTTTGATGTTGGCTGTTGGACAGAACAATTTAAGCCCACGATTCGCGTGTTCTCGACCTTAGGACAACCAAATTGGATGGGGGCATATCTTGCTGTTAACTTTTTCTTTGGTCTTTATTACTTTTTAATTTCATTTCGAAAAAAATCAACATCGTACATGTACGCAGCATATCTGTTGTTTCTTATGATTATGCTGCTTTTTACAAGATCGCGCTCATCATTAGTAGCTGTAGATATGGGATTGTTGCTAGTTGCAGCGTATTTTGTAGTTCATTATGGGAAGAACCTTCTCAACGCAAGGCATCGAGCACCAATTGGCATTTTCGTAGGCATGCTTATTGTGGCGATACTCATTGCAAAAACAGGCGTTGGATCGATCGATAGATATATAACTTTTAACATGGGTTCTAATCAGAGTAAGGAATCAACAGCTCCAGCGACACCTGAAGATGAAAATCTTCTCATAACGGACTCATTCGCTATTAGAAAAATTGTCTGGCAAGGAGGTTATTCACTTGGACTCACCTACCCTCTTTTCGGAACTGGCGTAGAAACTTTCGCTTATTCCTATAATTTTGTTCGCCCAGTGGCACATAATAATACCTCTGAATGGGACTATGTATATAACAAGGCTCACAACGAGTTTGTTAATTACTTTGCGACGACGGGCGTATTTGGCTTAGGGACATATCTCGTGTTTCTCGGAGTAGTCCTCTCGCAAGTAATCCACTTGTTTAAGAAGAGTTCCCGTCTGGAATTCGAGGAGCGAATGTTGCTTCTTGCATGTTTTGCTGGCTTTATTACGATTATTGTGACGAACTTCTTCGGATTTTCAATAACAGTTACAAATGTATATTTATACTTACTGCCTGCATTCATAATTTCACTAACTGATAAAAAGTTATCTAATGAAAATACTTCAGATCAAAGTGCGCATTACGCTATTTCTAAAGAGCAGAAAAGAATGCTAGTTTTGCCAGCAGTAGTAATGGCAGCATTTTTTTTGATGGTTATCAACTATTGGAGGGCAGATATGCATTATGCAAAGGGAGATGGTTTAGCATCAGTTCAGGATTATAACGGAGCGTTGGTGGAGCTATACAGGGCATATAACTTAAGAAGTGAGCACGTCTATGCTGACAAAATATCAAACGTTTTAGCGCAAGTCGCCCTGCTACAAGCTGCCACAAAAGGCGAAACAACATGCGTTTCGCATAAAAATGAGTTGAAAGAATGCACTGAGCTTGTGGAAGACTATATGCAGACTGCTTTACACGGTTCACCAAAGAATCCATATTATTATCGAACCGCATCGCGAAATAACATTTTGCTTTATCAGGCCACCGGTGACGAGATGTACTACGAGAAGGCAGTCGATGCAGTCCAATCGGCACGCATGCTCGCCCCAACTGATCCGCGCTATCCCTATACGTTGGCATTGTTTCATCTTGCAAAGTATGAAAATACAAAGAATCCAACTGCTAAAGATACGCAGCTATTTGGAAACCAGGCGATTCCTCTTGTCGATTTCTCACTGCAGTTAAAACCGGATTATCGAGATGCATACTATGCCAAAGTATTGATTCTTAAGCAGTTAAAGCAGGCTGCCGAAGCTAAGCAGCTGATAGAGATGTACCTCGAAAAATACAATAGCACGGATGAGCAGTTTCTAGAAGAGCTCAAAAGTCTGTAATTCTCTTTGTCTTATCAATTAATTTAAATACAAAGGCATCATAGCCGCCCGCGTGTACTTCGCTCTTGCTTTCAAGATTCTTTTGAATGTAGGTGGTTATGAAATTTCCAAACAAATGTGCCTCAAAGTGTCCGTTATAGACAACATAGTCGCTATCATTGAGAATGTTTAAATACTTATCTCTTGCGATAGGAACCGCCGGAAATTCATACAATGTAATCCCCTTTTTACTTGTAAGGCCATAGTATGGGTCTGGAATTGCTGTCAAAAAAACTGATGATTCCTCAGGAATTTTAGAAGCAACGGCATTTGCGAATGCTTCATATTTATAACCACCTTGTGCAGCTCCGTTAATAAGCGAAATTGTCTGGATAATTTGTGCAATCAATATACATGCCGATAACTGTAAAAGCCTTTTTCTATGAGTTGAAAAGGACGCATCAGATATAAAATAATATGTAGCAAGGATGGTAAGTGTTATTGGGTATATCGAGTAAAATTCTGATTTACCTTTAACTGATAGTATCCAAGCAATAGCGAGCATCGAAACTGATAAAGCCTGGATTGCGAGAACCTTCTTCTTCAGCAGGAATATTTTTTGTAAAAGCAGCGTCACTATGTAGAGTGAAAGTATGAGATAGCTAGCTAATACGACCCTCTGTAAAAGTTCGCCTGTTAGTAGATCAACGTGCAGCCAGGAGGCTACAAGTGATCTTGGATAACTGGAAAGGTTAAATTGTTGCAAAAAAGTATTCCAATGTAGATAGACATCAATCAACCAAGGCAATAAAGTTACCAGGCATGTCAGGAGCACTACAGAATATTTTCTTAGCAAATTATTCTTTTCTTGAAAAATGATGGATGCAAGTGTGCCGATTATAAATATTATGCCAATAATGTGGTTGAGTATAGACATGCCAAATGCCAAGCCAGCCAGGCCGAAGAGCAGATAGTTATTCTTTTTGTTATCTTCATGTGCTCTACTCATTAAATACAATCCAAGCAATCCAAACATCAATACAAATATTTCTGGTCTTGCGAGACGCGTGCTTTTTGCTACCACGACATTGGAAACCCAAAGCGCCAGTGGTAAAAGCACGTGTCCTGCTAAATGTTTCTTCTTTAAAAGCAGAAAGAGAATCACCAGCGCTGCAAATCCTACAATCTGGACCAGTGCTCTCTGATAATAAATTGATTCTCCCCAGACCCGTTGCCAGAGAGCATATTCATAGAAAAATAAAGGAGGATTCCACATTGCTTTTGTTTGGATGTTGATAATTGCATCCTTCCATAAGTCGGATTTTATAGTTCCAGTCGCTATTACATTTTCAACAACTTCCGCATAGATTGCCTCATCAGGCCAAACTGGGGGATGAATTGTTTGCAAAAATAGTGACGAAAAAATGTAAAAAGAAAAAATAAGAAGAAGGAATATGTTGAGTGCTTTCATCAACTTATATTGTATACTGAACTCTTGTAAATGGTAGCTAAAAAACTATTCGTATACGAGCCTTCAATTACCGATCTGGAAAAAAAATATGTTTTTGATTGTTTAGAAAGTGGGTGGATTTCGTCATCGGGAGAAATGGTTACCCGATTTGGAAATTTATTCAGTGAATACATAGGAACAAAGTACGCAATCCCCCTCTGCAACGGAACTGCAGCATTGCACCTGTCTCTACTTGCATATGGCATTGGTAAGGGCGATGAAGTTATATGTCCGGCATTTACTTTTGCCGCAACAGCAAATGTGGTTATTCATGCGGGGGCAAAGCCAGTACTTGTCGACATAGAAAAAGAGAGTCTTGCCATGAACCCCATACTTATTGAAAAAGCTATAACGAAGAAAACCAAAGCGATCATTGTTGCCCACCTATATGGCATGCCGGCAGATGTGTTACTTCTTAAGAAATTATGTAAAAAATATAAACTTATTTTGATTGAAGACGCAGCCGAATCGCTTGGCGCAACCTGCGGAAAGAAGTACGTCGGATCAATTGGAGATATAGGGTGCTTTAGTTTTTACGGAAATAAGAATGTTACAACTGGTGAGGGAGGAATGGTTGTAACAAATAATTTGAAAATAGCTGAAAGAGTACGTTATTTTGCTTCGCATGCAATGAAACAGTCGAAAAGATACTGGCATAACGAAGTTGGATACAACTACAGAATGACATCGTTACAAGCAGCTATTGGTGTTGCGCAGATGGAGCGTGTGGACGAGATCTTAAAGAAAAAAGTTCATATCAGTGATACCTATGATATGCTTCTGAAAAACGTTCCAAATATCAGACTTATGAAGGATCCTTCATATGGTAAATATGTATGTTGGCTATATACATTGTTTGTTCCGAATATCAAAATGCGCAATGCTATGATGACTTACATGGACAAAAAAGGCATTGAAACTCGAAAAACATTCTACCCACTTTCTGATATGCCACCGTATAAGACAGTTGAAAAGTTTCCTGTTAGTAAGCAGATGGCACAGACTGGAATTTCTTTTCCTTCCAGTCCCCTTTTGACAGATGATGACATAGTCTTTGTTGTGAACACAATTAAGCATTTCATGAGAACGTATGATCGCGAAGCCAAAAAAAAGTGATATTTCTGTCATCGCAGATCTCCATATGCTTTCACTCCCAAACGAACTCTTGTCAAAGCTTGGTAGGAAATTTTTAACGGAAATTTACTCAGAAGCATTAAATGATAAGGAAGCCCTATTTTTTATTAGTAAAACAGAAAAAAATCTTAACGGTTTTATATTTCTGTCGAAAGATTCAGGAGCTTTTTATAAAAAACTTATAGCGCGCCGTTTCTTCAAAGTAGGTCTGATAATAATAGAGCAAATAAGAAATGATTTTTCTCTATTAGGAAAGCTGGTATCAACTGCGAGGTACTTACTTTTTTCGAAAGCTGAGCCCGCACCTGAAATTCTTGTATTCTCGGTACACCCGGACATGCAGAGAAATGGAATTGGGTCAACTTTATTAAAAACGCTCGAAGATAGGCTCGCAGATGCCGGTATTAGAGTGTACAATGTCAAAACGACAAGCTTAAACAGAAAATCGAATAATTTTTACCAAAAAAATGGTTTTGAAATTATAAAAAGTTTTAACATTCAGAATAGAGAATGGTCAGAGTACAGAAAAAGGATATAAATGTAGAACAGGTACTTCTTGATCTTTTAATGGTAGGTCCACTTGCCTGGGCACTAATTCGTGTGCAAGAGATATATATTTTATCACGCGTACCATTTACTCATCCTGTCTTGGACTTGGCTTGCGGTGATGGTGGTTTTGCTGGAATTCTGCTGAAGCATCAAGGTTTTGAATCATACGATATCGGAACTGATATCGACAGGAAAGAAATTGATAAAGCAAAAAAAAGTGGCTCCTATAAAAACATAATCCTAGCAGATGCCTCACATCTCCCATTTAAGGACAATACCTTTAAAACGATCTTTAGCAATGGTAGCGTTGAGCATTTCTCGAATTTTGAACTATGTCTGTCAGAAATCCATCGTGTTTTAAGTAAAGATGGAATATGCTATTTAACTGTACCGAGCAGTGCAATTGGAAAATATTTGCTATTCTCACGTATATGCAGGTTTTTAAGATTAGGAATATTTGCAGATGCGTACGAGTATTTCTTTAATAGCTTATTTAAGCATAAAAACTTGTATTCTCACAATGAATGGAAGAAGATTTTATCGAGAAATAAATTAATTCTTTCGGATTATTATTACTACAATTTCGATCCCGTTGTTCCTGGTCACGACGTTTTGCTGTGGCTTAATTCGTGGAATTTTGTAGTAAAGAAAATTACAGGTAATTGGTTTTTGAGTAGTGGTTTAAGAAAACGTACAGCACCTATCGAGAAGCTTTTAGTGAAGCGCTTTATTAATCTTTCTTCGTCACAAGAGATAGGGCCGTCGTTATTTCTTGTTATTAAAAAATGATAAAGCAAAGCACAAGAGTTAGTGTAATTTTGCCTACGTTTAATGAGCGTGATAATATTCTAGAAATCCTCGCAATCTTGAGAACTCTTTCACTCAGAAATAAGCTAAGCATTGAATGTGTGGTAGTTGATGATAATTCAACTGATGGAACATCTGATCAGATAAAGAAGTTAAGAAGTAAAGAAATTAACCTTATTGTGAGAAAAAAAGAAAGAGGACTTGCTTCGGCAATTCTTCATGGTATTAAAAAATCATCCGGAACAATTGTGGTTGTTATGGATACTGACTTAAATCATGATCCCCGACTTATTCCTGTCTTAGTAAAGAATCTAAAAAAATCCTCAATGGTTATAGGATCTCGTTTTGTGAAGAATGGTGGAATGGATAATTATCTTCGCTATGTTGCAAGCAAAATATACAACAAATATTTCCTTTCTCTTATTCTAGGATCAGGCGTTTCGGACAATTTAAGCGGCTACTTTGTTATGTATAAGGATGATCTTGTTCCTTTTCTGAATAAAAAAATATTCTTCGGGTATGGAGATTACTTTATTCGCCTAATTTATTCTTTAAAAAAAAGTAGTTTTTCATTTATAGAAGTACCTTGCTATTACAAAAATCGCACGTATGGCGAAAGCAAATCAAAGTTTATTAATATGCTTTTCTCATATACTATTGAGGCAATAACATATGTTCACAAAAAATAATCTTTTTAAAATGTTACCAGTTCTTGGCATCCTCCTTCTGGTGATAGGATTCTTCTGTAAACTTTTTTACCCAGAAGTTTCTATGTTTGTGACCCCTGATTTTGGCCAGAGTGACTTGTTTCAGTTAAATTATCCTGCGAAGTATTCGCTTCACCAAGCTTTACAACAAAACTCATTGCCTTTATGGAATAAGTATATTGGAACGGGGTTTCCTCAACTTGCAGAAGGCCAAATTGGCACATTTAATCTTATTAATCTTTTTTTATACAAATTCTTTCCCTTCGTAGTTGCGCTTAATCTTGGATATATTAGTATCTATCTTGTCTCGGCCCTGGGAACATTCGCATATCTAAGGTTCTTAAAGTTTAGTAATTTCCCAGCTTTTATGGGGGCTATTCTTTTTGCCTTCTCTGGCTTCTTTGTTACTCATATGAGTCACATTAACTTAATTCAGGCATCATCGTATCTACCCTGGCTTTTTTTACTTACACACGCATATATTCGGCATAAAAAGCCAATTTTCTTACTGCTTTTACTCTTAGTTCTTGCCCAGCAGTTTTTTTCTGGCTTTCCGCAAATAACATTTATCTCATTATGTGGATTGGTACTTCTATATATTTTTAACGTAGATGAACAATGGAAGAACCCCAGAACATATATATTGCCTTTAATTGCGCTGATTCTGTTTTTGAGCTTGATTGCAGTTCAATTATTACCTTCAAAAGAATTTTTAGATATATCTTCGAGAAAGGATGGATTTCTTCTTTCCGCAGCTACGGAGTATAGCTTTCCCTGGAAACATTTTATCGGTTTTGTTAAACCTGATTTTTTTGGCACGCCCCAACAAGGAACATATCCAGTGTTTACGAAGTTTGATGGCAGTATATATTGGGAAAATACTGGATACATCGGTCTTATTCCCTTATTTCTTGCATTCCTAGCCCTACTAAAGAAAAAAAAGACGAAGGAACACAAATTCTATATATTATTGCTTCTTGTGGCAGCGCTTATGATGACTGGAAAACACTCGCCACTGTATCTCATTTATTCCTTCACGCCCTTTAATTTCTTCCGTGTCCCTTCGCGTTACATTCTGCTTTTTGTATGGGCACTTACAATTTTGGCAACATATGGACTTGAATATTTCTCAACATTGATTAAGAAATACACATCAACACAAATTGCCATAGGTATACGCATACTAGTAGTGTCTTTGGCGATCACCCAGCTTCTATTCTACGGATACACTTACAATCCTATCGGAAAAACCTCTGAATGGTTAAAAGAACCTCGCCTAACGACGCATCTGTCTGACACGCAGCGATACTACACAATTGGCTCAGGTCTTCTTTGGAACAATACTTTCTTGAAGGAAGGTTGGAAGGATACTGCCCCTTTTCTAGAAATGCAGAATTACACAAAACCGAATATTAATATTATTTTTTCTAAACCATCATTTCAGGTTTATCCTATCCTAACAACAAATCGTTACTCAGTGATGGAATCGGTTCTTGAGCAGAACATCCCTATGAATGGCGACACAAAATCTTTTACTATTTCAAACACGGGTGAGAAGGCTATGCGTATAAATGGTATAGACACTATAATATCTGCCCTTAAAAGTAGCTCGTTTAAAGAGATTGACAATGTAAGTGTAGGCAAGGAGAAAATATATGTGTACGCAATCCCTAAAGCTCTTCCTCGTGCTTACGTTGTGTATGATTACGCACATGTTGAAACAGTTGAAGAATTTTCAAGTCAACTATTGGATGAAAACTTCGATCCAGCGAAAAAAGTATTTCTTGAAAAAAAACTTCCTAATTTTACGATCCCTGCTGAACAACAGCCGAAGTCAGCAGTTAAGATACTCAGCAACGACAATCAGTTCATAAAACTCCATGTAGAATCGAGTGAAGATGGAATACTGGTTCTTAGTGATCTTTTTTACCCTGGATGGCAAGCTAGCTTGAATGGTGTACAGGTTGAAGTACTCGCGGCAAATATAGCACAAAGAGCAATTGTTCTTCCAAAGGGCGTGCATACAGTGGAGTTTATGTATAAGTCTGCAGTATTTAAGACAGGTGCGACTATTTCCGTCTTTGCACACTTGCTTATAATTGCTCTAATTTTTGCTGGTTTTTACTATTCAAAGAATCGTAAACTGCCCTCCACTCTTTAACCTTGTTTTCATCCTTCAGGCAGTCTGTGTAAAGTTTAATAAGAAACAAAGGATTTTCTACTGAAGAAGGAAATTTATCATATGCATTCTTTAGAGTATCTTCGGCTTCAATACACTTCTTTTGATCCATTTGAGCAGCTGCGAGTTTTTGGTATATCTTTACATCATTATCATCATAACGCAGCGCAGCAGCATAGTGCTTCTCAGCTTCTCCATAATTTTTCGCCGCATAGAAGTAGTCGGCAGTTTCTGCTCTATAGATGCGGTAAAGCAGAAGATTACTTGCCAGCATTAAGTGCTTATACTGTCCTAGACTTCCAGAATATGGATCATGGTAAGAACTCCAAAGAGCATTATTAATATCATTTATCGCTTTAGCGCTAGGAAAATCCTCTTTTGAAAAGAGCTTGTATAGTAATCCTTCGCGGATCCACACATACTTTTCTTTTATGGGAAAACTAGAATTTGTATAGATTGGTCTTTTCTCGACATTACTCATTATGAATTTTTGATCGAATTCACTATCCATCTTGTCTGGAAAGATCAAATCGGGGTACTGCTTCGCAATGTTTTTGAATCTTCTCGCATCGAAAAGATGAGACTTATTAATCACGGCAACGTCGGGCCTATATCCTTTCACAAGATGTAAGTAAGAAACATTAAAAATCTCGTTGTCTTTAGTTAGTAAGAGAATGGCATTTTTATCTGCTGTATCAAGAATGTTCATAGCTAGTTTTTCTGCTGTTTCATCGTTTTTTAAGACGGATATTTTAGGATAGTTAATGAAAAGTAAATTAATGGGAATAATAAGACAGAGGGCAAAAATCATTGGTATGTAGTTTAAGGAGGGCGATGTATCGGTTTTGGCACGAACTCTTTGTATTAGTAGCGAAAAGCCTTTAATCAACGCCACAACGCCAAATGCTACCCATATGGTTACAAATACGTAGGATGGCATTGAGAATCTCTCAAAAGTTGCGATAGTAAAGCTGTTTGAGAGAATATATGCGGCATAGAAGATGTAAATTGGTCCAGTGAACATGAAAGCAAGGAAATGAAAGACAAAACGCTTTTTATTCTGATAGAACTCATATATTCCTCCTGTGAGGGCTAGTAGAAAGGCAGGAAGAGTTATATCTTCAATAAGTAAAGTAAAGTATGCATACACATCAGTTAGACGAGAAATAGGCTTCTCTACAATAACCACAGCAGATGTAAATGAGCCATAAGCTGCTCTGGATATAATCTTAAGAATATTAAAGACAGACAGAGTATCTTCCCACGTGTACGCAGCTAAGTGTGGAATTGAGAAAATGAACCAAGCAATAGGCAAGAGTGAAAGTGCTCCAGTAAGCATAATTGCCCGTTTATTCTTACTGACAAAGCTTAAAACATGTGCCTTTTCGTTAAATAATGCATAGATGTATGCAGGAAGCATAAACAAAATTATGTGGTGGTGTGATAGTGAGAGTACAAATAAGGCTATGAATGTTAATCCGGCTTTAGCGCTATGTGATTTTTGCCACCATAGTAATGCGAGTAGTTGCACACCAACAAAGAAAATATGAAGGCCAAATACTTCGGGTACGACTGCATAAAGCCAATATAAATATGACGTTCCAAGAGTAAGCACTGCAACGAGAGCCGCAATACTACTTGCAGTTACAAAAGCTATGTACACAAAAAGTATTGAGAGTGCTAATGCAATTGAAAGTGATGAAAGAAGAGAAACGCGCCATGCGACTGATCCAAAGGGGATAATGTGGGATAATAGATATCCGAAAAACGTATATAGAGGATAGCCAGGAGGGTGCGCTACGCCCCCTGTGTAAGCAGCAGTAACTAAGTCGCCAGCATCACCACCAAAAATCGATTGAGATTGTGTAGATAGATATAGAACAACGAAGAATGCAAGTACTAGTCCACAAAGCATGCGCATACTTCTACTCATACTCGCCATTATATCAAACAAAAACCCTCCCCGATGAGGGGAGGGTAATTTTAATTGCTAGTTCTGGTTTATGATCCGTCGCAAGCGGTTACGCCTGTGAAGGAGAATACTTCAAAGTAGTCATTCGATGATCCATCGTTTGTCAACTTTGCGAGGTTAGCTCGTGATTCCATTCTTGAGCAGATTCTGTATTGACCCTCAGAGTTTATAATTAACTCGTAGACAGCTCTGTCCGACTCAGCATTTCCTGCTGCTGTCGTTGTTACGATGGATGTTCTGTTTGAAGGATCTGTTGGCAACGTGTTTGCATATGCACACAGATCTATACCGATCCATCCTGTTGATGAACAGTTATTCGTACCTCCTATTGAAGTCGTGTTTGTGGCTGAGAAATCAGTTGGATGGTCAGAAAGATACTGTTCAACAATGGATTGCATTGATGAAATATCTTTAATTCTTTGTGTGTCTCGCGCTCTTCTTTGCGCTTCTGCTGGGTTAATGGTTATAAGAGCCACTACCGCAAGAATGGCAATAAGTGATACGACGATAAGTATTTCGACTAAGGTGAATCCTTTTTGTAATTTCATAAGTGGTTTGCTCATAATGATTAATGAATTAATTTTTAACCTCTTAGGTATCATAATAGTCCTTTTCTTTTCACGTTGTCAAGTACTTTTTAGAAGGAGGACGATAAGCTGAATATTGGTGTTATTACAGCAACAACAACAAACATAACACCTACTCCAAGAACCATAAGAATAGCTGGTTCTATAAGCGTTGTCATGGCTTTAATAGCTATTTCTGACTCGCTTTCAAAGTATTTTGCTAAGTGTCCGAGTGTTTCATCTAAATGGCCGGTTTGCTCTCCTACTGAAGTCATTTGTACAAATATCGGAGGAAATATCTTTGCATCTTCAAGTGCCCCACCCAATGTTCCACCCTGCTCAATAATCTGTCGTACACGCCTTAGGGCATTTTGATAGATAACATTACTTGTGGTTTCAGTAATAATATCAAGAGATTCTAAGATGGATACACCAGCCGCTATAAGAATTGAAAGAGTCCTTGTTGTATCAACAAGAGCTGCTACTTTAACGACTTTACTGATTACTGGCGCTTTTAAAATTATTCGATCAAATATAAGCCTCCCCGCTGCCGAAGCATACGCCTTCTTTATTAAAAAGATCGTTGCAGCAATAGAAATTAAAATTATGTACCAATAGTTTGCAAATAAATCTGAGATAAATATTAAGAATACTGTCGCAGCAGGTAGTTTAACGTTGAATTCCTTATATACCTCGAGCAGTTTAGGTATAACAAAGGTCAACATAACGAACATAACCCCTCCCATTGCAGTAATAACGATTGCAGGGTATACCATTGCTCCTTTGATCTTACTTTTAAAGGTTCTCTCCTGCTCTAAAGTATCAGCCAACTTAACGAGAATTTCATCTAACTTACCTGAAGCCTCCCCTGCCTTTACAAGCGCAATATATAGATTATTAAATTGCTTTGGAAACTTTTTTAAAGAACTTGAGAAGCTAGTCCCCGCTTTTACATCCGAATCAATTGACTCGATAAGCTTTAAATAAGCTGGTTTACTTGCCTGTCGTTTTAAAATATCGAGAGAATCAATAATTGTTAAGCCAGAATTAAGCATAATTGCGAGTTGCCTTGTCATGTCGACTATATCTGTAAAAGCAACCTTACTAAACATGCTTGTGAGAGAGCTTGTCATTGGTTTTGCGTGTTCGTGAAGATCAAGAATAATAAGACCACTGGTACGCAAATATGCCATGGCTTTATCCTGCGTATCAGCCTCGAAAATACCTGATACTGGCTTATTATCTTTTATTGCCTTATAGCTATATTCCATAATTATTTAATAAGTTTTTGCATCTGGGCTGGTCGAATACAGTGGAAAAGAGCGGTTTCTCTTGAAATTTTCCCTTCAAAATAAAGATTGGCCAAATACTTTTCTAGAATTATCATTCCTTGATCTGACGAGGTTTCAATAATGTTGTCTAAGAGATGGGTTTTATTATCGCGTATTACTGAAGAAACTGCTTGATTGCCAATAAGAATTTCAACTGCAGGAATGCGCGTTTTTTTATCGATAGTAGGAACTAGACGTTGTGATACGACAGCCTTAAGTGTAGATGCCAGCTGAAGGCGTACTTGGCTTTGTTGTCGTGGTGGAAATACATCAACGATACGATCAATGGTTTGTGGGACAGAATTTGTGTGTAGTGTGGAAAAAACCAAGTGACCTGTTTCTGCAATTGTCAGAGCTGCTTGAATAGTGTCATAGTCGCGCATTTCTCCGATAACTACGATGTCTGGGTCCTCTCGAAGAGCAGATTTAAGCGCCACTCCCCAAGAATGTGTGTCCTGGCCGATCTCTCTTTGAGAAATAATAGATTTTGCTTGCGGATAAAGATATTCAATAGGGTCCTCAATGGTAAGAATATGGCGGGCATAGCGCATATTAATCTCATTAATTATCGCTGCAATTGTGGTCGATTTCCCCTCTCCTGTAGGTCCCGTTACAAGAACAAAACCCTGCTTCATCTCGGTGAAGTTATATAAAAGTGGTGGAAGACCAAGAGCCTCAAGAGGACTAATTTTTGTTGGAATCAGACGAAAAGAACCAGCAAGCATACCGCGAATGTAATAAAGATTTATTCTGAAGCGGTGATTTTCGAAGTTATAACCAAGATCAACCTCCTTATTTGTAATGAGCATCTCTTTCTTCTCGTCAATAAGTAAATGCATAAGCATTTCTTGGGTCATTGTTCCATCGAGAACAGGATATGCTTTAAGTGCATAGAGCTCGCCATTTACACGCAAAGAAGGATTGTATCCAGGAACAATATGAAGGTCTGATGCTCCTTTTTCTATAGTTAGCTTAAATAGCTCTTCAATTGTCATATGCTGCTATGATTGTGCGACGCGCAAAACTTCTTCTAACGTTGTAATGCCATCAAGTGCCTTAAGGTAGCCATCTTGTTTCATAGTGATAAGACCTTCTTTTATAGCCTGATCCTGAATCTCATTTGCTGTTGAATTGCGCACTATAAGTTTTTCGACGTCTCTCGATATCTTAATAACTTCAAAAATACCAACACGACCAAAATAACCTTCATTTGGGTTGGTCGCATTAGGCTTATTATAAAGTTTAATACTTTGCGGATCATCTTTGTACTGCTGTGGAAGAAGATCGCCCAAAACCTCTTTAATATTTTCAATGATTACAGGATCGGGAGTATATGGCACCTTGTGATCTTCACTTATGCGTCGCGCAATACGTTGCGCGACAACTGCGTTTAATACAGACGAGATAAGAAATGGCTCGCCGCCCAAGTCTATTAAACGTGGTATCGCTGTGGCGGCGTCATTAGTATGAAGTGTCGAAAAAACCAAGTGGCCAGTAAGAGCAGCTTGGAGAGCAAGCTGCGTCGTTTCTGAATCACGGATTTCTCCGACAAGAATAACGTTTGGATCTTGTCGTAAGAATGCGCGTAAACCTGTTGCAAAGGTAAGCCCTGCTTGAGGATTTATTTGAACCTGGTTTACGCCGGCTAGCTGATATTCGACTGGATCTTCGAGAGTGACTATATTAACTGAGGGCTTATTTATTCTATTAATCATTGAATAAAGACTTGTTGATTTACCTGAGCCAGTTGGACCCGTAACAAGTACAATTCCATACGGTTTAAGCATTGCTTCTTCCAAAACTTTGAGCTGCGGCCCACGCAGTCCCAAATCGCCTACTGTCGGGATGCCGCCAGTTTTTTTCAAAAGTCTCATGACTACTTTTTCACCATGCACGGTTGGGAGCGTTGATACGCGAAGATCGACCTCGTCCTCACCCATTCTAAAATTAAAACGACCATCCTGTGGCGCTCTCTTTTCATCAATCTTTAATCCAGAAATAATTTTTATACGAGAAATGAGTGAATCGTTTATAGTTTTAGGCAAAGATAATTTCTCTTGCAACATACCATCGATACGATAGCGAATGCGTGTTCTTTCTTCTTGTGGTTCAATATGAATATCCGAGGCTCGACCTTTTACTGCATATTCTAGAATGGTCTTTACAATTTTGGCTATTGGAGCTTCTTTAATAAAATCACCGATTTGATCTGCTTTAACGGTATTTACATCGGTAGGCGAAAATTCCTTCAAAGCCTCAGTAATGTTTGGCGATAAGCTCTGGGTATATACAATATCAATCGTTTTTATTAAATCTTCTTTAAGTGCAAGTGTTGGAATAATGCGCATCGCCGTCTTTTTCTGTAAGAACCCAATAGTTTGCACATCAAATGGATCCACCATTGCAACTTTAAGTGTTCCTTCCTTCTCATTAAGTTCAAATGGAATAAGTAGGTACTTTCTTGCCAACGATTCTGGCACGAGTGCGAGAGCTTGTGGTGCAACAGGCATTGACTCACCTGTTACCCATGGAATGTTAAGCACTGTTGCTTTTGCTTTGACTATTTCTATTTCAGCTACGCCTGAATTTTGCACTAAATATTCATCAATAGGAATATTTTTTTGCAATGCATCAACCTCGCATTTCTGGGCTTGATCAGCAGAAATAATTTTATTAGTTACTAATACATCAAGAAATTGCTTCGTTGGGACTGTCATATCATTTCACTATAAGTAATCATGGTGTAAAATTCAATCCATATGCTCCCAGTTCTGCTCGTTTCGAACAATACAACTGCCGTCAGGGAGTATGTAGATGGTATTGCTCTATCTCATAAAATAAAGGACATATATTTCTTTGGCGAGAAAGAAACCATATCTATTGAGGAAATTCGTGACATTAATAAGGAAATAATTCAGCCCGCATTTAGAATGCGTATGTATGTGCTTTTTGATTTCGACAAGGTTAAGAAAGAAAGCCAGAACGCCTTTTTAAAGACTTTAGAAGAACGCAATGAGCATAATGCCTTCATTCTTGTTGTGAGCGATGAATATAAAATACTTTCAACCATTCAGTCACGATGTAAAGTCGTGCGGCAGACTGAGGTCCTTCAATCCGAGACATCTATCCTCGATGAAATGCATTTTTTCGATGTAGGTGCATCTCTTGCAGATTTCCTCTCTGCATCAAGCACATTATCTAAAGGCTCTCATGCAGCAGCCATCCATCAAATGCGCGAATATTTTTATGCTCTTGCTCGTGAAAAGTCATTATCCGATGCGGAGAGGCGCAATGTTTTTGTAGCTTTAGAAAAAGTAATTGAAGTTGAGTATCAGCTAAGCAACAACATTTATCCAGAATTTACGCTTGATTATCTTGTTATCTTCCTCTGTAAAGAAAAACTTCTTCCACTACGAGCCCTGAGTTGACGTTGAATCGCTTTTCGTGTTATGCTAAAGCTATGAATAGAGGCTTTTCGCTAATTGAAATACTACTTGTGATGGCTATTCTCGCTATTATCTCTACCATTAGTTCAATTTCCTTTGCAACCATTCGTAATAAAGCGGAAGATTCGAAGCGAAAAACTGAAATTGGAGAAATTCGCTCGGCTTTAGAACAATACAAAAGCATTAACAATAGGTATCCAACACCAAACGTTACCATTACAATGGGCTTAGCTTTTGGATCAGAAGGTCTTTCTGATACAAATAATACATATATGCATAAGATTCCGCAGGATCCTGATTATCCAGTAAAAAGTTACTTTTATGAAAGTGTTGATGGTTCAGATTACGTCTTGCGTAGTGAATTAAATTCTCCGGAGCCCACACCGTGTGCTCTTACACCTACACCAGGGCTTTGCGGTTCTACGCATAATTGTAATTACTGCTTTAGTTCATATGGACAACGTTAATCAACGAGGCTTTACTCTTTTAGAACTCATGATTGTTCTTGCGATAACCGCCGTACTAACTATTGGAGCATTGTCTTCATATAGAGGCTTTGATCAATTGAAGAGACTCGAGGCGGATTCTGAGGCTTTTATAGAGAGTGTCGAGCTGGCAAAAAAACAAGTTAGCTCGGGAGAAAAACCCTGCGTTGGGTACACCGGAACATACAGCGTGTCATGGGGAGACACTAGTTACAGTGTTGTGCCTGGGGGTTGTTCTCTGCTACAGAGCTATGAACTAAAGGGAAACGAATTTGAAACAGCTACCTCATCTGCTGTTTTTAACCCATTCGGAAGAGGTACAACACTTACTACAGATCAATGTATTCTTGTTCGCAATATATATCATGATCAATGTCAAAAGATTACTATTGAGACATCTGGCACGGTAAGTTCAGAAGCTAATCCAGAATGCACGTGTAACTAAGATCATGAATATTAAATCCCATCTTCGGTCACAAAAGGGCCTTTCGCTTTTAGAGGTACTTGCTTTTGTGACTATATTATCCTTAACCTTCTTGGGCGTTGCTTATACGACAGGTCAATCAATTAAAAGAACAAAGTTTAATGAACAAAAACTTATAGCAACGCGCTACGCAGAAGAGCTTGAGGAATGGCTAAGAGGTGAAAAAGAGGTTGATTGGGCAACTTTTTATACTACGCATGCAGGAGCAGCGCCAAGCGGTACGACATACTGTTTTGATGATGCGGTATACGACGAAAACAATGACATATCTTGGCCAGCGGCAGGAGATTGCGGTGAACTCTTTGGACTTCGCGACATCTACAGGAGAGAAGTTGTGTTGACGCAAAGCCTCACATCACAAGTTCAAGTTGTTATTCAGGTGGAATGGAAAGATGGTGGCAATGTTTTTAGTGTCCCTATTAATACAATTTTAACGAAATGGGAATAAGTACTCATAATCGCGGTTACACTTTGCTTGAAGTAGTGATCGTTATAAGCATTTTTGCACTCATCGTGCCCGCAATGTTTAGTATGTATTTCGCAAGCCTGCGGGCGCAGAAAAAAGTATTTGTTCTTAGGGATACAAAAAGGAATGGTGATAATGCGTTGACAGTAATAGAGAGTCTTATAAAGCAAAACGCCATTAGCATACACAATGCAGAACCCCCTACTTCGGCAAATCAAGTTTGTACAAGTGCCGTGCCATCGGGCAGTGGCGCACTTTTCTTTAAAGATAAAGATGGTACTTGGTTTTCATTTACTCAGAGCAACTTTAGAATAGCCTCAAGTTCTGCCTCGACTTTAAGTAGTAGCTCTGTAAATCTAACAAATACAAAATCACTTGTTACAAACTTTAACTTGCGCTGTGCATATGTTTCAGATGTAAGCCCTCCTCTTGTTTCAATTTCGTTTAATATAAACCAAAATGGTCCAACGGGACGTGCTGAAGAAGTATCCTCCCTTGGGTATCAAACGAAGATTAAACTCCGCTCTTATTGACTTATACCACGAGTTTTAACATACTTAGTATATGTCGTCTACAACGTTTACTCTTGATATTGGTGAGCAATACCTTAAAGTTGTTGATGCTGAGATGAGTGGCGGGTCTCTCGTTGCACACTCAGCTGCATTAACTGATGTTGAGTTTAATCCGTACGCAACCACTGCCGAAGATTATGTAAAACGAACTTCTGACGCAATTCAAAAATTGCTAAATGATGCTCAAATTAAAAAGCGCGATGCGCATATAGTCATTCCTGATAGTCAAAGCTATACACGCGTGTTCGAAATGCCATTGTTAACTGAAAAAGAGCTTCTGTCTGCAATCCGTTATCAAGCAGATCAGTTTATTCCAATTCCTATTGAGAAAGTAAGTATGGATATATTTCCGTTAAAAAAGGATAAGCAAAAAGGCAAATCGCTTATTTTGCTTGTTGCTGCATCAGTAAATGTTATTGAGCACGCAACGCAGATAGCTACTGCAGCCTCACTAACGCCCATATCTGTTGAAAACGAAACCAGTGCTACGCTTCGACTTCTCAGTAAAATTTACGAAAAAAAGGAACAGGAAGAAGAAATGCAGGTATACATTAACTTCGGAGAAACCTCTACCTCTCTATATCTATATAACTTGAAAGAAATGATGCCCGTTCAGGTGCATAACTTTGCCATTGGAAGAAGTATTTTCTATAAGGATATTCAAGCAAATCTCACAATTACGCCACAACAGATTAAGGAAGCGATAGAGAAAGTTGGTTTTTTGCCTGTACAAGCGCCCTATAACCTACCTGCAATTATAAGCGCACCATTTAACGAATTCGTAGACGAATTAAAACGATTTATTATTTCTTCAAAAGAAATGACATCAAGAAATATATCCAAGGTATTTATTTTCGGTGAAGGATCAGCTTTTGCAGGAATTGATACAAAGCTTTCAGAATCACTTGGAGTTCCTGTTGAAATATGTAATATTTCGTCATCATTTAAGAAAAATTCTGTCGTTGATTACTTTGTACATGATTGGAACATTTTATTGCCTGCAGTAGGAGCATGTCTTCAGTAATCATCTAAATAAATATGAGCTTGGAAATTAATTTGCTCCATCAACACAAAACATCAAAAATAGCTCAGAGAGCAGTTTTTCTACTTCGCCTATTTACAATAATTTCTGGGGCAATCGTATTGTTGTCATTATCTGGTATCTTCATATTGAAAAAAAATCTTGAACTTAGTCTTGATACAAAGACTAACTATCATAACGAACTAATGGCGAGGGTAGTTAAGAATCAGGAAAAAGAGACTTCGGCTCTTTTACTTAATGAGAAATATAAAGCAATTGATGCCATTATGAAGGCAGAGCCACCTTTTCTAACTTATTATGAAACGCTCATGAGAGAACTGCCAAACTCATCTGAATCAGGAAAGCTTTCTAGCGTAAATATGCAAAAAAATGGGACAGCTGTTGTACATGTTTTGTTTCCGAATATTATAGCTATGACCAAATTTCTCTCACATGTTGAAACGGACGCTTTTAAAAAACAATTTACCGCCGTACGCACAAGTAATATTACGTTTAGTAAAGACGGTTCGAAAGAAGTTCAATTTTCACTAGATGTCACGTTTTAATAAAACACAATTAGTTACCTCGCCACAATTCATTCTAATTAAGAATAATCTTATTTATGGGGTTGCTATAGTGGTCTTTCTCTTTCTTGGTTTCTCATTTTTACCTCAGCAGCTACTTATATACACAGACTTAAAAAATAAAAATACTGAGGTAGATGCCGAAATTTCAAAACAAGAAACGCGACTTCGACTTATTGAGTCAATAAATGTTGCTGATTTAAATCAACTACTGCTTGTTCTTAACACACTCTATCCACAGCAAGAAGATCAATTCTCGATATATCCCGTTATAGATAACTTACAAGCAGTAACGGGAATGGTTTTCCTTAAGAAAAGTTCACCTTTTGCAGCTGATTCAAAGGCAAAAGTAGTCATGACTATTGATGCGGTTGGTACTCTTGATCAAGTAAAAACACTGCTGAGAGACTACCCGTATAAATCAGCACGAATTCTTACTTTAGAAAATCTGTTGCTAAGGCCGAATAAACTTAACCCCCAAGTTTGGGATATTAGCTTTACAATAACGTTTCATACAAAAGAGGTGGCTGTAGGCACAGAGACTTTAACAGGAATAAATCCAATGGCTCTGGCATTTGCGCGCCAAGCAGAGCAGTATTTTTCATCACGAGGAGCAAAATATACAAAAGTAAGCGTAAAGGATGAAGACATTCCCTTAAATTATCCAATAAAGAAGAATCCGTTTAAGTAGCTGCTACGAACTCCACTTAATTATGTTATGCCTGAGTGTTTATGAAGATGCGCGTATGAGATTCTGGAGAGTTTTTTGCTTCGTAAAGCTTTAGGATGTCCGTAAGAGCTTTTATTGTAAGACCGCGCTTACCAATTACACGTGAGTAATCTTCCACATTCAGTGTTACATTAAACCTTTGAATATCATTGTCAACTTCATGCTCAATAGCAATCTCATCTGCATGAGCGACTAGGTTCTCAAGAAGAAACTGTAGGAGTTTTTGCATGTTTCTTTAATAATTTTGAGGTACCATCAGTAAGTTGTGCGCCTTTGCTAAGCCAATATTGGAGCCTTTCTGTATTGACTTCTAGTACGAAAGGATTAGGAATTGGATCATAAAATCCAATTTTGTCGATATATTTTGTATTTCTCTTGGTTTTAGCCTCAGAAACAATAATCCTGTATTTAGGATCGTTTGTTCGGCCAATACGTGAAAGTTTTATTCTTAGTGCCATAACTAGACGAAAATTATATCATATTCCTAACTTTTGTAAAGCGCCGCGTGCCGCCTCTTCTTCACCCTGTTTTTTTGATTTTCCAGATCCTTCACCAAGCATATCATCATTGTCAAAAACGCCGACTTTGTAGGTTTTACTATGCTCAGGTCCTGTCTCATCAAGGACTTTGTATACTGGAAGCTTTTTATATTTTTCCTGGTAATGTTCTTGTAAGATGTTTTTTGCTGGTAGGTATAGACGTTTTGTGACGATATTGTTAAGCACATCTTTAAATAAAAATGTATTAATAAAAACATAGGCCACCTCAAACCCATGTTCTAAGTAGATTGCTCCAATAACAGCTTCAAAGCAGTCAGCCAAAATTGAGATATTCTCTCTACCATTATTGTCTTGCTCACCCTTTGAAAGATATAGATATTCGCCAAGTCCGAGTATACTTGCTGCTTCATACAGACTGGTTGTATTAACAATTGATGCTTTTATGTCTGTATAGTCGCCTTCCTTATACTCTGGGTATGTTTTATATAAATGAATCGAAGTTACGAGAGACAAAACGCTATCGCCAAGGAATTCTAATTTTTCATTAGAAGGCAATGAAAAATCTCTATTCTCGTTATGGTACGACCTGTGCACAAATGCAGTCTCTAAAAGTTCTATGTTTTTAAATTGTAGCTGAATCTTTTTTTGAAGATTCTCAAGCTTCTTTGTTATCCTCATAATTTTCTTCGTAAATTTTTCCTAAAATTGCGTTAATAAAAGACGGAGATTTTTCTCCTCCCATTTCCTTTGCGAGCTCCACTGCTTCATTAATAACAACCTTTGGCGGCGCAGTTTTTTCTATAAGAAGTTCGTATAAAGCTAAATGTAGGATTGCTAGGTCAACCCGAGCAATCTTATCGATTTCATACTTTTGGGCATAAAGCTGAATTTTCTCGTCAAAGTCAGTAATGTGTTCAGAAATCAATGTTACTTTTTCTTTTAGCTCAGAACGTTGAGGCTTGCTGTTGAAGGATGCGGCGTAAAGTTCCTGAACAATCTGCTGTCTTCTGGTATGACGCTTATCCATAATTAACCTTTGCGATGTGAAAGGCGGGGTTTTCCGGTTGTTTTATCGTAGACTACATTTGGAAGAGCTTCTGATCGTGACGCTCTGCGTTTACCAGTTCTTCGCGTTGAATGTTTTCGTTTTGGTGTCGGTGGCATATCGATATTTTATCATGAAACCCCTAATATATTCAACCAGTTATTCAGTTTTGCGCTATATCTTCGAAGTGGAAAGCTTTAAGTCTTCTTACTAAATACGGATAGTCAGTGACTTTGTAGTTATTAGCTACAAATATTCCACATGCTTTTTGAACTTTTTCAGTAAGCTTTCCATCGAGAAGAGTTTCTAATGCTATCGGTGAATAGCCATGTTGTTGTGTGCCAAATATATTACCTCCCCCTCTGTGTTTAAGGTCATATCGAGCCAACTCGTAGCCATCTAAAGTCCCACAAAATGTAGAAAGGCGTTTTTGTACTGTGGGATTAGAATTTGTACTGAAAAGAAGGCAGTAGGACTGTATGTCAGAGCGACCAACTCGTCCTCGCAGCTGATGTAGCTGTGCTAAACCAAATCGCTCAGCACCTTCGATAATAATAACACTCGCATTTGGCACATCTATACCTACTTCGACAACAGGAGTTGAGACGAGAATATCAAGCTTTCCCTCAGCAAAGTCCTTCATGATTTCATCTTTTTCATCGGCTTTTAGGCGTCCATGAAGAAGTTTTGCGGAAAACTCCTTAAATATTGTCTCTATTTTTTTTATTTCTTCTGAGGCAGCTTTAACTGATTGTAGCGTCTCGGATTCAGATAGTTCAATAAACGGACACACTATAAATAGCTGGTGTCCGACAGATAATTCCTTTTTAATCCATACATATGCATCCTCTCGCTTAAGCTCAGGAGTAAGAATGGTTTTAATTTCTTTTCTTCCTTTAGGAAATTCGTCTATTACTGACACATCGAGCTCACCATATAGAGTAAGCAATACAGTTCGAGGAATTGGCGTCGCGGTTAAGTTTAAGAGATGTGGATTAATCCCTTTTGTTTTCAGTGCGGCTCTTTGAGATACGCCAAACTTATGCTGCTCATCTATAATAATAAGACCAACATTTGAAAAGGACCTCTTCCCAGAAATAAGTGCGTGGGTTCCTATGAGGATATCAGCATTGTTAAAGTCTTCCTCGCTTATCTTGCTGTTACTTGTAACCAATGATACTTTTGGCTGTTTGGTTTTAGGTAACTGGGAAAAGAGTGCGTTTATACTTTTAATTTGCTGTTGTGCGAGGATTTCGGTCGGAGCCATATACACAGTTTTCTTAGAATTATAGAAAGCATATAATGCAGCAGCTACAGCAACTATTGTCTTCCCGCTTCCTACATCTCCTTGCAACAATCTGTTCATGGGATTTGTGCCAGACATATCCTGAATAATATCTTTTACAGATCGTTCCTGGGCGCCAGTCAACATATATGGAAGCGACATAAGAAACGCATCAACATCTTTTTTATGCGAACTATCCATTTTTGAGAGAACTTTTTGTTTCTTCCATTCTTCCTTAACCATTCTCGTTTTCAGTTGGATGCTAAAAAGCTCATTAAAACTCATTCGTTCCCGGGTTGATTTGAGTGTAGAAGTTTCAGACGGAAAGTGAACTTCTTTTAGAACGTCGGCCATGCTGAGTAAGTCCATGTTTTTTAAAACTTCTTCTGGTAAACATTCTTGTGCCAAAGCTCCGTATAACGACACGGCGTGGAACATTTTTTCTCGAAGAGTTCGCAGGCTTATACTAGGAATTGATGAATATATCGGAACGATTCTTCCCGTATGTATACTCGGTGTATCTTCTTTAACTAATTCATAATTATCTGGTTGTAAAAAAATAAGGCCATTATTGTTTTTAATCGCACCAGAAATTGCAATAAGCGTACCAGTCGTAAATAATCTCAGAAGAAACGGCTGATTAAACCACGTAACGGTTGTGCTGCCAGAATCATCAGAAATCATTAGTTTCTGCATAGAAAAACCTCGTCGAGTAAAAATATTGGTCTTTTTAGTAATTTCGCCTCTTAAAGTGACTTTACCCTTACTCAGAAGATCGTTTTCTTCGGTTGATTCACCAAGAGCATGAAAGTGAGCCTCAAGTTCAGAAATCTGAACATTTTTCCTATAATCCTCGTAGCGAAACGGAATTGTTTCCAGAAGCTCTCCGATTGAATTTATCCCTGATGCGGTAAGTTTAGCTACAGTACGAGAAGACGTCTTTGGGAGCTTCTGAAGAGGAATATCATAAAGCATAGAGTAGAAGTGGAGCGACAGAAGTGATTATAAGAATAGCAGTTGCAATAGATACGCCGATTATTTTTAGCGCTCTTTTATGTCTGTGAAAGAATTTTCCTATCATGGTAAGGTATAGTATACTATAGCAATGCGAAGATTCTCAAGACTGCAAAGACAAAAAATGGCACCCCTTGCATTGAAGGTAGCCCTTATAGGTATTGTCTCGTTATTTGTATTGGGCTTACTTGTTTTTGTATTTTTCTCACGAAATTTACCAGAGCCAGGAAGTATTAAACGCAATACTGGTTTTTCTACAGTGATAACAGATAGAGATGGAAAAACTCTTTACGAGCTTTATGAAGACAAAAATAGAATTCCTATTCTTATTAAGGATGTGCCTCCTACTTTAAAACAAGCCACCATAGCAATTGAAGATAAATCCTTCTATTCACATCAAGGATTTTCAACATGGGGCATTGTTCGTTCTGTATTCCGTATTTTTACAACAGGAAATCTTGTTAGTGGATCGACATTAACCCAACAACTTGTAAAGAATGTGCTTCTTACACAAGAACAAACGCTTACGCGCAAAGTAAAAGAAGTCGTTTTGGCTGTAGAAATAGAAAGGCGTTTTACGAAAGATGAAATTTTAGAAATGTATCTTAACGAATCACCATATGGTGGAACATTTTGGGGTGTTCAGTCTGCTTCAAAAGGATATTTCGACAAAGATGTAAAAGATTTGAATTTGTTAGAATCCGCAATTTTAGCGGGACTTCCACAAAGACCTTCGTATTACAATCCAATTTCTGGTAAGGAAAACTCATATAAAGGACGTACAGAAAACGTGTTAAGAAGAATGAGGGAAGATAAACATATTACAAAGGACCAAGAGAAAAAGGCGCTCGCTGACTTACAGAAAATAAGTTTCAAGGACGCTCCTGGCGTTGCTATTGAAGCACCTCATTTTATTTTCTATGTGCGATCGCTCATCGCTGATAAATTTGGGGAAAAAATACTAGATCAAGGAATAAAAGTGAAGACGACTCTTTCATTGGAAGCTCAGAAAGAAGCAGAAAAGATTTTGAATGAAGAAATAAAAAAGGTAAAGTCGCTTGATGTTACGAACGGTTCAACGGTAGTTATGGATTCAAAGACTGGTGAGATTTTATCGATGGTCGGATCCTACGATTACAATGATGAAGAATTTGGCCGCTACAATACGGCGACCGCACTTCGACAGCCTGGCTCTGCCGTAAAGCCGATAACATATGCGGTCGCACTTGAACAAGGCTACACGCCATCATCGCTTGTGATGGACGTTTCTACGGAGTTTCCAGATCAGGGTGAGAAAACGTATACGCCAGTTAACTATGATGGAAAATTTAGAGGACCGGTACAGTATAGATTTGCTTTGGCAAATTCCCTGAATATTCCAGCAGTAAAGGTATTGGCAAACGTCGGCATACGTAATTTCTTGCAAAAGGCATTTGATATGGGGTTAACAAGTTTTGAGCCAACTCCGGCCAATATGAAGCGATTCGGATTAGCTATTACGCTTGGCGGTGGCGAGACCACGCTCTTAGATTTAACATCAGCGTTCTCTGTCTTTGCAAGAGGTGGTACGCGCATAGAGCCAATTTCTATTCTTGAAATTCGCGATCTTAAGGACAAGGTTATTTATAAGGCACCTGATCCAAAACCAAAAAAAGTTCTTTCAGAAGAAGTTTCGTTCTTAATTTCACACATTCTTTCTGATAATACAGCCCGATCTGAAGCTTTTGGATCAAATTCATTCTTGCGTATTCCTGGTAAGACCGTAGCCGTTAAGACAGGAACGACAAATGATAAGCGAGATAACTGGACTGTCGGTTATTCGAAAGAGGTAACAGTCGGCGTCTGGGTTGGAAATAATGATAACTCTCCCATGAATCCAAAAGTAGCATCGGGTGTAACAGGTGCCTCCCCTATCTGGAATAGAATAATGAAAAATATGTTGAAAACATACAAAGATGGCATTCTTGAAAAACCTAAAGATGTTGAAGCTTTGCAAATTGATGCATTCTTGGGTGGATTACCAAAAGATGGTTATCCCATTCGTTCGGACTATTTCGTGAAAGGTACTGAACCTAAGGCAATTTCACCTTTCTACAAGAAACTGAAATTCTCAAAGAGTACAGGTAAGCTTGCGAATGATATAGAAATAAAAACTGGCGACTATGACGAAAGAGATTTTATTGTGATCACTGAAGCCGATCCAGTATCTACTGATGGAAAAAATCGATGGCAAGAAGCAATTGAGGCTTGGGCATATTCTCAGCCTGATGAAAAGTTCAAGCCGTCGCGAGATATCTCTGATTCAAAACAAGACGAGTTAGTTGTCTCAATTAGAGAACCAGGAAACGAGTCGCGAGTAAACTCGAATAATGTAAAAATTGTGGCAAAAATAACGTCCATTCAAGAGATTAGAAAAGTGGAAATTCAGGTAAATGGAAATACTGTAAAGACATTTAATGAAAACAAAAAAGATATTGAAGAAAACATCAATCTTTCTGACGGTACGTATGAAATAAGAATTATCGCGGAGAACTCTAAAGGATCACGAAAAGATACAGCTGTTCGTATTGGAGTAAATAAAGAATGGAATGAATCACAACCACAACCAACAGCAACGCCAGCGCCTACTGCTGAGGTAACGCCAGCTCCTTAACTTTATTTAGTTCATTCTCTGCTTCTTCTTCGTTCATGTTTTTATCCTGGTAGCCAAATTCCATGCGAACTGTAACTTTATCGTTGAAAATAGATATGACCTTGATGCTAAGAATATGTGGCGATGCCTTAAGCGCATTACTTGATAAATCTGCATACGTTATCTCAGGAGAAGAAGTATATGTCAGATCTCTTTTAACTTTTGAGAATTTTGAACTCTGGACATACTTACTAAATTTTTCCATGTGCTGTACTAAAGTTGCTAGAGATAGTTCTGCAACTACTATGGAACCCTGTGCATCCACAGCAGAGCTAACGCCTTGTTGTAATAGTCCAATGAAGCCGACTGTTTGGTCACCAATCTTAATTGTCGCTGAAGTTTGTACAGTTATGAAATCCTTCTGTGCGTTTGGTACGAATGCAACGTCTTTTATTTTCAGCATTGAAAAAATATTTTCAAGAACTCCCTTAACATATGAATAATCCTTTGTAGATACAAGGCTTAATGTTTCTTCTTCTTCAGGTAGGTCGTTCTGTCTAATCGCATATGTTCGTGCACATTCAAAGAAACTAAACTCATCTTGTCTTCCCTTGTTGTCTGCAATGTTTTTCGTAAGAGATGGAACAAGTGAGGTGCGCATATACTCAATTTCCTCAGAAATTGTGTTGGAAATATGGAGATGCTCCTCTTTCTTTAATTTAAATGCATTGATAAGTTTTTCGGAAATCATTGAATAGTTAAACTGTTCGTTAAACCCTATTGCACGTAGATATTCTCGAATCGTGGTTTGCGCATTAAATACATTTTGCACTTCAAGAGGTTGTTCTATAATTTCTCCCATATGTAGCGAACTTGGAATGTTGCTGTAGCCATAAATACGAGCTATTTCTTCAACAATATCAGCTGGCCCTTCAATATCTTTAGTTCGGTAACTTGGAACTATAACAGTAAAAGATTGATCCTTAGGATCAACTAAGAACCCCAAAGGCTCTATCAGCTCCTTAACTTCTTGAGAAGTAACCTTTGTATTTGTAATGGTATGCACATACTCTAGTTCGACTAATATTTCGATTGGAGTATTCTTTTTTGGGTATATATCGTATATCTTTGAACTTACTTTGGCGCCTGCATACTTTGTTAATAGCTCGATGCCGTATACTAATGTTGATTCAACTCTTTCTTCGTCAAGCCCTTTCTCAAAATATGAAACCGCCATACTTCTTTGACCAGTTGTCATAGAAGTTTTTCTTAAGAGAAATTTATTGTACGTTTCGATAAAAAGTAAAACGCTCGTTGTATTCTCAGTAACGGCTGAAGTATAGCCACCCATGATGCCCGCTAGATCAATCAATTCGTCATTTCCATCTTCAACAACAATGTCTTCGCCAGGCAAAGTAAACTCTTTTTTATCAAGTGTCGTTATTGTTTCACCTTTTTTGCTTTTACGAATGAGCATTCTTCTCTTTCCAATTTTATCAAAATCAAAGGTGTGATTAGGTTGTCCCAAGGAGATCATTAAGTAGTTCGAAATGTCGACTACATTGTTAATAATACTAATTCCGCAGGCTTTTAATCTGTCCTGAATAAATTGAGGTGAAGGCCCAATAGTTATGCCATCAAGAATAACAGCAGATACGCGTGTTGCCAGATCATCTTCTTTCAAAGTAATGTCAACGTTGTGTGTACTTCCCTCTACTATTGTGTCGAAAGTCCATTCCTTCAAAGGATTCATCTTAATCACTGCTTTTTTACCATACTTCGGAAGAATTGCAGCGCACTCTAATGCAAAGCCAAATGCCGAAGCAGCGTCGATACGGTTCGAAGTAACTTCAATGTCGTACACATAATCATCACCCTCTTTTGTGACGGTTTCTACATTTGGACCGCCTAGTGATACGTAATCTTGAATTTCTACTGGAGTAGCATCTGTGTCAAGATACTCCAGAAGCATATTGTGAGTAATTTTTATATTCATATTAGAATTGTTTTAGAAAATCTAGTTCCCCAGAATATATAACGCGTAAGTCAGGAATAGAAACGCCCCCACGCATCATAGCAACGCGCTCAACACCAAAACCAAATGCCCAACCAGTATATTTTTCCGGGTCTACTCCGCCCGCTTTTAGTACGTTGGGATGGACCATGCCAGCTCCTCCAAGTTCGAGCCACCCAGCCCGACCAAGCGACTCCGTATTAGTATAGATGTCTACTTCAAAAGATGGTTCGGTAAAGCGAAAGTCATATGGCCTTAGGCGAATCTTGCATTCTCTGCCAAAGAATTCTTTAACAAAATATTCGATTGCACCTTTGAGATGTGAGATGTTTATGCCCTTATCGATGCAGAGGCCTTCGAATTGATGAAAGATGGGAGTGTGTGTACTGTCCCAATTTGGTCTGTACGTACGCGAAATATTTATCATACGTACTGGTGGTTTTTCGCGTCGCATCATTTCACGGACTTGTCCGGAAGATGTGTGTGGCGTCAGAAGCATTTTTCCATACTTCTCGCTTTCTGGCGCGTCGATAAAGAACGTTTCGAAATCATCGCGAGCAGGATGCACTTTTGGCATGTTAAGAGAGTCGAATGCATACCATTCCCATTCAACTTCTGGGTATGACATATTAATAAAGCCAATTTTCGAATATATGTCACGAATGTCTTTTATTGTTTGGGAAACAATATGTAGGCTCCCAAGATCCTGCGCAACACCTGGGAGCGTAGGATCAGTCCATGTTTTTGAATCTTCTTTTACTAGAAGTGTTTTTCGTGTTGCGGCAACGTTTTCTTCTACGTGTGCCTTTAGAGCATTAATTTTTTCGCCAGCAGATTTAATTTCATCGGGCGATAGCTCTTTGAGTTTTGAAAAAAGACTATTTAGTTTGCCTTTGCGGCCAAGGAATTCTGTTTCGAGGTTCTGAAGGTCTTGGAGAGTAGAAATAGCGGCGAGTTCTTTCTTTAACGATTGTTGTATGCTCGCCAACTCATCGTCCATAGACGCTATTATTTTTGTACTGATTCTACAATTTTTTTAAATATCTCTGGCTTTTCTGCAGCGAAATGTGCCAGAATCTTTCTGTCGAGTAAAATGTTTTCAGTTTTTAAGTTATTGATAAACGTACTGTAGTTTGTTCCAAGTTGATGTAATCCCGCATTAATGCGCGTGATCCATAATTGTCTGAAGTTTCTCTTTCGTAGTTTGCGACCCATAAAAGCATATTCACCTGCGTGAAGCACTGCTTGTGTCGCAACACCTATCTGCTTGCGTCGGGTCATTCTATATCCCTTTGCTAAATCAAGGATCTTTTTATGACTCGCTTTTGTTCTCGTTCCGCCTTTAATTCTCATATGCCTAACATCTTTTTAATTTTTTCTTTCTGAACACCAAATACTTCTTTCATTATTTTTTGTGCGCGCAATCGTCTATTTGACTTATTGCTCTTTAAGTGGCGCACACCATGGCCACGATGCAAAATTTTGCCTGTTCCAGTCACTTTAAAGCGCTTGGTGGCCGCATTTCTTGTTTTTAATTTTGTTTTCATATTTAAGATTTACTTTTCCTAACAACAACTGCCATGATTACTTTTCCTTGCATCTTCGGCTCTACAGCTACCGTTGCGTCTTCGATTGTAGCGATAAAGCTACGAATAAGCTGGTGTGCCATATCTGTCTTCCCAAGCTGCCTCCCTCTCAATGGGAGCTTTACACGAACCTGGAATCCATCTGCCAAAAACTCATGAGTTTTCTTCTTCAACCTTTCGAGATCTTGATCACCTATAAAGAGGGAAAGTTGGATGTCTTTTGTTCCACCTTTTTTTTGTCCCTTCTTACTTTCCTTATTTTTCTTTTCCTCTTGGTAAAGAAACTTATGGAAATCAATTGCCTTTATCACCTGCGGTTTCGCATGTGGTGCAATTAAAATCAAGTCTACTTCGTTTTCTCGGGCGTAATCCAGTGCTTCTGCTCTGGTAAACATCCCTAATTGCTCTCCTTTTTCGTCAATGAGTCTAAATGTGTCTCCTTGAATGCGCTCATTTGTTACGTATCTTCTTTGGAGCGAATTCGCGTTAGATTGGCTTCTCAAAATGTGTTTTGTTTTGCTTTATGAACTCGTAAAGACTCATTTGTCCTAAATCCTTCCCATCACGGGAACGAAGGGAAAGCGTTTTACTTTGGCTTTCCTTCTGGCCTATTATACACAGATACGGAACCTTTTGCAATGTCCAACGTCTGATTTTCGCTGAGAGAGTCTTGTTGTCATAGTCGGCTATAACCCGTACTCCTTCAGCCTTCATTCCCTCATAAATTTCCTTCGCATATTCATGCTCAGTCTCACTTATCGGGATGATTACAATCTGTGTCGGTGCAAGCCATGCTGGGAATATTCCCGCTGTATGCTCTATATACACTGACAAAAATCGTTCAAGAGAGCCCATAAGTGCAAAGTGAATCATGACGGGCGTCTGTTCTTTGCCATCAGCATCTGTATATTCAAGACCAAATCGTTTCGGTTGCACAAAATCAAGCTGTGGCGTTGCCAACTGCCATTCGCGGCCCAAAGCATCGCTTACCATAAAATCAATTTTGGGCCCATAGAAAGCTGCCTCGCCTTCGGCGACATAATAATCAAGATCATTCTTTTTAGCGATCTCTAGAATTGTATCTTGTGCTAATGTCCAAAGAGCTTCTTCACCCAAATACTTTTCCGGCTGTGCAGGATCTCTAAATGATAATCGCGCGCGATACTTCATTCCTAGCACATCATAAAACTTCTTCGTAATATCAATAAGCTCTTGGTACACCTCAGAAATTTGATCCGGTGTACAAAAGGTATGGCTATCATCTTGCGTTACTGAACGCACCCGCGAAAGTCCAAGAAGCTCACCTGCCTTTTCATCACGATAAATTGTCGTTGTTTCCATGTACTTGATAGGAAGCTCCTTATAGCTATGTGGTCGCGATGCATAAATTTGCTGATGATGTGGGCAATTCATTGGCTTCATGACAAGCTCATCACTTGTCTCTTGGCTTTTCACAAGAAACAACTCATCGCCAAACTTATCCCAATGGCCAGATGTTTGGTAGAGCTCTTTTTTAGTAATATGTGGAACCCATACACGTTCGAATCCTCTATCTAAGCGTAGTTTCTGCGAAAATTCATTTAGTAATTCACGTAATAATGCTCCACGAGGAGTAAATAATGGCAAGCCTTTCCCTACTAAGTCAGAGAACACGAAAAGGTCAAGTTCTGTCCCAAGCTTTCTGTGATCACGTTTCTTAGCCTCCTCGAGCATCATTAAATGCGCTTCAAGTTCTTCTTTTGTGGGAAAGCACGTTCCATAAATACGTGTGAGCATCGTGTTCTTTTCATTACCTCTCCAGTATGCCCCAGCGACAGAAAGGAGCTTAAAATGCTTCAGGGCATCTTTAGGATTATCAATATGACCGCCTTTGCATAAATCTCTATAAGTGCCAGATTTATAAAAGCTTAGTTTCTTCGACCCTCCCTCAGAAAATTCATCAATAAGCTCATGCTTGTATGGATTGTCTGGATAGTCTGCTTTCGCTTCATCAGATGATAATTCAACCATTTCAAACGAATCCCATGTTTTTAAGATCTCACGCATTTTTTGTTCAATCCTTGAAAAATCATCACCAGATATAGGGTTCTCAAATTCAAAGTCGAAGTAGAAGCCGTTTTCAATCGCCGGTCCAATGGTTCGCTTTGTGCTAGGCCAAATGTCCATAACGGCAGCTGCTAATAAATGCGCACACGAATGACGAAGGTTGTTAAGGTGTTCCTGATTTTTATTATCCATGTTGTTTCATTGTGAATTATAAGTGATCAAACTCATTATTGCTATAAAAAAACCCGCCGAAGCGGGGGTCCTAGCTTTCTGCACGTGCAGACAGACCACCGCTTATTGCGGGGTGGTAGTAGTACTTACACTCGAGACGATGTTTTGTTTGATCATTGAAAAGAATTATACCACGCACATGTTTTGTGTTGTATGCATGTAGTACTGCGTGAATACACCATTAGTTAGCAGGCTCAAATATTAATGTTGTTATCGTGTAGTACTACATACGATCGCACTAAACTACTTGTCTTGATCGTCGTGCATTGTCGCTTCGCGGTATAGCTCAATATGTGATAGTAAGTCAGCTACACCCGATGCTGCTCTAAACGCGGGTGATTGTCCATAAAATACTGGTAAAGCATAATCTGCTTCCGTTTTGTAGAGTGCATCAAGCTTCGCAGAAACACCTGGATTCGGATTTCTTTGAAGTTCTGCAGCTGTAGCGTTATCAATGGGTCCTCGTGATAGCATAAGTAATGCGGGTAGAGCGAATGATAAAATAGCATTTCGTGCAGAGCCTACCAACTCACCAGCATTAAATTCGGATTCAATAACTCTCGCTCTAGTTGTGCCTTCATTTTCCCCGAAGGGACCGCTGAGTAGCTTATCTTTTATACTTTGTAACGGAGACGAAGGTGCTTCTCCAGAATCTTCACTCATATAGTAATTGTAGCAATTTTGTGGTCGCTAAGGGACTCGAACCCCTGACCTTTGCAATGTCAATGCAACGCTCTAACCAGCTGAGCTAAGCGACCAGTATAGGTATTGTAGTACACAAAGGGTAAGAAGGCAATTATTGGACGTTTCGGGCAGTAGAAAGTTCTTGAGATTGTGAATATTGAGTACCTTTATTCTTAGAAGTTGAAGCGAACGCAGAGCCTCTCTTAGCTTTTTTTGACTGCATAGCAGCGAGCCATGTTCGAGCCTCGCCTACTTTGGCCTTTAAACCCTGTAAGAACGAAAGAATAATTTCAAGATAACGAATATGATACACGCCAACCTTATCTGGCAATGATTGAAGCGTCACTTTTTCAATTCGTGATATTTCTTCAGTAAGACCGTCACTGTGTGCCTTAATTGTCTTTACTTCATTACGAATTTGCTCAACTAGCTGTTGAATCTCATTAATCTGCTGTGGCTTCTCGACAGTTTCTTTATGCGTAGAAAGATCAAAGACAGTCTGGGTGAATTCGGGGTTAGCGAAGTTAGTAAACTGCTTTTCTTCTGCTGCCAGTTTAGCTTCCATTGCGGCTCTCTGAGCCTCAATTTCTTTAGCAATAGCAAAGCCATCCGAGGGTTGAGCCCTTTCGTAGGGATTCTTATATTTGGGTTGTTGTGTCTTTACGTTTTGCATGGTTAGCTATACGTAAATTATACTATAAGCTACTTAGAAAATCAATTACCTTCTGCTTTCTCAGCATTGTGATAAAGACGTAGCTATTTTGTTTAGCCTCAAGTTTTTCCTTCTCGTCTTTAATGTTTTCAAACAGTTTTTCAACCTCAGCAGGCTCAACTGTGATGTTCTCCTTTTCAGCTATATCAGATAAGGCATATTCGACTTTATAGGTCGAAATAATGTCGTCAGTAAGCTGTTTTCTGAGTTCTTCTTGAGTTGTATTTTTTGACTGGAGGTATGCATCAATAGTAAGACCAACCTTGCGAACGTCATCTAATAGCTGCGTAAGTCTTCTTTGAATTTCGTACTCAACGATCAGTGATGAAAGCTCAATAGTAGTGCCTTGTACGATACCATCAAGAACTTTTTGTAAAAGTCGTTCTCTTTTTGCATTTGTCTGAGTTTCGAGGTCAGGCGCCTTTTCTTCGCCCTTCCCTGGAGTCCAAATTTCATCCTTTTTAACCTCAGCTTTGGCATCTTCCATGATTTTCTTGTAATCTGGAACAATTACTTCAGGCTGTAAGGCAATTTTAAGGCTTAATTCCCAGTCTTCTCCCTCTTCTGCCTTTTTTAGGTCAGCTTGAGGTGAAAGCGCAGGTTTAAGCTGGTCCTTTTCAAGAATATCCTTATAGATGTCAGAAAAGAGTTTTTGAATGAGTTTGTCGTAAACTTTTTCTTTAGAAATGTTCTTTCGGGCAATATCGATTGGAGCTGAACCTTTTCTAAAGCCAGGAACATCACTTTCTTTCGCAACTTCAAGCAAAGTAAGCTCGTATCTACTTTCAATTTCACTCTTAGGTACAGAAACAGTATATTCAAGCGTAGTTTTTTCTACGTTGCTTTTTTTGAGGTCAAACATATTATCTTGACGTTAAACTTATATTAAATTTGTGCCAGGAGAGGGACTTGAACCCACACGCCTTGCGACACACGGTCCTAAGCCGTGCCTGTCTACCAATTCCAGCATCCTGGCGACTCTTGCCTCATTATATCATGAGATGTCGCCAGAAACGTAATTATGAAGATAAGAGATCAAAGCGTCTGAGTTTTTCTTCTTCGCGCTCAAAGGCGTTAATGTAGGTTTGTACCTTAGGAGCCCAGGTAGTAGAACCACCGGCGTAGCGGTGACCAATTTGTGCAAGTGTTTCAGCACCTCTGTTAATATACTTGAATCTAAGTGCATATCCGACGCGCGCAATACCGTCTGCAAAGTTATCAAACGGAATTCTACCCACTCCATAACCGAAAACGTTATGGGTAGGCTTAATATAGCGTTGACCAAATCCAGACTCAACACCCGCAATAGAAGGCAAAAGATATGGATCAAGTTCAAGCGCACGCGCAGTAATAACGAACGTTTCTGCCTCATCTACGAGAGGTGATTTGTATCGTGTTAATACGTTTTTAATCGCAGTGATCTTTATTTGTGACTCCATTTTCTCGTTCACAGTAGGAGCTATGGTCTCAAGCTGTGCAGATGCACCAGCTTCTTCGGCAAACGCATTAGTCGGCATTAAGCCGAACATAATGGTCATGATTAGGGCAAGCATTAAATTTTTCATATGTTGTGAGAAATTTTTATAATGTCCTTTTACTAAAAATGCCGGCGTCCTCGAAATAAATTTCTTGAACTACCGGCACCTATGAATAAGTATATCATATATTATAGGTCTGTCAAGTACCTAGAAGTAAGGCTACTTAGTAGGATTAAGAAGATTCTATGCGGTCAAAGAAGTAGCGTACCGCCCATGCCCAGCTTCCATTTGAGCTAGGTGTGTATTTTTTCATAATATCTTCTGTGGTGACAAGTCCCTTATCAATGTAAAGTCGCTTTATACCAGAAGAAACCGTACGAATTCCCTCCTCATATGATGTAAATTTTGTTACTGTATCACCATAAATACCCCATCCCCAACAGTTATATGAGTCTGGAGGAATTCTTTTGCATCCAGTAGACTCTTGCATCGCGATTGCGACAAGAACACGATAATCATAGCCGTATTTATCTGCTTCCTCGACTATTACATCAGTATGTTCGAATAAAGGCGAGTTTATTGAGCGTAGGAATCTTTGAAGATTTGCAGCTCGGCCATCAGCGAGCTTTATCTCTGGCGCAATCGCACCAAGTACAAGTGGGGGTTGATTTAGCTGGTCTGAAGGCGAATAATCAAGTCGCTCTAGATCTTGGAGAATTTGAGCGTGAGAACGGTTGGCTTTTGACTGGCCATTCAGCGCAAAAACTAAGCCGAAATTCAGAAAAAAAAGAAACACAAATAATCCACATAAAATGGAGAGCTTACTCTTCATATATGTATTCATACTAGCTCATATTGAATCCAATGTCAAATTAGAGCTTGTAATAGTAGATCGGGAAAGGATTTAGGTTCTTCTTCAGGATAAGATACTTCTTACATGAGGCTAAACAGAACGCGTATGAGACTATTACTGTCCCCTTTTTACATTCCTTGAGTAGTTTTGGTGTCAGTTTTTTAATAAAAGGTGGAAGCATATAGATATACACGTGTGTTGCTTTGCTGTAATCATAATCCAACGCATTTATGAGGTGAAATTCCACATTATTTTGCCTTAGTAGAGCTTTTCTGAGCTTACTTAAAATATGTAAGAGCCAGTTAATTTCGAGCCCAACTGCGTTGCATCTATATTCTTTAGTCACATAGCTAGTAAGTTCACCTGAACCTGAGCCGATTTCAACAAATCTACTTTTTTTCGTAAGATGAGCGTCTTTAAACATATTCCCCCACATCTTCCTTTTGGTTTTAACATACGGTGCACCAAAAAGTGCAGAAATTATCAATGAGCTGATATACAGGAAGACACAGATAAGATAAATAAGGATTAAGATTACTGTGGAGTAATAAACAATCGCAATCATGCATGCTATTATAGCCTCCTTTTGCTATAATTGTGCTGAAACATTGCCTCTGTAGCTTAATGGATAGAGTACGTGGCTTCGAACCATGTGATGGGGGTTCGATTCCCTCCAGAGGCACATTTTTGTAGTGGTTTGGGTTCGCATTGGTGGCTATAGCTCAGCTGGTTAGAGCGTCTGTTTGTGGAACAGAAGGTCGGGGGTTCGAATCCCCTTAGTCACCCCAATAAATATATATGATTTCCTCACAAGAATTTAAAAAGTACTTCGACTTTGCGTACTCCGCCTATCAGGAAAACAACATAACTGATCAATCCATGCGTCAAGAAGGCAAAGTACCTTACATATTCCATCCTTTATGGGCTGCAATTAGCCTCATGACTGACACCCAAATTCCTTACGAAGAGAGAGAAAAAGGTTTCAAGATACTGATTCTTCATGATGTTCTAGAAGATACCTCTTTAGAACTTCCTTCCTGGGTACCGCAAGATATTCAGCAGGGTGTCGAGGAGCTTACTTTTAAGGATTGGGACGATGCAAAACAAGCAATACCCAGTAAATCAACATTTATTAAGCTTCTCCTTCTCTACGATTCTCTTTCAAGCATGTATGAATTACATGTGTCTGAGCGAAAAAAACACTGGTGGAAAGAAAAAGTAATTAGCCTTACAAATGAAGTACAAGCTCACTACGGAAATATAAGAGCAGTTCAAATGGGTAAGGCAATTTCTGAAAATACAGATTGGTAGGCTTAGTTTGAACCTTTGATACTATATCAATATGAATGACACCAAACAGGTGAAAGATAGTTGGGATGCAGTTTATCAAACTGGAGATAAATATAAAGACGAACCTCCAATCCCTTTCACAAAAACAATCATTTCTACTCTCGAAAAACAAAATCTTTTAGCAGGTAAAGGCTTATATATAGGATGCGGAAATGGACGAAATTTTATTCCACTTATCGACCAAGGACTCGATCTTGTTGGCCTAGATATTTCCGATACAGCGCTTAAGCAAATTTCAAATCTTAAGCCTGAACTTAAAGACAAACTTATGGTCTTATCATTCTCTGACTATCAACCCGCAGAACTTTTTGACTACGTTATTGCAATTCAAGTTTTCCAGCACGGTAATTATGATGAAACTAAGAAGAATTTTCAGAAAGTTGTTGATATTCTAAAACCGGGAGGGCTCTTTTTTCTTAGGAATCGATCTACTAAAACAACATTAGATGAAGAATATGAAATGATTGAAGAAACTCCAGAAGGTGGCTTCACTGTAAGATACTTATCTGGTTCCAAATCTGGTCTCGAAATTCATTTTCTTTCAGAAAGAGAGCTGGATGAGTTGGTTAAAATAGGACTAAACCCTGTAATTCCAGCCTACAAGGTAAAAACACCACGCAAACTGCCCAAGCATGGAGTGACAGTTCATTGGGAAGGTGTTTGGCAGAAAGGGAACTTTCTAACTTCATAACTCGAAGGTGATATACTATGTTATGGCAAAACTAGTTTTAGTCAGACACGGCAAATCAGAGTGGAATGAGCTTGGGCTTTGGACTGGTTGGAACGATGTCGCACTACATAAAGACGGTGAGCTCGATGCAAGAAAAATGGCTGAGCATCTAGCTGATATTGAAATTCATGCAACACATACTTCTAAACTTAAACGCGCGAGTGAAACAGCCCGCATAATACTCGAATCATTAAATATTAAAGATGTTCCCTTTCATGAACACGCCGCGCTAAACGAAAGAAACTATGGCATTCATGCAGGTAAGAATAAGTGGCAGGTAAAAGAAGAAGTTGGAGATGAGGAGTTTCAAAATATACGACGCGGTTGGAACCATCCAATTCCAGAAGGCGAAACTTTAATGGAAGTTCATGATAGGGTTGTTCCCTACTTTAAAGAAAACGTGCTTCCACAACTTAAAAAAGGTGAGAATGTGCTTATTGCAGCACACGGTAACTCATTACGCGCCCTGACAAAACACTTGTGTGCATTATCTGACGAGGACGTTTGTAATCTAGAGATCGGTATTGGCGAGGTACATATTTATGAGTTTGATGCAGAAGGAAATGTCTTGCATTCTGAAATTAAAGGATTAAACTCTAACAAAGGCAAAATTTAATAGTTTAACTAAACAAACCACTATGGCAAAGGCAAAGAAACAAGAAACTTTCAAGGTTGATGGCGAAAATTTACTCAAAAAAGTAAAAGAACTTATCAATGAAGGAAATGTTCGAAAGATTACTATTAAAGGTAAGGGTGGAAATGAAATCATGACATTTCCTCTAACTATTGGGGTCGTGGGTGCGGTCCTCGTACCTGTTCTCGCAGCAGTTGGTGCGATAGCGGCTCTTATCGGAGAATGCACGATTTCTGTTGAAAGAGAAGAATCGGTGTGAAGATAAGTAGATCTATTGTTAAACGCTGAGGAGAGTTAGTAAGACTTTAATCTCTAATATCCACTGTTATGGTAAAATATCATGTCTGGAAACCATAATAAAGTTCTCACAAGTCTCCTTTGACTTCGGGCACAATAAAACTATTTTAGATGCAGCGAATTTTACAGTGCGTAAAGGCATGAAGGTTGCTCTAATGGGTCAAAACGGTGCCGGGAAAACAACACTTTTTAAACTCATTGTAGGAGATATAAAGCCAACTTCTGGTGAAGTTTCTGTAAATAATCGACTTGTGGTCGCGACAGCTCATCAGGTTATTGCTCCAGAAGATATGGAGCTCACAGTAGAAGCATATTTTCAGAAGGTTCTTGGCGAAATAGAATTGCACGAATTAAGAAAGAAAGTTAAAAGTGCGCTGGACTTAGTAAATCTTCATGCCCCTTTTGACAAAATCATTAGCTCGTTTTCTGGCGGTCAACAGGCGCGCCTACTTTTAGCATCGGCTCTTGTCCAAAATCCAGATCTGCTTTTGCTCGATGAGCCGACAAATAATCTTGATTACACAGGTATTAGTCATCTGACCAATTTCCTTATCAACTACAAAAAAAGTGTGATCGTTATTTCGCATGACGCCGACTTTTTAAATGCGTTTACCGAAGGCGTCTTGTATCTTGATAGTTTCACAAAAAAGATTGAGCAGTATGCAGGAAATTATAATGATGTTCTAGAACAAATTGCGCTAAGAATCGAGCGCGAACAGCGCCTTAACGCACGTATGGAGCGCGGTATTCTCGAGAATAAAGAGAGATCTAACTTCTTCGCTCATAAAGGTGGCCGCTTACGTGCTGTTGCTAAAAAAATGCGGGAGAAGGCCGCTAAAATGGAAAGCGAAATGGTCGATGTGCGTAAAGAAGATAAAACTATTCGTCCATTTACTATTCCTGTTCAGAGTGATCTGATTAGTCCTGATGTGCGGATCACATCATTTTCTGCAATGATAGATCACAAAGAAGTACGAAAAGAGGTCGACCTCATGATTACAAAAGACACACACCTACTTATCATAGGTCCGAATGGTATTGGAAAGAGCACATTTATTGAATCGCTCATTAACGGTACAGATCCGGGTATAAAAATCTCTCCAGGTGTACGGATTGGCGCGTATCGGCAAGACTTCTCTACTCTCGATTTTAACGATACGGTCTTTGAATCCTTTTCAAAAGCAGTTAAAGAATCTGGCGGCAAAATCTATGAACAAGAGATTCGATCTATTGCAGCTGGATTCCTTATTAATAAGGACTTTATTTACGCAAAAATCGGTTCACTTTCTGAAGGACAAAAAGGCTTAGTATCATTTGCCCGCTTAGTACTTCAAAAACCCGGCCTGCTTATACTAGATGAACCGACAAATCACATAAACTTTCGTCATCTTCCTCGCATTGCTGAGGCCTTAAGCGAATATAAAGGCATGATGATTCTTGTTTCGCACGTGTATGAATTCGTAGCGCAAATCAGGATTGATGAGGTCTTGGATATGGAGAAGTAGTCAGA
>JAGOSW010000026.1 GCA_018062135.1 Candidatus Woesebacteria bacterium
TCCATGAGCTCATTATATACCCCTATAAATGCTCTTGACAGAGCAATTTTTGCATGCCATAATGGTCAGTGAACGATTGTTCACAACATGAAAGACACACAAGACGCAGTAAAAAAAATTCGCATCTTTTTCAAAAGACAACGTAGATTACCTACGTTTCAGGAACTTGCAGACGTTATGGGTTTTGCATCAAAGAATGCAGCCTTCAAGCTTGCACAAAAACTGATCGATGAAGGCTGGCTTGAAAAAGACGATACAGGGAAGTTGATTCCTCGCAACCTTTTTGCTCCGCTCCCGAATACCGGCATAGTTAAGGCGGGATTCCCAACGGTCGCGGAAGAAGACATGCAGGATATTATTTCATTCGATCAATATCTTGTGAACCGCCCCGAGGCAACGTTTATCTTAACCGTCTCGGGCGATTCCATGATAGACGCAGGAATCCATGAGGGCGACCTGGTACTCGTCGATCGTATGCAAAAGGTCCAGGTCGGCGACATTGTAGTCGCACAAGTCGATAGGGAAGTAACGCTAAAATACTATCGAAAAAATGGTGATCAGATCGTACTTATGCCAGCGAATAAAAATTACGCCCCAATTCATCCAGAAGAGAGTTTAGAAATAGCAGGAGTTGTCGTCGGCGTTATACGAAAGTATCACTAATTATTATAAGTTTCACAAAAATTAACATGAAAACACTTTTCAATACAGTAACCAATACGATAAAGGCAGTGAAACTGCTCAGCGATCCACGGTTCTCAAAGATGCTAGAGAAGGAAATAAAAGAGACTACTTATGGCAAAGAGACCTTCCACCACAAGCATTATATTGTCCAGGTTATGCATTAAAACTGAACTCCTGTGACGCGTGGGTCATTAGGACAAATATTTAGCCCCCACAATCCTTTCCCTTGCTCACGCGCTAACGTTTGAGCTTCCATAAAATCTTCCTGATACTTTCCTGGGTTGCTTTTATAGGTATATTCAAACGCAAAGCCTTCTTCCACAAGATACTTATTAACAAACAGCCCATCATCTCTAAATACAAATCGTAGCAATCGCTTATATATATCGCGATTCGACTGCGATGGATCAGATTCTAACCGCACAAGACGGTTCTTAAGCAACTCAGTCGTTTTTGCCGATGCGTCCTTTCCAAAACATTGCACTGGCTTCCGCGGATCCTTTGTCTCCGGCGTATCGATTCCCAGTAGACGAACCGTATCCTTTATACCTTCAAAGTCTATCTCGATAGTATCGCCATCAATAACTTTCGTCACAAGCCACATCTTATCATCAGTCACAGCCAAAACCTGTGGGGTAGGAGTTGGTACAAACTGCTTCAACAATTTTAACTGCTTCTGATACTGCGCCCATTCTTCACCAAAAACATTTTGCAACACAATCATAGCGAAGAAAGTCAGCACAATACCTGCGTTCAATAAATGAAACTTTAACTTTGGAGGTAACTTTAAACTCATAGGTTCATTGTAAAGCATGAAGATTAAAATGATATAATAGAGGCTAATTGCGGGTGTGGTTCAATGGTAGAATAACTCCCTTCCAAGGAGTAGGCGAGGGTTCGATTCCCTTCACCCGCTCATATTATGAGCTTTATACAATTACCATCTTTTAAGATCGCCGTTTATATGAAGGGCGATCAGAATGCTAAGAAACTTGCACTAGCTCTTCCTGGAAGGTTTGATTCAAAAGATTACGCACACATGCATTCTCATGTCGAATTTCTTGCCAATAAGGGATACCTTGCGCTTTCATTTGATCCACCTGGCACGTGGGAAAGCCCCGGAGATATCAGCACCTATAACATGACGAACTATTTAAAAACCATTAACGAATTGATCGAATATTTTGGCAATAAACCAACTATAGTTCTCGGACATAGTAGAGGTGGCGGCATGGCTTCGATCGCTGGCGCGACAATCGAGAATATCACTCATTTTATTTCAATTATGGGTGGAAAATATCCATCGAAACATTGGATTACCCATGATTCTAAGCCCTCTGTGAGAGATATACCATTAACTAACCCAGTCGAATATAGAGAGTTTGAAATGGGGCGTGCATTTCTGGACCCAAAGGGTGCAAAGGACCTCACGAATGAATTTGCATCTTGTGCAAAACCAAAATTATTCATTCTGGGTACCCAAGATGTACTCATAACACCCGAAGAAGTACTAGAGAATTATGAACAGTTTTCAGATCCTAAAGAGTTGTATAAGTTAGATTGCGAGCACGATTATCGCAAATATCCAGAACACATCGAGGAAGTTAATGGAGTTATTGGTAAATTTTTAGACAAATACCAATAATGACTGATCACCAACAAGAACAAATAGAAATTATCGATAAAATCGAAGATGGAGTTAAGAATAATGCTCTTATCACGACAGTTGTAGATCCTGTAGACGACTTTGTGAACGATCCACGGATCTGCCTCGTCGGCCTTCACATAGCTAAACCAGAATTTGCGTCGCGCATAGTCGATACTTTAATATACCCTCTCCAAGCTATTGAACCCAATTTCCACTACTACATGCCAGGCGCTCAGCACATTACTATAAAAAATATCCGTACTATCGAAAATCCGCCAACGTTTACTGAAGTAGATGTTATAAAAGCTCAAAAACTTTTCGCGCATATTATTCCACTACATGCACGATTTAAGATATATTTTTACAAACTATTACTTTTCCCCAACAGTCTTACGCTCATGACGACGACAGATCCCGAATTAGATAGTATCGTCTTAGACCTAGATCAGGCTTTAAATAACGCCGGCCTTCCTGATAATAAAACCTATGCAAATAGCTCTCATTTTTTCTGCAATATGACTCTTGCTCGTTTTAATCAGGAGCCCTCTGAGGCATTTAAAGAAAAGGTTCGCGAACTTTCAAACAGAATGCATTTTGAACCATATACAATCGACAATGTTTCACTTATAACGGGCAATGCAGTTTTAGCACAGTGCAATATTATTGATGAATGGAAGCTACTATGAGTGACGATCAGAAATATGATTTCTTCGTCTCCGGACGCTGGCGTAATCGTGATAACGTATTAGATTTAACTCATAAAATTCGCGAAAAAGGTTTCAAAGTATATACTTAATTTTTGATGAAATGTATCCTGATGTTGAAAGTTTTCTAGAAAAAATATGAAAATTGCAGTCGGTTCAAAGAATCCTGTCAAAATAGCGTGCGTAAAAGAAGCTTTTGAGAAAGTGTTTCCTGATATCACCTGGGAAGTTGAAGGAGTTGATGTGGCATCAGGAGTTCCTGATCAACCGATGAGCGATATCGAAAGTATTACCGGTGCGCAGAATAGGGCGCAAGGAGCGCGAGATGCGTTGGGTGCAGATTATGGCGTGGGGCTTGAAGGAGGCTTGCAGGAAATTGAAAACAACTGGTTTGATAGCGGTTGGATTGTTATAGTGGACGCTGCCGGGAATGAGGGAATGGGATCGACAATTCGCATGCTGACACCGGAAAAAATGATGGAAATGATTAGAGAAGGAATGGAGCTCGGGCATGTGAATGACAAGCTATTTGGTGTTGAGAATTCAAAGCATGGCGATGGGCATTTTGGGCTACTTACGAATGGCGCGATTACACGAACAAGTGGGTATAGAGATGGGGTAATCGCGGCTCTTGCTCGATTTATAAAACCTGAGGTATTCTAGATTATGAAAATTGCAGTAGTTACCGGAGCAAGTACGGGTATTGGAAGAGCTGTTGCAATAACCCTCGCAGAAAATAAGTTCTTCGTATATTTACTTGCACGCAATCAGGAAGGACTTGAAGAAACAAAAGAGCTCATAACACAAAAAGGCGGCAAAGCCGAGATTGTCCTAACCGATTTATCATCAATTGAATCGATAAATAATGCCATTAAAGTAATCAAGGATAAAGAAAGCGAAATTAACGTACTCGTAAACATTGCAGGTATCTGGCATGGTCAAGATAAAGTATTTGCCGATCAAGAGTTTGGTATGTTTGAGCAGAAAGTTATTCTTGATACTTACTTTGTGGGTACCATTGCTCCGACGCTTCTCGCACACGCCTTTATACCATATATGATATATGGCGCTAAAATCATTAATCTATCAGGGACATTTGAAAACGGTGCCAAGGGATGGCTTCCGTATTACGTCTCAAAACGAGCTATAGAGGATTTGACGATTGCACTTTCGCAAGAGTTAGAAGACAAGGGAATACAAGTAAATTGCGTTTCTCCATCTGATACTGCAACGGAATCATATGCGAAATTTTTTCCACAGTACATGAAAGATGCGATATCGCCTGATGAGATTGCTAAAAAGGTCTTAGAGCTTTGTGATGTTGAAAATAAGATAACTGGAAAGGTGTTTGTAATGAAAAAAGACAAAGAACCTTCAGAAGGATTCCACTCCTAGCTCAAAGCTTATCTTCTTCAATATCTTTGCGAATCTGAGCGAAGAATTTCTCGATCATAAAAAGATTATTCATTGTCGCAAGGCGATAATAGAGAAGCTCGCGCTGTTTAAACAGGTGGTGAAGATAGGCAAATGTAACTTCTCCTAGAATTTCTTTGTTAACAAAATCAGTATTTGTTTTAAAAGGTGCTTTCATAATATCAATCGATTTGTTTCCTTCAACATAAAGCTTTCCAACGCGCGCGTCGCGCGTCGGAAGAATGCAATCAAACGTATCGACGCCATGTTTTACTGCGAATAACACGTCGTCGAGCGTACTTATACCTAATAAGTGACGCGGACGCGTATCTTCATGAAGGTCATCCATGACCCATTTAATTTGCTCACGAAGCTCTTCATTAGTTTCTCCCACAGAGATTCCGCCGAGAGCAATACCGAAAAATGGCTGCGCGGCAATAAACTTCGTACTCTGTTCGCGCAGATCTTTAAAACATCCGCCTTGGATCACGCCGTAAAGGCCAGGAACACCAGGACCAGGTCCTGAAAGGGTCGCGCCCTCTGCGACCTTATTAAGTTGCGCGATCGACCTCAGCGCCCACTCGTGGGTGCGGTCGGTCGCGCGCTTTGTGTATTCTTTCGTCGCACCATTATATATACATTCGTCGAATGCGACGATAAAATCCGCGCCAATTTTTATCTGAGCATCTATCGAAGATTCTGGCGTAAACAAATACTTTTTCCCATCAATATGAGAGGTAAATTCCACTCCGTTGTCACTAATTTTCGCCAACGGTTTTCGTTTCATTTCGCCTTCAATTGCATCGTCATGTTGCGGTAACAATTCATACATATTTTTTCTGTCAGGAAAGGCTAATGAGAATGCTTGAAAACC
>JAGOSW010000027.1 GCA_018062135.1 Candidatus Woesebacteria bacterium
TGTCATTAGAGGGGAAAGGGTTTGCTATCGAGGCCCATCCCACTCCATTAGAAACAGTTGTGTGGGCAGAAGATAGCAGTGATCATATATGTGTTGAGCCATGGTGGGCACAAGTTGGTGCTGCGCCTATGATCCAACCTGGCGAAACACGCATTGAAACGTATACGATACGGCGTATTGTATAATGCTTACATAATGGCATTTAAAAAAATTGCATTACTTTCCTTTATAGTTGTCGGTCTCATAATTTGCTCCTGGTCTATTCTCCACAAAGACATTATCTTCCATACAGATATCGCGCGTGACTTTATGCTATTAGAAGAACTTGTCGACAAGGGTGACTTCAGTCTTATTGGCCCACGCGCCGGCGGAATTCCTGGAGTTTTTCATGGTCCCCTTTGGATGTATATCCATATCCCAGCATACATCTTGGGACAAGGAAGTCCTGTTGTTATCGGATGGTTTTGGATAATGCTTGTCGCACTTACCGCAGGAATTCTTTTTTATGTGTGTAAAAAACTTTTCGGCGAAACCCAGGGACTCATTGCAGCCGCATTATTAGTCACATCTTCTTTTGATCTTGCGAGAGCGCTATTTAATCCTTACGGCGCAGTCATTTTTACTCCCCTTTTCTTCTATTTTCTTTTGCAATACATTCGAGAAAAAAAGTTTCGCGATCTACTACTTACATATTTTTTCATTGGCATATTAATTCAGTTCCAAATTGCCTTCGGTGGACCAATGCTCGTACTAACGGGCTTACTAACAACTTACTTTATTATTCGCACTAAAAAATTCTCCCATTTTGCTGCCTACGCAATACTTATCATTCCTTTAGCAACATATATTATGTTTGAAGTACGCAATAATTTTCTGCAATTTCATGCAGTTCTTGATTATTTAAAAGTAGGTGCCCCAATAAAAATTTCACTGCTCGATAGAGTGAGATCCCACAGTAAAGGACTCTTCCTTGATGGGCTCAATATCATTAAGGGTAATCTTGGATGGCTAACACTTCCTATTCTCTTTGGGATTACTGCAAAAATGTATAAGGACCTACACAGAAAAAAGATAAAAAATGCTGATATATATTTGCTTATGGCTTATCTTTATATTGGGTATTGGACAATGACTCTGGCCTTTAACGGAACAATTTGGGGATACTATATTTGGCCATTTACAACATTTGCGATCATTCTCTTCGCATCACTCTATGGAAATCTTAATAAAAAAATCTACTTTACGTTGATCGCCGGAATACTTATGTGGAATACATACAATGGTTTAAAAGATACTCAAGGTGTTATGAATTACATAGGGAAAGATGGATCATCATGGCAATATAACGCAAAGATGGCTGAAGATATTTTTAAAAATGCTGGTGAAGATTTTGGCTACTATATTTTTACTCCTGATCTATATGGCTACACACCACGATATGCAATGAACTATACGCAAAAGCAATTTTCATATAAGGCATACGCTTTTGAGAAAAGAAAATTGACATATTTAATAATGACACCTGCACCACCAGAAAGAAAAGATTTAAGTCCTGATTGGTGGAAAGTAAACGAAGTAAAGATTTCTGCAAAGCCAGTGATGACGACAAAATTACAAGACAATATTGTAGAAAAATTTGAGTTAACACCAGAGGAAGTTGCTGTACCTTCAAATCCGAATCTCATTCAAGGAATTTACTTTCGTTAATTAAGAATTGACGAGTCTTTTATATATAAGCTTTGAGCGTTTTTTGAATGAATGTACGGTTACTGCGAGAACGCAACATTGAAAAACTAATTGCATGCCGATGAGATACATATGCGAAACCTGCGAAGTAAAAATAAGATAGGCAGATGCTGCGTTCACAATTAAACCCATAGGGACGGTAATATACATATCGACTTCATGCTGTTTCTTTAAGTGTTTATACAAAGCCTTTTCATCATCAGTCGTATATTCTTTTTCTCTATTATTAATAATACGATAGTCGACAACATATAAAAGAAAAGCGACGACAAATAGAATCGTCATGCCAACAAACCATTCAATCGGATTTGTGATTTGACTGAACGCAATAACCTGCACAAGACTTGCGAGAAAGTAAAAAAGGTTATGCAAGATATCAAGTGGCCAGTCTATAAATGAGAGCGCATGAATAATTGCTTGTGACCAGAAAATGAATATGACGAGGAACGCGGAAATAATGTATGGCCAATATTCATATTGCAACGTTGTAATAGGAATAATTGACGCAGTCGCTAGAGAAGATAACGCAACTCCCTGGACAACAGAAATGAGAAGAAATTCTATATCTAAAACAAATTGATCAAGTCGCGATGTGTCTTTAGAAATTCTCATCTCTTATAAAATCTTAGTGCATCGAGTACCTCTTGTAATAGAATTGACGCAACACCCACTACTTTATCGGCTCCTCCATAATATACAAACAGCGATTCATTTTTTACGACTGCACCACACGGAAATACAACGTTATTAACAATTCCTTGCGTTTCATATAAACGCTCTGGTTCAAGAATTGGGTATGGAAGAAGTGCTTTAATAACAGCTGGCTTGTCTGGCTCAAGAAGCATGGCACCTAAGCGATAATTTTTATCCACAGAACTTATTGCATGATATAAAAGCAACCAGCCGTCTGCAGTTTTTATTGGTGGTGCAGCAATACCTATCTTCATTCCATGCCAAATTTCTTCAGTAATATTTATGTATTCAAGTGTACGCAGCCATGTTGCACCATTAAAATCTAATGAATCGACATAATCGATAACGATAATGCCGTCGATTCTGTGAAAAATAACGTATTTTCCATTTACTTTTTCAGGGAAAATACACGCGTCTTTATCATCGACACCTGGAGGAGAAATTAATTTTGCTTCAGACCAATTCCATCTTTCAGTAACAAAATCCTCGACAAGAATAGAGCTTAACGCGACTCGTGGAGGATTAATGCCATCATACGCCGTATAAGTTATATAAATCTTATCTTCAATAATAGTGAGTCGTCCATCTTCACAACCAGAATTTCCTCCAGGAACCTTCTTATCTTCAAAATCAAATCGAGGCATATACACAGGTTGGATCGAACGAGATGAAATTGTATTACCATCAATTGACGATGCATATCCCATTACAGAAGTATTATCCTCTGACATTGCACGATAAATAATATGTACTTTTTCATTAATATTTAATGCGGCAGGATTAAATACAGCTAGTGATTCCCAGGTATGTTGTGGTCGAGGTTCTAAAATAGGGTTTTCTTCGAATCTCTTTAATCGTGGTGTAAGTGAAGGTTTGTCGACAAGGGATTGTAATAAAATATCTTCATGAATAGATGCGCGACAGACAACGCTATCTGCACCACCATAATATACATGGAGAATATTATCATCCTTAACAACACCCGAAGGAAACACAATATTTTGTACCATCCCTTCTTTCTCGTACAATTCTTCGGGCTTTATTAACGATTCATTTAATCGTCCAATTATCTTTCCTGGATTATCTTTATCGAGCAATACTGCTTCTATCGTGAATTCTCTTGGATCACCAATATAATAATTGCGCACATATGAATAAAAAAACAGCCACCCTTTTTCCGTTTCTATTGGAGGCGCACCGACTTCTATAAAGTCTCGATTTAATCTTTTAAGAGGAATAATATTATCTTCCCAATGTTTTTCCCATGTAGTCCAAAAATGATGGTCCCAAAGATCGCTTAATTCAGTAAGCTCAGCTTTTACAATATATGAAGGATTTTGATCGGTGTGGTATGTGAAGAAGACGATATATTTATCATTAATTTTTCTGGGAAACATGGTCATCGCTTTAGCATTAAAAGGGGTTACCAAATGTCGTTCATCAATTTTTGTTAGATCTTTTGAAAGTGCAACGGCAACTTTAATATTGTCTGCTGAAAAAGGAAAAGACGAAAGCGCCGTATAAAATATTACATACGTGTCATCAATTTTTGTAATGCGAGGATCTTCGCAACCATACATTTCCCATTTTTCGACAGGTGAAATTAATTGCTGATGATCATCAAAAATAAAACCGTCGCTACTCTTTGCATAACCTACTGTAGAAACTTGCAGCGTTGCGTTATTAATTCGTTTATTGTTTGAGACTGCACGATAGACCATATGATAACCATCATCACTTTTTGCAACAGAGCCGTTAAAAGTCGCGTATGATTCCCATTCAACTAAAGGATTGGGCGATATTAATGGATTGTGTCGATCACGTTGCAGTTTAATCATGTTCAAGATTTATATTACACGCTCACTGGCAAAATTGCAGGCTTCAAACTAATTTCTTCTTGGCGCATAAGATGTTCAAGGAAGTTGTCAAGGTAGGCTGTCGCAACACATACATGTGAATCAGCACCTCCATAATAGACAAATAAAATATTGTCTTTTACGACAGCGCCACAAGGATATACGACACCCGCTTTAAAGCCCTCGTTCTCATACCATTCTTCTGGTTCTAATATCGGGCTGTTTGAACGGTAAAGAACTTTTGTTGGGTCGTTCAGATCGAGTAGCATGGCTCCAATTTTATATTTGCCAGGATCCTGGTTACCTACCGACTGATAAATAAGAAGCCAGCCTTCTGACGTTTTTATTGGCGGAGGCCCCGCGCCAATCTTTCTGCTATCCCACTTATCTGGGCGCGGCATAATTTTATGACGACCTTCAAGCCAAGATTTTCCATCGAATTCTAGTGAATCGACAAAGTCGATAAGAATATCGGGGAAAATACGATGCATTATTACGTATTTTCCTTGGACTTTTTCTGGGAAAATAACGGCGTTCTTGTCGACAACATCTGGTGGCGAAATAAGTACAGGTCTTTCCCATTGCCAGTTTTTTGTGAGGAAATTTTCAAGATCGATTGATGTCAAAGCAACTCGTGGCGGATTGACACCGTCAAAGGCAACGTAGGTCATATATACTTTGCCATCGATCAAGGTTAAACGTGGATCCTCACAACCACCATAACCGCCGCCGGACATAAATTTTTGTGCAATTTTAGAAGGATCGGCGGCAACATCTTCACCCACGAACTCGAAGTGTTCGCGTGGGTGATAAATAGGCGCGTCAAGCTTTTCATCAATGGTCACCCCGTCTTTGCTTGACGCATATCCTAAAACCGAGATATAGTCATATCCTTGCGCTCTATATACAATGTGAAACTTTTCATCTGTATAGAGCGCAGCTGCATTAAACGTAGTAAATGCTTCCCATGCATTGTGTTGTGTCGGCGCTATGAGTG
>JAGOSW010000028.1 GCA_018062135.1 Candidatus Woesebacteria bacterium
TAACCACATACTGACCGAGCGGTAATCCAAGCTTTTTAACTTTTTCGATGATAGACATACAAATAATTGTATCAGAGCACTAGATGCTTCTTAAACTACGCAACACGTGCTAGCACTTGTTTGCTGGCGTCTTTGAGCAAGAGCCGTAGTCGGTCAAGCCCAGTAAGGTTATCTTTAACACTTTTATCTTAACATTTCGACGGTCTTTGAGCACTTAAAAAAGTGACAAAAGTGACAGTGCTTTCGAGTGTCACTTTATTGAGGTTACTTTCGTGTTATAATTTATTTACATGTATACATATATAATTTTAGAATTATTATCTGCAATTATTGGCGTAATCGCAATAGGATTTATTGTTCGTTATTTCTGGAAACAAGGACATTTTCACGCTGTTATAAAAAAGCGGTGGTTGTATATTCCAGTATTTCTCCTGCTGTTGACCTTACTTACTGGGCTCCTATCAAACAAAACCTATCCACCTAGTTTTGCAATGCCTGCATTTATGCATTCTCATGCACCAGGTAAAATTCCAGCCTCAATCCCTTTCAATAAGATTATTGAATTTTTTATCTACGGAAATAGATTTGAAAGAGTGAAAGACATAGGAGCTGACCCAAACAGTGTGCCCAAAAATGCTCAAGAAAAAGACGCAGATGGACTTGTCAAAATATCTCTTACAACAAAAGAAGTTATTTCAGAGGTTGCACCAGAAATTTTCTTTAATTATTGGACTTTTGATAAACAAGTTCCAGGTCCGATGCTTCGGGTAAAACAAGGCGACACCGTTGAATTAACTATCACCAATGATCCTTCTAGCTTACATAGTCACAATATTGATTTACATGCAGTAACTGGACCTGGCGGTGGGGCTACTGTTACTCATGTAGCGCCTGGGGAAACAAAAACATTTAAATGGAAGGCGCTTAACCCAGGACTGTATATCTATCATTGTGCTATGCCAAATGTTTCGACTCATAATTCCCATGGACAATACGGTTTAATTTTAGTTGAACCAGAAGAAGGTCTCACCCCTGTTGATAAAGAATTTTATTTAGTACAAGGAGAGCTTTACACAGTAGGTCAATTGGGTAAAAAGGGGCTTGTGCCATTTGACTCTGAAGCGTTATTAGATGGTATTCCAAACTATGTAACCTTTAACGGGAAAATAGAAAGCACCCCAAGAATGCAGGCGCGAGTTGGCGACAAAATACGAATATATGTTGGAAATGGTGGTGTGAATCTTATTTCATCATTCCATGTAATTGGAGAAATCTTTGATACTGTGTATCCTGAAGCCAATATAGGTGGTTCTGTCGAGCATAATGTTCAAACAACAGCAGTTTTGCCAGGCGGTGCAAGTATTGTCGAATTTACTGTTGATGTCCCTGGAAAATATTTAATTGTTGACCATGCACTTGCAAGAATGAATAAGGGTGCATGGGCAGTGCTTGATGTCACAGGAGAAGAAAATAAAGATGTGTTTCAAGGAGTCAATGGTGAGGTAAATACAAATGAGCACATGCATCCCAATTAATGCCATCTTTCTACTATCGAGATATTCTTGATGTCTACCGTGTAAGGCATCTTCTGTAACCCAAAATTACAGCGTCCGAAAAAAGCCTACTAAACATAGGCTTTTTTGTTTTCTTGCATATTTCTCTAAAAAAGACTGTACACACATTGCTAAAATTTCTTCAGCAATAAGCAGTAGATATGCGAGTTGAGTATCTACACATTTTTTATGACACATTATTAAGTAATTTTTTATAGAAATATATGAAAAAACTAGAATGGAAGACCATCCAAAAAACGGTCAACGAATTAGTCCCTCAGGAGGTAAACCCGAGGGTCATGTCTGACAAACAAATGTCAGACCTTAAAAGAAGTTTGTCTAAGTACGGATTAGTGGAAATCCCTGCCATAGATTTCAACGGCGAGATACTAGCTGGGCACATGAGAATGAAGGCGATGAAACTACTTGGTCGAGGTGAAGAAATTATTGATGTGAGATATCCAAATCGGAAACTCACAGAACAAGAAGCAAAAACATATCTCATTGCGTCAAATAAAATATCTGGTGAATGGGATACAGAACTTCTCAAGTCATTTGATTTAGGAGTTCTTAAATTCGCAGGATTTGATCAGATTGAATTAGGTGCAATGTGGGATACAGAAAAAGAAGTGATTGATGATGAGTTTGATGTAGATAAGGAGCTTAAGAAAATCAAAGAACCTGTTACAAAACTTGGTGATTTAATAACCCTTGGATCACATAAGATCATTTGCGGTGACTCCACCAAACAAGAAACACTAAATAGATTGTTCGGAACAGAGAGAGCGAGTATGGTTTACTCTGATCCGTTGTACAACCTTCGTGGAGGTGTTAGCTACAGCTCTGGAGTTGGAGGAAAAGCCAATTATGGTGGATCTGTTAATGACACGCGCACCTTTGATGAGTATAAAAAATTCCTGAAAGATAGTATGAAAGCAGGGCTTGCGGTATGCCACAAGGATACACACGTTTTTTACTATTGCGATCAAATCTACGTCGGAATAGTGCAAGAGTTATACAGGTCACTTGGAATAGACAACAAGCGCATATGCTTGTGGCTAAAGAACTCCCAGAATCCTGTGCCTAGTGTTGCGTTTAATAAAGCATATGAACCTGTAGTATATGGCGTTCGTAATAAACCATTTCTTGCTGATATTAATAATCTTAATGAAGTATTAAATAAAGAACTTACTACTGGAAACAATCTATTCGATGAGATTAATGATATCTGGATGGCGAAGCGACTTTCCGCAAAGGACTACGAACACGCAACCTCTAAACCACCGCGACTCCATGAGAAAGCAATAAAGAGATGCACAAAGACTAATGACATCATTCTCGATAGTTTTCTTGGGTCAGGAAGCACACTCATCGCAGGAGAAGCTTTAGGTCGCAGAGTGTATGGGTGTGAACTCGAGCCACAATTTTGCGATCTCATCATTCGTCGCTGGGAAAAGATGACTGGCAAGAAAGCGAAAGTAGAACACTATGAAAAAAGATAGTGTGAGAAAGAAATTTATAGAAGAGCTTGAGAAGACACCTATCGTTTCTGTAGTTTGCGAAAAAGTTGGTATATCACGCAATACTTTTTATCGTTGGATCAAAGAAGATGCTCATTTCGCTTTAGCCGTGGGAAATGCTATGGATATGGGAGTCGCTTTGGTTGGTGATTTCGCCGAGAGTAATGTCCTAAATGGAATAAGAAACAAAGATACTAGACTCACTCAATTTTGGCTTACCCATAGGCACCCAAGCTACAAGAGACAATTTGTTTCTGATAGAGATCACGCTGATAACAGGCATCGTGAATATGTAACACGAATGCTTGAAGCTGACATTGAAACCCAAAAATGGATGGATGCTTGGATTAAGACCAAGAGAAAAATGGATGAGCGTAACAGGAAAAGAAATTCTGCTACTTAATCTTTTTTCCGTCGAAGATAAATTCATCGATTATCCAGTTTGCCCCATTTCCAATTTCATCTTGCGTATCTCCTCCAATGTAGTGTGCCTTTGCAGACCAGTAACTTCGGATGTTTGCTCCGTAGCTGTTTTCACTATCGACCCATGAGTCGACTGAGTAAACTCCATCTTCCAAAGTAACTGTTGGGGATGTGTTGAACTTTGCTGTAGCTGGTGCTTTAAGCATTGCTTCTACTTCCATTTTTGCAAGCTTTGGAAAATCATGCTTCTTTTGATACGCAATATCTTCTGCGGTCATTTGAGCAGGGGTGTTTGTTGTTGAGTCGTCAGTAAATGACATAACCATTCCAACAAATACTGGTATGAGAAGAACTAATAATAATTTCTTTCCTGATGTCCATGTTGAAATTGCACTTTGGCAATATGGACATTTGGTAGCTTTAATATCGACCTCTTTTTGACAATGAGGACACTTCTTATTTGTATTCATAAAACTTTAGCGGTTTTTTACTTAACTAATAATTCAGAGAGATGCAAAAATCTCCCCGCCAGTTGCGATCCAACCTTTCGGCTGAACCCATACCCGTTTCCAGATATGACCGCTAAAGTGACTCCTGACGAGGAGGTTTTTACACTTTAGCGGTATTTGCACCATACCTTGGATTTTAAAGCCCAAGGGTTAGGCGACTGTATTTAACTGTAAATGAATAATAACATTTTTAGAGTTATTACTCTAGATTGATTGTATCGCTGATACATGGTCTTGCTAAGGCTAGGGTCGCGAGTATGCGACGTATTTCTAGTTCTGCATAGTCTATGCACCACCAACTGGTCTGTCATTAATTAATGTATGGAAACGCAGTACATAAGTAACCTTGGTGTTAAAACAGAGATAATTCAAGCGAAAGTGAGATATGTCCTATATGCCAGAAAATCGACTGAATCAGATGAGAAGCAAGCCTTGTCGATCGAGTCGCAAGTAAAGGAAATGCTAACGATTGCAGATCGAGACGGTTTAACTGTTGTAGACATTAGACGTGAGTCTCATTCAGCAAAGGAGTCGGGGCAACGACCTGTTTTTAAAGAGTTACTCGAAGATATTCGTAGAGGTAGGTACACAGGAATACTTACATGGGCACCAGACCGTCTTTCTCGAAACGCAGGAGATCTTGGATCTGTTGTCGATCTCATGGATGAGAATAAGTTGATTGAAATCAGAACGTACGGACAACATTTCAAAAACTCACCAAATGAAAAATTCTTATTGATGATCCTCTGTTCTCAAGCAAAGCTAGAAAACGACAACAAGAGTATCAATGTTAAGCGAGGACTAAGAACTAGGTGTGAAATGGGATTGAGACCTGGACCCGCTGTGGTTGGATATTTAAACGAGAAGAGAATGGATAAAAAGTGTGAGGTCGTCATAGATCACGAACGAGCACCAATCGTGAAGCAAATGTTTGAAAAGGTCGCATACGAAAAATGGTCAGGGAGAAAAGTCTTCCACTGGCTGAAGTTTGAGTTGAACTTTAAGACCAGAAATGGCAATAAAGGACTTACTCTTAGTAACATATATCTCATACTGCAAAACCCCATCTACTATGGGGTTTTTGAATACCCTAAGAAGAGTGGGAATTTCTATACAGGAAAGCATGAGTCGATCATCTCTAAGGAATTGTTTGATCAAGTCCAAGCACAAATTAAAAGCCAAGTATTAAGAACGCAAGAACCTAAAGAATTTGCTTTTACCAGAATGATGATTTGTGGTCTATGTGGTTCTGGTATATGTGCTGATGA
>JAGOSW010000029.1 GCA_018062135.1 Candidatus Woesebacteria bacterium
GATGATTCGCACAATATGAGTGAAATAGGTGTGACTACAGCAATCTCATACCTCGCTTCGCTTCCACAAAAAAACAAACTGCTTATAATGCCATGTATTATTGAGCTTGGTGATCAAGCAGAAGAAACACATCGTCGCATCGGCAGTATGATAAAAGACAACGATATTGAAGCAATCATAACAACTGAGGATTATTTTGAAGAAATCTCAGAAACAGCTCCGAAAGATAAAGTTCGCTTTATTCCAAGACCTGATGTTGTGTGCGCATATTTGCGTGATCACATTACAAAAGATTGGGCAATTGTATTAGAAGGAAGAATAAGTCCGCATATTGTTAGTTTCTTAACCGAAAAAGACCGTGTTTAAAAAACCTATTTCAATTAGTTTTGGGCCAAACTTCCAAGGCGACGATACTACCTTGGCGCTCGAATTATTGTGTGGCCTTGTTGCCGGTACGTCATTGAAAAATGCACCAGATATACTCAAGGACTCCATTAATCAATTATTTCCTAAACAAGAAGCTTTTCTTTTTTCATCAGGTAGATCTGCACTTTATTACGCAATAAAATCATTGGGGCTCTCTGAAGGTGACGAAGTATTGGTGCAAGCATTTACCTGTGTTGCTGTTCCTAACGCAGTTGTGTGGAATGGCCTACAGCCTAAGTTTGTCGATATTGACAACACATATAATTTTGATCTTGTTGATCTTGAGGAAAAGATTTCTCCTAAAACTAAAGCCATAATTATCCAACACACTTTTGGTATCCCCGCGGCTCTTGAAGCCATTCAAAAACTCGCCAAGAAACACAAGTTGTTAATTATTGAAGACTGCGCCCACGCATTAGGAAACACCTACGATAATAAGCCTCTTGGCTCTTTTGGCGATGTTTCTATCTTGAGCTTTGGGCGCGATAAAATAGTATCCTCTGTCTTTGGGGGCGCGGCGATTTCGCAGGACTCTAAAATCGCCGCAGCATTAAAAAATTTCGAGTCGCAGCTGGAGCCTGCGCCTCAGTTTTTCGCCTTCCAACAGCTTCTCTATCTCATAATATATGCTATGTCGTTGCCACTTTACAACCTTTATATTGGCAAGGTTTTTCTTAAACTGTTCCGCGTGTTTGGATTACTATCACAAGCTGTATATAGAAAAGAGTGGGCAGGAAGCATGCCTCATTTTACCCACTATGCATTTCCAGAAAAACTGGCGTATCTTGCGACACATCAATTACAAAAACTCGATGAGCTTACTAAACACAGAAAAAAATTATCCGCCCATTACATTGAGCAGTTAAAACTCGATCTTCCAGCTGCTCCTTATTTGCGCGTACCGGTCATTGTTAAAAACAAACAACTATTTCTCAAGAGGGCACAGGTAGCTGGTCTACATCTTGGCAATTGGTACAGGGGCGCTGTAGACCCCATAGGAACAGATTTGGAACACCTTGGCTACACCACATGCCCCATGGCAGAAGAACTCGCCAAAACAACCATCAACCTTCCTACCCATATTAATATTTCAATAGACGATGCAGAGAAAATCGTCGCGTTCGTACATCTTCATAAAAATGATGAATAATGTAACCATGTCTATAGAAGAGATCACTTCAAAAGATCAATGGAATAGTTTTGTTGTGTCGGTAACCGACGATACGTTTCACCAGGCTTGGGAATGGGGAGAAACATACAAAAACAAAGGCTCGGTGGTTTGGTATCTTGGACTACTTGATGAAAATAGAAATCTCGTCGCCGCGTCGCTCACCATTAAAATTAGTGCAAGAAGAGGCTCTTTCCTTTTGGTTCCACATGGGCCTCTTTTTATTAACTCTATTCGCAACAACGAAAAAGAATTGGCCGCTGCTCTAAAAGTTTTAACAACCCACCTTATTGAGCTAGCAAAGAAAGAGGGCTGCACATTTATCCGCATTGCCCCAACACTTAAAAGGAATGAGGAAAATGCACAAGTCTTCCGCTCAAGCGGCTATAAAAAGGCGCCGATTTTTGTACAATCCGAACTTTCTTGGAAACTCAATCTCGAACCATCAGACGAAGAGCTTCTTTCAGGAATGAGGAAGTCTACCCGCTACATTCTTAAACGCGCTGATTCGTATGGGCTTACCATCACTAGTTCAGCTAACCACGACGATTTTGAACGGTTTTATGATTTATATAAAGAAACGGTAAAAAATCAGGAGTTTGTTGGCCAAGGAAAAGGTTTTATTGAAGAAGAATTTCGCACATTCTCCGCTTCGGGCAACGCACGCCTTTACTTTGCTCAATTGCAGCAAGATGGAAAAGCCATCGATCTCGCAACGGCGATGATAATTACCCAAGGCTCGTCGGGCTTCTACCACTACGGCGCCTCTCGAAAAGATGATAAAAATACCCCTGCCCCCCATTTATTACAGTGGCATATTATTAAAGACCTTAAGGCGCGTGGTTTTACTTACTATAACTTTTGGGGTATTTCTGAAGAAGACAAGCCGAACCACCCCTGGAGGGGTCTTTCCATTTTCAAGCGTGGGTTTGGTGGGGAAGAGCTTGCATACCTAAAAACTCAAGACTATATATTGAGTCCTCTATATTGGCTTAACTGGGTCGTAGAAACTGCGCGAAGAATCAAAAGAAACTACTAAATCTACTTTGTCCCTTCACAGAAACCCGTCTCTATTTGTGCATAAATTCCAGTTGATTTGTGGATAACCATTGTTTATATTTGTGGATAAATTATCCACATACTCAAAATGAACTGGGAAGAATTTTTAACATTTGTCGCCGCGCAGGAATCATCTCCGGTTTTATCTTCTGTTCTTGTAAACACAAAGCTCGAGGGCGTTGAGGGCTCGAAAGTAACTATTTCCCATGAAAATGGTGGCGGAAAGATGTTTTTAGATGGAAGAAAGAAACTCATAGAAAGCCATCTATCAACCTATCTCGACAAGCCCACAGAGCTGGAAATCAAAGTCGTCGAAAAAAAGAAAAAGAAAGTAGCTCAGAAAGGGACTAGCCCTTCTTCAGCACAACAAACACCAGATCTCCCCCTTATGGACTTTAGCAACAACCTAGAAGCAGTTCTGCGAAAAGCTGGTATTCAAGATCGGTATACTTTCGAGAACTTCGCCGTATCGGCAACAAACCACGTTGCGCACGCTGCAGCACAGGCTGTTGCCGAGAATATAGGACGAATATATAACCCTTTATTTCTTTATGGGACTGTTGGGGTAGGGAAAACACATCTTTCCCACGCAATAGCGAATCACATATTACAAGCAAATCAACAAAGAAGAGTTTTGTATTGCACCTCAGAGCAGTTTACCAACGACCTTGTTGAGGGAATCCGCGCAAAGAACACAAAAGAACTGCGTAAAAAGTACCGCCTCCTAGACCTCTTAATTATTGATGATGTGCAATTCATAGCGGGGAAGAGCTATGTGCAGGAGGAGTTTTATCACACCTTTAATTCGATTGTGCAGGGGGGTGGCCAGATAATTCTTATATCTGATAGACAACCGCGCGAAATAAAAGAGCTTGAGGACAGGCTTCGTTCCCGGTTTTCTGGTGGTCTTATTCTTGATATTCAAAAACCTGATTTTGAGCTTAGAACGGCCATTTTACTTATAAAGGCGGAGGAGAGGCACATAGAAATTGACATTGACGCAGCAAAAGAAATCGCAGAGAAGGTTACGGACTCAAGAGAGCTTGAGGGGACGCTCTTAAGGCTTCTTTCAATATCGCTTATGCAGTCGCAGAGTAATAAAATAACCGTTGAAACGACAAGGGGAGAGCTCGGCCATAGGGCTACCACAATAGCCCAAAACACCTCTCCACATGATGTTATTAAAAATATTTGTTCCTTTTACCACATAAAATTATCTCTCATTAAAAGCGAAACAAGAAAGAGGGAGGTTGCCATAATACGCCAAACCATAATGTATGTCTTGCGTAAAAAACTAAAACTAAACTATGAAGAAATTGCTTTTATGCTTAATAGAAAAGACCACACCACAATAATTCATGGCGTTGATAAAATCCAAGACAAGACCCTTTCAGACGACCGTTTTAGAGACGAAATAGAGAAGGTGGTCGGATTTGCGTTATCAACATAACATGCACATAAAAACCCACATAGAACCAAGAGGGGGAAAGGTTGTAGGAAAGCACCATTGCAAATAGAGAAGGCCTATTATAAACTTATGCACACACACTATTACTACTAATAAATATATATAAAGATAGAATGAAATTTCACATACAGAAAGACTTATTTGAGGAAAACCTCTCAACCGCATCAAGATTTATCTCAACAAAAGTTTCTTCAATTCAATCAATACAAGGAGCAAGAATTATCACGCAAAAAGACCACGTTCTTCTCACAACAACAAACCTTAATGATTTCTACCATGTAAAAATACCAGCAAAGGTTGAAGAAGAAGGAGAAATAGTATTCGACCTAAAGAAAACTGCTGAGTTTATTAACTTACTCGGGGCAGGAGATATTGAGATGAAACTTGATGGGGGGAGCCTTGTAGTAAGCCAAGCAAAAAACAAAGGATATTTTAACACGTACTCGGTTGAAGACTTTCCGACGATACCACAAGTAGAAGGAAAAACTATGGAAATAAGCAAAGACATTGTTGAGAAGCTCCAGCTAGTGCTCTTTTCAGCCTCAAAAGAAGAGGCGAGGCCTGTTCTTACAGGAGTATTTTTTGGTTCAAAGGGAGGAAGTGGAGAAATTGTTTCAACCGATGGTTTTAGGCTTTCCCTACTCCGACCAGAAAAAAATTCATCAGAGCTTCCCGGAGTTATTATTCCCTCACACGTATTAGCAGAAGCCGTACGACAATTGAAAAAAGGAGGCGCAATTACAGCAACACTCTCAGACACAGAAAAAACAATGAGCTTTAACTTTGGCGACGCATCTATTTATACCCGCGCGATTGAAGGTGAATTCCCCCCTTATGAAAAAGTCATTCCAAAGACACACACAACAAAACTATTAGTAGAAAAAGATGAGTTCTTAAGAAATATTAAGTTGGTATCTGTCTTTGCCCGTGAACAAGGCGACATAATTCTTTTAGATATTAAGAAGGACGGGCTCACCCTTCGCCCAAAAACAACACAAGGAACAGACACACAGGTATTTATGGAGCAAATTGAACATGAAGGAGAAGAAATAAAAATTGCCTTCAATTATAGATATGTCGTGGACTTCCTTAATACGATTTCGACTGAAAAAATAGTTATAGAATTAACCACAA
>JAGOSW010000008.1:0-12048 GCA_018062135.1 Candidatus Woesebacteria bacterium
CGGAGTGCTCGTGCAGAATTGCATTAAGAATATAAACACCGGCGCCAGAGGCGCCGGTGTTATAGCACCACTCGATCTCAGTCGATGATGATATAGCCATGCTCTTCAGCGAGCTTGACTGCTGCACCACGCGAGGTGGATGAAGCAGCCTGTTGCAAGTCGTCGGTTGAGTTCCCGTTGGGGAGCATATAGAAGCTCCCCAGCAGACCGCTTGCGGTAACGATTACATATGAGGTCCCGATCTTTTCGACATAGGCAGTGCTCATTGTAGGCCTCGATGTATGGTGTTCCCTATCGGATATAGGGATACTTAGTATATCAAAATATTACTTTATGAGCAAATAAGAAGGTGGCGGGGGGGAGGATCGAACTCCCGACCTGTCGCTTATGAGACGACCGCTCTAACCACTGAGCTACCCAGCCAGCACAGTCTATATTATAATATACCTATGGCCAATATCGTTGCTATCTTCGCCCATCCTGATGATGAAGCATTCGGTCCCGGTGGAACACTAGCGAAGCTTTCCAATGAGCACGATGTATATATAATATGTGTTACTTCAGGCGATAAAAGTTATTAGCTTTGAAATGAGAGGTGTTTCTGGTCATATAGATCATGTAGCAATCTCAATGATTACCACATATCTTTTTGAAAAGAAAAAATATATTGATGAAGCATGGTACTTTTGCATTAGCAAAGAACATAGAGCACTAATCGACGATTATTTTATATGTTTTCCTCCTGGCTATGAAAAAAATGAAGTTGATGTAATCGTAGATGTTTCAGAAGTATGGTCGCAACGTATACAGGCCATTAATTGTCACACTTCTCAGGAAAAAGATATGCGAGAAACTCTTAGCGAACTTAACAAACTTCCAAAAGAAGAATATTTTCTTGTAAAGAAAAAAGCTTAGCCTCCTATTTAAAGCTGGTCGGGGTAGCGGGACTCGAACCCACGACCTCACGCTCCCAAAGCGCGCACTCTAGCCATCTGAGCTATACCCCGAATGTTTTCATTTTGATGTAACCATCTGAAATGATTCTGTCTATTATATCCTTTCTTTTTAGTTTTTTGAGTTTATTTTCAATTTGCCTAGCTTCTACGTTTGTCTTGAATTCTTGTGTAAAAACGATTTTCCACGGTCCTTTATTCCTTGTCGACACGACACCGTTAGTGTTGTGTCTTTTCAGTCTCTTATCCGGATCAGATGAGGAACCAATATAATGTCGCCCCGACTTCTCACTTTTCAAGATGTATACAAAGAATTCCGCCATTGTATCTTTACCACGACCTTCCCGACGTACGTCGGGACACTCTAGCCATCTGTCAAAGATTCCGACTATGCGTCGGAAAGCACCCCGAATTTATCAATTATACCAGGCAGCAGGAGAGAGGCGCGACCTTTTTAGGACCTGGTCCTGTATACTGTATAATGTTCATCGGTTTATGATAAAAGGAGCGTTCTATAACTCATACTTTAAAAGGGGACTTGATATTGTGCTTGTAGTAATACTTGGCATAGTATTTTTACCCGTGTCTTTACTCGCGGCAATTCTTATTAAAATCACCAGTGACGGCCCAATTCTTGCAGATGTACCCAACCGCATCGGAAAGGATCAAAAGCCCTTTAAAATGTATAAATTCAGATCAATGATTCTCAATGCACATCAATTGTTACGGGAAGACGAAAAATTCAAAGAACTATACGAGCAATATAAAAGCGGTAGCTATAAATTAAAGCTCGACCCCCGCATAACGCCGATTGGTCGATATATTCGCAAACACTCAATCGACGAAGTTCCACAGATTTTGAACGTACTTTTAGGCGAAATGAGTATTGTGGGGCCGCGTGCCTACTACCCAGACGAACTAGAGGAGCAACAGAAAAAGTACCCAGAGACAAAAAAGCTTGTTGCAAAGGTATTATCGGTGCGTCCAGGCATTACGGGAATGTGGCAGGTTTCTGGAAGATCAGATGTAAATTTCGACAAAAGGGTTGCAATAGATGCTCAATATGTGGATAATATGTCTTTGTGGCAGGATATTAAAATTATTTTAAAGACCCCTTGGGCAATGATTTCTGGCAAGGGCGCAGTTTGATTACTTATACAATGATGGGACTACTCGAAAAGAAAAAATCATTCAGAAGAAAATCCTTTAAGTTCTCTTTTAATAAAAAAAGTGCGGGCATTGCAGCTCTTGTTTTAGTTGTTATTCTCGTGGTGTCTAGCCTTATTGGATATTTCGGGATATATAAGCCAGCGATGAATATGAAGGTGAAAGCTAATGAAGTTGCTGCTCAAGGAAAGCTCGTTAATGCGGCTTTTAAGGAAAACGATTTGGAAAAAGTACAAAAAGAACTCGATGTGACTGAAGTAAAGTTTAATGACTTTAAGAAGGAGGCAAAGAAATTATATTGGATTAAGCCCATTCCATTTCTTGGGGGGTATGGAAAAGATTTAAATAATGCAGTAGATGCAGGAGGATATCTTATTAGTGCGGCGAAAAAGACGATTACGGCTATTGAGCCGCATGCCGATCTTATTGGCTTTAAAAAAGGAACTGACACATCGTTCGTTGACAAGCCAGCAGAACTGCGATTGCAAACAGCGGTGTTGACATTAGATTCTATTGTGAAAGACGTAGATGCTATCGCAGAAGATGTTGACCAGGCACGCATAAGAATTGATAAGATCGACCCAAATCGATATCCAGAGGATCTAAATGGAACAAAGCTTCGTGATAATATTGAGAAAGGCATATCTCAGTTTGATGGCATCGCCTCTTTGTTTGTAGATGCAAAACCCTTCTTAAAAAATCTTCCTGAATTTCTTGGAGCAAAAGAAGAAAAGACCTACCTCATACTCTTTATGAATGATAAAGAGCTTCGCCCAACTGGGGGATTCTTAACTGCGTATGCAATTTTTAAAGTAAATAAGGGAAAGTTTGAAGTTGCAAAATCTGATGATATATACTCACTTGACGCTTCAATTTCGAAACATCCAAAAGCTCCTGAAAAGATTCTGGCCTATCATAAAGGCGTCAGTCAGTTTAATATTCGCGATAGTAATTTATCTCCGGATTTTCATGAAACCAATAAATTGTTCGACAGCCTATATCAGCAAAGTAGTATTAAAGTTGAATATGACGGTATTATAGCTATGGATACATACGTATTGATTGATGCGCTCAAGATTCTCGGTGATACACAAGCACGAGGCACAAACTTCTCGGCAGATATTGATAAGAGATGCGACTGTCCGCAAGCAATTTATAAGCTTCTTGACGAAATTGACCGCCCCGTTTCATACATAAAGACCGATAGAAAAGGCATTTTAGGTGATCTACTTTTTGCGATCATGCAAAAAGCACTTGGTTTTTCACCTAGTAAATATTGGGGCCAACTTGCCCAAGAAGTACTCATGAAAAACCTTAATGAAAAACATATTCTCATGGATATGAAAGATAAAGAAATTCAAGAATCGCTAGTCGCGCTTAACTTTGCGGGTAGGATTCAAGAAACAGAAGGAGATTATCTACATATTAATGACACTAACTTTGCAGGTGCCAAATCTAACCTATTTGTGCAGCACTCGATTAAGTCCGATACCACTATTGCCCAAGATGGCACAGTTACTCGAGATATCACGATTGACTATAAAAATCCATATAAACATTCTAACTGTAGCCAAGAGCAGAGTGAAAAGCTGGGTGTTGGAGGATTATGTATAAATGCAACGCTTCGTAACTGGCTTAGAGTTTATGTACCTGAAGGAAGTAAACTCGTGTCGTTCAATGGTTCAGAAAAGAAAACCTTGACGTATGACGAGTTAGGTAAGACGGTGTTTGAAGGATTCTTAGGCGTACAGCCAGAAGGAAAAGCGACTGTCAAGATTAGCTATACACTTCCCTTTAAGGTAGAAAATAAGTCAGACTATAACCTTCTTGTTCAGAAGCAGCCGGGTACAGCAGGACATGCATTTACAGCAACACTTAATGGAAAGAAAGTTGTAGAAACAAAACTTTTGAAAGACATTTCTTATTCAGCAGGCAAGTAATACTACTTCATGAAAAGTCTGAGGCATGGATCCGATAGAGGTATTGTGCTGAGAAAAAGTAAACTTCCTAATCAAAATATTGTATTAACATTCTTTTCTGAGAATGGCGGAAAAATATCTGTGTTTGCATATGGAGTACGAACAATTACTAGTCGACGCTTATCGCATCTAGAGACAGGTAATTTTATATCTTTTTCGTATCGTAACGAAGATGGACGGTTATATCTATCAGAAACGGAGCTTGCATATGGATATTCAAAGATAAAAGCCGATGCTCTGCGTCTTCAGAAAATGTATACGACGCTACAGTTCTTACAAAAAATACTACCTGAGAATGAGCCTGAAGAAGCAATTTTTGAGAGAACGTTGGATTATTTTAAGATTTTAAATAATAGTTCTGAGATCGATGCTAGAGCGGAGGAAGCATACTTATCTGAATGCCTAGAGAAGCTTGGCTATATTGATGAGAAAACAAGAAAACACCAGAATTTCGACGTATATGATTTTATAAAACAACTGACGAATTTAAAGCTTAGGTAAGGTCTTCGTGCTCTGTTCCTTCAAGCGATTTTACGAGATCGGTAATCTTCGGAACAGAACCTTTCTTTGTGACGAGAAGCACGTCGTTTGTATTGATGACAATGAAATCTTCAAGATCCATGCATACAATAAGCTTCTTTTCGTCGTAGTTATAGATAAGCGTATCTTCACAGTCTTTAAGAAGCACGCGACCGTTTGTCACATTGTCTTTCTGATTTTCTTCAAGAGCATTCTTTAATGATTCCCATGCACCTATATCAGTCCAACCAATATCAACGGTCATAACATAGGCTGTTGCAGGATCAATTTTTTCAACAATTGCGTGATCAAAATGAATTGATGGCATCGCTTCGTAATGCTCTTTTAATGTAGCGGTGTAATGTTCTGTGCCTTCAGTCTTCATTATGGCTTCGGTATGCGCATAGATTTCTGGTGCAAACTGCTTATAGAGACCATACATAAACTGCGGAGTTGTAACCCAGTAGCCTAGGTTCCACGCATGCTTTCCACTTGTGAAGAATTCTTCAGCCTGTTCTTTGTGGGGTTTATATTTAAAGCTCGTGAACGCATATGCTGACATATTATTTTTGTTCTTTATTTCTTCCCCGTACTCAATCCATCCAAGATTTTCGCTTGCAAAGCGTGGTTTATGGCCGATAAAAACAATTTTATTGTTTTCTTCTCGAATAATATCTTCGGCAGTCTTTAAAACTTCAAGGAATATATCTTCTTTTTTAATAAGATGATCACTCCAGAGAATTATGACTGGTTCATTAGGATGTTTGCGCTGCAAATGGGCCATGACAAGGCCAACAGCAGGTCCTACATCTTTTTTAGAAGGTTCGGCGATTATATTCTCACGAGGAAGTTTTGGCAACTGACCAGCTACGAGCTCAACGTAACCTAAGCCTGTTGATATAAAAATATCCTCAGGTTTAAGATTACGCGTAAGGAGGTCAAAAGTTAGTTGAAGCGTTGATTTATCGTCTACTATAGCCTCGAATTGTTTTGGGGATTTCTTTCTAGATAGTGGCCAAAGACGAGTTCCAACACCACCAGCAAAAATTACAGCTTTCATTCTAGTATTAGTTTATTAAATTTTTTCTTAAATGTGTCAAGAGAAAATTGAGCAAGATGATTCTTTGCTTTCTCTTCTAGTGAATGTCTTATAGTATACTCAACTTCCTCAAATTTATCAAGAGCCTTCTGCAAGGCTTCAATATTCTGCGACTCAATGAAGATTCCCGTTTCATTCTCGAGAATAGTAGACTGCGCTCCGCCTTTTTTATATGCAATTACAGGACATCCACAAGCTTGGGCCTCAAGAGCAACATAGCCAAAATCCTCTCTCTGGGGCATGATAAGCGCCTTTGCCGAGGCATAGTGCTTAGCGAGCTCCTTATCGGTTACATTATTCCTAAAAGTAACATTTGTGGGCGCGTCATGAGAGAGTCTATTTAAAAGTGCGCCGTCGCCAATGATGATTAGTCTGCGTGAGGGCATTCGTTTAAATGCTTCAATAACCAGGTCGACTCGCTTGTAGTGAACGAGTCGAGATACCATAAGGTAAGGTTTATCTGATGCTTCTGATACGGGTTTATTATCAACAAGTGCCGCCCAATAGTCATAGTCGAAGGGCGGCATAATAATGTCTGACTCAAGATTATAGTATTTTTTTATGCGACCTGATATTTCTGGTGAAATGGCAATAAGTTTGTCAGGTCGGCGCGCAGCTACATAATCCCAGTTCTTTAAATAGTTAATGTATGGCCTCATAATGGGTGAAGATGTTGCATATTCTGCTTGATGTGACCATAAAAACCGTGGTGGAGAAAGAACATATGATATATGTGTAGTTTCTGGACGGGTTATAACAGCTTTTGAAAAAGCCGAAGTAACAGAAAGCACGTGAGAATACTTTGTTAGGTTAAATGATTCGATCGCAAATGGCATAAAGGGCACTATGAGCTTTCTGTTCTGTTTTATGAACGAAGGAAAGCTGTTAATGAAAGAAGTTTTAACATGCAATGTTCTCGACCATGGCGCTTTCTTTGCATCATGCACGAGTGAATACCAATCTGCCTCTGGATACATTTCGGCAAATATCTTGAGCAATCTTTCTGCTCCGCCCCTTGAGTCAATCCAATCGTAGATAATGGCTAGTTTTTTTTGTTTCATAAACATTCGCTATATTGATTGTACGTTTCTTCAGCCATCTTTTTAAATGAAAATTCTGAATCGATTTTATCTGTAGATTTCTTTGGTTTTGCTTCATATGTCTTTCTTAAAAGCGAAGCTAGTTCGCTTTTTGACTCAAGTCTAAAAAAAGTTGCTTGCGGGCGAATTTCATGAAGAACAGGAATGTCAGAAGCTAATGCGGGAGTTTGAAAAAACTGAGATTCAAGCAACTGCAAGCCAAATCCCTCGTCTTTTGATGGATGTACAAGTGCGAGCGCGTTGGTGTACAAATATACGCGTTCACCAAGAGTGGTATTGCTTAAGCGTATTACTCTAGCTTCCAGGCCACTTGATGTAATAATTTCGTCAATATGCCTCGCAAAGTAATCCTCAGGCCCATTAAGAATTAGCTGAGCATCTAAGTTTGCTTCCTTGAAAGCCTCAAGAAGAAAAGGAACATTCTTATGTGGGTAATAGTTACCCATATAAAGAAAATATGGTGTATCCAACAATCTCTCAGGTTTTGCGGGTTTTGCCTGGACAAGCTTATAATCTATACCTTCGTAAGTTCTTATAATTTTTTCTTTCGCTACATAGGGGAACAAGGAATGAATGTCGTTTTTAACAGCCTCTGTTGGAACAAAAATTCTTTTTGCATGAGTTACTGCGTGGGCGAGCACTCTCTTATACATGAAATGTTTTATTTGATATGATAATGGGTTTCTTGTTGACGCTTTCCCTGTCGCATGCTTATAGGGAATGACATCGTGGATGGTTATTACAAATGCCTTGTTGTATAAAATTGGCATGCTGAAATAGCAGAAGTGCATAAGATCAAGATTGTCGGAATATAGCTGATATAGAAACCAAGTTTGCTCGGCGAAAGAGTGCCATTGAGCATTCGTGTAGCGGATTTTAAAATTATCCGGCAAATCAGGAAGGTCGCTCTCATCTTCTTTGCGTAGATATACAAAAAACTCATGCTTTCCCTTAGAGATTTGCGCTAGTTCGTATAAAAGATTACGTGTGTAAACGCCAACACCAGTTTGCGAAAGGAGCCTTGCATCAATGCCAATTCTTTTAGTTTCCATGAACTACTGAAGTTTTAATATAACAAACTAGATCAATAGCTTTATACATTCCCCAGTTAACTATTGCCGGCTTTTTCGGTGCATAGTGTTTTCTATAAAAAATTTTCATTGCATCGTAAAAATGGTCTTTTGTTGCTCTTTTGGTACCAGGATCAAAAGTTTTTAGGCCACTTTGATGCTTTAAATGGATAACTATGAATTTTGGATAGTACATAATTTTATAGCCTTTCTCCTTGATTCGGTAAGAAAGATCCAGATCCTCACCGTACATAAAGAATTTCTCATCAAATCCGCCAACTTCTTTTAAAACTTGTCGAGGGAGAAGGAAGAAGGCAGCAGTGGGGGAATCAATCTCATGTCTTTTTGATAAATCTTCCCATGTCAGGTGATATCCGCCAAATAAGGTATTCAGAACTGGAATATTTTTTGTTAACCTTTCGAGGCCAAAAAAATACGAAAACGAATGCCACATTGTTGGGAACCCACGATGTGATGCTGGGTCAATCTTGCCGTTTCGAAGGTTTACTTTTACCGTTAGCCCGCCAACACTCTCATTTTTCTTTAAGTAACTAATAAGAGATACAAAATCGGTGTCAGCTACTTCTACATCAGAATTTAATAGGAGCACATATTCTCCTTGAGCTTTCTTTATGCCGATATTATTAGCTGCTCCAAAACCAAGGTTTGCGGTGTTTTTAAGGATAATGATTTCAGGGTGATCTTTCGCGAGCATATCAAGCATTTGCACTGAGCCATCAATAGAGGCATTATCAACGACAATAACTTCCCAGTCTAGTTTTTCTTTTTTAAGAGCGGTAATGAGACGTTCAAGAGTTTTCTTTGTGAGTTTGCACGTATTGTAGGAAATGACGATTACAGAAAGGTCTTTCATGCAGTAATTATAGCAAGTATAATATCCATGAACCCATGAAACGCACTTTAATCTACGCAACAATAATTACACTCTTAGCCTCATTTCTTATTTTCTTTCAATCAAGCGAAATTCCAAAAGGACTCGCAAATGACGAAGTTGATTTTATTCATCTTGCCCTAGACTTAGAAGGCGCACCCTATCAGCCTTATACGCCGGCAGCGACAGGTCATACAACCATGTATTTCTACGTTATTCTATTTTTCTTTAAAACACTCGGGCTCAGTCAATTTGCACTCAGATTTACTTCAGCAGCCTCAGGAGTTATTGCAGCACTGCTGTTCTACCTCATATGTCACGAAGCATTTGGGAAGAAAAGCTTTAAAGTTGCGTTGCCCTTTTCAAAAAAATTTGAACTTCACACGGCATTTTTGGTTGCAGTCATTTTTCTTACCATGCGATGGTACTTCAGCTTTGCGCGATTTTCTTTCGAAGCCTCATTCTTGCTTATGTTTGAGCTAGGCGCTCTATATCTCGCGCTCCTTTTTCGAAAATCACAATCTCTTATATTACTTGTCCTAGCAGCTCTTGCGACAGGGCTTGCTTATAACTCATATACACCCGGCCGTCTTTTTATTATCCTCATGGCCGGCCTCATTTTCTATGTATCAAAAAATAAAAAACTACATTTGTCAGTTTTTCTTGGCATTTTTGCACTCTGTATTGCCCCATTAACACTGTATTTTACACAGAATCAAGATGTACGCATCGAGCAGCAGCTATATTTGAAAAATACTGGCCTTACTGTACTTGAGAAAATAAGCTTTTTCTTACAAAATCTTTGGAAGAATACGCGGATGTTTTTTGGCGATGGTGATCCCAATGGCCGACATAATTATCCTTTCAAGAGTGCTTTAAATCCTATTTTGTATTCAACATTGGGAATTGGACTTGTTCACTTATTTAGAACAAAAAGAACATTCTTTCAGAACTTATTTGCAGCATATTTTTTAATCGGTCTTTTACCTACCTTACTTACATACCCTCACGAAAATCCGAACATGCTTCGAACCTACACAATGCTTCCTGCGATCGCGTACTTTATCGGACAGGGATTTATGTGGATCTATACTCAGGTAAAAAAGGATACTAAAAAAGCAGAATTGGTTGGGCTACTTATTGTTTTCTTAGTGGCTGTTTCGGTAGTATACGAAGTGCGTTCGTACTTTGTGTTTCAGAAGCTAGTCTATATCCAAGCATTCGATCTGATGAATGTGTTCGAGAATTTAGCGAAATAAAGCTGCTCTTCCTATCTTGTATTGAGGATCTGTTGTCTTTCTTTTACCGATTTCTTTTGCTGGTACGCCCCCAACAATAGTAAAAGGCTCTACATTCTTAGTTACAACAGCCCCAGCTGCTATGACTGCGCCTTTTCCAATGGTCACACCTGGCAAAATTATTGATCGTGGCCCGATAAATACATAATCTTCAATCACAACTGGCTCCATGATGGGAGAAAAATCCTTGTCGTGAATGTCGTGTTCAGCGTTATAAATCATGACTTCACTCGCAATATCAACATGATTTCCGATTTGTAGCGTATTTCTCCCGTCTAGCAGAGCCTTCTCACCAATAATAGTGTCCTCACCAATCGTTATATTTGCAGGAACATGGAACATTGCGCCCATGTGGATAGAAGAGCCCTTACCAATGTGCATTCCTGCGAGTCGATAGAGAAGACGACGAATATGATGAGAAGGAACATTGCCGACCACATGAATGAGGAAGAGGCCTAGCTCACTAAAGATTGTTACACCACGAATAACGGCTTTTTGTCGAATCTCCGAAGCTGACAATTCTCTTCCAGTACGATCTTTCATTTTTATTATTCTGTGGAAGAAAAGGCATCTTTAATTGTTTTTAGTGTTTCTCCCGCGCTTCTCTCCCAGCTAAATAATTGTACCCTTTTTAAGCCTTTTTTAACAAGAGACTGACGTACTTGATCATTCCCAATGACCTCATCAAGAGCTTTGACTAAATCGTTTGAATTTTTTGGATCAAAATAAACCGCTGCGTCGCCTCCAACTTCTGGGAGACTCGCAGCATTAGAAGCAATTACTGGGCATCGATAATGCATAGCTTCTAGCAAGGGTATGCCAAATCCTTCATAAAGAGAAGGGAAAATAAAGCAACTTGCTTTTTGATAGAGTGCGGCGAGCTGGCTATTTGATACATAGCCAGTAAATATCACATTGTCTTCAAGTTTCTGTTCAAGAACATACTCAAAGATATCTCCAAAAAGCCAACCCATCTTTCCAACAAGCACGAGGCTATATTTGGGATTTTTCTCATGGAATATTTTAAACGCATCAATAAGAGCTTTAATATTCTTTCGTGGTTGAATTGTGCCGACATAGAGCAAGTAAGGACTTTTGGGTAGTGAAAACGAACCTCCTTGGGATTCTTTGTAACTTTCTTTTGATTTATCGAATCCGTTATGAATAACATTAATTTTAGATGCATCGACCTGGTAATTTTTTACTACGTCCTTCTTTGTCGATGCAGAAACAGTAATTACTTTTGCCGAGCGTTCAATTGCATGCTTACTCCATGAAGTTAGTTTATACAAATCTCTCTTAAGAAATTCATCCTTAAAGAATAGATATGAAGTATCGTGAATAGTTACTATTGTTGGTACCGGACAAAATCGCGGCGTGTAATGAGCTGGACAAAAAAGCGCATCTATTTTAGGATGGGTAAAAAGGTGTAGTGGAAAAATGACATCTCTCCAGAGATGTTCACCACGAACAATTTCATACTGAAAGTAAGGCGACTCTTTAGGAAGATCAGCTAAAGGTTTCTTTCGAAGATACACAATGAATCTGGTAGTTTGTGAAGCATGTTGATGGAAATAACGAAGCATTTCCATGGTGTACACAGAAACACCAACTTTTTCTTTTACATTCGCCTCATTTCCGTCAACTCCTATTATCATGATGTATGGCTTGAACTATTTTAACAAAATTTTCAGCAAAAATTCTGCGAGAAAAGCTTTTGTAGCGCTCATTTCCTTTTTTGATTAAGTCGTCTCGATGTTCTTTACTGTTATGGAGTTCGTTGAGAGCCTTCTTTATACCCTCGACATCATGTGGATTAAACATTAATGCCGAGTTATCTGCGATTTCAGCTAGTGATGAAGTGTCCGATGTCGCAACAGGACAACCATAACCCATTGCTTCAATAACTGGATATCCAAACCCTTCGTATATTGAAGGGAATACAAAGAACTCGGCGTGTTGATAAAGTGC
>JAGOSW010000008.1:12148-17660 GCA_018062135.1 Candidatus Woesebacteria bacterium
GCCGATAAAATATTCTATTGGAAAGATGCGCATTGTATTCCACATAAATGAAAGTAAGGAAGGAGGGAATCTAAATTCCTTAAGAACGTGCGGCGCTCTTATTAGCTCTTTAATATTCTTATCGAGGGGAACTCGCAAAGATGAATAAAAAAAGACATATTCATTATCCTGATCGTATTCGACGAGAGCCGAGATTAATGATGTTGTATAGCGAGCAACGCCACTTCCTGGAAATGCTGTTTGAGAAATATCAATACCTATTTTCATTTATGTGTAGCAACAAGTTTTAGATATATTTTTTCAAGTTGCTGAGAGACTGTATCCCAACTGTATTTTTCTTCAATAAGAGCGCGCGCGTTCTTACGTATTTTATTGTAAAGCTTCTTATCTTCGCAAAGAATAACGGCTGCGTTGACAAAATCTTCTGTCGAATGAGCAATGATTACATTTTCATTTTGCTTGGCCGCCAATCCACTAACGCCAGTAGGTGACGAAATAACCGGCAGCCCAGCTGCCATTGCGCCAAGAATTTTTAGTCGTGTACCACCAGGGCCATGAATTGGCGCAAGAAAAATAGTCGATTTGGCGTATACTTTTACTACTTCATCCGGATTTGCAGAGCCAATGTCAACAATTTTTATACCTTTTTCATTAATGTTTCCTAGTTTTTCGAGTGCCCTTTGTCCAGCAATAACACATGTTGCGTTCGGAATTTTTTCTCTTATTGCTGGGAATATATTAGTAATTAAGTATTTAGCAGCCTCAATATTTTGCAGCCAAGAAAAATTACCTTGATATAAGAATATTGGCTGCCCTGAACTATCCTTTTTTTCGTCATAGACTTTTAAGAGATCTTCTCCAGCCGCGTTAGGAATAATAGTTGTGGGGAGATTTTTTCTTAACTCATGCATTTTTTCTTCATCATCTTCTGAAACAGCTCCAACAAGATCTGCTTTACTCCAGAATGTTTTTTCCCAATAACGGAGTTTGATTATATCGAAGTAGAAAAACGGTCGGGCCATTGCCAGGGGCAAAGTACGGACAAAATGTTGATACACTCTATATTCTATAGTTTGCTCTACGAGGAGAATAGGAACTTTTGTTGATGGAATGTGGGGCATAATGTAAAAAGTCTCCGCATGTATTAAGTCAAATTTATGTTTCTTGAGCAGTTCGCTTACGACATTCCTAGCTTCGACCGAGTAATTCCTTACCACAAGAAAAGGATATTGGCCAAACACACTCGTGAAAATATTGCGAAACGTCCATGGTGACTCAGAACGCTTGCAGACATGAATTTCTTTACAATATGGCATTAAGCTTTTCTTATAATTCTCTTCGTCTTTTGATTTAATGAGTGCAACGAGATATATTTCGTTGTTTCGACTGAGATGCTTAATGAGATTATACGAGCGAACTTGACCGCCCGAAGAAGGAGGGTAAGGAAGATATGGCGTAAGCATCAAGATCTTCATCGTTAAAGTTTGAAAATAAAGACATTACTGTTCTCAAAAATAGGGGTATACGTCTTACGGACATCCTTCGCGACATCCGTTTTATTTGTATAGAAATATTCCATTCCGCGACCTTTCAGATTTTCTAAGGTATCCGACACTGCTGGCATACCTTTTCTTTTGGATAGGAACAACAAAGTCGTATCACCATCTCGGTCCGTCACTACCTTTGCATCTGTCGGAGTGAGTGTTTCTATAATTTTACCGATATTTACTAAATCTTCACTATATAAGTAGTTATCTTTAATTTTATAGAACGACATTGCCCAAGAAAATCCCAATATAAATACAACGATAAGAATATTGAAAAGATACACCTGATCATGATCCCTCTTGTGAAGTATGCGCGCAATACCTATGCCCCCCAGCAAAGCCAAAGCTGGCAAAATTGTTGTTTGATAATAATCATGTTGCACATTTCCACCCTGGAAGACAAGTAAGAATGTTAACGCCCCAAAACCTATAAATGGAATAAGTAGGCTCTTTCGTGATTTCTCAAGAATTCCCAAAAGCGGAAGTACTGCTGCATAGCCACCCATAATTAAAAGTAGAATGCGCTCGTGAAATATCCACCTAAAGAATGCAGGGCGGAAGAAGACATTTTTGCGACCTTCAAAAGTATTAACATCGGTAAGCAACCATTCAAATCCAGGAATTCCTTCTGGAAATTTACTTATCCATAGACGCCATAAAATAAATGGGATAAGAGCAGCGACAAAATATAAATACGGCGTTGGCTTTAGTATCATTCTAAATCTATATTTCATAAAAAAGACATATGCAATAGGAATGAAGTAGAAAATGACTGTTGGTTTAATGAGAATAGAAATCGCTGCAGAGATACAAGAAAGCACGATGAGTCCTAGTGCCCATTTGTGTTTTGAATGAGCCCATACGTATGCTAAAAATAGTGCAATGAATGAAAAGCCCAGGGCTGTTGTTTCCGGAAGAACTACACGCGAGTAATAGACAAAGAATGGCATGGTTGCATAGATTATTGCGGCGCCAACTGCAGCCACGCGGCTATGTTCATGAAGCGCTAGGTAATAAAGTATTGCAATTATTATTAAAGAGAAAAAGACTGTGGTAAGACGGCCATATACCTCGATTGGGGTAATAGGCATATACTTATAGAGCGCTCCAAAAATGGCGTTGTACAATGGAAATTCAACAAACCTATAACCCTCTGGATTGTAGAAACCGGATTGCACATTTGATAAATCATCATAACGTGGATATAAAAGGTTAAAGTCATTCTGAGCAAAATTTCTTGCGACCGCTGCAGTATCGACTTGTCTCCAAGAATGCCAATCGGCGAGTGGGGTGTCTATTTTATATAGACGCAATGCGAGGGCTAGAATAAGAATAACCGTAAGAAAAATGACGTCAATCTTTTTAAAGCGACTAGTTGGCTTATCGTGTTGAGAATCCATAGATTAAACTTTCTTAATAGCGTCTTTTTCAAGGAATGACATACCAGAGAATACCCCCAGTAGTGTCCAGAATAGGTATGCGACTTTTGAAGCTTCAAATACATCTATAAGAATAGCATTCACCATAAGGCCAAGTGTTCCAAACATAAGTCCGACAATGAGGAATCTTCCTTCCTCTGAAACTTTATTGCGAGCTGCATAAATACCCTTCAAAACAGTTGCAATAATTCCTAAGAATAATAAAGCACCTAAGGCACCAGTTTCTCCAATCCATCTAAAGTAATCTCCATCAGAGGATTCAGATATTGATGAAGGGCCACTGCCGAGAAGGGGGTTCTTTAAGAACGCTTTAAATGCGCGTGGCCAGCTAACTTGCAATCGTGTAGATATTGAAGTGTCTGCTGCAACTGCTGATATAACTGTGTAATCATCTTCGGTCATGGCGCTTCCAGATGCATTGAGCTGCCCGCTTAATGTTGCTCGGGCGAGAAGATCTTTTTTAGTCAACTGTGCTTCTGCTGTAACAGGAAGAGTGTTTCGCGTACGAATAATTGCATTTCCTGCAGGAAGCGAGTCCTTTTTAAGTTTTTGCACAACCACCTCTTCACCGGTATTTTCATTAACGACAACCTGCCTAATTTGCACCGTTTTTAACCATCGTTGTGCAAGTTCAGTATCGAATGTTGAAACGCCAACCGACAATACGACGGCAATAATAAAGTATCTAAATTTTCGAATGTACAAAAGATAAGGAAGTGTTGAAACAATGTATGCAATAGAGGAAGTTCTTGATGCGGTAAGGACAAGCGAAAGCGTTGACAATACAATGGTGAAAAAAATTAACGATTTGCCAAGTTGGTTAAAAAGCACTAGATACATGCTGATTGCAAAAAGTATGGTCCCGACTACGAGTTGATTAAGTGGCGAGAATAAAGTACCTGCAATTGGAATATGATTTATTGTTTCTGCTGAAATACCGGAAAGTGTATATGCCGCAAGAACAATAGGTAGAAGGCTAATACCTAGTGTGAAAGCCTTCATTTTCTGTGAGATTTGTATTCTCTTTGCATACATAAAAAGTCCCCATAAGAGCGGAATCATAAGAACAAGGTATGCGGCAAGATCATAATGACCTGCAAAAGTAGAACTAAGTCGCGCTTCAGGTGTTAAGAATAAAATGCGACCTTTAGCAAACTCAGGATTCATAGTTGATATGGCAGGGAATTCAAAGAATCTTTGGCCGATACCATATATATTGATTAAAAAAAGTGAAGTCAAGAATGTGAATAGCAGCTTTTTAAAGTCAGCAGAAGTTTTGATGACAGAATACGCAATAAAGAACATCATCATATATTCAATACGTCGAGCTGAATGTAACAGAGCTACAAAAGGAAATTCAATGGTCTTTGTTATGTACATTCCAGATAGGAAGGATAAGAAAACTACAACCCAGAATGCAGCGAAGAGTTTTTTATATGGAAGATCTTTAAAAGATACCTTTTTTCTTACAAGCTGAACAATGAAAACTACGGCGAGAATTGCACAGAGTAAATCGTCAAGTCGAATTGCTATATAGGTATAGTTAACAACACGAAATGGGAACTTAGGAAATAATGGAATAAAAAACACAAACAACATCAAAAGTGCCTTTAGGATGTTGTCGTCAATTTTTTTTAGTAATTTCATATGCTTGCGAATACGTTTCTATCAAATAATTGTTTCCTGTTATTTTGCCGATCATTAAAGATACGATCGCCTTTAATTGTAGCATATATTGAATGAGGCTCTGTTGCAAGGGGGAGTAATGTTTCTTATAAAAGAAAAGATAGCCTTGAAACACCTTCAAAATTGGTTGAGTTCTTGAATTGCTGGAGGCGCCTTCTAAATGGATGAAGGCAGCGTCAGGATATGTGCCGGTAACTAGTTTTTTTTGCGACGCACGATATAGGAGGTCGATTTCATCCCAATACATAAATAGTGAGTTATCGAAGCCATTAAGTGATTCAAATGTTTCTTTTTTTGTTATGAAAGCTGCCCCAGAAACCCAATCAACTTTTCTGATTTTGCGTACCGGCCATCTGCTGGCTCCCCAACTATCTCCTTTTAAAAAAAGAGCTGCAAACGCTACGGGCAGTGTGTAAAAGCGCCCGCTTGAGGCTTGAGGCGATTTGTCTTTATTAAGTAGACGGGCGCCAATAAAATCAAAGCCTTTTTGATGTATAAAAAAGTTGTAGAGTTTTGGTACGGCATCTTCGATAGCAATGGTATCTGAGTTTAAAAAGAGAAGCGATCTTCCTTTCGCTAACTTAGTCGCCTCGTTATTTCCTCCTGTGTAGCCAAGATTTTCTTTGCTTGCCACAATTCTTATTCGCGGATCAACTATATGTTTCAGGGTTTTTACGCTGCTATCTGTGGAGTTATTGTCCCATACAATGACCTCTGATTTTACGGAAGGGTCTTTGTCGAGTGAATTAAGAACAGACATGAGGCATTGAGCTGTGAGCTCGGCCGTATTGTAAGAAAGGATTATTATCGAAAGATCCATTAAAGCATTATACAGGCAGG
>JAGOSW010000008.1:17760-19963 GCA_018062135.1 Candidatus Woesebacteria bacterium
GCTGAAGTGGGGGGTTGGCATATTGTCTTCCTCTACCTAGGCAACAAGCGAAACGGGCGGATTGAGAGAAACGGCAATCCACGGTTTTCCTCACGAACGCTTGCACTTGCCGCAGCGCGTGCGGAAGGGTATCCGTCGGAGCGATTTGACGAAGACGGCGTCGAGGACGACAACTAGCCACCAGCATGGTGGCGAATGCCCGGCGGTTTCTGTACCCACCCGCCGGGCGTCTTTCTATATATCTGCTATAATTTCAGCAATATGTCTGATTCACAAAACAATTCGCAAAAAATCTCAATGGAAACAATCGCTTCCCTCTTAAAACGTAGAGGATTTGTCTTTCCTTCATCAGAAATTTATGGTGGTTGGGAAGCAGCATATGACTTTGGTCCACTCGGAGCAGAAATTCTTCGCAATATTCGCGATTCTTGGTGGCACAGATTCGTCCACATGGCAGAAAATAATGTAGGACTTGATGGTGCTCTCATATCACACCCACGCGTATGGGAGGCAAGCGGTCACGTAGAGTCCTTTAATGATGTTATGGTCGAGGATACCATTACCCATAAAAGGTATCGTGCCGATCATCTCATCGAAGAAGCCATCGGCGACAAGACTGACGGTATGTCACCCGAAGAGATAAATGACATTATTGAGGAAAAAAATCTTCTCAGTCCTGATGGAAATAAGCTCTCAGAAGCAAAACGATTTAATATTCTTGTGGAAGCTCAGGTCGGAACAATTGCTGATCAAAAAACTACTGCGTATCTTCGCGGCGAGACATGTCAGCCGATTTTTTATAACTTTAAGCTTGTAAAAGACAGTATGCGACTTAAACTTCCATTTGGCATAGCCCAAATTGGAAAAGCATTTAGGAATGAGATTAAAGTTGGTCCATACATTTTCAGAACAAGAGAATTTGAACAAATGGAACTCGAAGTTTTTGTAAGAGAAGCGGAAGCAACAGAAACATATGAAGGCTTAAAAGCAAAAAGTATGGATTGGCTGAAAAGCATTGGAGTTTCTGGAGATAAATTAAGATTCCGCGACCAAGAGTTTAAGGAGCGAGCTCATTACAATAAGGTCGCGACAGATCTTGAATATGAATTCCCGTTTGGCTGGAAAGAATTCCAAGGTGTTCATTATCGAGGAGACTGGGATCTTAAACGCCACAGTGAATTTTCGGGAGAAGACCTTTCATATCGTGACGACGAGACTGGCGAAACCTTCATACCCCATGTCGCAGAATATTCTATTGGTCTTAATAGGCTTCTGCTTGTCTTAATTTGTGATGCCTATCGCCAAGACGAAAAACGCACCTACCTAAAACTACATCCGGCTATCGCACCATATAAAGCCGCGGTCTTTCCACTTGTTCGCAATAAAGAAGAATTAACAACGAAAGCCCGCAGTGTTTTTAATTCTTTGAAAGAATCAGGAATGCATGTCGCGTGGGATGATCGCGGAAACATCGGTAAGCGATATCTTTCACAGGATGAAATTGGCACACCTCTTTGTATTACTATTGATTATGATTCGCTCGAAGATGATTGTGTTACAGTGCGTAATCGTGACACAATGGTGCAAGAGCGTGTAAAACTTGATACACTGGAATCGTACATTGCTACATTTATTAAAAATTACGCATAAATAAATATGGATATGAAAATGATTGAAAAAAACAAGAACATGTTAATTGTTGTAGCTGTGTTAGTTTTACTTGTTGCAGTAGGATTCTTTTTTGTAAGAGGCAACGGAACAAACAAAGCTGATGAGGAAGCAAATGAAGAGGTCTTACCAGATATTGAAATTCTCCCAACAGTTGCAGACACGGTCATTGTAAAAATAACTTCTGACGCAAAGAAGCAAGAAGCCTCATTAAATATAACTGGTGTTCCTGAAGGAACCGAATCCATAGAATATGAACTTTCTTATGATGCCGATATCGATGGGGAAAAAGTGCCAAAAGGTGTTATCGGCACTATCGAATTCGATGGAAAAGAGCCTGTAAAGCGTCAAATTACTCTTGGTACCTGTTCTTCAGGCACATGTAAATATGACAAGGGTATTGCTTCCATAAAAGCATCACTTAAATTCACCGGATCATATGGAGGCCAGCTATTTGAAGGTGAATTTGAATTATAAATCAGAAGGTGCATCGCTTTGAACTATATCATCAAGAATAATTCTTGATTCAAAGCCT
>JAGOSW010000009.1 GCA_018062135.1 Candidatus Woesebacteria bacterium
AGTTTTGCAACAAAACGATTCGGAAAAAAGAAAATAGCATTTTCGAGTCTTCTTATTGGGTCTCTCTTATTAAGCACTCTCGTATTTGCAAAAGATTATTATGTCGCGCTTTCTCTCGTATTTATATCTTCTGTGTTTTTATCGCTTGCGCTACCGGCAGTCAATGGCGTATATGCAGATCTTATTCAAGAAAATGGCAATTACGAAGAAGAAATAGAAGTGCTCACAGATTTTTACACAAATCTTGGTTACATACTTGGACCAATGGCGGCAGGCTTTATAGCAGACGTTTTCGGCAATGCCGCCTCAATATCCGGTGTTGGAATATTTGGTGTTCTCGTAGCTTTAGTCCTTATCAAGATTACCCCGCGTCATATTGACCTTCGCAAAGATATATTGCAGGCTGATTAATCCGAGGGGAAGCAACCCTACGAAAAGGAAGGAAAGTGACAACGACCTTCCTGCAATGAGACCAACAATAGGATTTAGAAATATAAGCGCGAGCCTTCTAAACATCGACACTGACGATAGAACTGTGGCTCGCTCAGCAGATGGAATGAGCTTATTCATGTAGCTACTCATGTATTCCCATCGTGTTAGTCCAAAGCCCCCAGCGCATGCAAGGAAAATTACCACAGTATAAATGTTTGGCAGGAGTGCAACCAATATAAAGGATGCTCCTATTATTAGGGCTGTAAATCTCAAAAAACGAACTGGCCCGCGCAATAGTCTTTCAAAAAAAATAAAGTTTGCGGCTATGAGAATCTGAATCCCTGCCAATCCTGCATGGAAAAAGCCAAATTTTTCTATTGGCACAAACAATTTCTGTAGCATTGGCTGATACAGCCATAAGACAAAATAAGATGCGGATGCACCAATTGTTGCATCAAGTGCTACCGCTCTTAATTTTTTATGTGATAGAAAATACTTCGTTCCATTTATTGCTATATCAATATACCTCCTCGATTCAGAAGGACCTTTGTGAATTGATGGTTCGCGCATTGATAGGGCTATCATAGCAGCAATCGCAAAAGGAATTGCCGAAAATAGAATTGGTGCATTAAGACCAAGTCTAGATGCAATAAAGCTTCCAATAAGCGCAGAAACTAAATATCCTGTCATGCGAATTGCATGAGCTTTTCCGAATATTTCTTTACTTCTTTCTTCTTGACCATCCTCTTTTAATGAATCGTACATTAATGCGGACTCAGCACCAGAAAAAAGCGCAACTCCCGCTGCAAATAGAAATTCTGCTAACAGAAATACTTCGAACTTCGGCACTATTCCATATATTAGCGATCCGCAGATTAATGCAAGCGCGCCCAAAGCCAACGAATATTTTCTTCCAAAGTAATCTGCGACAACCCCCGTTGGAATTTCAAGTATAAAAATCCACAGCATAAACCATGATTGCAATAGCTGTACTTGGACACGTGAAATTCCTCCCCAATCTGTTAGGAAGGGTGCCAAAACACTTGAGAAAAAGTGCAAACTCATTAAAAATGTAAACGCATAATAGCGCCATACTGTGGTCTGCGACTTACTTTTTATTGATCTAATCATTAGTTTTATCATACGTTTTTTGGACGAAAAAAAACCAGCTCTTTAGGCTGGCTCGTTGGTTTCGTTCTGTTTTGTTCTCTACTTTCTGCTTACAACCACCGAGCCACCACAAGACTTCTCGTCAGCGACGAGAAAAATGGTGGGCATACAATGGTTAAAACCGAATGTGAACATGAGAGTATTATACTACAATACTTGTATTATTCATTCTTAATACAATCTATGACAGCACGAGAAATGGCAATAGCATTAATAAAAGATGCTCACGAAACACTAGAAGGAACAATGGCTGATGTTAACGATGAGGTTGCGAATAATCAACCTGGAGGAAAAATGCTTTCAGTGGCTGCTGCATATGCACACGTTGTAGTCTCAGAAGACATGATGCTAAATACCATGTTGCGAAAAACACCAATGCTTATGGACCATGGTTGGGCGGAAAAAATGGGACTGAGTGAACCACATCCAGCCATGACCGAATCATGGGAGCAGGACTTTGTGAAGTGGACAAAAAATCTCCGTGTTGAAATTTCTAAGTTGCAAGAATATGGAAAGGCCGTCTACGAACAAACCAATCAATACCTTACGGGCCTTTCTGATGAAGAATTTGAAAATGGTAAAGTAGATCTTTCTGGCTGGGGTATGGGTGATTATCCAGTCTGGCAATTTTTCCATCGTTTTATTATTGGCCATGCCGATAATCTTTCGGGTGAGATTTCAGCAGCAAAAGGTTTGCAAAATTTAAAAGGGTATCCCTTCTAACCACATGAGGAAACTAACACGCAGTACAAGATCATCAAAAATTGTTGCCATTATTATGGGAACGATTTTTACTGGGTTTATCAGTACGCTGTGGATCTTTCATGTTTTCCTTAGCGGCATGGGAAGTTCAGACACCACTACAACAGCAACTTTTGCGTACGGTTTTATTTACATGGTTTTTAGCGCCGTTGGCTACAGAACATTTCTGTACGATGCGATGGCTTCTTACGAAGAATCGTTTATTTTCTTTAACGTTGTACCAGCGCTGTTTATCGCCATGGCCTGGGGATTATTTATTGGATTGAATGGTTTATAATAGCCAATATGGGATTTTCCGCCTACTTTAAAGATTCCGAAGGAAACGTCCTCGGTTTGTGGGAGAACAAGTAGTTATGTTACCAGCTTTTCTTATTACCTTTCGAGAAGTAATTGAAGCATCGCTTATTGTCGCGACAATTCTTGGTATTCTGGTCAAACTCGGCCAAACAAAAAGCATAAAGACAGTATGGCTCGCCACAGGAGCAGCGGCTCTTTTAAGTATTGTGCTTCTAGGAATCGGTAGTTTATTCGGACTCGAAGTTCAAAAAATCTATTCTGGTCGCGTTGAAGAATTTATAGAAGGGGTCCTTATGACGCTCTCTGCAGTCTTCATTACATGGGCAGTTTTCTTTCTTCATAAATATTTTTCTCAATATAAAGTTAAGCTTCTTCAGAAAGTTAAGGCAACAGTAGAGAAAGAGGAGCAGAAAGGTCTTTTCCTATTAGTTTTTACTGCAGTCTTCCGGGAAGGGTTCGAAATTGTCTTATTTCTAACCACAATTTATTTTTCTGCAAACCCATCGCAAATTTTTGCTGGATTTTCGAGCGGATTGATAGGGGGACTTCTTGTTTCGGTTGCTCTTTTTACTGCGACGCTTCGATTACCTGTGTACTATGCATTCAGAGCGAGTAGCGTTTTGCTTATTCTTTTTGCAGCAGGGCTTCTTTCGCGAGGTATTCATGAATTTGCTGAGGCTGGTATTGTACCTGAGCTTACAAAAGTATCCCTTCCGCTTATCCCAGGGGGCGATAGCTTTATGGCTGAGATGATAAAAGCAATCTTTGGCATTACGAAAAGTATGGACATTGCACAAATAACCCTTTATGCTGGATATGTGGCCTTCATGTATTGGTACGTGTTCTTAAGAAAAACACAGAAAGCTACAAGTCATTCATGAAAAAACCTATTAGAAATCAACATATTCCAGGTGTGCTTTTAGTAGTTGTCGTTTTGACTGCTTTTTCTATCCTTGGCACGTATGCATACTTTAAAGAGAATCATTGTCGCATTGCATTAAAAGAAAAGCTTCTAAGCTCAAATATTACTGTGTGCGATGGTCCCCAGCAACAAGCTCCAAAACATGTGTGCAGCCCGGGCATGTCATGTACGAATTAAATAAGGGAGAAAGGAATAGTTATTTTATATCGTATTTCTGCTTGAATTCTTCCATTCTTTTCTGCTGCTCTGCTTCTTGAGTATTTCTAAAATCTTCAAGTCCTTGCTGACCTGCTTGTTCAAACTCTTGCATGCTTTGCTGACTTTGAGAACGAAAATTTTCAAGATTTAACTTACTTTGCTCGCTCATTTTACGCACATACTCTTCATTCTGGCGTTGAATTTCATCAAGATTTACTGACCTATTGTTTTGATAAATTACCTTCACGGTTTGTTTTTGTGTCGTTCCATTGTTTCGATTAATTACTGTAACTTCTGGGGTGCTTACTTCAAATTCATAGGTATTTTCTATCAATTCGTTGTTTAGATTTTCCTGATCATTCTCAATTCGTCTTTTCTGTTCAAGTTCTTTGACATAATGATCTACTAAAGCTCCTCGAGCCCGTTCTATATTGTGTGATAACAATGCTTTTAGTTTTTTATGCTGGCCAGTATGCACAGCAGCAGCTACTGAGCTTGAAGTAACTAATACCAGTGCAAGAATAAGACCGCTAAAAACTATTGCAGCTCTAACTCTTCTTTGTTTCCCGGTAATTTTCTTAACAGGTGCTTTTTTCATGGTAAATTAGCTTTTTGTATCAAAAAATTCTTCTTCGGTGAATTTAAATATGGCTGCAGGTATTAAATTTGGGAATACCTGAAGAAGGTTGTTGTAATCTTGTACGGCTACATTGTATTGCTCACGATATTGGGCAATAAGATTCTCTGTTTCTTCCAGCTGAGATTGAAGATCAGTATAGTTTGCACTTGCCTGAAGTTTTGGATAGCTTTCAGATACGGCAAACAACGATCGCAAAGTATCGGTAAGCATATTTTCTGCTTTTGCTGCAGATTTAGTTGTACTCGATGTGTCAACGGCTGAACGTGCCTGAGCAACCTGCTTATAGGTCTCATTTTCGTGCTTTGCGTACTCTTTTACAAGTGAGGCTAATCGTTCAATGAGCGAAGCGCGTCGCTTTATTTGTATAAGAACATCAGAGAAGTCGGTTTTAACCTGATTATGCATAACGATGAAAGCGTTATACATCTTCCAGAAATACAAGAAGATAAATATAAGCCCTACTGATAGAATCACGAAAAATGGGAACAAGTTTTGTTGAATTGATGCAATATTCATAAGTTGTGTATTATACCATATTATGGCCTATAGTACAAGTCGTCCAAGACTGCGTATCACCATGATATAATACGATTATGTTGTTGCATAGATACATTAAAGGAACTAGTACATTTTTTACCCTGCTTTCGCGGGGTAGCTAGTATTTTGTAATAGCTAAAGACAACCCCCGCTTATAGGCGGGATTTTTTTTGCCACTTTTGCCAGATGCCCGCCGAAAGGCGGGTTTTTTTGTGAAAGGAGGTGAAAATATTATGTCAGAAAGATTAATCGGAATAGGTGATGTTGAAAGGGGCAGTCATTGGTGTACTGAGTACCAGGCCTTGCAGCGTCAACTTTCAGCTTTAGAAGCTGAGGCGGAGAGAACGGTTATTCCAGGAATGCCGGAGGAACTTGGACCAGAAGTATGGGAAGCTCGCACAGGATATTGGGATACAGAAGATCGCGTCGAGATGCTGAGAACAGCAGAATTAGATGCAGCTGTGGCTGCTCTTAACGAGCATCGCACTTCGTGCGAACCATGTATTGCTCATTTCTCATAATGAGTATTTATTTAGCGGGGAGGAAGCCCTTCCCGCTTGAACCGATGGCATCATATGAGGGTATGAGGACTTGTATAATATACTTATGGAAATCAGACCAGCAAGAAAGGAGGATATAGATAAATTAGCGGATATTTTTGTAGCCGCATACAATCCTCTAAACATTGGTGAGGAATGGACCAAAGAAACTGCGATCGTAATGCTAGCTCACTTATTTGAAATCCAGCCTGATTTAACATTCGTAGCCATTATTGATAACGAAATAGTTGGTGGCACCAACGCAATCGTAAAACCATGGTGGGATGGTAATCATATTACCGACGGGGAAATTTTTGTGGAATCTGGACATCAGGGGCAAAAGATTGGTAAAAAACTTTTAAAGAGGCTCTTTCAAGAAGCGAAAAACAAATATAGTGCTGTTTCATGGGATACATTTACCCACGTCGTCCACGAGCATCCGCTCACCTGGTATAAATCCATGGGATTTGAAGAAATCCCGCACTGGACTATGATCACGGGAGACATTGACAAAGTTCTTCAGAATTTAACTGCCGAAGGAATATAATTTAGCCTGTCCTAACAATCCGTGTGGACACAGCCCGTCAGGAGTGGAACCAAATACAAGCATACATATGGAGATGGTATCCGATATTGCAGAATAGGGCTTTTGCCTCGATATAATTCTTTATTCAAGTATCACATGAGGGTATATGAACTTGTATAATGCTTAGATGGTAGATGAAACGAGCGACCCTCAAACAATCGCCTCATTAAAAGACTTACAAGAACGTTCTCCTCATGGTGAAAGCCTCCGACAAATTATGGGATTTTATGTCCCTTTAGCCTTAGACCTCCCCTCTTTGAGAGACAAACCTGAATTTATGGCTGAACAGGTGAAAGCAACCGCTTCAAGCGGCGTTACTGATGTGGCTACTGCGGCTGATGTATACATGCAAGGACGAATAAAAGAGGGTATGGCGACTTTAGGGAAGAACTGGCAATTTTGGGGAGAAGAAGGCGATGATGCAGCTGCCACGGCATTAGACCCGACCAAAACTCATACCCTTATTACTGACCCAATTGAGGGAACCAATAATTTTAAGAGAAGGATTGACGATCAATGGGGTTCGGTTGTTTCGCTAATAGATAACAAAACGGGCGAACCAGTTATTGGGATTATCGCCCATCCATCTCAGCGAAGGTTTTATGTAGGTGTAAAAGGTGGAGGCGCATACGTAGTTGATTATGATGCCGAAGGCAACCAGACTGCATTTACCCTTATGGCAAAAAGTCCCGAAAAGCCAGAATTTACTTATAACAATAGCCCGCACTTTAACGAGGATTTAACAGGAAGAGTTGCTCGATTCCATGGGCTTGGCGAAGTAAAAGCAACAGATGAACTTGCGAGGTCAACAGTTGAAATCGAAGGGACTACGTTTGTAGATCCTGAAAGTGGCGCTTTGGAGGCAGTTAGAAATAGAGGAACTATTTATTTCAAAACGAGTGCTGAAATGGCGGCTGTTTTCACGATATTAAATGAAGTAGGTGGAAAAGTTACTGATGGAAATGGAAATCCTTGGTCATTAGGAATAAATACTCTTATTGCTGCACGCACCCCAGAAGATCATGTATATCTTAAAGGGCTGTATGATCAGACTGCTACAAAAGTCCAAAGTGTTGGTGGAGATGGGGGGAGTTGAACCCCCGTCCGCAAAGGCATCCTATAAACGTTATAGCTAGAAATATCAGGTTTTTGCTTCTATCCTGCAGGTAAACTCGCAAACCTTGCAGAAAAGCCGATGAAATTTTCTCAATGCAATGGCTCATCGAAAACGCATTACACCATAGTCTATGATTTTCATCTCCTAACTCAAGACATTGCTAGGAGAGGGTAACACTTAAGCGAATTGGAACGCTGGAACAAAAGCCTTTTTAGGGGACTTCATATCCGCGAAAATTCCCTCAGCCATTACGTCAGAAAGTTTTTCTGCGTTTGTGTTTTGTATTTAACGGATGACTCCGTTCTAGCCGCTTATAAAAGTACAATCTTCACGTCGATTCCCGACATCCCCTATAGGCTATATTATACCAGTATGTAGTACATCATGAGAAAGAAAGCGGAGGCCGTTATGATACCAAGAAAAACGAATAGCCAAGAAAGATTTTTTGCTTGCTTAATATACATCTCTATAGGAAGGTTTTTTTGCATGTCTTTTGGAACCCCCCACAGATCGAGCCACCATAAGAAAAATCTTTTATATAGTGACGCACTACGTCCCACGTACACGCAAACGAATATAAAAACCGTAATCAGGAATAAAAAGATCGCCACTGGCGTGAGGATATTCATTATGTTTTAATGTATTCTTTTAATTCTTTTTCAACGCGGCGGCGTTCATCTTTTGATTGTTCAACCTTCTTAATTTCCCATGTTTTTCTACCTTTTCCAATACCAATTTCAAGTTTGACGAAACCTTTTTTTACGTAGCTTGAGATGGGGACAATGGTAAGGTTTTGGCCTTGACCAAGCTTACTTTGAATTTTAAGTAGTTCTTTTTTGTGTAGAAGGAGTTTTCTTGAGCGTTTTGGGTCGTAGTTTTCTGGACGAGAGAAGTCATAGCCTTCTACGGTCGCATTGAGTAAGAGCGCTTCGTTTCCGACAAGTTTTATAAAGGATCCTTCGAAATGTATGCCGCGTTTCTTTACTGATTTAACTTCTGCGCCAGTAAGAACAATACCCGCTTCAAAGCGGTCAATTATTTCATACTCTCGTTGTACGGTTTTATTGCGTCGCAACATGATGATATTGTACCATTCGGCGTCTGTTAGAATGTGAACGTGAAGGAAAAATTGAATAAAGTCTTATTGTTGGCTTTCGTATTTCTGCTTCCTACTCAGCTGGGTAAGCATTTTTTTCTTCCTTTTTCTTTTGTCTCTGGTGTGCGCATTGATTATCTTGCGCCAACAATCTACTTGACCGACATTGTTTTTGTGCTGTTGGCGTCTTTTTATCAGGCGCAGATTACTGCGCACGTAAAAAAGAATGCGCGGCTGCTTCTTATTTTAGGAGCAGTTTTGGTGGCTAATATTTTCATTGCTCCTGTGCCGCAGATGGCGATTTATACTATTGCAAGGCTTATTGAGGTGTATTTCGTATATATTATATTCGCACACGAAAGAAAGAAGAATGGCGCGGTTATTTTATATGCGCTGATTGCTGGGGCAGTGATGCAGGCGATTCTTACGACGCTCCAGTTTATGAATAAGGGCTCGCTACAGGGATTATTCTACTTCTTTGGCGAGCGGTTTTTTAGCATGTCGTCTCCTGGTATTGCGACTGCAGCGCTTAATGGCGTTGAAATTCTGCGCCCATACGGAACATTCTCACATCCAAATAGCCTGGGCGGGTTCTTTCTTCTTTTATATGCTTTTGCGCTCAGCGCAAAGCCAATGAAGATTACACATATTCTGTTGGCCGCTCTTGCTTCATTTCTCGTCTTTTTTTCTTTCTCAAAAGCAGCGATTGGCGCTTTTTTACTTATAACGATAACTTCTGCATTACTACAATTTGTCGACCGCCCATTAAAATCTAAGAAACCATGCCTTCCTTGCCTTGTTTCTCGCATATTAATTCCCTTAGTTTTGGGCTTTCTATTCTTCCAAGCAAAAGGCGACACATACTCAATCGACAAACGCATAACACTTATTGAACAAGCACTTATTCTTTTTCAACAAAACCCGTTGTTTGGCGTAGGATTTGGCAACAATCTCTATCTCCAAGCCCAGTTTCCCTCAAAATATCCTGAGTTCTTTTTGCAGCCCGTGCACAATATTTTTCTTTTGTTAATGGTGCAGGGCGGAACTATTATCACCGCGCTTTTTACATGGATCGCTTTTCAGCTCGCAACTAAAAAGCGCGCATTAGTTTTTATCGCCATTATTATGACGGGGTTGGTTGATCATTATTGGCTAACGCTGGTTCAAAATATGCTTTTAGCGGGAGTGGTCTTTGGTCTTTTGAGCGATACGGAAGGGAAAGTTAAAACGATTCGTTAAGTTTCTCTGCAAGACTATTGTTCAACCCAACTGCTTCTTCAAGTGGCTTTCTCGAGCCTTCAGGGGTGTCTCCCAATAGCGTTTCAATGATCTCGCGATGTTTCTTATTGCTTTGTTTCATTTGAGAAATAAAGGCTACCTCGGGGGAAACCCCTTGGTTTTTCGATAAGACAACCATATCGACCATGCGTTTAAAATCCTGCTCGGCTTCAAGCATGGTTTCGCTACCCTGATCCCATTTTCCTTTTTTCGACAGCATTTGTGCAGCTGAGGTCTTTCTGTCCGAGAAGAGAATTAATACTTCAGCTTTTTTCATATTATCGCGTGTAAAAAAGAGCCAAAAATTATCACGAACTTCTTTAAAGTAGTAGAGTGGATTATCTGGTAGTAGACCAGCAAAAGGAAGCATATATTCTACTGATTCGCCTTTTACCTCTACTTGGGCTAGGGCGCTTGTTGTTTTTTCTGAGAACGCGACGATGGCGCAGAAGAAAAGTATTAAGAAGGTTACGAAGGTCAAAAGTGCTTTCCTCATATATTGATTATAAGCTAAAAACAAACCCGCTGCAAAGCAGAGGGTTTGTCTTAGTAGTCAAGAACAAACTGTTATTTGACTAATTTTTTAAGAGTCTTTCCAGCTGTGAAACCTGGTGTAGTTGTTGCTGGGATTTTGATTTCAGCTCCGGTTTGGGGATTTCTTCCCTTGCGTGCTGCTCGCTTACGTACTAAGAAAGTTCCGAATCCAGTAACAACAACCTTTTCGTTTCGTTTCATTGCTTCAGAGACGGTACTGAAAACAGCATTTACTGAATCCTTTGCTGCTTTTGATGTAAGGTTTGCTCGTTTCGCTACTTGTGCGACTAAGTCTGCTTTTGTCATGTATAGTTTCACCCCCTTCCTCAGCTCTATTTTTTATTATAGGTGTCTAGGAGGACCCGTAATTAAAATTAGAGCTGAGGAATATCATACGACAGTTTTGCCTTTCCTGTCAATCCATATTAAAAACCTCTTATTGTAACAATCTATATCAGGAATGGCTTGTTGCAATAGCTCGCGTCTCACGTATTACGGTAATGGTGACCTGACCAGGGAAAACTGGAAATTTCTCGTTGATGTCTTCCTTGATTTTTTCAGATAAGACAACTGCTTCGTCTTCTGAAATATCATCGGGTCTTACAATAACACGGAGCTCTCTGCCAGCCTGAAGCGCATATGCTTCACGAACACCCTTGCTCTGCATGGCGATTTCTTCCAAATCTCTAATTCTCTTAAGATACTGTTCAAAATCTTCATGGCGCGCTCCAGGTCGCCCTCCAGAGATGCCGTCCGCAATATATACGATGACTGCCTCTGCGGTTTCGAGAGGAATATCTTCGTGTGAGGCGGCGACGCAGTGAATAACTGCTGCGGGCATATTGTGCTTTTTAAGAAGTTCAACGCCTAAATCGACGTGTGAACCCTCTTTGTCTTCAACTACTTTTCCAATATCATGGAAAAGACAGCCAAGTTTTACGGTCATTACATCGGCTTTTACTTCGTGAGCGATAGCAATACCAATCTTTGTTTCTTCAAGTGTATGAAGAAGAAGATTTTGGCCATAGGAAAATCTAAATTTAAACTTTCCAAGCATCCATACGAGCTCTTTTGGAAGATCGTATACGCCAACACGGTGTACTAGATCTTCACCAGCCTGATGAACGATCTTGTCGACGTCACGACGCGTCTGCTCAACGATTTCTTCAATACGAACTGGTTGTACACGGCCATCTTTAATAAGTCTTTCGAGAGCGACTTTTGCAACCTCTCTTTTATATGCGTCAAAAGAAGAAATTCTGATCGTTCCTTCTTCTTCAAGATCAACATCAACACCAGTGGCAAGTTCGAAGGCTCTAATATTGCGTCCTTCTTTACCAATAATCTTTCCTTTTATCGCATCATCAGGAAGAGCAATTGTGGAAAGTGTGTATTCGGCAACATAATCTGTTGCGCCGTGTCGCATTGCTTCTAAAAGAATGTCTTGAGATTTTTTCTCGCTTTCTTCTTTTATCTTTTCCTCGGCTTGGCGAATTCTTTTTGCAACATCAGATTTAAGCTTTTCTTCCCATCCATTAAGAATGAGTTCTTTTGCTTCTGACTGATTAAGCTTTGCAACCTTCTCAAGCTTCTCGAGAATTTCATCTTTGCGGGCTTTGACCTCTGTTCGCTCAGCTTCGATACCCTTCTCCTTTGCTTCTAAATCTTGCTTAATTTTATTAAGCTCGCTTTCGCGCTGCTGAATCTTTCGTTCATTTTCCTGAAACTCACGCTTGGTTTTTTGGAGCTCCATTTCGGCTCTCTCCATCAATCGCACTGCTTCTTCTTTAACTCGAACCGCCTCCTCTTTGGCTCTCACCAAGACTTCTTTTGCTTGTAGCTCAGCTTCCTCGACTCTTTTATCGTTGCTCATATCGACTCTTGGTTGTTCGACTTTGGCATCGATTTTTTGATCGACTTTTGCGGAATTTTGCTGTGTTTCAAGCGGTTGCTTGCTGAAAAAGGGTAGGGAGGCAAGCATTTTTTGAATGTTCATATAATCCTATACGGCAACAAAAATCAATAGAAAGGTGACGAATTAGAGCCTCAAGAAGAGATGTTCCAAATTTATCATAAGCCTTTATTCTATTAACTTTTTACTCCGTTTACAATTTGTAATTGCCCTATTCTACTTTTTTTTATCGAATTCTTCAATCGCTAATTTAATATCGCTGTATGAGAAGCCTCTGCGAAGAAGGTGATCGGTTAATTTCTTCATTGTTTTTGGGTCTAGTTCTGATGCGTCTTTAATATTGAGGAAGAAGAATTTTTTCTGAATGATGTTGGCTATAAGGGGAAGTTCATCGATGTTATTATCGGAAAAATAGTTTTCTATAAGCGGCTCCGCGACGCCTTTTTGCTTTAATTCGAGGACAAGGCGGCGCTTGCCGCGGGGGCGAAAATACTGCCGATCATCGACAAACATTTTTAGAAACTTTTCGTCGTTAATATACCCCTCCTCGGCAAGTTTATTAATTGCTGTGTTAAGAAAAGGCTCTTGCTCATCTGCGTCGGTGATGTCGCGACTATGAAGTTTTCGCTTTAGATAGCGACGAAGTTCGAACTCTGTGCGCGGGCGGTATGATAAGTATCGCTCCGCGCACCAGTATAAATAATCGTGAATATCTTGATCGCTCATTTCTTTGAAGCTTCCGTACCAACAGGCTTTGTTGGTTTCTCTTCACCTTCAGGGAACATCTTTTTGTGAATTGCTTGCGCAAATTCTTCACGCATCTTTGGGTCATTTTTCAAAAACTCTGCAAGTTGAGCTCTTCCTTGTGCCAATACTTTGTCGCCTTGCTTTAAGAATGCGCCGGCTTTTGTAATGACTTCTGTGAGTATTGCCGCTTCAATAAGTGCGTCTTCTTTATCGACACCTTCAGAATTTACGACAAATTCTGCTTGTTTAAATGGTGGTGCAACTTTATTCTTAATAATCTTTACTCTATGGCGCGATCCAACAACCTGATCGCCCTTTTTAATACTCTCTGTCTTACGCACATCCATGCGGATAGAACAATAAAACTTTAGCGCGAGTCCTCCGGGCGTTGTTTCAGGGTTTCCGAACATTACGCCAATCTTATGTCGCAATTGGTTTGTAAAAATAATGGTTGTGTTGGATTTTGATGTCACGCTTGTTAATTTTCTTAATGCATGTGACATTAATCGCGCCTGGGTTCCCATTTGGGCATCTCCCATTTCTCCTTCAATTTCACTCCTTGGAACAAGAGCGGCGACTGAGTCGACAACGACAATATCAACACCACCCGAACGAATAAGTGCCTCGGTAATTTCGAGCGCTTGCTCTCCTGTGTCGGGTTGTGAAATAAGTAAATTGTCGAGATCTACTCCTAATATTTGTGCCCAGGTTGGATCAAGTGCATGTTCGGCGTCTATAAACGCTGCTATACCGCCACTTTTTTGCACCTGTGCAATAAAATTGAGCGACAATGTTGTTTTTCCCGATGCCTCTGGGCCGAATATTTCTATAATGCGTCCTTTTGGAATTCCTCCAACACCCAAAGCAACATCAAGAGGGAGGATGTCGGATGGGATAACACTTACTTTCTGCTTAACTCGATCGCCAAGCTTCATGATAGATCCCATGCCAAATTGTTTTTGGATCTGTTCAACAGCCATATCGACTGCCTGGGTTTTTTGACTCTCTTCTTTCTGCACTACTTTTGTTTTTTCTTTTACTTCTTTTGCCATAATAATTTAGATTAAAACTTACTGTATGATAAAATAATCGCTAGCGAAAAACAAGCTCGACTGCCTCAAATTGTAACCACCGTCGAACCTGGTTATGTTATAACACGCGGGCATTAAAAAAGGATTACGCAATACGGGGAGTAGTATAATGGTAGAATGCGCGCATGGGGTGCGCGCGGTGGGAGTTCGATTCTCCCCTCCCCGACAAGCTTCACACGATACTACTTTTTCAAGAATAACCGTCGGACTTGGTAGTGTGGTTGGCGATATAGAGGGCGATACAAGTGCCGTTGGTTCTTGCAACACAAAGTCCGGGTCATACACAAAACTAGCTTTTTCTCCTGTTTTAATGTCTTTTTTGGTATCTTTTAGGCTTTCAGCTGCTCTATTTGTTCTAAAAACCACATATTGTGGCTTTACTTCTTCGTCAGTAGAGAAATACTGAATTTCATAATCTCCTTTTAGCGGAGTTTGAATTATTGCGTGTCGGACCACAATTGAAATATCATCTTCTAAATATGATCCGCTTGAAATCTCTGACACTATCGTTTTTGTGCTCGCATCATACCCCAATCTCTTTCCGTCTGGAGCAGTAATTAAAACGTGTCCTGGCGCCTTCACAAAAACCTCGATTGCGCTAAAATCGCTATTCACTTTTGTAAACCGTCTCATTTCGGAGGCCTCATTTTTATAATCTGTGTTGTCCAAGATAGACCAATCAAAAAGAGGATCTTTTATCGTGAGCGTTGGACCGTCAACCCCAGAAGCAACAAACCAATGGCTTTTCCCAAGAGCCCTAAGTATGACTGGCTTATCGCTCTTAATATCTGCTGCAACCGTTTCTTTATTATATCTACCACCGCCAATAAACATAACTTTTGAGCTACCATATCTTTCGTGCGCTTTCTTTGTATATTGATGCACGGCTCCCCATACCACATTGCCATACGCATAACCGTCGCTCACACAACCAACATCGTCACACACCTGATTTCTCGAGAAGTATTCATTGAGAACATCTGGTGTTGTATTAAAACCATCGGGGCCTTTTATGACACCGTGGAAACTGAGCATCATTGCTATTGAAGAAAGCGCACATCCACAGTCGCCAATAGCTATTCCGCATCCTAGCTTATCTAACAGTCCGCCAGCATACTGCTGTGGTGCCCATGTCAATGTAGATTGCTTCATGAGAGGAATGTTTAAGTCATACTTTTCTGCAAATGGAATTTTTACCTCTAAATAAACCGCAGCCGATTGACATACCCCATACGTGTCAAAAACCATCAGCTCGATTGTGTTTTCGCCTTTTCTCAAATATTTGCCCACTTCCCCTTCAGAAAGACCCACAACGCCGTCTGTACTTTTTAGAACGCTCTGGCCATTAATAAATACTTCACCATCGTCATCCATAACAACTCTTAAGAAGGCACTCTTTGGCACATCGCTCAGAGAAAGTGTTTTTCGAAAATATACTTTGTCATGATTTTTCGGATGTGAAGCCCACATTGGATCACCTTCAAAATTACCCACTTCTCCGGCGCACAAGCCACGAGACGGAGCAATAGAATATTCCCAATCAGCAAAACCAGGATCTCGTGACGCCATCCATGTACTATCGCTTTTTAATGAAATTGTAGTGTCTGGATCTTGTGGAGTCGGGGCTTGTCCCCTACTAGCTATTGGCCAAAACAAAATAATAGTCAGCATCAACCAGGCAACAATAAGAACTAACAATATTTTTCTCATGGTATTTTTGAATGTATAACACCACAAGAATACGTTTCGAATCTTAAGAATTTCTTATGTCATAGGGGAGATGGAAAAAGAAGATTTAGTCTATTTCGGCGAGATAGCGTTCGACTTCAAGAGCGGCGGCGGCACCCATGCCGGTTGCTGTTATGCCCTGGCGATAAAGATAGTCCACACAATCACCAGCAGCAAAGACGCCCTCTTTTGATGTGGCGTATTGCCAATCCATGTCAAACTGAAGGTTTGAATCTTTGTGCCTTCCTTGAGCCTTTTCCCATGCAAACCACGCAGAGGTTGTAATATAGCCCTTTTCATTCATAGCTACGCCGCTGTCTTTCAGAAAGTCTGTGTTTGGCGTATGGCCAATTGCGAGAAAAAGGCCGTCGACTTTTAATATATCACCTTCAACTTTTTCTTTTGAGGAGTCGGTGGTGAAATTGAGTTTTAATCCTTCTACTTTTTGCTCCCCAAGAACTTCAGAAACTTCGGTTCCCCAAAGTACCTCAATCTTTTCATTATCTATAACTCTCTTTTGCATTATCTGTGACGCTCTAAATTCTTCTTTTCTATGAAGAATATATACTTTTTTTGCAAAGCGGGTTAGTGTTGCAGCTTCTTCCATCGCAGTGTCGCCTCCACCTACCACTGCAACAACCTTATCTCTAAAGAAAAAGCCGTCGCATGTCGCGCAGGCAGATACGCCGCGACCACGAAGTCGTGTTTCTGATTCAATACCAAGCCATTTTGCGCTCGCACCGGTAGTTATCAGGACGGATTCAGCGGAATATTCTTGCCCGCCAGAAACTTTTATCATCAGATTTTTTGGGTCAGAAAAATCAACTTCTTTTACATTGTCGTCAACAAATCGTGTCTCAAAATGGGCTGCGTGCTCTCGCATTTTCATGATCAAGTCAGGGCCGAGGATAGAAAGAATGCCAGGATAATTTTCGACATCGCTCGTAAGAGTAAGTTGTCCCCCAGGAGGCGCGCCGGCAATTACGAGAGGATTTAAAAAGGCGCGCGCATTATATATCGCGGCCCCAAGACCCGATGGACCGCCGCCAATAATAATAACCTTCTCTTTCTGCATATAGGTTGTATCATTGTATCATGGAAGATTGCATTTTTTGCAAAATTGTAGCTGGAGAAATTCCTTGTTATAAGACCTATGAGGACGATCTTTTCCTGGGTTTTTTAGATATTCGCCCCTTAAATAAAGGCAACTCTCTGTTGATTCCAAAGATCCATCATCGATGGGTAAATGATGTGCCAGAATTTGGAGAGTATTGGGAAGCCGCACGTAAACTTGCACTAAAAACTGGGGGCACTGTGGGTTCTGATTTTATTACATATTTAACGCTTGGGGAAGAGGTGCCACACGCTCATATACGTATTATTCCTCGCTTTGAGAACGATGTGCACAAAAATGGAATCGATCTTTCTTTGGTGACAGAAATGTCGGCAGAAGAAATGAAGAGCCTCGCAGAAAAAATTCTCCGTTAGTCAGAATTCTGTATACTGATTCCATGGAACAACATGCCGTTCCTCGCCAGATTACTTCGTTTGAATTTAAGCTGATTGGTTTTTTAACCATTAAGCAATTTGTGTATTTATTGCTTTTCGCAGGCTTCTCAGTTCTTATATATTTCCTCCTTCTTCCTATAAAACCATTTAATATTGTCCTCGCAGGCTTAACCATGGCAGCGGGTGGGTTTTTCGCAATGTATCGCTATAATGAACGTGAATTAGATGTGTGGATTAAAAACCTTGCCACCAGCCTCCTTTCTCCATCACAGTATTACTATATGAAGAGAAACACCGCTCCAGACTTTCTAAAAGGCGTCTTTGTTTCGGGAGATGAAACTACAACCTTAAACCACGTTGACGCAAATCAAAAACTTGCGAAATACCTAGAAACAAAGAAGCACGAGCCTGTCGAGCCAGCTAAGAAGGCTCTTCAAATAAATACACTTTTGCAAGAACCTGCGACTCCTGTTGCGGCACCTTCTGTCGCAGCAATTCCTGTTCAGCCCGTCCCGACGGCCCAGACAACTCCCGGGGTTGTCGCCGCGGCTCCCGTAGTTTCCGAAGCAAAAGAAGTTTGCTTCTCGGGTGTCATCCACAACAACAGAAACGAGCCGCTTCCAAATATCATGGTGTATGTAAATTCGTCGTCCGGGCAGGCCGTTCGCATTCTAAAAACAAATCATCATGGCCTTTTTGCAACATTTCACCCTCTTCCTCCAGGGGATTATGCAGTTAACCCAAAAGATTTGGGTGGAAAGTACTTTTTTGATACAATGAATATTACTGTTGACGAGCAACAGCTCCCTCCTATACAAATATACTCAAAGGAAGTGTTATGACACAGAAAAAACCATCGGCACCGGTAAAGTCGTCTACGCAAAATTTCGTAGAAATTGAGGGCGTAAAAGACGATATTCTTATGCTTAAAGACATGTCGTGCTGCACGATTATAGAAGCCGGAGCGGTTAACTTTGGACTCCTAGCAGAAGAAGAGCAGCAGGCAACAATTTATTCGTATGGATCTCTCTTAAGCTCTCTTTCGTTTGCGATTCAAATCGTTATCTTATCGAAAAAAATGGATATCTCGTCGTATCTTGATTATCTTGACGATAAAGTCCAAACCCAAACAGATGGGTTTCTTAATGCGCAGCTAATCGAGTATCGCGAATTCATAAAAAACGTTGTCACAAAGAATACTATTCTAGAAAAGAACTTTTATTTTGTTATCCCGTTTTCGCCACTAGAAATGGGCGTCACAAAGGCAACAAAAGGAAAGATACGCAAAGAATATGTCTTTGCACGAGCGAAAACGGCATTGTATCCAAAAAGAGACCACCTTCTTCGCCTCTTAAAAAAGACTGGTCTCGGCGGGAGGGCTTTATTTGAACAAGAAATCGCCGAGCTTTATTACAACCTCTACAACCCCTCATCAACAGGAAGAAAACTGGCACCTATTAAAAATTACACAGATGTTGTCCTATCAACATAAGTAGGGAATTATGATGTTTTTTGGAAAGAAGAAAGATAGTAATAAGCCGGCACCAAGTCCAGCTGCAACAGTTTTGAGCAAAGGAATGGTCTCAATAAAAGATCTTGTGGCGCCTTCTTTTGTGGAGGTCGACTTCAACCATATTAAAATTGATGAAAAGTTTTATCGCACGCT
>JAGOSW010000030.1 GCA_018062135.1 Candidatus Woesebacteria bacterium
CGCTTATTACGCCTTTTGCCGTGCTCTTAGGAAATGAGTTTCATAAAGCTCGCCGCCTCGCGCAAAAAGATAGCGATATTAGAGAGAGATCTTTTATGTTTTTATCGACTGTTCTTAAGGAGCATATCAATCGCATTGGCGAGATGGCGGCGAATTTTAAAGGTGATCATGAACTCGATGGCATAAAGAGAATCGTACGGAGGACACAAAAACTCATCGATAGGTTTGAAAAAGATATTGAACAGCTTTAATTTATGAAAAAAATGCTATTGTTCCCACTTTTTTTAACTTTTCTCGCACTCAGTCAGGCATGGCTACTCCCAAATAATGTCGAGGCTGTTGACATGGATTCTTCCCAATTCCGCATTAAATATGGAAACGTTAATTTCGGTTCAACCGATAGCAACTCAGCAAGCTATGATCTTTCGACAACTAACGGACAGCTTGCTGCAAATGAATTTAGTTCGTCAGGATATATTGTAAAAGCAGGGTTTCAGTACTGGCACAGTATTATTCCGTTTGGTTTCGCAATATCTGACACATCTATAGAGCTCGGCACATTAGCGCCGCAAACTCCTTCGACTGGGACCACGGTATTAACCGTGAATTTTGGCGGCGCAGGACAATATCAAGTTACTGCCGTTGAGGTGGGAACGCTTCAAACAGCGAATGGCAGTAATACTATTCCGGACACAACCTGCAATGGAGGTGCGCAAACTTGTACAGAAACATCGGCAAACGTTTGGAATTCATCTACAGCTTATGGATTCGGATACAATATGTCCGGCACAAGCATACCGGGAGATTTTACGAACGGAACTTATTTTCGTCCATTTCCTGATAGCTTGTTGAGTGAGGCACCAGCTGTTGTTATGACGTCAAGCAATGTTACCGCAAGTAGCCAGTCGACCGTTACATTTAAAGCTAATATTTCGAATACGCAGGCGGCGGGCTCATATCAAACATTAGTTAAGTTTGTCGCAACTCCAAGCTTCTGACTATGAAAAAACTAAAAATATTTTCAGTCCTTGTACTTTTTGGGCTTGGTATTTGTGTGGCTGTACGACCTATTTACGCTCAAACATTCAGCCTAACCGTGTCTCCACCAGTAATAGAGCTCACTATAAAGCCTGATAAGTCTGTTGTCATTGCGTATACCATTACAAATACAGGCGATCCAATGGTCTTAAAACCATACGTCCGACCTTTTTCACCCATAAATGTATATGGCGAACTTGCTGTAGCTGATGAGTTCTCCGGCCCAATTCGCTTCAATTTAGAAAATAGCAATATACAACTTGATACACCTTTCTTTCTAAAGAATGGTGGAAAACAACAATTGCTGCTCAAAATTCGCGTTCCAGAGGGAACTCCTGAAGGAGATTATTACTATTCTTTCCTTGCTGAAAATGTGCCTGGCAAGCTTGCTGAAGGAACAAGCCAACCAATTACACAAGGAGCGATTGGATCAAATATTCTTATTTCTGTCACCAATACGGGCGTATTTGAAAGTAATGCGCATATCAGCCAATTTAAAGTTGATGCCCCGTACACACTTAGTCTTTTCGGGAAGAAAATAAGTATGTTCGAGTCGAGCGATCCAATTCCGGTGAGGCTGATCGCTCAGAATAATGGCAAGGGGCTTATAAAACCTGAGGGCAAAATTACTCTTAACGGAGATTTCGGAGAAGAAACTTCCTATGATATTTTGCCAGAAAATATTTTGAGCAACTCTTCTCGACTTCTTCATGCGACACCTTCAGCCAAGCTATTGTCAAAAGAGGAGTCGGTTATTATTGAGGGATTCCATATGGGAAAGTATGTATTAAGAACTTCTATGCATTTTGGTGTAAAAAATCAACCAGTCCAGTCGTCAGTGGTTTTTTACGCCTTCCCTATTAAGCTAATAGCTGCTACAGGATTTGCCATAATCATTGGCATAATTATATTGAAAAAGTTTAACTCGCCCGAGAACGAGGATGAAAAAAAGGAGGAAGAAAACTAAAAACGTAAAAATATATTAGGAATCTCCGACATTATACGAGTAACTTCACAGACGTAATAAAGGCAAATCCACACAAGTTTCGCAGGAATGTAACCCAAAGCATAATGAATTTTCCCGAGTAACATCGTTACAATGCCAAGAATCATTATTGGCCCCGTGACAAAGCTGACCATTACATTAGACAGTGGGGCAATTAAAGAAATTTCTTTAAAGTAAAAGAATATTAGTGGCGTGGTCACCGCCTGAGCGGCCATTGTCGTCTGCAGATCAGCCTTAATATAATCAACAACCTTGCCGATGCCTTTCTTATCGCTTTTTACTGCGTGTGGTGACCACAATATTATCCCTAGGCTCGCGCCAAATGATAGCTGAAAAGAAACAGACGCGAGCCATTCAATCTTAAAAATACCAATTATCACTGCTGTCGTTAATAATGTGAAAAGCGCAACTGATTGACGATTATAGATGAGCGCAATAAGCGTACAGCCAGACATAAGTCCAGCTCGAACCACAGGAGGCTCTGGACCAACAAACATAATAAAGCATGTAACAACGCCAATGCTTACTATTGCAGCATATTTCTTTCCTAAAATCGTGGAAATCCGCATGACACTCACGACAAGAAAATTAATATTTGAACCCGATAAGACAACCAAATGCAAAAGACCCGTCTTCTTAAAGTAGTCATATATCGCTAATGTCTTTGGTACATCAACTCCCAATACCATGCCGCTCAGTAAAGAAGCATATGGCTCACCCATATAGCTATAGAATACTGAGGTAAAGACATGAACACTTGGCATCGTCATAGCGCTAGTGACGATTCAATCTTTGTAAACAAACTCTCGCTCACAATATTTTTAGTTCTAAGCTCCTGAATTGTCGCATAGGGTCTCCCAGCAACAATCTTTTCTGCAGTAACAGCACCAATTCCTGGCAATTCTTCTAATTCAGATGCCTTGCTTGTATTTAAATTTATAAGGTTTTTTTCATCAGATGACTTTGCTGAACCAGAATTATCAGAACTCCCAACTTCAGTCGAAGTAATTGTATTTGTGAATATTATTAGTGGCTGCTCAACAAATGCACCTGTTGCTACTTCTTCTAAGCTCGGCGCGTGTACCTTTTCACCATCTCTCAGTATCCGCGCCTGATTATAATTTCTATAGAAGAACGACTTGTCAGCTTGTTTATTGAGGCCTTCAGCCATTTCAAGAAGGTCAGATAAACGAGAGTTTTCTTCAACCTCATATACTCCAGGCTTATATACTGCGCCTGACATTTCAACAAATATTCTTTTTTTCCTTATGTCTAATTTCACTTCCTTAGCCTCATTTCTTTCCTCTAGAAGTACTTTCCCATTAGTATTTTTGTTGGTCTCATTCTGCTGAAGAAAGATTGTCACAATAAGCAATAAGCCGCTTAAAACCGAACAAATACCTAGCAAGATCTCAAGCCTGTACTTGCTGATTTTTCCAATAAATGTGATGAAATGCATGCCGTCATTTCACCACAAAAAAATGAAGAAATTATGAATAGGTTGAACCTAGATAGCTAGCAAGATTCCTCTAATTTCCTTAAAGATATTAAAGGCTTCAAAAGAAATCCATTTTTTACCTACCAAAGATGGTGGTAATCCTGGATCTGTACGCAACATCTTTATATAGCTGTAAAGTATTTCCTGCATCTTTCCTTCTTTGGTAAGATCCTTAGATAAGACCGTATGCCAATCTTTGAAAAGTTCACGATAGTTCTTTTCTATAGTATTTTTCCCCCATACCTTCTCAACCATTACGTCCATGTCTCCGAACATATGCGTTGATTCAAACGCCTGTACATATTCAGCTTCTTCTTTACCATACACAAGGTCGCGCAGTGTGGAAATCACAGGATGAGGAGTCATCCAAAAAGATCTGTGCCAAGGGCCTAGTCCCCAACCCTCCATCTCTCGTCGTAGTCGATCACGAAGATGTCGTTTCTTCTCTGGAATTTCGTATGAAATAATTCTCCACACACCATCCCATTCATCCTTCATATAACGAATCGAAGGAAAATCAAGACAAAGTCGATAGAATCCTTTCTCAGCCATACGATATTCTGAAATTACTTTTTCATCTTCCCCCTCATCATTCGATTCTTTTTTCTCAATCAAGCCTTCCTTTAACATAGAAGACAAACTGCCTTTAGTTTTTTGATTTAATACTAGATCAAATAGCTCGAGGTATTCGGGCTTCAGAGCAACGTAATCGAATGACGTATCTTTAAGAAGAAAGAGTAGGAGCAAAATTTTCGTTCGTCGTTCTTTAACTGGCATATTTATATATTTAAACTTGTTTATATACAGTCGTAACTCTTCTAACATTCAGATTAACAGACGGAATTTTAATTGTCAACACTCTTGCAGTTTGGCCCAATATGGAGGTGCGAAAAACAGTGGAAGAAAAAAGAATTAAAAATAAGCCATTGACATGTAATTCAAAAATGTGTACAAATATGGTAATTGGCAACCTACGCTTACATGAACATATTAAGAAACAAATCTACTAGAAGACTTCTCATTTTTGTGTTTGTATTTGTCCAAGCCTCATACATATATATGATCCGACCAAAGCCTATTCAAATGGCTGCGCTCACCACCGCCTCAACAACACTTGGTAATTCTCGCCTTTCATATAAGGCAGGTATAAGTGGTGTCGAGTCCATTGGTTCGACGGTAATTGATATTGATGCTTCAGGCAACCCTGACAACGATACTGACCACCTTTTTATTAATGATGATATTTGTTTCAGTAATACGGT
>JAGOSW010000010.1 GCA_018062135.1 Candidatus Woesebacteria bacterium
ACCAAGGTTGGGTGGTATTGACTTTCGATCTCGTGGACATTGATCTTGCCGACTAGCGAGTCTGCCACGAGAAGTGCGAGATATGCGCCCGGAGATCGTGAGCTAATACCTCATGTTCGAAGGGCGCATTCTTGTTTTACTGCACATGAAGATAGAAACTCATGAGATCACTGCCATGATCAATATACTTAATCTTAATTATAGAGCCACTACAGTTTTGCGATGAAGAATACAGCGTTCCATCAGCGACCGCTCGGATAACTTCACTCCCGCCACTTACCATATCGTAGCCAGTATGTATTCCGTTACTGTACGAATATCTCCACGACCATGGTGTTACACCATATCCCTGTGTGATGTTGATTGGCTCGCTGATTGGCCACGACCAGTTCTTTCCTAGAAAGTTACCAGGGTCAGTCCATGTTCCACCCTGGCGAACCTCAAAGTGTAAATGGGCCCCGGTTGAACAATGTGGATAGCCTGTATTTCCAATCAAGGCAATAGGATCACCCTTTTTTACCTCACCAATCTTTTGTCCTGTTTCAACAGCCTTATTAATCGCCTGGAATTCTGCCAGCGCCTGGCTCAATAGTTGTTGATATTTCTTTTCATCACTTTTTGTTTGATCAAGAAGAGCATTCTTCTGTGCGATCTGATTTTTTAATTCGATATTCTGTGCCTCCAGATCCTTTTCTAACTTTTCAAGCTGTGTTTTCTTGTCTTCTCGTAGTGTCTTTTGCTCGGAGAAATTAACTTTTACTTGTTGGGTGCGCAAAGCCAGAAGTCGGTCATTTTCTTGCGCAATCTGTATGTATTTTAGCTGATTAGTAAGCGTTGAGGCCTCAGGTGACAGCAAAACATCAAACATACTTGCCCCTTTGTTTTTATATCCTTGAACAATTTTCTGTAGCAGGATAATACTTAGATGATCAAGCGTCGAGTTTAGTCGCTCGATCTTATCAGATAGTTGTGCGATTTCATTCTGGGTTGCCTCAATATCATGATGGGTTTTCTGGATACGAACTTGTGCAAGCACAACGCGAGTATTAGTTAGTTGAATTTGTGAGGTGAGATTTCCTTTTTGCTCTCGAGTTGAGTTCAGTTTTTCTTCATATTCCTTAATTTTATTCTGACAATCATCTCTATTTGAGCACACAGACTGTGCGCTTACGGGACTATTAACAAGCAAGAAAGCCTCAAACATAAGAAGAAAGATAAGGGCGAATGTAATATGGATTTTCCTAACCATGGCTCTATTATAACCGACTGGTTCTCCTATGTTAGAATACACACATGGATTATTATTCTGAGAAGCAATACCTTGCCCAAGTTGACAAAGAAGACAATATTATCGGGAAAGTAGAGCGTTGGGAAGCCCACGAGAAACAAATTTTGCATAGAGCTTTTACCGCATGTCTTTTATTCAATGGCCAAGCAATTCTTCAGCACAGAAAACACGTGTTGTTTGATGCGGTCTTTGATTTAACCTGCTCATCCCACCCACTTTATGTTGGCGATGAAATTGAGCCGACAGAAAATGCGGTCTATCGCGCATTTGAGCGCGAGTGGCACGTAACAAAGGATCAAATAACTTCCCCTCTTTTGAATAAAGGTTCGGCATATTATCAAGCCGACGATCCAAATAGCGAATTCGGCGAGCATGAGGTTTGTTACTTTTATACAGCGGAGATAGATCATATTCCTGAGCTAAACTTTGAGTTTGCGTATGGGTATTCGGTAGTTCCAGTAGAAAAAATTAAAGACCCAAAGTTCTTAGCTTCTAAGATCTATGCGCCTTGGGTACCACACTGCATCGCGTTGTTGTGAAGCGATTTGCGTTAATAAGACGGTAAATATGCGGGAAATAAATAAAGCTAAAAACAAGTCAGTCGCCATACTCGGTGGTGGCATAACAGGCCTTACTGCTGCTTATGATTTAGCTCAACATGGCCATAAAGTTACTTTGTTTGAGAAGGCTCCCATCTTGGGCGGTCTAGCTGTAGGATTTAAAGGAAAAGGATGGGACTGGCCACTTGAAAGAGCCTATCATCACCTCTTCTCGAATGATAACGACATTATTGACTTCGCTAAGGAGATTGGATTTAACGACATATATTTCAGTGAACCACACACAGACTCACTTTACTCGACAAAAAATGGGTACGAAACTTTTCCGGTAGATACCCCACTCGACTTTCTTCGACTTCCTCTTCTCGGCCCCATTGATAAGCTGAGAGGAGTTTTAGGTCTAGGCGTGCTTAAAATGTTGCCATTCTTTTCTTATTATGAGTCAATCTCCGCGGAAGAATTTACAAAGAAATTTATGGGGAAGAGAATGTGGGAAGTGTTCTTCCAACAGCTTTTTCGGAAAAAGTACGGAAAATATGCGGGAAATATTTTAGCTTCATTCTTATGGGCGCGTATTCATAAGCGAACAAAAGATTTAGGCTACATTAAGAATGGCTTCCAGAGCTTCATAGAACATCTGGAGAAAAAAGATGTTGAGTTAGGGGTCGAAATACGTAAAAACTATGAAATTAACAACATAGAAAAGAAGGGCGATGCGTTCGTGATAGATAAAGAGAAGTTTGATGTGATAATCTCGACGCTGCCTTCTCCAATTCTAGCGAAGGCTGCGTCGAAGCTGTTGCCAGAAGCATATTTAAAGCGCATACAAAACCTACATTATCTACATGCGCGCGTATTGATAATTGAAACCGATAAACCCTTTCTTGATGGAACATATTGGCTGAATGTGTGTACCGACAAAGTGCCCCTGATGCTTGTTGCGCAACATACAAATTTCGTAGATAAAAAGCACTACAACAACAACCATATTGCGTATGTGGGCTATTACTTAGAGCGTGATGATAAGATAATGAAGATGTCGGAGGACGAGTTTAAGAAAGAAGTTCTTTCTGGATTGAAGAAATTTATTACGAAGGATTTTAAGGTTATAAAGACCTATGACTTCATTGGCCCATTCGCCCAGCCTATTTTCGATACGGCGTTCGTTAAAAACAGGCCAGATTTTATTACACCGGTACCTAACTTTTATATAGCTAATCTAGATATGACATATCCTTACGATAGAGGAACAAACTATGCGGTTAAGCTTGGTAGAGAAGTCAGTGCGTTAATAAGTCGGTAATTATGCGGGAATTATTTCAGGTCAATAATCATGCGAATTGCTTCAGCGACTGTTCGGAATGAAAGATCTAGTTTTAGAGCTTCTTCTGGTGTAAAAAAGGAAAAACTGACAACATCGTCTTGTGCTTTTAATGTTCCCGAGATAATATGAGCAGTCATTATGGTGGGGAGGGTGATATATACAATACCTTGATACTCATATTCGTCAGGAAGAGAATCAAGAATGCGGTCTACTTCAATTTCAATATTTAGTTCTTCGCGTATTTCTCTTTTCGCAGAATCAATTATTGATTCGTTTGGCACAGTGAATCCACCAGGCAAATCCCACTTACCCTTGTGCGGCTCAATTCCTCGTTTCGTAAGCAGGATACTACCATTATTGTCAAAAATGATTACGGTAGTGCATGGCTTTGGATTGGTATAGAAATGCAAGCCACAGTGAGAGCAGATAGGAAAACCGCCAACAGTGTGTGGTGTCAACTTATTTCCGCAGCGCGGGCAGAATGTAAATGCTTCTTCAATGTGCATAGTTGGTTTTTTTGTGCATGTGATATTGGTCGTCAGTAAACGATTTAAGATGGGGCTTGTTGACAAGCTTTTCTAGAACTTGCCAACGGCGCTTTTTCTCTGGGTGCGGCACATCATCAGCCATTACTTTTGTTGCCGCAGTCATTGGTCGCTGTGAATACATTGCGACATATGCTTTATAAAACCCAACCTGCTCGCATATGTCGACAGTGTTTTCAAATTCTTCTTTTGTCTCACCACAAAAGCCCACGATAATATCTGTGGTGAACTTCATCTCAGGAATTTTCTCTCGAATTTTCTTAATTATATCCATGTATTCTTCTCGCGAATACCAGCGATTCATTCTTTTTAATACATTATTATCTCCATGCTGAAGAGGGAGGTGGAGAACGCGGGTCACATTTTTATTACGTGCAATAACATCGATGACTTCATCAGAAAAATCCCAGGGATTTGAAGAAACGAAATCTACCCTTTCAAAACCCATCTGCGCGATGTCTTCGAGTAGGTGGGGAAAGAGCGTTGGAATGCGTAATCTCCCAAGATGTTTTACGTACACTGGCTCGATGACGCGGCCGTTAGCTCGAAAGACCGGGTCTTTTTTAGATCGTGCCCCAACTTCAACATCCTTGTCATCAAAATATGTCTTATCGGGAAGATCACGCATGACTTGAATGTTTTTTTCGCCAAGAATAAGGTCGGCGCCGTATGAATTTACATTCTGGCCAAGGAGAGTTACTTCTTTATAACCGTCTTTAATAAGTTCTTTACACTCATCAATTATGTCTTCATAAGGCCTCGAAACCTCTCTTCCACGTGTGAAGGGAACGATGCAAAACGTGCAGAAATTATTACAACCATTCGAAATAGGAACCCATGCGGCTGTTTTACTTGTGCGAATGGGGGCAAAGTCAAAGCCGACTTCTTCGATAGGCATAAATTCGTCGACAGCTGGCATTGCCTTTTTAATCTTTTTAAGGATTTTGCCAGTTTTATCGCGAAACGCAACACCAACCATGCAGCCCGTCACAATAATCTTAAGTGACGGTCTGTCTTCTTTTAGTTTTCCAAGATTGTCGACGAGTCCATACACACGGTTCTCTGCAGACTCGCGAACCATACACGTATTTATGACTATCTGATCTGCGTCTTCGTACGAAGACGCAGGAGTCATCCCGCGCGCCTGCAGGCGCGCTTCAACTCTTTCTGAATCAGCAACATTCTGCTGACAGCCAAATGTTTTTACAAAATACTTCATATATGTAGGTTTCAATTATACCAAGGTTGTTAAGAAGCGCCACGCATTCATCTGATTATGTAACAACAACATCGTGCGGATGGGATTCGGTCAATCCATGTGGGGAAATTTGGATAAATTCAGCTTTTTTCCACAGTTCTTCAATATTCTTTGCGCCAGTATAGGAAAATCCTGATCGTGTACCGCCCATTAGCTCATCAATACTGTCTTTTACCGGCCCTTTATATGGCACAATCGCCTCAACACCTTCTGCGGTATAACTTTTTACATCGTCGCCATTTCCTTCACCTTTGCTATGCTTTATTTTGTCTTTATAGGCCGCCGCAGATGCCATGCCGCGCGTAAGCTTATACATTCTTCCTTCCTTTTCAAATTTAATGCTTGGGCTTTCTTCACACGCAGCAAATTTTGAACCAATCATAACCGAGGAGGCACCTGCTGCCAATGCCTTTACAATATCACCAGATCGTCGTATTCCTCCATCTGCAATTACGGGAACATCAAATTTCTTCGCAGCTCGAACTGCTTCCATGATAGCGGTCAATTGGGGAACCCCCGCGCCAGCTACAAGTCGCGTAATACAAATGGAACCTGGCCCAATACCAACCTTTATTCCATCAGCACCTGCTTTTATTAACTCAAGAGCTCCTTCATATGTCGCTATGTTTCCGGCGATAATATCTGTGTTTTTATACTTTGCCTTAAGCTCTTTTAATACTTTAATAAGATAAATACTGTGTCCGTGGGCAATATCAAGAACTATTACATCAACCCCTGCTTTTACTAAGCCCCTTGTTCGCTCGACATAATCTCCTTTAATGCCGATAGCAGCACCGACAAGAAGCCCTTTTTTCTTTACTGCGCGCACTTTTGTGGCTTGTGCAGCCATGGGAATAAAGCGGTGGAGAATACCAATCCCCCCAGCCTCGGCGACTGCAATTGCCATCTTACTTTCGGTTACAGTATCCATATTTGCCGAAACTATAGGAATATTCATGCGTATGTTTTTACTAATTCGGGTTGTCAGATCAACGTCTTTACGAGAAGCAATATTGGTTTTTTGGGGTACAAGAAGTACGTCGTCAAAAGTGAGGCCAACATCTTGGCGAATGCGCATAAAAACATTCTATCACAGAAAATGCAGAATAAAATCAATTATCCACCCCAGCTTTGATATTTTCGAAGGGAGTATTTCCAGAAGTAAAGAGACACACATATAACGACTAAAGAAATTGTAATTCCAATGGAGCCTTGTAATAGGCTTAAGGTTCCAAACAAAGCCTGGGAAGGATATGACATCATAATACCTACAGGAACTACAAATGTGAGGAATGAACGCAATGGCTCACGATAAATTTCTAGTGGAAACCTACCTGCGGAAGTCAGGTCACGATATATAAGAATGCTATGATCCACATCGGTTGTAATTATTGCAAAGCCCAAAACCGCAATATGAAAAGCAGTCGCGAGTACTAAGGAATTTAATATAAGCCCAATGTATACGAAACCAGAAAATACAGAAACTGCCCCTGTCGCATGTATCATGTAGCCTGCCAAAACAATATAGCCGACAGAAATCAAGAGATCCATCGGGTCAACTCCTCCAATAAGTACACGTAATAAAATTGGATAAGGCTTTACTAAAACTGAGTTTAATTCCCCTGAAACGACCATTTGTCTAAATCGATACACTTCTCTAAATAGAGCTTGGGAAATTGAATCGATAATATTAAATGTCACAAAAAAGATGAGAGCTTGGTCAACACTATATCCACTTAAAGTTTTTGTGTTTGCTACCAGATAGTAGATAAAGAAAAAGAACATAGCGAAGCGGATCATTTTAGCTATGAAAAATAAAACAAATGAGACATTACTTTGGGTTGATGTTACAAAAGAATACTTAGACAGTAGGTAAAATATTTCTAGATATTGTCGTAATTTTTTCATATATCAGCGGCCATAAAAACTATAACCTCGCAACCCCTTTTTCCATACAAATAGCACAATATAGGAAGTAATTACGGTCCAGAAAATTGTAGCAACACCATACCCTAGCAGTTCAAAGCCTGTGTAGCCGAGGTATATTTTCGTAGGAATAAAGTAAAAATACGGAAATGGCGTTAATAAAAGCAAGTTGTATATTTTGACTGGAAGTATATCTAGGGGGAAGAAGCCTCCCGAGAAAAATAAGACAAGAATAAAAAAGATAAATCGTGGTGCCCATACTTCGGGTGACCAGAAGGCTATGAACGAGATTAAAAGATTTATATTAAATGCAATGATGCAGCCCAAAATGGTAAGTGCTCCAAGTGCGAGCCATGCTCCTGGATCCGTATTAATATAGATTTGGGGCTTTAGAAGAGCCATGAGTATGAATACTTCAATTATAGAAAAAGCAACATTTAAGAGTTTATCGATGAAATCTCTCGACATAAAATAGCCAAAAAATGAAAACGGCTTTAATAAAAAGTTAATAACATCACCGTTGAGAATCTGTCCCGCAATATCCGGCGTGCGTGTCGAGAGAACAAAGCCCGAGATGATAGTAGAGAGAAGCACGTAGGTAAGCATTTGGCTTTCGGTATAGCCGAAGAGCGTACCTGCTTTTTCATATACGGCGAGCCAAAGGTAATATCTAATAACCATGCTAAAAAATGAGCGCAGACGCCATAGTACAAAGTTGAGGCGGTATGCAAAATATTCAGCGAGTGTGACTGAAAGAATCTGGAGATAAAGAGCCATGTTATTGCGTATGTTTTTTTATTTCAGCAAGAATTCTTTGAGATTCGGCTTGTCCAGCAAGCTCTTTCATGATGGTCGACATAATAAGTTTTGGGTTCTCTGCAAATAGTGCCTTATTAATTTCCATGATTTCAGAAATTTTCTGTGTAAGCGCTTCATCAGTTAAATCAGCAGGAATATAGGTCGCATAAATATCTGCCTGAGCTCGATTCTGCTGTACGAGGTCATCGCGACCACCCTGTGCAAACATATCCGCTGCCTCTTTTAATTTTTTAATTGTTGACCGAATGATTTTTATTACCTCGTCATCATTGAGATCTTGCTTTGTATCAATCTCCTTGTTCTTTATGTCAGACACAATAAGCCGTAATGCCTCGAGTTTTTCTTGATCTTTAGCTTTTAGCGCTGTGATGAGATCTTGTTGAATTTTTGACTTAATCATATTATGATTGGTGAACCAACTTTTGCCTATGAGACGAAGAACTGCTTTTGACATTATAAAACAAATCCACAATGAAGTCGAGGAGCAGGGATTGTCATTACACGCAATGGTACGCGATATTCAGATGATGGGTTTTAAAATTCGTCCTCTCGTAGGCGATATCTCCGCAATCGCAAAAATGCACGATGAGGTCGTCCGCTCCCTTTGGAAAATCGGCAAGATAGATGAAATCATAAGTAACTCCATTTATGAACTAGAAGAAGATGATCAAGAGAGACTAATCGACTACCTCAAAAAGATGGAATCCGAGGCGGAAAATCGTATTCGTGACTCAATTCAGAAAAAAAAGAACGTCTCAAAAAAACAACTCCTTAAAATCGAAGTCTTTAAAGATCTTTTTACAGACGCAGTTGTAAACTGATATACTCCTTATTCTATGCGAGCACCAGTTGTCTTTGATATTGAAACAAAAAAAACTTTTCGTGAAGCCCCAAACCATAAAGACTTAGGTATTTCTGTAGTGGGGGCATATGATTATAAAACCGAAACATACCATACTTTCTTAGAACACGAGTTAGGAGATCTTTTTGTACTTTTGGAGAACGCCTCAGTTGTTGTTGGCTATAATTCGGATGGCTTTGATCTCCCTGTTCTCCAGGCCTACTACCCAGGAGACGTTACCACATTTAAATCATTTGATATTTTGTCTGATATCAGAAGAATTTTAGGACGCAGAATTAGCCTGGATGAGGTAGTAAAAGCAACACTGGGGGAAGGGAAGAGCGGTAATGGGCTACAAGCGATCACGTACTTTAGAAAAGGCATGTGGGAAGAGCTTAAAAAATATTGCTTAGATGACGTTCGGCTCACAAAAGAACTTCTCGATTATGGAATTAAAGAACGAAAAATATACTACAACACTCCCGCAGGAAAACAAATGATTACCGTTTTATGGGAGCCACAGATTCGATCAACAACAAGCCACGATATGAGCCTCACACTTCCATTTTGATTCTAGTTCTGTATAATGAGTTCCAAGGTGAGCCTCAAAAAACTAAAGTATGTACTTATTGCTGCGCGCCCAAATCAATGGGTAAAAAATCTTGTTGTCTATACTGCTATTCTCTTTGCTGGAAGGCTCTTTGACCCGCATCTTTTTTTCCAAACAACAATTGGATTTGTCCTTCTTTGTATGCTTTCATCAACATCATACATATTGAACGACATTATTGATTATCCTTTTGACAAAAAGCACCCGGCAAAAAGCAAACGACCTATTGCAGCAGGTAAACTATCTATTCCAGATGGTACGTTCATCGTATTCATTTTGTCGCTCACATCATTGGTCCTTTCGCTTTTCTTCTCGATTCCTTTCTTCTTTGTCGCTTTTATATTCTTGCTATTGCACTTTTTTTATTCGCTTTACTTTAAGCAGAAGCCCGTACTTGATATATTCGCAATATCGTTTTCGTTCATGCTGCGCGCCTTCGCTGGACAAGTCATTAGCGGTTATCATATTCAGATTTGGCTTATCTTGACAATCTTTTTCGCATCACTTTTTATAGCGTCAGTAAAACGACATGCGGAGCTCGTAAACCACGGTACATCAACCAGGTCATCGCTTTCGAAATATAAAGAAACGTTCTTGCTCTTTATGACGAGTACGTTCGCTACTATGTCGATTACTTCGTACTCGCTTTATACTTTCCTCGAGACACCGCCACTCATTCATACAAATTTTTCGGAAATATTTTCATTTGTCGTTCCCGACTTTGAGGCGAGAAAATGGCTCATGGTAACCATACCATTGGTTGTATATGGCATCTCAAGATATGCGCAGTTACTTTATGAGAAAGAGCAAGGTGAAGCCCCAGAGAAAATAATCACACAAGACAAATCGCTCATTGCAACCATGATTTTGTGGGGTATAATTGTCACTTCCCTTATATACGTTTTCTAAAATTGTATGAAACCAGTAGCCTTTGTGCTTGATACAAACCTCCTTTTTAATATGGAGGCCGACTCAGGACTTGGAAAAAACTCGAAAGAAGTAATGTTGTCGTTGTATGAATATGGCCTTAAACTAGGCGGCAGCCATGTACAGTTTTATATGCCGCCGACCATTGTAGATGAGGTATTGACGTTCCTTCCACAGACCGATGAAAACCTCAAAAAGCTGCTTTCTGTCGTGCAGGTTAAGAGCCCCGAGATAAGCGATATAAAGTTTTCTGCTAAAGTTTTTTATACACTCGTTCAAGACATCCGTGACCGCTCTTATCGCGGCTTGAACATTGCCGAAGAGGAGCTAAATAATGCCGTAAAAGAAATGTCAGGAAAGCAACTAGGGCACATCGAGCACCAAAAGGAAATCGGCCAGCATATTACGAAACTAAGAGAGCGCTATCGTAACGCAACAAGAACTAAATTTCTTGATAGTATCGCTGATCTTGATCTTATCGTGTTAGCTCAAGAATTAGATGCGAGCGTAGTGAGCGCCGATGAAGGCATTATGGTGTGGGCAAGGATTTTCGGTGTAAAAGAGACTAAGCCTCAGTTTTTGAAAGATCAGCTTGAGACTCTACTTCAGCAGGCATCAAGGAAGTAAGCCATGTAGCCATTTTATCTGTAGCGGTATGCACCGGCTCTTTTAAGTACACCAAGTGGTCGCCTAGGATTTGCATAAGTCTCGCCTTAATCTTCTCATCAGGCACAACAATATATAGATGTGCCCCATTTTGTTGTTGGCTCATAATAGTAAGGACATCATAGTCAAATCTTTTTACAAAATAAAAGTGCGATAAGTCCTCCCAGCGATACGTTCTCCCCGCTATGTCTATGCCAAACTTTGTAATACGATTTTCTGCGACTGGAGGTGGCGTTACTGTCAGGATATATATAACAAAGAGCGTGGACCAAATAGGGAGGATAAGAATGCGATCTCCAAAGAAGAAGACAAGAAGTGTCATTAAGAGCGTTACAGCAAGATAAAATCGCAAAATACCTGCTGTTTGTTTTTTATATGGGCGCACTGGAGCAACCCATGAAAAGATTTCCTGGGGATGCGGTTCGTCACCAGTTGGGTTTTTTTGCTGCTCGATGGTGGTGCGTAATTCTTCGGGGCTCACAGGCAATCTTTTAACTTTAAATAGGGTCTTTTGCTTCTTGATCATTATCTTTTATTTGAGATATAAAGTCAATTCGACTAGAAGTCCTTCAAATCAGAATATACGACTATATAGGGTCAATTTTATTGACGATACACTATATTTGTTCAATTTTTTTAGAGATGACGGAGTTTTTCCTATAGGTATTTTCACGATGAACTCAAAAGAAAAAGCCGATATAGTAAGTACTCATTTCGATCCATTGACACGCTCTTAGTAGTGTGGTCTAATCAAAACTAACACAACATATGCATTGTATTTTTTGTAGCAACGAACAAACAGAAGTAGTGGAGACGCGCACCGCCGATGATGGGATGACGGTACGCAGACGTAGAGAATGTACAAAATGCCTTAAGCGTTTTACAACATATGAAAGAGTAGAACAGATACCAATCATTGTTATAAAGAGAGACGGACGAAGAGAAAGATTCGATAGGCATAAGTTAAGTGACGGCATTATAAAATCGACGGGAAAAACAACGATTACGCTCGAACAGGTAGAGCAAATAGTGAAAAATGTCGAAATGGATCTAAAACAAGAAGAGACCACAGAAATACAAAGTCAGAAAATTGGTGAATTAGTCGCAAAATATTTGAAAAATTTAGATAAAATAGCCTACATTCGTTTTGCATCCGTGTTTAAACGATTTGTAGACGTCGAAGACTTTGAGAAAGAACTAAAAAAATTATTATAAATTTGCCTTACCCAACATCATGAAACTAACAGGACTCGCACAAAAGGTTTTTATCGATCGTTATTCACTTAAAGATTTGGCTGGCGCTCCAATGGAAAAAACTCCAGAAGAAATGTGGAGGCGTGTCGCAGGTGGAATAGCCAAGCAAGAGAAAAAAGGCCAACAAGCGAAGTGGGAGGAAAAGTTTTATGATGTGCTTAAGGATTTTAAGTTTGTGCCAGGTGGTCGTATTCTTTCAGGGGCAGGCACAGACTATAAAGTAACGTATTTTAACTGCTTTGTTATTCCTTCACCAAAAGATTCCCGCCAAGGTATTTTAGAATCACTCAATCAATTAGTTGAGATCCAGGCCCGCTCGGGCGGCGTCGGTCTCAACCTCTCATCTCTCCGCCCTCGCGGTGCTCGTGTAAAGACCGTGAACGGCTTTTCTTCTGGACCAGTGACCTGGGCAGGTCTTTTCTCTTACGCGACGCATGATGTCGTACAGCAGGGAGGATCGCGTCGCGGTGCCACCATGCTTATGTTGTGGGATTGGCATCCTGATATTGAAGAGTTTATTACAGTAAAACAGGACCTCACAAAGATCCATGGTGCAAATCTTTCTGTCTGCATTTCAGACAGATTAATGGAAGCAGCAAAAAAAGACGAAGATTGGGATCTTGTCTTCCCCGACATTGATGACCCTCGCTATGACGAAAAATGGAATGGCGAAATTGAAGAGTGGAAAGCAATGGGTGGAAAAGTCCGCGTGTACAAAACAGTTAAAGCGCGCTTTATCTGGGACTTAATCTGTAAAGCAGCGTGGCAATCTGCAGAGCCAGGACTTCACTTTTTAGACAGAAGTAATAAGAGAAGCAATACCTGGTACTTTGAAAGACTCTTGGCAACAAATCCATGCGGCGAGCAGCCGCTTGGCGGCTGGGCTGTCTGTAATTTAGGCGCAATGAATCTCGCCGCATATGTAAAAAAAGAACAATTTGATTACGAATCATTTGGAAAAGATGTTCAAGTCGCTATGCGTTTCTTAGATAACGTTATCGATGACACTTTTTACTTCTTTGATCAAAATGAGAAAGCAGCAAAAGATATTCGTCGCACAGGACTTGGCATTATGGGTATTGCTGACGCTCTAATTAAAATGAAAGTGCGTTACGGCTCTGACGATTCGCTTCCAATTGTGAATAAAATGTTCCAAGTTCTCCGTGATAACGCATATGCAGCATCCGTAGAAATTGCGAAAGAAAAAGGTGCCTTCCCTAAATTTAATAAAGAAAAGTATCTGCAAGGCTTTCATATTCAAAGACTTCCTGACGATATTCGAAAAGGAATTGAAAAATATGGCATCCGCAACGCCGTCTTGCTTACCGTTGCGCCAACCGGCACAACCAGTGTGTTGGCCAGCGTTTCCTCTGGAATTGAGCCTGTCTATGAGTTTGAATATCGCCAAACATGGCGCGGCGGCCAGGATATTGTCTATCATCCATTATTTAAAGAATGGAAAGAAAGAAATCCTGACGAAGATCGTCCGGACTATTTTGTATCAGCCAACGATCTCAGTCCAACAGACCATGTGCGCATCCAAGCAGTCGCGCAAGATTATATTGACTCTTCAATCTCGAAGACCGTAAATGCGCCAAATGCACATACTGTTGAAGATGTGAAGCAGCTTTATATGATGGCGTATGACATGGGACTGAAGGGTATAACCTACATGCGCGATGGTTCACGACAAGGCGTTTTAGAGCGTCTTGAAGAGCCAAAAGAACAGAAGGCTGAAGTCGTAGTTACACAACCAAAACACAAGATTATTCCTCGCCCGATGGTTGCACATGGTTCAACATATCGCATCGAGACGCCAGTGGGTATCGCCTATATAACTATTAACGAAGATGAAGATGGTGTGCCTTTGGAAGTCTTTATTAATGGCGTCGGAAAAGCAGGATCTGATCTTTTCGCTATGGCGGAGGGTCTTGGAAAGATGATTTCAATGAATCTTCGTATGGCATCGTACCTTACTTCAGAGGAGAAGATTCAGCACATAGTTGACGATCTTCTGAATATTGGTGGAGCGAGCATTCGGGGCTTTGGAAAGAACCAAATCAGAAGTCTTCCAGACGCTGTTGCAAAGGTCTTATCGATGAAATACGGTCTCAATGGTTTTGTGAAAACGCAGAAAAAACCTGAAGAGGCAATGATTGCAAGTCAAGCCAGCTCAATAAATGGCAATGGAGCTGCGCATGGCACAAATGGAAACGGCGTTGCAAAGCTAGATTTAGAAAATATGTCTTTGCAACAAGCACCAACCGTTATGTCTGCGAAATTAGACATATGTGCGGAGTGCGGTGTCGCAGCACTTGTATACGAAGAGGGCTGTAAAAAATGCTATAGCTGTGGAGCTTCAGCATGTTAACCTCACAGGACCAGGTCCTGAAAAGATCGCGCCCATGAAAATATATACAAAAAGCGGTGACAAAGGAACTACGAGTCTATATGGCGGGAAGAGAGTGTCGAAAGACGACACGCAGATTGAAGCGTACGGAAGCGTTGATGAGTTAACTTCATGGCTCGGCATGATTGCGAGTTTTTCTGAAGTGGAAAAAGATAAAGAGCTCATCACGCAAATCCAGAAAGATCTCTATGTCATGATGAGCGTTCTTTGCAACGCGCCTGTCGACCTAGATTCAGTTCAAGAACACATAACAAGTCTTGAACACTATATCGACGATGTTGAAAAAAAGAAACCAACAGGAACAAAGTTCATTCTTATCCAAGGAACGCAACTAAGCGTTACTTGCCAGATAGCACGCGCCGTATGCCGGCGCGCTGAACGAAACGTCACAACATTTTTACAAAATAACGCTACGATTGAGCTTGAAAAAGCAGATTGTATGCTACAATACTTGAACCGTTTGTCTGATGCGCTGTACGCCATGGGGCGACTGCACAATACAGACGACGAATTATTTGTTTAACGGTCTTGGAATGGGGAATTCAGGTGAGATTCCTGAGCTGTGCCGCAACGGTTAAAGTCCGACTACCTTCCAAAAACCTACCCCGCGCAGGGATATGAGCTTAGAAAAATACGGGTTTTTACCTAAAGACGACGCACGTCGTGTACAACTAGCCTCCTCAAAAGAAGCCGCAACAGCGGAATTCGCCACACAACTCGAAACACTTGCGACCGAAGTTCTTGTCGACGCCCCACATTCTCCACTTTATTACTATGCGCTCGATGAACGAGGACAGATGTTTTCGTGCGACAATAAAGGCGAGCTTCTCTCAGAAGAACCAATAAAAATGAACCCGGGCGAACGCGGAGGATATGTGGCACTAGGAAATCAGCGCACTGCAGAAGCCTTAAGGGCAAATCCAGGAAGCCTTGTCTTGCATTTTAGCCCCGGCGGCCCCGTATCGTTTGAGAGTGATGTGGAATTGGAAGAAGACGATCATTTTGTCGGAAGAGAAGATGACTTTGCAAAGGTCCGCGATTATCAAGATGGGCAACTTTACATCCAAGCATTCGACGGCCAAAAAACCACAGCAGTCGCGCTTAAGGCAGGAAACGAAGCGCTCATTCAAAGAATTTTAGAAGCCCAAGGTTTACCACAATTCATCCCCGTAAACGAAGTAGATAGAATTAAATACTACCTCAGCAATCCCTTGGTTCTTGATACAACCCCTGAAGCATTTTCTCAGTGGCTCGGCGCTCAACACTCTGACGGCGTTTTATATTCTGACAAAGAAGGCAATGGCTATACCATGCGCGATATTGGCCAAAGTCTTGAAGCAACTTTCAATGGTACCGCAGATAGACCCGGGCAGATTTTCGCTCAACACGCCATAGACTACGCACGAAGATACGGTCCTGTTGAAGAATGGACACCAGACGTTATTCAGGCGGCGTACTTAAGTATGGCTGTTAGTTTTGCAGAACAAAAAGGAGTTGATATGGTTGAATTTCAGGGTGGGTGTGGCGGAATGGAAAATGCGGTTATTGAAATGATGCATGATATGGGCTTTGGAACAACCTCTGGAGCGGTAAGCGGAGGGCTTCTTCCGTATATGGATATGTATGGAACTGGATTTCGTCAAGCGCAAACACTAACAGAATCCGATCTCTCGAACACAAAGCGTGTCGAGCCTGGATATAGAGGTCCTTGGCGAAAAGGAGTGTGTCGTCCAGAAGGAAAAGGTGGTTGTGGAAAAGAGAAGCATAAGGTTGGTCTCTGCAATATCTGCAGCGATTGTCAGGTTCTATACGATAAAGGCAAGATGCCTTTGGCGGCATAACTTGCTATACTCATTATTATGTCGCCAACATTTACCGATATTTCTTACCTCGTAAAGCAGGCTGAAGCACAGCAAATCAGCTATGGTGGTCCTGAAAAACTTCCTCCAATGCGTCCTCCTGAAGCGACTAAAGATCATGTAGAAATTCATGAGGTTGTTGAGCACGAGCCGGAGCCAGAAGTTAAACCTTATGTAGAACCCCGCCCAGAGAAAGTTGTTATTCCTCAGGATGTAGCGGATGCGGGTGTTGAGTCGACGGGTCATACCCAGTTTCCAACATACAATAGCGTAAAGTTGCCGATTAGTGATGATAAGGTTATGTTGGGATTGAAAAATCCTATGTCAAGCTCGATTAGATGGCTTTCTGAATTCTGTGTATTTCTTCTCAGAAGGGCGCATATAAAGCTCAAAACTGCGCATGGTAAGGCTGTACGAATGTTTGATGGAAAATAAACGAGGAGTTATACGACTTTGTTGAGTTCTGCTTCAAATCCGCCTCGATCGCGTGCTCCGGCGAATTGTCCTACTGGTTCTCCATCTTTGAAGGTGATGAAGGTTGGGATTGAAAAAACACTGAATTGTGCGGCTAGATCTTGATTTTGGTCTACGTCTACTTTTACGAATTTTACTTTGTCCTTGTAGTCTGAGTTTGTGGCGAGATCTTCAATAATAGGTTCGGTCATTTTGCATGGTCCACACCACTCTGCGTGGAAGTCAACAAAAACGACTCCTTTGTGTTGGATGACTTCTTCTTCAAATTGGTCTTGGTTTATATCTTTTGGTGCCATTGGAAAATTAATTATAGCAGGAAAATTTCTTGGGAAGAGGGATTTTTTGGGCCTTAAACGCGAAAACGCCGGGCCCCCTTGCGGGAAACCCGGCGTTCGCTTTAGATTGTCTATTCGATTGTATCGGCGGCTCTTTAGGCCGCCGCGGCCGTCGGCTCCTCGCCGTCAGGCTTGTTCGCAGCCATGGTGGCCATGAGCTGCTGCATCGTGCTCTGCAGGCCGTCGGGGCCGTTAGGGAGCATCAGCACGGTGCTGTTCGAGCCATTCGCCGAATCCCGCAGCATGTCGGCCCAGAGCGTCACGAGCATGAGTCGCTGGGCTTCGTCGGTGCCCAGCCCGGCTTCCTGAGTGAGCTCGAGGCTCTCCTTCATGCCGCGCGCAACGGCGAGCCGCAACGCGGCAATGCCCTCGCCCTGGAGGCGCTTCGACTCGGCCTCGGCCTCTGCCGCGGCGATCGTCGTCGCCTTCATTGCGGCCGCCTGGTTGGCGGCAGCAGCGAGGTCACGCTCCGATGCCTTCACGCGGGCCATGGCCGCCTGCACCTGGTCATCGACCCCGACGCCCTTCACGAAGGAGCGTACGATCTCGGCGCCGGCTTGGGTCTGCATAAGGCCCGCGAGCTCGGCCTCCACGGCATCGGACAGCGCGTCGGTCTGTTCGAGGAGGTCAGTGAGTTTGGTGCGGGCGCAGAAGCCCAGCACCGTCTTGTCGATCATGCTGCCGATCTGTCCCTCGGGGTCGTCCATGTTGTAATACCAGAGGTAGGCGCCCTCCTCGGTGACGCGGTACTGAACCGAGATCTCGACGGTCACGGGGACGCTGTCCTTCGTGAACGCCTCGACCTCGACGATCAGTTCCTGTAGCTGGAGGGAGACCGTACCTGCGACCTTCCAGACGAGGGGGATCTTGAAGCGGAGTCCTGCCGCGCGCGTGCCGAAGTACTTCCGGAACATCGTCAGGATGGCGACTTCCATCTCGTCGACCATGAACCACCAGCCGAAGAAGGAGTTCCAGATGGCCCAGACGATGCCGAGCCCGACGGCGATCTTGATGCCGAGAACGACGAGTCCCAAGATTTCGAGTTCCATTGTTCGTTCGAGTCCTTTCCCATGTAGGGTAGATTGGTGGACGGTCAGGTGTGACTAGACAGCTTAGAAGAAGCGCTAGAGAAGACAGAAACCGTTTGTTCTATCCTCACTTCGCTTCTTCTTAACGCCAGTATAAAAAACAATCTAAAGCCGAAAAGTGCTGTAAAACTTCATGGGCACAGCAAAGTGTGTCCAGAAATATTTACGAGTTACATTATACCACAAAAGTATCTTATAGTAAATATGGTAAGGGTTAAGTTGGTCTGAGATGAAGTAGTTTAGAAAGTAATGATATGCGAGGTATTTCCATTTGTATCGACGTAGTACTACGCGAATACATTCTTAATTTTAGCCTTAAGAA
>JAGOSW010000011.1 GCA_018062135.1 Candidatus Woesebacteria bacterium
CCCAATAATAATATGAGTCCTATCATCTAGAGAAAGTGTACCATAGCTCTTTGATACAATGAGAACATGAAAATCGTCTTTTTATGCGCTCGATATCGCCCATCAATCGGTGGCGTCGAGCGCCATGTAGAAGAAATTTCAGAGCGGTTAGTTGTTAAAGGTCACACAGTAACCATTCTTTCCGAAGGTAATTTCAATTTTGGAAAACCGGGGTTCATGAAAAAATTTCGTATCTGGGGAAAAATGATCCAGCAGATTCCCCTTTTTCTTTCTGCAGATGTCATTCATATTCACGACGTATTCTTTTGGTATCTTCCTGTGCGGGTTCTGTTGTTTTTTAAGCCTGTGTATGCGACGTTTCATGGGTATGAAGGTATTGTTCCCCCAACTAGAAAATCTGTTTTTATTAGGAGATTAAGTGAGTTGCTTTCAAAAAGAACAATAGAAGTAGGTTCTTATATTCAAAAATGGTACGGAACGCATCCGACAAAAGTTATCTATGGCGGTTCTACCTATATTATTTCTAAACCTGTTGAGGATACGAAAGATAGAAATAAAACATCCTATGCTTTGATTGGACGTCTAACTGAGGATATTGGTTTGCCACTTTACGTTAAATTCTTTTCGACGTTAAAAAAGAACAAAATTTCCTACTCTCTTGATGTATACGGAGATGGTCCATATAAAAGTAACATTGAAAAGTATGGTCGCATTCATGGAGTAGTTGATGAAACCATGCAGGCAATTATGAAGGCTGATATTGTATGTGCTTCCTCATATCTTTCAATAATAGATGCGCTTTCTTTTGGAAAACCTGTTTTAGCCCTTTACAACAACCCATTAAAGAAAGATTATTTGTATGGTTTTCCACTATTACAACACATTATGGTTAGCGATTCAGTCGAAGATGCTGTCACGAAAATTGAAGGTCGAAAAAAAGAATGGAATGCGCGGAAAATAATTGAAGAAACACACAATACCTTTTCTTGGGATCAGATTATGAAGGATTATCTCGAATTATGGAAAAAGTAACCTTTATAACAACAACAAAAAATGATGAAAAAGGGGCTGAGATGCTTTTTTCATCACTGCTATTACAAACAAAACTTCCTGATGAAATTATTGTCGTTGATGCGGAAAGTAACGATGGAACAAAAGATGTTTTAATGAAATTTGAGGCCAGTTTTAAGAAAAAAAAGATACCTTTTATTGTTATTGATAGAAATTGCAATCGCGGAGTAGGAAGAAATATTGCTATAAAACAAGCATCACATAAAGTGGTTGCCGTAAGTGACGCAGGAAGTATGCTATCGAAAGAGTGGTTAATAAATATTTCAAAGCCCTTTTCTGACAAGGCTATCTCCGTCGTATCTGGCTATTATAAAGCCGGCGACGGCACTATTTTTCAAAAATGTTTAGCTGCTTATACGTGTGTCATGCCGGACAAACTAACAAAAGGCTTTCTTCCCTCCTCTCGCTCTGTTGCGTTTAGAAAATCTGCATGGCAAAAAGTTCAGGGCTACCCAGAAAAACTAGATTCTTGTGAAGATCTTGTATTTGCCAGAAGCCTGAAAGATGCCGGTCTTAAATTTTATTTAGAGAAGAAAGCTCTCGTGACATGGCCGCAGAGAACGACACTTATGGACGCCGCAAAGCAATTTTTTTCCTACGCATTCGGCGAGGGGCAAGCACTGTATATTCGCCCACAAACACCATTGCTTTTTGGTCGCTATATTGTGGGTGTGACAATGTTTTTCTATGGATTTCTACACCCTCAAATTTGGACCTATTTACTTTTGGGTTTAGTTGTATATACTCTTTGGGCTGTAGTAAAGAACTATAAATATGTACAAGATATTCGCGCAATGTACCTACTACCCCTTTTGCAGGTTGTGAGCGATATCGCCGTGATGAGTGGCATGATATGTGGTGTTGTAAATTTATTAATGCAAAAAAAATAAAGAAATGCACAATATTTTTAAAAGCACTGGAGCACTTTTTCTCGGAAAAATTTCTATTGCGGCTTTAGGTTTTCTGAGCACCTCACTTATTACACGCTATCTTGGAGATCTGGAGTACGGCCAATATTCTTACATTTTTTCCCTGACTGCGACATATTTTATTCTTGCTGATTTTGGGCTGTCAATACAAATTATTCGCAATGTTGCAAAGAATGAGGCATCGCATGTCCTCGAGAAGGCTATGTTAACGAGAACATTCTTAGCTATGATAAGTTGCGTTGCGCTTTGTATGTATTTACTTTATACCCGTGTATCTTTCCAGTTCTTTGTTGTTTCAGGTATATTTATGCTTTATCAATGGCTTTTGTATGTTTCTTTGAGTTTCGAGGCCTATCTTCAAGGAAAACAAAACTTTAGTAAAGCTGTACTTCCACAAGTTGTCGCTGCGCTTGTAGGTGTACTTGCTACATTTACAGCTGTTAAGAGTGATTTAGGATTAATCGGCCTTGCATCTGTGTTGTTGCTTTCCCAATTCTCAGCAGTATTGGTAGGTCAGTATTTAAGTAGAGTAAAGGCATCCTCACTGTTTTATTCATTGAGCGACATTTTTGCACTGTTGCAAAAAGTCAGTCCACTCGCTCTTGGCGTCATGCTTTCAATGTTATATTTCAAAATCGACATAGTCATAATGGGGGCATTTTTTTCTCCCCAGCAATCGAATGATGTTGGCCTATATGCCATTGCGTATAAATGGTTCGAAACAGGACTTGTATTTTCTGGTTACATCATTCAAGTATTATTTCCGACTTTTGCAGCGATAAACGATATTAATAGGTTAAAGATTGAAGTAATAAGGTATTTTTTCATTGTCTTATTAATTGCCCTTTTTATAAGTGGAACAATATTTTTGTTCGCTCCATCTTTAGTCCTTTTACTAGGGGGATCTGACTTCATAAAGGCAGACATAATTTTAAGAATTCTTTCGCTTGCTCTTGTGCCAACTTTGTTGGGAGGATTTCTTATGAGTATTATTCTTTCATTAAAGAAAGATCTGATGTATGTAGCTATTTCGCTAACGGCCCTCGTCCTCAATATTGTACTTAATGTTTTCTTTATTCCCCACTACTCATATCTTGCTGCGGCATGGGTTACTGTCATTACTCAAATCTGGGTATTTGTCGGTTATACGGTATGCGTATACATCTTCCTATTCAAAAAAAAGGCCTCACAAAAAACAGAAAAATTTGATCAACATTTTTATGAAACTTTTCACGAAGTTGTTAAAACCCCAAAGAAAATTGTAAATGAAGATGATTACACTCATGGTCCACTTGTGAAATTAATAAGACCAATTGTTAAGAAAGGGAATTTAAATATTCTCGATATAGGCTGTGGTACTGGGTCATTATCCGTGTATTTGGCGCACATGAAGAATCAAGTTCTCGGCATTGATATTTCAGAAAGAGCCATTGCTGGCTCCAGACAGTATGCAAAGAAAGTTAATGTCGATAAAAATGCTACGTTTGTCGTTGGTGTGCTGGAAGATCTTGACAGAAGTAAGAAGTTCGATTGCGTTTTTGCTATTGAGGTTATTGAGCATGTCGACAATGACGAGAAATTTTTGGAAGAAATTGCGAAAAGAATAAAGACTAATGGGAAGCTTATCCTCAGTACTCCTTCAAGAAATGCGCCCCTGTTTCGTATTGGCTTCCTAAATGGGTTTGAAAAGAGAGTTGGTCATTTGAGAAGGTATCTTTCACAGGAGATTGAGTCGTTGCTTAGGAAAAACGGCTTTGAAGTAATAAAGACCTATGAAACAGAAGGAGTAGTGAGAAACGCTATGTATACGTCTACAATTGGTACAAAGCTATTACTAAGAATAATAAACAGATCAGCAATCGCAAAGCATCTTTTTATGTTACTTGATACAATTTCGATTAGGTTTTTTGGAACGTCTGATATTATTATCATCGCAAAGAAGAGATGAGCATGGAGTACCTACTTTTTTTACTAGCTGGGCTTTTTCGCTTTTTTCGATTACGCCAGAATCTTTTTTTTGAGGGAGAGCTTGGACATAATTACCTCGCAATAAAAAACATTATTGCAAGTAGTTCATTTCCTCTGACGGGACCGCCTACGTCGCATGAATGGCTTTCATTCGGTCCTCTTTTTTATTGGATTTTTGGCCCGATTTTAGCACTTGGCGGATATCATCCTATTGTAGGTGCATTATTTTTTGGACTGATAGGAAGTCTTGTACCGGTTTTGCATTACTACTTTGTTAAAAAGTACATATCCTCTACTGCGGCGACATATTCTTCATTGCTGCTAATTGCGTCGCCCTACCTACTACTTATTACGCGTCAGTCGCGGTTTTTCTCCTTGGTACTTCCACTTACCTATTGCATGCTGTATGCATTTTTTGATCGAAAGAAATTCTCCCCAACAAAAAGACTTGTAGCAACTGCATTTTTATTAGGAGTCATATTAAATTTTCATCTCTCGCCAGTAATTTTGATTCCGTCTTTGCTTTTTATTATCTATAAAGACAGAAAACTCTATCCTAAAGACTCATTCCTGAAGGCACTTCTAGCCTTCTTAGTGCCACATGCGCCGCTTATTATCGCAGATATGCAGCATGGCTTCACCATGCTGCGCCAAGTCGTCTTGTGGTTTCCTTATCGTGTCGCAGGATTTGTGGGACTTTATCCAAAAAACACCGTTGATTCATCTACGGCGATTCAAAATATACAAGCCATACAGGATTTTATATCAGGATCATTTTTCAAAGCTCCTTTTATCTTTGGGGCACTATTTATTCTTGGCCTGGGGTATTGTGTGTATAAGGCAACACGCGAAGCATCGACGAAGAAAAGATCCTTCTACCTGCAATTGCACATATTTTTCCTTGGCGGCTTGATGGGCATATTTATTCACGGCAAGCCGCCCTATCATTACTTTCTTCCCCTTGCCCCTTTTGTATTTATATATGCGGGGATTGCCATACATTACGTAGAGAAAAATCAAAAGCATTTGTTCCTTCTCAAACTGGGTATTGTGCTCTTACTACTTATAAACGGCTACCGAAGTCTCTCAACAATTCCCCGCGATACCGTTCCTTTTTCTCAGCAAGAAAAAATAGCACGAGCAATAGTACAAAGTGCTGACGGAAAACCATTCGCACTTAAGCGCACTGGCCCAGATGATCAATTTGAAGGCGACTTTGCGCAAAACTACCGTTATTTGTTATGGTATTATGGCAACGAACCGGTAGAAAAGGCAGAAACCACTTTTCATATTTTCGAAGATACACAACGAAATGTACGTTTTGAAAAAAGGTAATTATGATTAATCTATTGCTCATATGTTCGTACTGGGTAGGGAATGTCATTCGTCTTCTCCTTTTTGCATCGACTTCAATTTCATTCATTGATCTGTGTATTGGTTTAATATTCCTGTTAAATATCCCCTATATCTATCGACATCGCAAGATTCTTTCTCAGCAGAAATTGTTTAAAGCGACGATACAGTTTTTGATTGTCGCCTTAGCTTCGCTATTAGTCGCGTCACCGTTATATTCATTTAGTCAGTTGTTTGTTGGGAGTTTGTATTTAGTGCGACTTCTTTGTTGCATGAGTATTCTGTTTGTGCCATTCCATTTTTCCTTTCGATACGTCAGATTTTTAGTTGGTGGCTTTGTATTTCTTGGATTTTTACAGTATATTCTCTATCCAAATCTTCGCTATCTTTTATATCTTGGGTGGGATGATCATTATCTAAGGCTTTTTGGGAGTTTGCTTGATCCTAACTTTTCTGGTGTTCTTTTTGTGTTAATGGGGCTTACCCTACTCCTTCGTCCTGATGGAAAAAAGAGCGAGCTGATCGATTACATACTCGCATTAATGACGTTCGGTGCGCTATTGCTCACGTATTCCCGCAGCGCATTTATTATCGCTTTCATCGCCGCGCTATCTTTAACCATTGCAAAAAAAAAGCTGCACTATCTCCTTATTCTTCTTCTCATTTTTGCTTCGGGCCTCATTCTTCTTCCAAAAAAATTACCCTCTGAGGGCGTAGATTTATTGCGCACCGCATCCATTAGCGCTCGCGCGCATGAATATAAAAAAGCCACACAAATTATTAAAGACAATCCGCTTCTGGGCGTTGGCTATAACACGTATCGCTATGCGCGCGAATCTTACTTTGGCATGGAGCCTTCACAATTTCCAGCTCATGCAGCTGCCGGCGTACCCAACAGTTACCTATTTATTCTTGCCACAACAGGCATCATAGGGTTTACGTTCTTCATAAACTGGTTGGGAGCATTATGGAATGAGTATGCGCGTAGGTCAGCGGTGGCGATTCCTTTACTTGCAGCCTATATGTGTTCCGGTCTTTTTGACAATACACTCGTCTATCCCTTTATCATGCTTTGGGTCTTACTCGTCCTTAAGCAGACGGAATTCGCGGAGCAATCCAGCTCCAATGACAAAAGTAATCACAACATAGGTAATGCCAAATGATATAGCGGGTCCGTTAATTCCCATGCGAGGTATAAGAAGTATGTGGAATATGGTGACGAGTAATAGCATAAGAATGTTTACGAACAATACAAACTCAGGTTTTCGAAGCGTGTAGAGGAAGAATAAGAGCAAAGCCGCATCAAAAGCAAAAGGAATGTACGTCAGGCTCAGTGATCGCACCAATGGAATACTGGGACTATATGCGGGTGGGATTAAAAGCTCATAAATAAAGCTCGGTAAGCCAGCCAATACGAGCAAAATAATACTAGGAATAGCCATGTAATAAAATGCCCTTCTCGTTAGTTTAATAACATCTTTTCTTAACGACACCTTAGAAAATTCTGCTGAAAGCACTTGCGTGATACTGTCTATTGAAGTAATAATCACGAAGATAACTCGTTGGGCGACGCTGTAATGACCCGCATCTACAGTTGTCAGAAAATAGGCTATAAGAAAAAGATCAGCACGCGTCGTAAGATTGAAAAGCTGTGTAGATATAAAATATGGCATGGTAAAGCGAAGTTTTATGTGGCTTCGCACAATCTTGTGTTGAGTTAAGCTCCGTACGATTTGTCTTCTTCCTATTAATACAGCAAAAAAGACTATTAAAGGCCCAACGATACCTAAGATAACAATAGTCGTGGCTATTGTTAATTTCCCTTGGAATCCTAACCACACGATAAGAATTATTTTTACAATATTCGAGATGTTTGTTGCTGTGTTGATCTGAAGAAATCGCTCTGCAGCATTCATTGCGTCACGTATAAAATTTTGCCAAATATATAATAAGGTGCTTATTAGCGTTATCGCATAATAATAATTCGGTAGATCAAGCTTAAAAAGCCGCATGTCATAATGAGGAAGAAGAGCATATATCAGCAATAACGATGCAGATGCCAGTGTTGTTTGAAACATAAAATTACTTTTTAAGAAATCATATGCTTTTTCTTTGTCTGGCAATAAACTAGGAATAGTCGCATAGAGCGTAGCAGGAATGCCAAAGCTCAGTACATTTGCCAATAGGTATGAGAGAGCTAATAGAATACTTAAAACTCCAAATTCATACGGATCAAAAAAGCGAAAAAGAAGGATGGTGTATAGACCACCTATGAAAAAACCTAGATAATTACCGAGTGTGTTAATAATGACGTTCTTCGTCACCGTGTCTTTCAACTGGTGCTTTATACCGTCCATATCAACGTTTATTTGTAGAGTGGCTTAATCTGGAAAAGTATATACATGCTTATAGCCGAGCCAACGACAAAACTAAGTATATTCAACGAAACGAGACTTTGTACCGAGCCTAATAGTGATGCATAAAATAAAAGTCTCCAAGATGACATCTGGCGTTTAAATAAACCAGGGAGTGCTTTTACTTCCAGGACAACCACTGCAACCAATATTATCCAAGATAATATAAAGTTAAATCCTGTGGAAACGCTTCCGTAGAAGTAGCTTAAAGGACTTAGTATGGCGCCTACACCAAATGCTGCTAGAAGCCCGGGTACTGACAAGACAAGCATGATCATTAATATCCATGGACCTATATTTGCTAAAGTCTCCTTTATGCCAAGTGGCATTGCTGGGGCTTTTTTACCGAAATAAAGTTCTAACGTTTCCTCAAGTTGGTTAAGTGAGTCTTTTAATTTCATATAATCCAATAATACTTCATGATTCCTCCCTATGCAATGGGCTATACAATTATCTTGTATACACTTATTATTTATGCTATAGTTTCAGTTATGGCAAAAAGTGCGCTCATTACAGGAATATTAGGTCAAGATGGTCCCTACCTCGCGAAACTCCTTTTGGAAAAAGGTTACAAGGTCTACGGAGTAACCCGACGCTATTCAAACCCAAATTTCGATAATTTAGAATACCTCGGTATTCATGGTAAAGTTCAGTATGTAGAAGGCGATATGACTGATGAATCGTCACTTATGAATTTGGTTAAGTCGCTCCGTCCAAATGAAGTCTATAACCTAGCAGCACAGTCTTTTGTTGGTTCCTCATGGGATCTCGCAAAGATGACAACAGAAGTTAATTCACTCGGCGTACTATATCTTCTTAATGCGATAAAATATTTCTCACCAACAACAAGATTTTATCAAGCATCCACCTCTGAAATGTACGGTATTAGCCACGAAAATGGCATTCAGACAGATAATACCCCATTCCACCCACGCAGTCCTTACGGTGTATCAAAAATCTATGCCTATTGGATGACAATTAATTTCCGCGAGTCTTTTGGTCTCTATACAGCGAATGGTATTCTCTTTAATCACGAGTCCCCTATTCGCGGGATACAGTTCGTTACACGAAAGATTACAGATGGTGTCGCACGCATCAAGCTCGGCCTTGCAGAAGACATACGATTAGGCAATATGGATGCTCGCCGCGATTGGGGTTTCGCAGGAGATTATGTAGAGGCGATGTATCTTATGTTGCAACAAGAAGAGCCTGATGATTACATTGTAGGTACTGGAGAAAATCACAGTGTAAAAGAATTCGTCGAAGCAGCATTTAAGCATGTTGGTATCGATAACTGGCAAGACTATGTAAAACAAGATCCTCGCTTTATGCGACCAGCGGAAGTTCCAGATCTTCGCAGTAATCCAAAACGAACAATGGAAAAATTAGGCTGGAAGCCTAAGGTCACGTTCCCAGAGCTCGTCGGTATGATGGTTGACGCGGATATGAAGAGGCTTGAAGGTTCAAAATAGTATGCAGATCCAGGATATATACGACCAATATACAATCCCCCCAATTCTTCAGAAGCACATGTACACAGTCGCCGCATTAGGTACGCATATTGCATCATCTGTAAAAGACTCATCGCTACGTATAGAAAAGGATGTTATTACAGAAGCCTTACTTCTTCACGATATGGGTAATATTGTTAAGTTTGATTTAAGCAGGCCTGGCCTTCTTAAAGAAGACGAGTTAGATTATTGGAGAAACATTCAGGCGCAATTTGTTGAGAAATATGGTAAAGGTGATCATGATGCAACAATTCTCGTGCTTAGAGAACTTGGGGTGTCAAATATGATTATCCACTTTATGGAGCTTTCGAAGAGTATCGAGGCAGCGCTTTCTGCGATAGAAAGAGATATGAATTTTGCCATCATGTTTTATGCTGATTTTAGAGTAGGTCCATACGGTATTCTCCCTCTCGATGCAAGAATTGATGATTTGTTGGTTCGCTATAAAGATCGAGTGGAACATTTCTGGTCACAAGAAGAAAAGGCTGAGCAGATGCGGACAACAATGAAAAAAGTAGAAGCGAAGCTGCAAAAACATTGCTCTATCTCAGTTAAAGATATTGAAGATGCGGACGTGGCTTTTATTTTGACGGCTCTTTCTTCTTATCCAATCGGTCTAAACCAAGAATCTTAACACCGATATACACGACCAATGAGATTATAATGAAGTCGATGACTGCGTTCGTAAAATGGCCCCATAAAATCTTTGCTGAACCAATTTCAATATACGCATTACCTAATTCATCTGCTGCTCCAAGAGCAATGCCAACGATAGGATTAATAATATCTTGAACAAATGCTGCTACAAGTTTTGTTACCGCACCACCAAGCATAAATCCTATGGCGAGTCCAACTACGCCCTGTTCGCGTACAAAGGCTAAAAAGTTGGTCAACTGACTATTAACTACTTTTTTCATAGTGTACATTATACCATTCTATTGCGCTGTCCTGCTTCATGAAGGATAGTTGTCTCTTTGCATACTGGACTTCTGCAGTAAGCCACTTATCGCATGCTTCCTCGAGCGACGTTTCTCCTCTTATATGACCCATAAGTTCTTTGTAGCCAATCGTATGTAATCCTGGGTCATTTTCGGTATATCCTTCAGCTAAAAGTTTCTCAACTTCCTCAATCGCCCCGTTGGAAATGCGTTGTTGTATGCGATCTGAAATGGTTAGTCGACAATCCTCGGGTGTCGAATATCTTAGACCGATTCTTTTTTCAATTTCAAGATCGACATCATTCTTCATTGGCTCTTTCAATATTTGCTTTGGCGACATAGCAATTTCTATCTTACGAATGAGACGTCTTGGATTAGCTTGATCTGAGGAGTTCATTGATAAGAATACTTCATTATCAAGATTCTTAAGTTTTTCTTGAAGTTTAGAAAGCGAATGATCTTCAAGTTCTGTGCGTAATTTCCACTGTGGTCCCACAGCAAAGTCAAAGGGTTGTAATAGGTGTTTTATGTATAAGTGTGTACCACCTACAATTATAGGTACTGATGATTTGGCTATAGCATTTCTCAGGATGTATTGAATGGCTAGCTTATAGTCGTATGATGAAAAATGTGTATCTGGATTAACAAAATCACATCCCCATACTCTGACTGTATCTAATGTATAGTATCCAATATCGGCTATACGACTCGAATCAAGTTTAAGCTCGTGCACTTTCTGAAATACAGCAGATCCTACATCTTTACCTGTAATAATGTCAAGCTTTTTGTATATTAAACGAGCATCAGCGCTGATTAGTTCCCCACCAATCTTCTTTGCATCATTTATTGCGCGTCTTGTCTTCCCTGTTCCCGTTTGCCCCGTGATAATAATTGCCTTTTGCATGTATGTATTATACGTTGTGTGCCATACAAGCTCATAGTTACCTTGTAATTATACATACAAAACAATAGCTGCTGCCAGAACGGGCAAAATTACAATACTGTCACATACTGTCATGCAAAATGCATATCCTTATCATAAAACTATGAGATATGTATTGATTTTAGCTAAAGTGGAGCCATGCAAGAGCTCACTTGAAAATTGGCTTTAGATTGAGGTAGCGGGCCAAAGCATCAAATTGTACTTTTTAGCAGAGCATTATACAGACTGCTAGTTATGCAATGATACTGGCAGTTCGAGGAAAGGCGTTAACTGAGGTGAATTCATTTTTATCTCGTCTGTAATATTACCGAAAGTACTGTTACAGTAGCCCAAAGCTTCAAACTAAGAAAACTAGCAGAGGAGCATTCCGTTTGCTAATTCCTGGTCTATATCTATCATCTTAGCCTCATGTTCAGAAGTATCAAGTGCAAGAAGCATTCCTTGTGATACCTTACCCATCATTGGTCTGGGTGCTAAGTTTGTTAAGAACAGTGATTTCTTATCCTTGAGTTCTTCGCAGGTGTACCACTTTGCGATGCCGGAGAGAATCGTAACTGTGCCATACACTTCTCCTAGATCCACTGTAAGTTCAAGTAACTTTTCAGAACCCTCTACAGGCTTGGCTTCTAATATCTGACCCACACGAACATCAAGCTGAGCAAATGTTTCGTAGGAAATTTCTGGCTTTTTCATCTTAAAATTTTTCGAAGTATAAGGTAACTGTAGAGGTTATTGTTTGTGAGCCTGGCTCGAATTGTGGTTCACTAACTTCTCTCGAATCAGCGGACATTGCTTTCTGGTAGTAAGGAACGATTCCCCCATTGTCCACTTCTATAATATTCGTTACTTTTCCAAGTCGAATGCCTAGTTGCTTAGCGAGCTTTTGTGCTTGCTCCTTTGCGTTCTCAATAGCCTCTTCCCTAGCTTGTTCACGAAGCTTGTCTGGACTTTCTATTGAGAAGTTAACGCCGTTGACCTGATTAGCTCCTGCTGCTGTCGAGCGAGTTACTATGTCCGATACTTTATCTATCTGTGAGGTCTGTATGGTAACGCTTACGTTGCCGCTATAGCTAGAAATTTTGTCCTGCGACTCTGGAGAATACGAAGGATAAATCGAATAGTTTGATGTTTTGATATCGGTTTTTTTAATACCAATTTCATCCATGGAAGCGATTATTTTATTGTTAACTTCGTTAATGCGTGACTCTGCTTCAGCTACTGTCGCAACATTAGTTACGGAGATGCCAACGGTAACAGAGGCTGTGTCTGGAACTGCTTCTATCTTTCCTTCGCCGACAACAGAAAGTTCTGATGAGCGAGGCGAAGTGCGCACGTCGAGTGGATATGAAATGTTTAGTTCTTTAATCAGGAGAAGTCCGATGATTGTAATAGCTACAAGTGCGGCGTATGTTTGGACCAGCTTCTTATCCATGCTATAAGTATAGCACAAGACCGTATCCTGTTCAGGATACGGTCTTGTGTTTTATGCTGGGACTGAAAGAGTTAATTAAAACGTAGCAGGATATGCTTGCTATATCTGAGACTTCTGCAGGAGTTATAGAGCTGCCATCTTGCGATCCAATCAGGACAACTTCATCATACAGGGCCGCGTCTTTTATTGATGTTATATCAATAATTATTGTAGACATGGTTATTCCCAAAACTCGACAGCGAATTCCATGGACAAGTACGTCTGCTTTGCCAGCAAGCTGGACAGGATATCCATGTACGTATCCTACAGGAACTAAGGCAATTCGCATCTTCTTAAATGCAGTGAACTTGTTTTTATAAAGAATCGAATCGCCTTTTTGCAACAGCCTTATTTGGCAAATTCTGCTTTTAAGACTGAATATATGCGAAACGGAAATCTTCTGTTCAATTTCTGATTCTTTGTCTGGGTACAAGCCATACAAGAGGATGCCAATTCTTAATAGGGACCCATCATTGATCGGTGCGGAAGTTAGAGATTGGCTACTCGCATAGCTTATATATTTTGGAGCGATATCATTTTTCTTAAGTGTTCTCGTTAATTTTTTTAGCTTAGAAATTTGCGCTTTGTCGGTGTCCGTTTCTAATAACGTTGTACAAAGCGCTTCTATTTTTACACCGGAACCTTTTAATTTCTTGGCAACTTCTAGTGTCTCTTCCACTGATAGTCCCCAACGATTGAGACCGGTGTTAACTTTAATGTAGACACTTTTTTCTAAAGAGGTCAGGTCTTCTTCTGCACTCATAATGACCGGTGTTATGTTTTTGCCTTTGAACTTCTCAAGCTCCGTGGACGTTCTTGGAGAAAAATTAACTATTGTTATTTCTTTGCTCATCTTTCTAAGTACTAACGCGTCGCGAGAATCACATACGCCAAAAATATTAACCCCATCGGAAATTAATGTTTTTGCAACAACTTCTATTCCCATGCCATATGCGTTGCACTTGATCATTGCCATAAGAGGATTGTTGGGCGCGACAGATCTTATCGCAGCAAGATTTTCGCGAAGCTTTTTTCGATCAATTTCAATCCAGACTGGGTAACCGGTTTGTTTAGTTTTTATTGTTTTCATAGTAGTGATTTATAATTGGCTCCTGTATCAGGAAAAATAGCAACAATAGTACACGGCTCGCCTCTCTCTATTTTTTCATCAAATATTTGCCGAGCCGCAACATATGCAGCCCCACTGCTTATACCTACATCTTGGCCGCGAGCATGTAAGTCTCTCGTTGTCTCAACAGCATCTTGCGGTAAAACTTGAATGACTTGGTCGATAAGATCCATTTGTAACAATTCAGCTGCAGCCGGCTGTAATCCAGAAATACCAATACCTGGAACATCGTCCACAGCTCGCTCCCCCACATCAAAAACAACTTTTCCAACCCCGCCATCTTTTCTTTGATACGACCTAATAGCTCTTCCTGTTTCTTGGCGATATCTTTCAAGGAATGCGCACCTTTCCACATTTGTTCCGTCTTTTACCGAAAGGCTCTTTACATGAAAATCAAGGAGCGACAAGTCATCTTCAACAGCGGTTATAGCCACAGGTGTAGGAATAAGACCTTCAGCATAGCGATTTCTAAAATATATGCTATTGCCAAAAACCGTCATACCCGTGCCAAAACCCGCGACAATATCAGTTACTCTTCCTTGTGTTTGTTCCCAAATTTCTGCTGGTAATGTTTGTCCAATTCCCAAAAGCGCAAGCGGGCTATTGTGTTGATCAAGAAATGTGTAACCTTCCCCTTCGTATCTTTGAGTTACTCCCCTTCTTTCGTCTCGTGTCGCACTTTCGCGTACAACATCGGCGCCCAACTCTACGAGAGCGGTGACATATTCTTCTGGAGCTGATGCGAGAAGAGAAACTACAAGTGGAATATTTTCAGCTGCACACATTGCAGATAATGCGAGAGCAAAATTACCGCCCGAATTTACAACGATTCCTTTGTCTGGCCGTGTTTTGTTTTCTAAATAGTCGCGCAGCATGTAGAGCGCAGTTCGCGCTTTAATGCTTCCTGTGGGGTTTGCTCCCTCGATTTTTCCATAGAGTGTACTGCCGTCTTTTTCGTCTAAAAGAACTAGAGGCGTGTTCCCCATTGATTGCTCCATATCCACAAGAGTAATTGCTCGAAGTCGAGCATCTGTTTCTGAATCAAGCTGGATTTCAGTTCTTAGTTCATTCATATGTATTTAGAAACCTCGGGAGGCAGGTGAGAAAGTCTCTCACCTGCCTCCCTGTGGGTTCAGCCTAGATCAGCGCGATGGCGCTGAGCACGCTGAATGTCGATGACGTTGCCATCGTCTGGTGGCCGGTCCGCATGTGACCGGTCCGAGAGTGACGGCTGTGCCGCTGCGACGTGCGAAACAGAGTATGGAACACCTTTGCTACCTCCTTTCTGTTCGTTTGTATCTTGCGACGGGATGTCGCAAGACTAGGTTGTCAATGGGACTCGAACCCATATTGTTCATGCTCTACCATTTAAGCTATGACAACAAAAAACCCCGCCTGTGCGGGGTGTGTACTTAGCAAAAAATACAATACTACCCCGCAACTGCGAGGGTATGATGACTGGTGAAAAATGTTGTAGTTCTAGCTTCTTTCATATTAACGTATTAGTATGTTAATACATTAATACTGCTTTGTCAAGGGGCGAAATGATATAATGTTCACATGGCAAATATTAGAAAGTCCGCTGATACAAAATTTAAACAAGAAGAAACGTATCACCCTCGCGACAGTAAAGAAAAAGCTTTGGTAAAGGCAATCGCATCTTTAAAGGATGAGAAAATTGCCGCTGCTTTTCTAAGAGATCTAATGACAATTGCTGAGATTGAAGAATTCGCCAATAGGCTCGAGATCGCAAAACTTCTCCAGAAAGGTCACTCGTATAAGGAGATTGCCCAAAAAACAAATGTCTCCACCACAACTGTGACGAGAGTCGCCCATTGGCTTTACAATGGATGTGGTGGATATGTAGCTCTCCTACGATCCTGACCAGGACCAGGTCCTGAACAGGTTACGGTCTTGTATAATATCGATATGCAGAATATATTCCAGCCTGTAGTTTTTGGTGTAATAAAAAAAGACGGAAAGTATTTATTAACTCTTCGAGATGATACAAAATCAGACGATGATACTGGGGAGTTTCATAATATGTGGCAAATCCCAGGAGGTGGCGTCGAATTCGGTGAGGAACTTGAAGTAGCAGTTGTCCGCGAGTGTCGAGAAGAGGTCGGTCTAGATGTCGAGGTCGATGTGGTGGTCCCCTACGTACAGTCTGCTATTCGAGGAAGTTGGCATGGTATTTTTATTTCTTATCATTGTCATATGAAAAATCCACTGCAAGAGATTGTCCTCAATGAGGAAGCGACTGATTATGCCTGGTACTCACTCGAGCAAGTAAGAAATCTACCTTTAACTCCCTTAACATTACGAATTCTTGAACATATTGAAAGAAAGAACATATGATCCCCTTGCATGACACAAATCAAAGAACCTCCTTTCCCTTTATTAACTACCTCATTATTATCAGCAACATTTTCGTTTTTTGGTTGCAGCTTACTGCTCCTAATTTTGAAACATTTATTCTCACGCATGGTTTTATTTCATCACGATTCTCTTTGATTGATCCTTCGACGTGGTTTCAGATAATTTCATCAATGTGGATGCATGGTGGATTTCTGCATATTATTTTTAATCTGTGGTTCCTTCATATTTTCGGAGACAATGTCGAGGATCGTATTGGGCATATTCGTTATTTTCTCTTTTATGTGGTTTGTGGCATCTTTGCCGTTGCGGCACAGTATCTTATTGACCCCACAAGTTCCATACCTCTTATTGGCGCTTCTGGCGCGATTGCAGGGGTCACTGGTGCGTACCTCTACTTATTTAAAGACGCACGCATTGTCGCTCTTGTACCTTCATTCTTTGGGCTCATGCATAGAGTCGTGCTTCCTTCGTGGATCTTTTTAGGCTATTGGTTTGTATTGCAGATTATAAGTGGCGTCGGAAGTCTTACGAGTATCGATGTGAACGGTGGAGGTGTTGCATTTTTTGCACATATAGGCGGATTTGTCGCTGGGTATGTGTTGGCTATATTTGTTGCACCTAAGAAAGCTCCAGAAGAAGGAAAATACGAAAAACTTTCACGGTTATATAATTAAGTAGTGCTAATTATGGATGAGGAATTTGTAATCAGACCCGACGACATCGCAACCACTATTCGTTCCAATGATAACCCTCCACACGTTAATGCATTAAGTTTTCAACAAAGCCAAGACAGCGATGCAAGAGTATATGGAGATGTACTCTTATATATACCTGATAGCAATTATGATAGGTTTGATAATTACTATAGATATCCTCAAGTACTTGAAGCTCAATATATGCATGCAACAGAGGTACTTGGTATGTGCGCTCCCCACCTGAAAGCTGTGGATGTGAGCACTCTTTCTGAACCTGAATTACATACTCATCAATTTATTCTTCAAATGATATCTGGTGAGGATGTTGATTTTAGTTCTATTGAAACAGCGCAAATACCGGCGTATTTGAGAAAGTTTGTAACCGACATACAGGGATCCTTGCCGCCAGACTCTCTATTACCTAAATTAGTTGAAAATATGAATCGACGATCAAAGATTATGACAGCGTTTGACAATGGACCTGAAATTTATGATGAAATGGCTGCGGTGCTAATGAAAATTAGGTCAGGAGAAAATGGTTCCTCAGCGATGACAGATTTAACATATGAAGATCGTGTCAGAATGCACGAGCA
>JAGOSW010000012.1 GCA_018062135.1 Candidatus Woesebacteria bacterium
GCCATAGTTGAGAATGCTACAAATCTGACTTATCTGACGACTCTTTCTAACTTTGATGCACTGATTCTTGAAGCAAAACTGATTCAAAAACACAAACCTCGCTACAATGTACTGTGGAAGGACGACAAACACTATCTTTACATAAAAATTACCAAAGGGGAAAAGTACCCGAAGATATATCCAGTAAGAAAAGAGGATGATGGTAAATCACTATACTTTGGCCCATATAAGTCGACGTATATGACTGAACGACTTTTATATGAACTTCGAAAAATTGTTCCTTTTTGCACGAGTAAAAAGATAATGAAGCGTGCGTGTTTTTACTCACGAATAGGTCTTTGTAATCCTTGCCCAAGTCATACAGAAAACATTAAAGATCCCGTTTTAAAAAGTGAGTTAAAAAAGAAGTATGCAAGCAATATTCGCAGAGTTATTAAAATACTTTCTGGGAGGACCGATTTCTTCTCGAAGGCACTTGAACAAGATCTAAAGAAGTTTTCTAGTGAACTTAGATACGAAGAAGCAATTGAAGTACGCAACAAATTACTACAATTTTCTATTTTTCTTGATAAACGATCGTTTAGCGAAGAATCTTTAGGAGTAAACATTGACTTGGACCAACTAGGAAATGAGGTTCACGACTTTCTTCTGCAACAATTTGAAGCAGCACAAAAGGAAACTTATAGACTTGAATGTTACGACATTAGTAACCTTTTTGGCGAGGACGCTACGGCTTCTATGGTTGTTTTTAAGAATGGTGAATTTTCAAAGAAGGACTATAGAAAGTTCGCTATTCAGCATAAAGGTATTTCTGATATTCATATGATGCGTGAAGCACTAAAGAGGCGATTGGGTCATTCTGAATGGGACTTTCCTGACCTTATCATGCTCGACGGGGGTAAACCACAACTTTCTATGGTATTTAATTACTTCAGAGAAAATAACATTAGCATTCCCCTTATATCCATCGCGAAGCGTCCTGACAGAATAATTACACCACAGAACAGCTATAGACCCATTTCTCTATCTAATTACGTGCTTCTATTTAAACTTTTCCAGTCGCTTCGCGATGAATCGCACCGATTTGCAAAAAAGTATCATGTCTTTCTTCGAAATCGAAATCAATTTAGCTAGACACATATACTCCGAACAGGTTATAATATGATTATGGAAAATATTTTGCTCATTGCGACCATAGTTGTAGGGGTTGCACTTATTGTGCTCACTTTGCTTCAAGGTAAAGGCGAAGGGCTTGGAAGTGCTTGGGGTGGAATGGGAGGCGGATTTCAAACGAGAAGAGGACTTGAGAAATGGATGTTAAGAATTACAGCTATTCTAGTGTTTGTATTCTTTATTCTGTCTGTGATTGGCCTTTTGCAATAACATGAAGTCGATTCAAAAAAGTGTACGTCACTACTATTGGTTTATAACTTCATTCACTAAAAAGAATTTTCGCTCAATTATTGTTAGTTTTGTAGGTGCGTTCTTCGCAATTGTTTTTATTATTAACTTCTTTCCACTTTTTAACTCACTTTTGTTCGCAAATAAGAAAGTAATTGGAATAGTGGGCCAATATTCTCTTCAAAACCCTCCGGCCGAGGTAGCTAACCTTATTTCGAGCCCACTTATGACCTCTGACAAAAATGGCGAGCTTCAACCTGTGTTGGCAAATTCTTGGGAAGTTCTTAATGAGGGAAAAACATACAGGTTTCATTTAAAGACTGACCTGTTTTGGTACGACGGAAAGCGTTTTAGAGCGCAAGATATACAATACAATTTTCAGGATGTAAAGATTAAAGTTGTTGATGACTTTACACTGGACTTTAACTTAAAACAGCCTTTGACTATTTTTCCCATCTATTTAGCCAAGCCGGTAATAAAAGCTCCCCTTGTCGGCGTAGGCGCTCTCTACAAGGTTCAATCGTATGCTGCTAGGAAAAACATTATTCAAAGCATAAATCTTTCTCCAAACAAGTCTAAGGACCCTTACCTTATATATCGTTTTTATAAAACAGAAGATGAATTAGTAACTGCATATAAAAAAGGAGAAATTACTTCATTCTTAACCCCAAACAGAACCATAGCCGAGGTTTTTTCTTCATGGAAGAACACAAAAATTGATAGAAACATTGATTATGGACAGATTGTGAGTCTGTTCTACAATACGAAGAAAGACATTCTTCAAGAAAGAGATGTGAGAAAGGGAATTGCGCTAACAGTTCCTGTCATGACAGATTATGGTGTCCTCGCGAAGGGGCCAATTCCTCCAACTTCATGGGGATACAATGATGGTATCAAAGAAGTTCAACATAGTCCTGATAAAGCAAAGACTCTTATTGAAAAGAATATTTCAGCTTCAGATTCAGCCAAGTTAACGCTCTATACTTTCTACGACTATATTGGCCAGGCAGAAAGCATTAAAGATAGTCTTAATGAAGTGGGTCTTTCCATTAACTTGAAAATTATTTCAGCAGTTCCAGAAGATTTCGATATGCTTCTTACGGGTTGGAATCCTCCAGCAGATCCAGATCAATATTTTTTCTGGCATTCTACGCAAGAAGCTACAAACATAACGAAATTTAACAATGCAAAAGCTGATAAGCTCTTGGAAGATGGTAGGCGTATAGTGAATGCTAAACAGCGTAAGAAGATCTACGATGATTTCCAAAAAACTATTACCGATGAACAACCTGCAGTTTTCTTATACTATCCTTATATCTATAATATTACGAGGAAGTAACTATGAATTTTAACCAGAAATTAGATAAAGCAATTGATAAAAACAACTCACTCGTCTGTGTTGGTCTTGACCCTGATTTAGCGAAAATACCTCAGCATCTTCACGCCGAAAAACATCCACTTTTTACCTTTAATAAAGCTATTATCGATTCCACCCATGATCTTGTATGCACATATAAGCCCAACTCAGCATTCTACGAAGCCGCAGGCGCAACAGGTATCGAACAACTTAAAATGACCTGTGATTACATCAATGAGGCGTATCCTGAGATTCCAATACTCTTGGATTTTAAGCGCGGAGACATTGGTAATACTAATAATAGCTATTGTGCTTTCGCCTTTGAATATTTAAACGCTGATGCATGTACAGTACAACCATATTCAGGAATTGAGGCACTTGCTCCTTTTCTTGCGTATAAAGATAAGGGTATTTTTGTTTTATGCAAAACATCGAATCCTGGTTCAAATGAGTTTCAGAATCTTATGATTGATGGAAAACTACTTCATGTTTTTCTTGCAGAACAAATAAGAGACTCTTGGAATAAGAATGAAAATGTTATGCTTGTTGTTGGTGCAACGTATCCTGAAGAACTTGGAAAACTGAGAAAAGATATGGGCGACATGGTATTTCTTGTTCCAGGAGTTGGAAGCCAGGGTGGCTCAGTTGAAGATATTCTTCAAGCAGGTTTAACTAGTGAAAAGAGGGGATTGATTATCAACTCAAGTAGAGGTATTCTTTACGCTAGTAGCGGTGAAGATTTTACAGAAAAAGCACGTGAAGAAGCTTTATCCATGCGTGATAGTATTAATAAGTTTCGCTAAATTAATATGAGTAATGATATTTCGGCTAAGGCGGCAGACCTTTTACTAAGTGTTGACGCTGTTTCTTTTCGCTTTGATCCACCCTTTACCTATACCTCAGGTCTTCTCAGCCCTATATACCTTGATAATCGCCTTGTAATGTCATATCCGGACGTCAGAAAACAAGTAATCGATTTATATGTCGAGGTAATTAAGAATGAAATTGGACTTGAAAACGTCGAATGGATCTCTGCAACAGCCACAGCTGCAATTCCCCATGGTGCATTTATTGCGGAGCGACTGAATCTTCCTTTAGTATATGTGCGCCCGTCCACAAAGAAATATGGAAAGGCTAACAGATTAGAAGGTTATCTTAAGGAAGGAAGCAAAGTTTTAGTTGTTGAAGATCATATTTCAACTGCTGAAAGTGTGACAGGTAATATTGAAACGGTAAGAGAGTTGGGTGGCATTGTAGATTATGTCATTGGAACTACGACATACGAAACGGAGAAATCTAAAAAGGCTATCGCTGATGCGAAAGTAACTCTTTTAACCCTCACAACCGGAAAACTCATAGTAGAACATGCTGTTGAAAAAGGCGTGTTGACTGAGGAACAAAAAGATTCTGTTCAAGATTGGCTTTCTGATCCGGAAGGATGGGGGACTTCTTTTATATCTAAAGCTAAATAAGGGTTCCACATAGCACCAGTCGCGCTCATAGCAGCATCAGCACCTGCTTTCATAACTTCTGAATAGTCATTGGCAACCGTAATACCACCTACACCAATAATTTTATAGTCATAAGAATGCTCCTTGCGAAGCTCGGCAAGTTTTTGAACCATTTCAAGATTTGCCCACTTAATAGAAGCACCGCAAATACCAGATCTTAGTCGCACCGGGTTCCCAGGGAGGGCTTGATTGCCCTTATCATCAATAACTGGTGCTGCAATAGTGTTAATGGCAGCTACGGCTTGAGCAAATTCATTAACAATAGATGCAAATTCTTTAAGTTTCTCCATATCTTCAAAGTAGCCGGTTTTTACAATAAGAGGAATTTCACCAATTTCTTGTCGAATAGCTGCAAGAATCTTTCGTGTTGCTGATAAATTGTAACAAACCAAACCTTCATTACCTATATTAGGGCAGGATAAGTTGACCTCTAGAATTGGCGCCCCAGTTTCTTTTGCTTGCCTAGCTGCCAAGACAAAATCTTCAATAAATTCTTTTTCGGATTGCCCCTCTTTGACCGTTCCCATAAAACTGAGCACAAGAACTTGTCCTTTCTTTGCGTACGATAATGCTTTCTTTACATCTTCTTGCCACACTGAAGCTTCTTTTGACGGTACACCAAACGAATTTGTGATAGAAATAGGGTCTTTATAATTAGAATTTGCAATGAGTGGTTCCTTAGCTCTCTCAAGGGTTAGGTTTCCTTCTAAATCAACTGAAAGCACATTGGGAAATGGGTGACAGGGATATGTGTCACTTCGCACTGTTTTATACACAACAATATCGAAACCTTTGTCAAACGCACCTTTTACATAATTACTGTTTATAACTGGACCTGCAGGAATGCCAAATGGTGTATAGACAGTGTGTCCTAGAAAATCGTGAGAGGGTTCGCCTTTATCTTCAAATACTTCCTTATCTGCAAGTTGTCCGAACGGGCCATCATTGTAGTTTTCATCATAAGATTTCAGAGGATCGTAAAACGGGGTATATTTCATGCTGTAAGTATTCTACCAGAACCTGGTTGGGCCAGTATAGTCCCATTTTCAAAGACCGTGCTTCCTCGAAGCACTACTTTTCTAACCTTAGCCGATACCTTCCAACCGTCGAAAGGCGACCAGCCACATTTTGTTTTTAAATCAGCGTTCTTAATTTCAAAAATACCTTTCTCAACTTCAATGTGCGTGTCTTCTTGAGTATCAAGATTCAAAACCTTACTTGGATTGTCATAGCAAAGACGTATAATATCTGCCTCCTCTATTCTCCCATTATCTACAGCTGTCATAAGCAGTGGTAGTGTTGTTTCAAGACCTGGTACACCAAATGGGGGATTCTCGGATTCTTTTTCTTCACGTGTATGCGGCGCATGGTCAGACTCGATTACATCAACATAGCGAATGTTTGACCATAAATACTCCAGATCTTTCTTTGACTTTAAAAACGGCTTCATTCTTCCATATGGGCCAAGATTACTCACGTCATCCTCTGTTATAAAGAGGTGGTGGGGGCATACACCACAAGTAATTGGTAATCCTTGTTCTTTAGCCTCGATAATTTGCTGTAACTCGTGTTGGCTTGATACATGGCAAAAATGGGATTTCTTTCCTGTTCTTTTCACTGCAGAAACGATGGTACTCACTTTGTCTTCCTCAGAATGCAAAAGGATTGGCTGCGAACTTTTCCATGCATCATAAATTGCATTTACGGCTGCTTCATCAATAATAAATCCTCCCGTTGTTATGTCCAAATAGAGCTTAAGACCAAGCGCAGTTTTTGTTATCCTTTCAAATTCTTGAAGATTCGTACCAAGCGAACCCAAGTAAAATCCCAGATCACATACGATCTTTTTTTTGGCCTCTTCGATTTTTTCATCTAGTAGCTCCTTTGTGGTTATGGGTGTAGCATTATTCGGCATATCTGCCAACATAGTAAAGCCCCCTGCAAGAGCAGCTGAGGTACCTGTTAGAAAGTCTTCTTTATGCGTTTGGCCAGGATCGCGAAGATGAACATGAATATCGATTAGACCGGGTAAAGTTATTGTGGACATAAGTGTGTCCTTGGCAGGATTCGAACCTGCTACCTACTCCTTAGAAGGGAGCCGCTCTATCCAAATGAGCTACAAGGACTTGGAGCCTCCTAGAGGATTTGAACCCCTGACCCACGCTTTACAAAAGCGTTGCTCTACCACTGAGCTAAGGAGGCAAGAAAGACCGTGTCTTTTGTGCCCAGGGCCGGACTCGAACCGGCACGAGTTGCCTCACAACATTTTAAGTGTTGCGTGTCTACCATTCCACCACCCGGGCTCTGGCCATGCATTATATCATTTTAGAGCCTTCACGGGGTCTCCAATACGCACACCTGACTTCATTATTTCTCCCACATTAAGCTCAATAACCGCATCGACAGCAGTTAGCGGATAAAAAATCTGCGGAAACGAACTTGCTAGAATATTTTCCTTTAAATCGACAACTTTACTTTCTCGTATATAGATAATATCGAGCGCAATATTCATATCTTTCATCCAGAATCCATAGGTGTCTGGAGTTTCAAAAACAAACAGCATTCCTTGATTCTTAGGAAGCTTTACTATATTTGAAAGACCCTGCATGCGCTTGTCTGCTGTATCAGCGACATAAAGCCGGTAATTTGTCTTGCCAACTTTTACTGTTCTGAGCTCATAGTCCTTAAAAAGACGTGGCCCCGTAATGAGCCCATAAGCAAAATAGACGATAACAATAAGTAAAAGTGCACCAATTATCGGAAACAATTTGTTTATATTCATTATTTGTGTGGTCGCTAAGGGACTCGAACCCCTGACACCTGCGATGTAAACGCAGTGCTCTAACCAACTGAGCTAAGCGACCAATGAAGTTTATTATAGCAAATAGAGTTCGTAAGGTATCGAGAGCTTATGGATTACTACTTAAATATACTCATAACAAACTCACTAACACGCTGGAGCAGTGAGGCTTTTTTAGGTAAGGTGTTAGCTTTTTCTCCAATAGGTTGTATTGCCTTTATGTCCGAATTCGGGATATCATCACTAACACCGAGTGTTAAATTTTCGCGTACGGGCTGAACAAATTCTTGATTCTGACATCCTGCAACAATCATATAGAAGCCTCCTACTTTATGGAGTGCGGCGACAGTTCGATTTGAGGTGTCAACAACTGAAGTCGAAAGGATGCTCCACGTTGATCCGTCTAAAGAATGTGCAAGTTTCAACCCACTAGCTTTAAATGGCTTATTTGGCGAACCCGGTGGAATTAAGTCCGATAGAGAGTATCCCAAAGCAATAATAGACGGGTGTGATTGAAGCTCAGGAATAATAATTGCCGCAGGTTTATCTGAGCCTTTAGGTGGGTAGGTCTTAAACCACATTTGCTGAATACCACCAACCTGCCACATGAGCCCACATGTCTGTCTTATAGCCAAAATACCCCCAGTTAATCCATCTCCACCAGCCATCACTGTATTAGTTCTCAATGCACCTGCAGATAGCGGGAGAGTTACTGAAAGCGGGCTTTGAAGAATGCCATTTTCAAATGCTGGAGTGGTAATCTGAGCTGAAAAATAGGCATCGTTAGTGAATGTTCCAGGTTCAACTATTACACTAGCAGGCTGATTATCTGTGTAAGAATCCTTAATTGGTGTAAATGCACCTCCAACTTCCTCAGATTGTCCATGTGGTATTTGTGGTAACTCTGGTTCTGCAGATGAAGTAGGAATTCCGGTTGGAGCGGGGGTTGCTGTTGGTGAAGTAGGGATTGTAAAAGCGTCAGAGCTATAGCTTCCTGATGAAGTGGTATTAGAGTTTGAATCCGTAGCTCGTACATACATGGTGTGTGAGCCTGAATCTAAAGCAGATGTGACAGCACAAGTAAACGCCTCATCAACCTCGTCGAATGTTCCATCATCGGCCGTACAATCAATCCATGTTCCACCTGTACCGTTCATCTGAAACTCAACATCTGTAATTAATGCACCTAAAGAATCAGATGCAGTACCCGAAAGTGAAGGTGTTGTATCAGAAGTAGGGTCGGTAACCGCCGTCAACGAAAGTGATGGAGCTGCTGTGTCGGTGTTGGATGTCCAAACTTCAGCACCTGTTGATATATTATATCCATCAGCGAATAGGATTCCTCTGAAAACATGTATTGCTCTAACGTCGGTGGTTTCGGTATCTCCATATCCTTTCGTATGCAATTTCCAAGTTGAACCATTGCTCGTCGACCATATCTCACCGCCATAATCATTCCCTGAATCAGATCTAACACCTGCATATAGTCTTCCGTTATATACTGCCAGAGAGCTTACTTCCTGTGAATCAGATTGACCTGTGGAAAATCCGTTCGAATTTGCCTGCGTCCATGATCCACTTGATCCAGTAAGTACTTGGGAACCACTAGCCTTATATGTACCTACGTATAGAGCATTGTTAAAGGTTGCAAGAGAGTAGATGCTCTCGTTGTTGCTATTTCCAAGACCAGCACCATCTTCAAGTGTCCAACTTGTTCCATTAAACTTCCACAGTTCAGCTCCATCAATGGCGTTGCGGGTACCAGCATAAAGATTGCTATTGTGAACATGTAAAACTAGTATTCGTTCATTATCAACATCACCAAAGCCGTTTGTGTTAGATTGAGTCCACGATGTTCCATTGTATTCCCAGACCTCGGTACCGGTAGTAGCATTATAGGTTCCAGCATACAATTTACTATTGTAGACAGCCATGGAGTGTACTTCATCATTATTTGTATCGCCAAAACCATCAGTATTCGACTGGGTCCATGAGGTACCGTTGTATTCCCACACTTCTGCTCCAGTCACTGAGTTTGAAGTTCCAGCATATAGCTTTGAGTTGTATGTTGCGAGCGCCTTTACTGACTCATTATTAATATCGCCAAACCCATCAGTATTCGACTGGGTCCATGAGGTACCGTTGTATTCCCACACTTCTGCTCCAGTGCTCTGGTTGTATGTTCCCGCGAACAGCTTACTGCTGTATGTTGCAAAAGCCAAAGTGCCAAAATTCTGATTATCGCCAAAACCATCAGTATTTGATTGTGTTGAAAAGGCATTATCGAGTACAAAAAACTCCGATGTTCCTGTGCCACTATCACCGCCAGCTACCCCCCTTATGTTGAAAACGTAATGATTGTAAAGTAGCGCGTTACTCGGAGTACATGAAAACATCTCAGTAGTTTCATCGAAGTCTCCATCATCAGCAGTACACGTACCTGAGTAATTCGCTACTACAACCTCATCGGTTGTATTATTGTGAATACCAAACGTTACTGCGGTTATAGCCCCAGCACCATCAATTCCTCTTGCTCTACCAGTAAGTGCCGGGGTTGTGTCGCTTGAATTGGCAATCGTAAGTTGGTCAATTGCTACGCTAGGATCTGAACTCGATGTTCCATAATATCTAAGAACAAAATCTAGTTTGTTTCCCCTAATTTCCGCTTTAGGAATCTTTACTTCACACGCTTGGTGCTTGTGAGAAACCATCGAAGTTAGACCAAATATACATTTCCCGTACTCACTTAAGTAGTCGTCAACCCTATACTCCTTTTCTTGTCCAAAAACCGAATTCTTTACAAAAATTTTAATCCAATCCTGTCCATACTCACTTGTGTTATCAAGAGGTATATCGGCAGATACGTATACAAAATCAGCATCATCTCGAAAATAAAGATGGGTAAAGTTTGAAGGGTGCCCAGTTCCAGATTTCCAGTAAGGTGAAAAATCAGGATTAACAACACCATCAACTTCGTCGATGAATCCGTCGACCTTCATTGTGCCATTGTTCTTAAACACGTATGTATGATGAGAAGTTTCCCAATCAGGAAATCTAAACGCGTTTTTCTCAGGAGATTCGTACTCATTTGCCTTTAAGGCAAGAACTACCTGATCTGAACAACCACCAGGCAATTTCCACAGAATCTCAATCGGTTTCTCATGAGCAACAACAACATTGTGATCATCGTAAAGTATGTCAGCAAGTACACTCTCACCAGAATCAACATAGCGAGAATAAAGAGGTTCTATTTTCTGACCACAAGCATATAAATGAGCAAATTCAATATCTCCGTATGAAACATTCTTTTGATTAAGTTGTAGTTTAATCATTCCGTTATCTGGGGTTAATGAGAAGTTCTTTGTTTGGTATTCAGTCGTAAAAGGTTCGATAAATTTTTCCTGCCACTCTCCATTAATTGACTGATGAATATAAAACGAACCAGTACCGCCTACACTGTTCTCCTCGCCAAGTACGGTAGGCACATAGCCAAAGCTTGCATTAATGAGAAAACAGCACATCAGAAGTCCAGAAAGAATTCGCCACATAGTAACATTGTAGTTGATAGTAGATAGCTGTTCAACATACGCTTGAAATGTCTGCAAATGACTGATAGTATGTTGGAGAATGACCGAGGGGAGGTGTAATAATGAATAAACTTCACATAACAGTAATTGCTGTTCTTATGGCGGCTTTTATGTTGTTCACGGCTAAATCCTCATCAGCTGCAGCATGCGAACTCGTTGATCCAGTACAGGGGATGATTGATATCACTTGTAAAAATGCGCACCTTACCGTTAGCGGTGATGGCGTAAGATACTTGCCGCTTCCACAAGATGTGAGCAGAAATACAAAGCTAACTATTGATTGGCAACAGCCGTTTACCGGCAATACCATTGTGGCATCATGGGACTCTGATAACCAAATGTCACATTTTTGGCAGAGAATAAACGGTGTTTGGACTAATAATCCTGATAATGCATTCATGCAGGAAATAGGTGATACTCCACATGCAGTAATGGGAGCACTGCGTATGCCTAACGGTCAACCCGGTTGGGCGGTAGGAACATTGCTCGATCTAATGATTTGGAACGGAGGGAATTAAGATTGTTTCAAATATGACTCTTGTCATCTGTAACATCTTGGCAAGAGTCTATTTGGAAGTATTTGCTTGGTGCCCGAGAGAGGACTTGAACCTCCACGCCTTGCGGCACAGCCTCCTCAAGACTGCGTGTATACCAATTTCACCACCCGGGCAAGCAATTTAGGTAAGAAGTATTATACCAATTTTTCCTGTTGTGTAGAAGCATCTGACGATCCCTGATAGTACTTCATAAGACCCAGATGCTCATAAGCTTTTTTTGTTACTATGCGACCTTGTGAAGTCTTTTTTATAAAGCCAGATTGAAGAAGATATGGCTCCACAAATTCTTCGATTGTTTGTTTGTCTTCAGAAAGGGAAACGGCAAGGGTACTGAGGCCCGCAGGGCCGCCATTGTATTTAGTTATGAGAAGGTGCAGATACTTTTTATCTATGTTTTGTAAGCCCTCGCTATCGACGTCGATAATCTCGAAAAGCTTTTCCATAACTTCCATATCTATTGCGTCGTAGCTATTAATTTCTTGGATATCTCTTAGTCTTTTTAACATGCGGTTCGCGATACGAGGTGTTTTTCTGGCTCGTTTTGCAATTTCTTCAGCGGCTTCTTTATTAAGCGGGAGTTTCAAGATCTCCGCTGAACGCTGAATAATTCGTGCCATTTCATCGAGGGAGTAGAAATCGAGATTTAATACAAGACCGAAGCGATCGCGAAATGGCGCAGATAAAAGTGCCATGCGCGTTGTCGCACCAATAATAATAATCTTTGGCACGTTCAGACGCACGGTACGTGCGGCTGGGCCTTTTCCGAGCACAATATCAAGCGCAAAATCTTCCATTACCGGATACAATGCTTCTTCTACAGAGCGAGGAAGACGGTGAATCTCGTCAATAAATAAAACGTCATGGTCGTTAAGATTCGTTAAAATTGCGGCTAAATCGCCTGCCTTTTCTATAGCTGGGCCAGAGGTAATCTTTAACTCACTGGTAAGCTCTCTGGCGACAATATGTGCAAGTGTTGTTTTTCCCATTCCTGGCGGTCCGTAAAAAAGAATGTGCTCAATTGGGCCGCCGCGTTGTTTACCAGCTTGCAAGAAAATCTCTAAGGACTTCTTTGATTTTGGCTGACCAATGTAATCTTTTAAGGAAGGCGGGCGGAGCGTCATCTCAAGATTATCAGCATTAGTTTTTGTCATGTTTTTTCGTCAAAATCTGTAATGCCTCAGTAAGCTTTTCTTGCATCTCAAGCTTCGGGTCTATTTTTTGTAATGCACGTAATACATCTTGTTTCTTAAAACCTAATGAAATAAGCGCATCGACGGCATCTTTATCCTCGGCCACATACATATTTTCTAAGTCAGCTTCTGCACCAATCTTCGAAGCCAAATCGACAATGATTCTTTGTGCAGTTTTCTTCCCGATTCCCTTTATTTCCTGAAAAAATAACACATCATTTCTGCCGATCGCATCTTTAATTTGAGCACTTTCGTATGCGCTAACTATCGTGTAAGCGGTCTTTGGCCCAACACCGTCGACAGACAACACAAGCGAATATACGTTAAAACTTTCATAGCTATCAAAGCCAAACAACACAAGGCTATCCTCCTTTACATCTAAATATGTATAGAGCGATACTTCCTGACCTACAAGGCCAATTTTTTCGAGCAATTTTGCAGAAAATTGTACGCGGTAGGTAACGCCTCCTTGGGTTTCTATGAAAGCCTCATCGCCATGAACTTCAGTTAACAATCCCTTTAATTTACCTATCATATAAGTTTATTAATTGTACAGTAGGCGTACCCACATGCAATTGCATCGGTCACATCATCTGGCTGGGGATCGGTTTCTAAATTAAGGAGCAAACGCAACATTTTCTGGATGCCCTTTTTGTCAGATTTTCCGTATCCGGTAACGGTGTGTTTAATTTGCGTAGGTGTTAGAAATTCAACTTTAATATCGTATTTACCAGCCAACATAAGAAGCACCCCCTGTGCCTGTGCAACCATTATTCCTGTTGTTTGATTGTTGGTAAAAAACAGTTTTTCTATGACAATAATTTCTGGAGAGTATTGCTCAATTAGCTCGTTTAGCTTTATAGAAAGCTCCTCAAGTCGCTTTGTTAAAGGTTTGGATTTGTGCGTAAAAATACAGTTATACTCGGTAAGGAAAACATTCTTTTTATCTGTGTCGAGCACCGCATACCCGGTTCGTTCAACACCTGAATCACACGCTAGAATTCTCACACAGTTAGTATAGCATAGCTCTTTGGTATACTATGCCCTTAGCACGCCATGTCAGACCCAACATTATCAAACACCACCGAAATTAAACACTCAAAGGCCACACTCGCTCTTCTCGATACCTTGGGAAGTATTCCTAAAAAAATATCGCTTTCTGAGGGCGAGGCATACGAAGTATCGCAGACAGTGACATTTCTCGGAGTTATCTATGAAAAAGTACGTAATGCTATTGAATTTAACGAGGAACATCTTATTCGCCGTCTTGCAATTTCTCGCGTGTTACGCAGACGCTTAAGTCTTAATTTAAAAGGAGCAGGTGAGGGAGAAAACTTGGTCAGAGAACTTATGTGGGGTAATTACGTACCCAAAAGGTCTATCGGTTTGGCACAGGTGCAAAAGGTGCAAAAAATTATTGATGACTACATATATCTCTATCAAGAAATTCAGAAAACACACACCATTAAGAATGCTCATCAATTGCTTGAGATTGTCATAAACCTCCTTTCATGCGAGCTTGAAGAAACACTTAACTATAGCGATACATACAAAACCTCAGCGTATCTTTACTACTTCTACCAAGTTTTACGAGATAAGATTGCTTTAAAGGATGTATCAGAAGACGATCGCAACACGTTTTTTTATGTTGCCGCAGAACAAGCTTTGCTAAAAAATGACAATCTTTATATTAGATATCATCTTTTCATAATAAATAATGGGCCACTCCATGAACTTACAAAAGAACAAATAAAAAAGACGGCACAGAATTTCCATGTATTTTACAAAGAATCAGATCGAATTTTAAAGAATTCGTACAATGAAAAGCTTGTTAAATTTGCGAGGAAGCAGTCCGCTCCTTTCAGGGTTCTATATCATTTACTAGAAAAGGAGGATATTGATGTGAAGGAAGTGCTTTCAGATAAGGTAAAACTTCAAAGGGAAGTTAATAATGTCTGTGAGGCTAAGTACAATGAAATTGCAAAAAAGTTAAACGCCGCTGCGTTTAGAAGTATTATCTACATTTTTTTTACAAAGATGATTCTGGTTCTTCTTGTAGAACTTCCACTTAGTCAATTTTTCTTTGGAGAGGTACATTTGCTTTCACTCGGCATAAATACATTATTTCCACCTGTACTCATGGGGTTAATCGTATCATTTATTAGCCCTCCGTCTGATGACAATACAAAACGCATTTACTCTCGAATCATTAACATTATTGACAAGGATCCATCGTTTGAAACAAAGCCGACGGATTTTAGTATTGCAAACAAATCTAGACGACCTACATTGATCTTTGTATTCTCGATACTTTATGTACTCATATTCTATGCAATTTTTTCTTCAGTATATTTCGCACTGAACAGTCTTAATTTCAACATTCTCAGCAAGATAATATTCATGTTCTTTATGAGTGTCGTAGCTTTTTTTGGCTATAGAATACGCCAAGGTCCTAAAGAGTACATTCTTGACTCGCGCAATAATCCAATTGTGAGCATATTTACGTTTATTTTTCTTCCGGTAATCTATGTGGGTAAGGTGTTAAGTAAAGAAATAGGAAGAATCAACTTATTTATATTACTATTCGATACATTAATAGAAGCACCATTCAAAGTCTTTATTGACATCTTCGAAGAATGGTCACGCTTTATGAAAGCGAGAAAAGACGAGCTTGTCTAGAACTTACTTTTAGTTTAGTACGTGACGAATTGATTGACTTTTGCGTTCTTCTTTAATTCAGCCAAGAGTGTTTGTGCTTCAGTTGAAAGCTTTTGACTCTTAAGTGTTTCTCGAATGGTCGTTCTTACTTTATTCATGTCTTTCTCTTCTGCAAATAGCTCCTTTTGTTGTTCAAATGCTTCGTCAACTTCTTTTTCTGTCACATTAACTTTATCACCAAGAAGCTTCTCTAGCATAATTTGAACCTGAAGCTGCTCTTTTATCGCATCTCTATTAAGTCCTTGCTGTTCAAGCACTTGATCAAGACTTTGACCTTGAGCTTTAAACTGTGTATCAAGCTCGGCTATTTTTTTATTAACATCCTCATCAGTTACTTTTATTCCTTTTTTCGTTCCTTCTTGCTTAATGAGTTCTTGTGTTATAAGAGAATCAAGTGCCTGTTGTCCGCCCTGTTTTTCGAGTTCTTTAATAATAGACACTCTTAGAATAGGCTTATTGTTTACTATAGCAGCAACAAAGTATTGCTTGCCATAGAAAGCTACAACAATAAGAAATCCCAAAAGTATAAGAGCCAAAGGTTTCATTGATTTGCGTGGAGAGGTTTCACTTAGAATATCGTGTTCGACGACTTCTTTTTTTGTAACAGAAGAAACGGGTTTGCGGACAGTTTTTTTTGTTGTTGGCATAATAGAGTTGAGTATAGCACACGAAAAATATTTTACAAGGAATTCATGTCAGTTTTAACAGGTGAGCTCGGAGGGACTCGAACCCACAACCAATTCCTTAAGAGGGAACTGCTCTACCATTGAGCTACGAGCCCATTAAAACTGACAAAGAAATTATAGCATAGCCTGCTCTGAACGGTATTGCAACATATCAATAAGCAGCTGGTAGGTATTCTGGATTTTTAAAATAAATGAAGAGCTATTTTTAGTACTAATCGTAGTAATGCCTTTTACGCCATTATCATAGTTACACAATATTTTTGGATTAACAAAACCGGCCACCACTATATAACCTTTATTTAGATCAGTGATTGCCGATATTGTGTTATTTTCTGTATCGACTGTTGAACTCTTTAACATTGACCATGATAAACCATTATCATCAGTCTCAACTAGCTTAAGGGAATCTTCTGGAAAATATACAAAGGGAAACACTTTTAAAAGATCATCTGAATATGCAAAGCTCATCAGCGTGTTGTTTTGTTGTTGAATTAAGGCATTATTGAAATGAGATCTCAGTTTTAATTCATATACATCAGATACTTGCCAGTAGCGACAAAGCCTTACTGGCTGATCCCTTTCAACATGGCCATACGATACATATGCATCCCATGGAGATGCATCATCCTCAAATATCAGAGTGAAAGGGTATTTATAAACCGTCGCAGCTTCACCTGCTAAAATTTCTGGCTTTGCTGGAGCTTGAGTAGAAGTTGCCGGTGAAGTGTATGTATAATCTGCGTGTACCACATTTGGTGTCACAAACCACACGCACATTCCTAACACTAAGAGCATATTTTTCAATCCCATACGTTCACTATATCAAAAATGTATACTGGGTAGGTATGATTTCATTTATATACTTCGATGTTGGGGGAGTGGCAATGAATGATTTCTCGAAGACGAATATGTGGGAAGACTTGATGCATGAATTGGGAGTTACTTCGGAGAATAAGGCTGCTTTTGATCAAGTCTGGAATACAATTGGCCAGGAAATATGCCTCCATCGCGATGTGGAGTCGTTGGTACCAGTTTTACGTGATGAGGCAGGACTACCTATTCCAGAAGACTATTCGTTACTAAATGGATTTATTAGTCGATTTGCTGTTAATGCATCATTGTGGCCTCTCATAGCAGAGCTTCACAAGTCCCATCCTGTTGGCCTATTAACAAATATGTATCCTCGTATGCTGAATGT
>JAGOSW010000031.1 GCA_018062135.1 Candidatus Woesebacteria bacterium
GGCGCAGGCGGATACATAGGTTCTAATGGTGCATATAACCTTCTTCAGAATGGCTATGAAGTAGTGGCTGTTGATGACCTCTCTAATGGGTATAAAGAACCGCTCGAACTTCTCCAGGAAAAATTCGGTAAGGAAAAATTTAGATATTACGTCACGTCGATTGAAACAGGTATTCATAAGGTATTCTGGGAAGAAAAAAATATTGATGGGGTTATTCATTATGCTGCGCCTTGTTCGGTTAACGAGTCAATGCAAAATCCTGGGAAGTATTTTAATACCGTAAATATTGGACTATCCTTGCTTAAGGCAATGATGGAAAACGAGGTAAAAAATATTGTATTTTCTTCGACGTGTGCGGTATATGGAGAGGCAGAATATGTTCCTGTTGATGAAAAGCACCCTACTCGCCCCGCGAATCCTTATGGTGAATCAAAGCGCATGGTAGAAAAAATGATTGAATGGTTTGGAGAAATAAAAGGGCTTAATTATGTCATCCTTAGGTACTTTAATGTGTGTGGCGCTTCTGATGACGGACTCGTTGGCGATTCAAAAAAGCCGTCGGTACACATGATGCAGAATGCGATTCGTGGAATACTGGGAATTGAAGATTTCTTTTTAACCTGTCCAAAAGTTGAGACGCCGGACGGTACTCCTATTCGCGATTATACAAATGTGGTTGATCTAAACGAAGGTCACATAAAAGCTCTTGAGTATTTATGGGAGGGCGGAAAGAGTGACACTATTAATTTAGGAACAGGAAAGGGAAACTCGGTGTTGGAAATAATAAAGGCTGTGGAAGATGCGACTGGTAAAAAGTTTCCTGAATTTGAACAAGGTCCTGCGCGCCAAGGTGAATATGCGACAATGATTGCAGCAACAGAAAAGGCTGAGAAAGTTTTAGGATGGAAACCGAAGCGATCTCTTGCTGATAGTGCGCAGTCATTAGTTACCTGGTATACCCAGCATCCTCATGGCTGGAAAGAATAAATTTAGTTTTGCATCACTACTCATACTTTTCTGTATTCTCGCGATTTATTTTGTGCGGATGTATGTGATTGCGCCGCACATTTTTTCGTTTCAGTTCTCCCCCACCCGCGTAGAGCAGTATCTTAAGTCGCAAGATATTTCACGACATGTAACGGGGCGTGTATATCTCTCTGATGAAGATATTCATATGGCGGCCGGGTATTTATATGTGTATGGTTTTGATCCTACTGCTTTTAATTTTCAACATCCGCCATTGATAAAGTACATGTACGGATATACAACGCGAATTTTTGGCAATCCATATCTTGTGCAGTTATTTTTTGGCGGCGCGCTGTTAACATTAACCTACTTCGCCGCGCTTCTCCTTACGAAAAAAGAATGGGTCGCCTTTTTGTCATGTCTCTTTTTAATTGCCGACCCGGTGTTTACCGACTTGTCACAACATGCTCTGCTTGATCTTGGACAAGTCGTTTTTGCATTCTCGTATATTCTTGCACATCTGTATATGCCAGGGTCTTTTATAATACAAGGAATTTTATTGGGGCTTTTTGCAGCTTCTAAATTTTGGTCCACTGCATTGTTCTTTGTTTTCGGCATTGCCTTATATCGTTTCTTAAAAAAAACATTACATACGCGCCAATTCATTCTTCATCTCTCAATAGGATTTCTCACTTTTTGTCTGATGTACGCACATTCTTTTATCGTAAAAGCGCCATTCAATATTGTGTTTTTTCAGCTAAAAACTCTTAAATACTGGTTTCATCATTCAATATCGAGTGTTCCAGGAGATGCATTTTTACTATTTACAACTGGTCAGCACCATATGTGGTGGCAACATAATGACATTATTCGAGTTCCCGAATGGCCACTCATCTGGCCGATTATGTTTGTGGCGCTCGGCATAAGTTTGTATGTATATCGAAGAAAATTATCCCCATTATTATTTTTTAGTACGGTGCCTTTGGTCTTTTTGGCATATATTTCATTCCAGGCACCTTATATGCGCTATTTCATATTAATCCTCCCCTATTCCTATATAATACTGTTCAACACGCTGTCGTTAGTATTTAAAGAAAATAGACCAAAAATAAAATGATGCTCTTTGGATTTAAAATTGATTTTTGGACGTTATGGGGACTTGTAGCTCAAGGACTCTTTTTTCTGAGCTTTATTGTGCAATGGTATAAGTCGGAGAAAGTTCAAGAAAGCCATCTGCCTGTGGAATTTTGGTACCTTCGTTTACTTGCATCAGTTATGTTATTTTCTTATGTCCTAGTTCGTCGCGACTTAGTTTTTTTTGTCGCAACAATTTTACAATCGCTCATATACATGCGCAATATTTCCCTCATGAGAAAAAATGAAAAATAATTTTAAGTATTCTGTTGTCATCCCAGTCTTTAATGAGGCTCAAAATGCAGGTGCGCTATATGACGAGATAAAAGTCGAAATGGAAAAACTAGGAGAAAAGTACGAAATAATTTTTGTGGACGATGGATCACGCGATAATACATTCGAGGAATTATCAGAAAAATCTCCGATAACAATTGTCCGACTTCGAAGAAATGCTGGGCAGTCTTCTGCAATGGATGCTGGAATTAAACAAGCAACGGGCGAAATTCTCATTACTATGGATGGCGATGGTCAAGATGATCCAACATACATTCCAGTACTTTTAGCAAGACTTGATGAAGGTTATGATGCGGTATGCGCGTGGCGCCATCTGCGAAAAGACACGCTCTCAAAGCGCTTCCTATCATGGGGTTGGCGCAAATTGCGTGGTAAGTTTATTTATGATGGCGTGCATGATGCGGGGACACAATTTAGAGTATATAAACGAGAGGTGTTTGAAGATCTAGATTTATATGGGGAGATGCACCGTTTTATTCCTGCTCTACTTTTGTGGAGAGGATTTAAAGTTACAGAAGAGAAAGTTAATCATCGAGAAAGAAAACACGGCACTTCAAAATATACATGGAAGCGTCCGTTGAAGGGATTCGCGGATTTAATATATATGTGGTTTTGGAGAAAGTATTCAACACGACCACAACAAATGTTTGGGGCTATGGGGTTTTTATCTATGAGTATTGGTCTGTTGATACTTCTTGGTATGGCGTATATGCGTATTTTCAGAGGATACTATCTTTCAGATAAAATTTGGCCGCTTGTAGGATTCTTTTTTGTTCTTGCGGGTATCCAATTGTTTTCGACTGGGATTCTTGCAGCAAGCTTGGTAGAAGTAAATCGGTCAAAGAAATATTTTATTAAGGATATTGTTACGCGATAAGTCTAAAGTAGTTTACTTCAAAAAAATCTATTCCAACGCTCTCAGAAGCTTGTTTATCTGCGATATTATCACCGATAAAAAGATAATCTTTTAAGTCTGTTCCTTCTTTATAGATATGAGAGAAACCCTCGGGGTTTGGTTTTATTAAATCAACATCTGTTCGAGTAACTAAAGTTCTAAATTTACCTAAAATACTTTCTTCTGTCAGGACTTTTTTTACAGTGGGTGCGCAATTTGAGGACCAAATAAATAAAGTGTGGGAAGTATCATTTTTGATAAAGTTGATGACGGCTGGATTAGCATCATAACCAGGGAGTTGGCTTTCAAAAGATTGATTATATGTTTTAAAAAAGTCAATCATTCCTCTGTCTTTTTTTACGTACTCATTTTGTAGTTCCGAGAGACTTATTTGCTTTTTATATAACTTATCAAGTATGTTTAGGTCGATAGAAAGAAGTTTTTCTTTGATTGGTTCAGTGTACACTGACCATGGGAGTCTCAGTTTTAGAATTGTTTCGTCGAGATCAAAGATAAGAAATTTCTTAGGATTTTTCTTTAAATATTCTTCGAGGTTCATATGCTATGATCGCGGGCAGCTTTTGCAGTCTCACGCATAAAATCTACGGGGTTAAGTGCATCGAATTCTTCAAATGTCACCCATTTATACTCTGTGTGCTCGTTACTTATCGTGATTTCTTCACTCTCTGCACGAGCACGATAATTAATAATAAGATAGTACGTTTGTGTATGTTCATTAAAACGACTAATAATTTGGACAGGATGCAATGTGTTTAGTGTGAGCCCTGTCTCTTCTTTAACTTCACGTAAAATAGATTCGTCGTGGGGTTCACTAAAAAGCACATTACCTCCTGGAAAATCCCAGTCACCGGGTCTAGAGAATGAGTCCATTGCACGTTTTAATAGTAAGATTTTATTATCGTCTGTTGGATGATAAATAATGACTTTTTGCAAGAACTTCATATCGTCAGAAAACATATAGCCGTTTTTGGATGGATCTGTTGGTTTAGCCATAGGTTTCATTATACCACTGGGCCATTTTTTGAATGCCTTCAGAAAATGAAGTGCG
>JAGOSW010000013.1 GCA_018062135.1 Candidatus Woesebacteria bacterium
TAGCTTCCATTTTTTGTGTAGGATCAAGTCCCGCTGTCGCTTTATCCATAGCTTCATCGGCAGGGCTTTTTTGGATAGCTGGTTCAGTATCAGCAGTTGTAACAGCAGCAGGAACTGCAGCTTCAGGTCTCGCAGGGACAGCGGCGGCAGCTGCCTCAGGAACTTTCTTATCTTTATTAGATTTGGCCATGACATCTGGAGTAATAGATTTAGCAGTCTTTGACTCAGCTATTGCTCTTATTCCACCTGAACTGTTACCAGAATCTAGCGCTGCACTTGCAGATTGTAATGGAAGCCAAGATTCAGCAGTTGGCAGATCGTCAAATGAAAGTTGATTAACACTAGTATCCGCAGGGGCTTCTACACGAATTTCGGTCGCAGTCGCAGCTGAATTTCCGCCGCCACCCGTCTCACCCGGCGCAGCTCTAAAATTAACACCTTGTCCACCAGATTCTGAAAGACTATCTAATCCCGACATATATTATTCTGTTTGAGCAACTTGTATAGCTTCGTCTAACTTATCATTGCCAATATATTCTTGCATTTTTTGTATGACCGAATCAACTTTTTGTTCATAATGATACGCATCAATGTACTCTTGAAGATCCGCTAAAGCTGGAAAAACCGTCACAAAAGCTTTAATCTTACCCTTTGCATCTTCAAAATTCTGGAAAGGCTCAATCTTTAGAAAACCTTGCGCATATTCTTGAGCCTGGGTTGGATCCATACTTCCATCTTTTAGACTCGTTACAAGTTTCTTTAGGAACATATACTCCACCTGCTCTGTCATCTTCTTCAATGCCTCATCCATCTAATAAATGTAGCTAAATACAAAAGCAAAGTCAATGAGTTCATTTTAAGGTGTGCTAGAATATAGCAACTTCCTATGGACAATGCAGTAGACGAAATAAAGAAAAAGATTGATGTAATCGAATATATTGGACGTTATGTGGAGTTAAAACGCTCCGGCAGAAACTTTCGAGGACTGTGTCCTTTTCATCAAGAAAAAACACCTTCTTTTTTTGTAAATCCTGACAGACAACTATGGCGCTGTTTTGGTGCGTGCCAAGTTGGAGGAGATGCAATCGCCTTTTTAATGAAATATGAAAATATTACTTTTTATGAAGCACTAAAGGAACTTGCCCAAGAAACCGGTGTAAAGCTTGATGTAAGCGCTGTCGAAGATCGGGCCTGGAAAGAAAAAGAGAAACTTGTGACTATTCATAATCACGCAATGAAATATTATCATTTTCTTCTTATGAAACATGCTTCGGGACAAGCTGCACGCGACTACCTAGAGGAGCGCGGTATAAACGAGAAAATTCAAGAAACATTTCAGCTTGGCTTCGCCCCAGCAAGCTGGGACTCTCTAAGTGCATATCTCAGAAAAAAAGGATATTCGAATGAAGATATGCAATTAGCAGGACTTGTTATTAAAAGTACGAAAGGCTCGTATTATGATCGCTTTCGTAATCGACTCATGTTTCCTATTATTGATTCGCGCGATTATGTCATTGCCTTCTCTGGGCGCACGCTTCAGAAAGAAACAAAAGAGGCAAAATATATTAATTCCCCAGAGACGCCCATATACCATAAGCGACAAACACTATATGGGCTCCATGTTGCAAAAGAAAGTATTAGAAATGAGAAAAAAGTGATGATTGTGGAAGGAGAATTCGACATGATTTCATCATTTATGCATGGGATTAATAATGTTGTTGCAGTAAAAGGGTCGATCGTCACAAAAGAACAAATTGCGCTTTTGAAAAAATACACCGATCATTTAATTCTTGCACTTGATTCAGATTTTTCAGGAAATGAAACGACGCTTCGCGCGATAAAAGATGCCGAAGAAGTCGATATGCGTATTGATATTATCACTTTCGATTTTGGAAAAGATCCTGATGAGGCGCTAAAAAATGATGCCATTGCTTTTAAAAAACTTCTTACGCATCCAATTTCGCTTTATGACTTTGTCATTGATACTGCGGTTAAGCGACATGATATTTCTGATCCATTTGAAAAGAAGCGACTTGTCGAAGATATAATGCCGTTTCTCGCGACAATTGAAAATCCCATAATTAAGACCCACTACATAAAAAAACTTGCGCTTATTCTAAATACAGAAGAACGTGGAATCGAAAGCATGCTAAAAGATTTCTTCTATAAACAGAAGAAAAAGATACGAAAAGTTGTAAAAAGACCTGCAGAAGATAAAGACAAGTTCGAGTTAATGCAAAAAATATTATTAGCATGCATTATTCAGAACGAAGACCCGTTCCAATTGTATACATTAGCCTCACAAATTATTGATGCTGACGATTTTACTATCCCCTCGTATAAAGAGCTTTTTATGATAAGTGCGCTTCTTCCAGAAGTACCTGGTGATGAATTTGTTAAAGAACTTATCAAAAAATTGCCGCCTCCATTATTAGATGTGCTCGACACCATTTTATTAACAGATACGTCGAGCATGATCGATAATAAAGATACAACGAGCATAAAACAGCTTTCACTTCATACAAAAAAATTGAGTATTAAAAAAGCGATGAAAATTCTTGCCGCTTCTGAGGATAATACTGAGTATTCGGTGCTCAAGGAAAAACTCGCTCGGGTTGATAAAGAGCTTAATCTCCTGTAAAATGCAGGCTATGTCAGCCCAAAAAATACCCAAAAACGTCAATGAATTGCTAAAACAGGGTCAAGACGACGGGTTTATCGTCATTGATGACATCTTCTACGTATATTCTGAGCCTGAAAAGTTCGTAACTGAGATTGACGACTTCTTTGATAAGGCAATTGAGAAAAATATTGATATCTTTGAGAATGTTTCTTCACGTGAAGAAGAAGATGCAAAGAAGTCGATGGAAGAATTCGAAAAAGAACTTAAGCGCCTTATAACAATCCGCCAAGGCGAATCCCTTGATCCAATCAAAATGTACCTTAAAGAAATCGGTATGTATCCACTTCTTACCTTTGAAGAAGAAATTTCTCTCGCAAAAGGCTATGAAAACGGCGAAGAAGAAGCACGCAGAAGATTAATTCGATCAAATCTTCGATTGGTCGTTTCTATTGCGAAAAAATATCTAGGACGCAGACTTTCTTTCCTCGATTTGATTCAAGAAGGAAATCAAGGGTTGATAAAAGCAGTAGAAAAGTATGACTGGCGAAGAGGATTTAAGTTTTCTACGTATGCAACTTGGTGGATTCGCCAAGCAATCACCCGTGCGATTGCAGATCAATCACGCACGATTCGTATCCCAGTTCACATGGTGGATAACATTAATCGCTACTATAAAACTCAAAGAAAATTAACTCAAAAACTTGGTCGCGAACCAAAAAATGAAGAAATCGCTGTAGAGATGGAAATTAATGTATCTGAAGTTGAAAACCTTATTAAGATTTCACAACATCCAAAGTCACTCTCGACACCAATTGGTGACGATAACGAAACAACTCTTGAGCAGTTTATCGCAGATAGTGATCAACCAAGTCTTTACGATACTGTTTCGAAAGAATTCCTTCGCGATTACTTAAATGAAGTTTTGGAGACTCTTTCTGAAAGAGAAAAGCGTGTATTAATTATGCGTTTTGGTCTTGACGATGGTAAGAGCAAAACTCTTGAAGATGTTGGTAAAGAATTTAATGTTACTCGTGAACGTATTCGCCAAATTGAAGCTAAAGCTATTCGTAAACTTCGCCACCCGACCCGCGCCCGCAAACTCAAAGATTTTGTAGAATAATCCCACATCTGATATACTATAAGCTCCATACCGCATCCTGCGACATGGGGTTCAGTGAGGTTTTCCATGGGTTTTCTGACAATTTTAGGTCGTATTGTAGTTGTGATGAACCCACCCATGTTTCGTATATGGTACAGGGATCAGGATGGTGAACGAGCTTGGACCAGATGGTGTGCAAGCCTGGAGGAACTCGAGCGAGTAATCGACGAATTGCCAAAGGGCACTGAAATCATCGGCAAGCAGACCGATCCGCATGGAGAGATCTTCTGAGAATCTCTCTTCCCCGGCGGCCTCCGTAAGGAGCGCCGCCGGGATGATTTCAATCTAAAAACTTCAGTTCCCTAATCTCCTTCATAACTTCCCTGATGAGATCCTTTAGATCTTTTACATCTTCATCAAGAAGTGAAAATTCTCGCCGCACTAATTTTCCTGTATATTTATCTGGTTCTACAAAATCAAACATACCTTCTGTCACAACAGGAATGAATGACTTATCTAGCTCAGTAAGTAGTTTGTAAAAAAGTAATTGTCTTTTGTATGGCCCGCGAATGCTTTCTGGTAATGTCAGCTCTCTTTCTGAAAGCAATGCCGAGACAGTTTTTCCTTCAATTTCATTTACACTTTTTGCACCCCCTGTTTTGTAATCAACAACGCGAACAGTCTTTTGTTCTTTATCGACCCAGTCAATTCTATCTAAACGACCAGAAAGAGGAATGTCATCTAATATCGTTTTTCCAAATCCAAATCCAAATTGTCTTTCAATATACAGTACGTCGATTTTTTCGCTGTCATATGCTGAAAGATAATGCTTAATAGATTCTTGTCCTTTTTCAAGATACTTTATGTAATCTTCATCTGTAAGAATTTCGCTTTTTAGTGATTCTTCCAGTATGGGGGAAAGCATAGCAAATGTTGGCGTCTTACCAGATGATTTTAGTTGCACAAAGTGCTCAAGTACTTTGTGCATTGCGGTTCCGTAGGACATTTGTATTGGTTTTGAACGAGGAACGCGCAAAAGAGTATTGTCAATAAATTCTTGTGGGTCTCGTAAATATGTATTAAGCGCTGTGCTTGAAAGTTTAAAGTTTTTAATGATTCGCAGGAAGTATTCACGGTCTGTAATAACGATCTGCGGGGCTTTTGATTCGAGCATTTGCTCTAAATATTTATTAGATGTTTCAACATCCATAATATCTGTAACTTTTTTTACACGCTCTTCATTCATTTCTTGTAAAAACATACTTGGGACTACTTCACGACTTCTACTTGTTTGCATAATAGATTCCGGGTATGTAATAGTTACGGTTTTTTTTGCGCGTGTTATAGCGACATAAAATAGCCGCCTTTCATCTTCATTTTTTTCTTTCAATGAAAGATCTGTGAAAGGCGTCAATCCTGCAGGCAAAGGAATAAGATTATACTTGCGCACATTTCCCCAGTTGGTATCAAAACAATGAACCAAAAACACATGTTCCCATTCGCGACCTTTTGCCTTGTGCACAGTTGAAATATGCACTGCTCCTTTGCGAATATTTGAATCTTCTGCAAAAATACGAATGTTGTGTTCTTGCATTGTATCCATTGCTGAAATAAAATCTGCAAGTTTCATTCTGTGTTGCGAAGCATTCATTGCTTTTACTTCACGATAAAGCGTATTGATGGAAATAAGTAATTCTGCTTTCGCCGGCTGCTCTTTAATCCACGAAAGATACCCACTTTGATTCAACACATCTTCAAACCATAACGTAAACGTTTTATTTGCATCTTCAGCCGACCATCGGACAAGATTTTCTACAAATTCTTCAAGTTGTCGAAATTCTAAAGGTGTCACCTCGTCAGTTTGATGATGTTTTCTAAATGTATCGTACCCTGATTGAATGAGGGAGAAAAGTGATAGTTTTGCTTTTCCTGCTGCACGCGCAGTCTTCATTACCAGTGTTTTATCTAGCGCAATCCATACGTATGACAAAACCTCATACATTGTGTCATCTTCACGATTAATCTTTATGTCAGCTATTAAATGAAGAAAGCGCAAAAACTGTAGTATTGACTCTGTCGCAAGAATGTTTTCACCACCATCAACTTCGTAGGTAATGCCCCATTTTTCAAGAATTTGTTGAATTTCACCAGCTTCATTATTTTTGTGATAGAGAATTGAAATGTCCTCTGGGTTTGCACCATCTTTTATAAGCGCCTTAATTTGATCAGCAATGTAAAAGATTTCATGCGTTTGCGTCGGAAGCTCAGCGATTACTATTGGTTCCCCGTCTTTTTTATCACTTTTTAAATGGGGAATCTCTGTCAAAGTATTATTCTTTATGACATCAATTGCAGCATCACATATAATTTGCGTGCACCTATATACTGTTTCTAATTCAATTTTTTCCGCACCTGGATATTTTTTGAGAAACTGAAATGTATTTTCAACAGATGCACCTTGGAATCTAAAAATTGATTGATGCGGATCACCTACTACAAAAATGTTTGCTTTTTCTTCCCAATAACTTCCAAGCAGATCTACAACTGCGTTCTGCGCAGAATTTGTGTCCTGATACTCATCAACAAGAAAGTAATGTAATTTTTCTTGATAGTCTCGAAGAAGTAATTCGTGGGTATTGAATGCTTCAGCAACTAGCGCAATCATATCGTCAAAATCGTAACGCTGAATTCTTTTTAGTTCTTTATAGTAGGCATCATACAAAAGACATAATTCTTCATTTTTTAATTTTTGAGAAAGAAATTTTGCGAGCGCAGTTTTTTTATCTGGTTTAACTTTGTCGTCAAATTCTTCAGCAATTATTTTTTTGAATTGATCAGGTGTAAAACCTTCGCGCTTTAATTGAGAAATAGAAGAGATAATATCATCGATGTAAAAATATTGTTGATTAAAAGGCTTGAGTGCTATTAGTTTTGTTGCATCAATAAGACGCTGAAACAAGTCATATTTCTCAAGCTCGCCTAGCGGCTCACTTTTTCTGTCAATAGAAAAGTACTCAGGATTTGAGCGGATAACATCGGCACAAAAAGAATGGAATGTTGAGATGTTGACATAATAGCCGTCTTTTCCAATCATAGACACAACGCGCTCACGCATATTCGCTGCAGCAGATTCTGTAAAAGTGAGCGCAAGAATTGCATAGGGTGGCGTATCTGTCGAGGTAATAATATGAGCAATGCGGGCCGCAAGAACTTGAGTTTTTCCAGTTCCCGGACCTGCGAGTACCATTACTGGACCATCAATTGTTTCGACAGCTTTTCGCTGCTCTTTATTTAAAGAATCAAGAATTACCTTCATCATAGTAAGAATTTCTTTCTGAACGATTGCGCAGCATTAAATGCACTATAGGCAAAACCGTTTTGCACAATATCAAAACTGCCACAAAATTCAAAGAACTCCGTTCCAAAACCTTCTTTAAATCGAGTAAATCCACCCCACGTTGTCGATGGGTCGTAATCAGGAGATAAAGAACCCCACATATCAAAAGTTTTACATCCGCTATTTTTGCCGAATTTAATAACTTCCCACATAAGTAAGTTCGATGCCATAAGATTTTTATGCTCAAGTGAAGAGCCACCATACGGATAATACAGTGTGTCGTTAAATGTAAATAAGTGATAGGCAGATAATGGGACATCCTCATAAAAAGCTATAAAAATATGAGACATTGATTTCTCGAGTGTTTTAAAAATAGTTTCATGATATGTTCGTGTGTGCCCATGATACTTTTGACGGGCTGTAGTTTCGAAGTATAGTTTTATAAAAATATTAAAACCCTCATCATTCGTCATTTCTTTAATAACAACTCCTTTTTTCTCAGCCAGGCGAACATTGTAGCGAGTCTTAGATTTCATTTTTTCTAATAAAGAAGTTTCGCTGTGAGTAAGATCTAGTTTTTGTGTCCATTCTGGAAAAAGACTGTGTTTTGCTATCTGGAGATGCTGCATTATCTCTGAATCTTTAGTGGATTTCTCGAATTCTTCTCGGGAAACGTTCGGCTCAAGCTTTACGAAAATTGCATTTCGCTTCTTCGCTTCTTCTTTAATACATTCCACCATTGCGACAGAAGGAAAAACAGAACGCGGAAGATATCCAACAGAAAAAGGGGAGCGGGGAATTTTATGAAAAGTAATTTGGTATATGTTTTTTAGTTTTTCTCCTTCAAACTCACCAAGGCGAACCACTTCTATACCCATTTTTTTGCGCGCCTCTCCCCATTCCCAGCTCTGCAAAGGATGGACGGCAACGTTATTGATTAAGTTGTGGTCAAAAGAATCATCAAGTACTCGGCATTCCATGACCTCATTATAGCAGTCTTAAAACGTATCGTCTTCAATACTCTCTGAATAGCCAGCAACCTTATGTTCAATGAAGCGCGATACCTGCGTATAACCACCGCGTCCAAACATGCGACGACGCTCAGCATAGGTTAAATATACCTTCTTTTTTGCCCGTGTTATTCCCACGTATAATAGTCTGCGCTCTTCCTCAAGTTGAGATTTATCAAACATTGATCGCGAGTGAGGTAGTATTCCTTCTTCAAGTCCGACGATAAACACAAATGGAAATTCCAAACCCTTAGCTTGATGCATAGTCATCATTTTTACACCATGCTTTCCTTTTTTATGGCGCTCGTTTTCTGAGTACTCTGATTCAACGAGCGCAATCTGTTCTAAAAAGCTATTAATTTCACTAAACTGTTGGGCGACTGATCGCAGTTCTTTAATGTTCTCTAGTCGTGGACTATCTTCTGGATCATCAACATCGTACAGCCCAAGATATTGCGTTTCTTCAAGAATCTTTTCGATCAGTCGCTCGGTAGAATATGTTGTTTCTTCAGTTTTCATTGTTTCAATAAATGAAACTAAATTTTTGTATCGCTGCTTGCCTATTTTTATTGCTCGTTCAAGTGAAACTTCATCTTCTGGATTAACAGTCAATCGCACATACGCTAAAATATCTTTAATTTCTTTTCGTTCATAGAAGCGGGTGCCGCCGATCAATACATAAGGAATGCCATAATGTAAAAATACTTCTTCGATCACGCGCGATTGGGCGTTCATTCTATACAGAACTGCAAAGTCATCATATTCGAATTGGTTTAATTTTTTCTTAATTTCTTCAGCAATAAAAACGGCTTCCTGTTCCTCGTTCATGAGTTGTAGAACGGCGACTTCCTCGCCTTGCTCATTATCTGTAAATAATTTTAAAACTGGATGGCTTCCGTTTTCACCAATTACTTCAAAGGCAAAGTCCAAGACATTTTGCGTAGAACGATAATTCTGTTCCAGATGAAATACTTTTACATCGTTGTAATCTTCTTCAAAGCGAGCTAAATTTCGAATATCTGCACCTCGCCAAGAATAAATACTCTGAGCAAAGTCGCCGACAACTGTTATATTGCCCTTTCCACCAGCTAAGTATTTTGCCATCGCATATTGTCCGGGATTTGTATCTTGGAATTCATCCACAAGCACATAATCAAACATTTCTCCATATTTTTTACGAATTTTTTCATGTTCACCACACATCTGCACAATCTTAAAAATTAAATCATCAAAATCAACCGCATTATTTTTCTCTAAGCGACGCTGGTACTCGGCATACAGCTGTGCCATATATAAACTGTATTCATCGTCAGCGAAAGTTTTTAATTGAGCAGGAGTCAGCAAATTGTCTTTTGCTCCAGAAATGCGATACTTGACTGATTTTGGCGTAATCTTTCGAAGAACTTGTGGAGGATTTGCTTTCATGATTTGTTTAATCAATGATTCTGCATCGTCTTCATCATAGATAACAAAATTAAAGTCTAGACCAGCGTAATGTGCCTCATGTCGCAAAAGTTTTGCGCCTAACGAATGGAAAGTACCTATGAATCCCAGATCCTTTTTTACACGCGATTTCATTTCTTGTGCAGCCTTATTCGTAAAAGTCATCATAGCAATGCGCATTGGGTCAATCTTTTTTTCTTCGGTCAAATACAAAACTTTGTTTGTAAGAACGCGAGTTTTCCCAGAGCCAGCGCCAGCCAATATGACGGAGGGGCCGTCTGTATGAGTTACTGCGGCTGCTTGTTGTGAATTTAACTGTGCGAAGATATCTTTATCCATACTATAATGGTTCCATATTATGAAATATATCGTCGCGAATTGGAAGGCGCATTTTGACCTCAAGGAAATGCATAGCTGGATTCGAGCATTTTCACACATGCCATTAAAGAAATGCGAACATCATGTCGAAATTATTTTATGTCCCCCAAGTCCTTTTATATCGCTCATAAACGAATCTCTATATGAGCCTTTTATTAAGATTGGTGTGCAAGATGTATCCCGATTTCCCCAAGGCACGTATACGGGCGAGGTCGCCGCTACTAGTTATGATGGACTGGTCGATTATGCGATTATTGGCCACAGCGAACGTCGCGAGCATTTAAAAGAAACTGATGACATAATTATGGAGAAGTGCGAACGCGCCTTTGAAGCATCAATCGAACCCATACTGTGCGTTCGCGATAATAAAGACCTGATTCACAAAAAAGTGAATTTTGTTGCCTACGAACCAGTTGGGGCAATTGGGAATGGTGATAATATGCCACTAGCGGAAGTAATCGCAATGAAAAAACATCTTAAACTATCCCCTGATCAAAAATTTCTGTATGGTGGCTCTGTACATCCAGAAAATGCTGCTGAGTATCTTGCTTCTGATGAGATTGATGGGGTTCTTGTCGGAGGATCAACATTGAAGCCTGATGAACTATTCGATATTGCTCTTGCTGCTAGAACATAAACGCAAACGCTATAAGCGCAAACGACAGAACTGCTGCAAACAAGCCCGCACTATAACTACCTCCTGTTTTCAATAAGGTCGGAGCAGTTGATTTTGTTGGTGTCGTACTAATGCTTGATGTCAACATAGCTGTAGGAGTGAGCGTTAAGCTCTTTAAGACCATTGGCGTAACTGAAGGGGAAACTGCCAACTTAATTGTAGGAGCTGATGTAGGCAGTACTAGTATGGCTGTAGGACTCGGAGCTTGCGCTAATATCCCTGCCTCATCAGAGCCACTTTCGTCTTCTGTAAAATCAAGTAGTTCGACCACGTCATCTTCAACTCCCTGTGTTACAGTAGGTGCAATGGATGGTCGAGCAGCTCTTGTTGGCAAAGGCACCTGATCAACTAATTCTTCTTGCTGATTGCCTTTATATATAATGCTTACCGCTATGACAATAAAAACAAGTACACATAGCCCTACCAAGCCAATCACATACTTAGCCGAAATCTGTTTCGAACTCTTTTCGATCGCAGCTTTCTTTACCGTAAGAGGCGTGTTACTCACCGTATCTGCACTTTTAAAAGAATTTTCCTTAAAATCAGGTAAAATCACATCTTTTTTTTCCTCTTTCTTTTTCTCTTTTCTAGAGATCAAAAAGAGCTCTATCAGGATAGCGACAAAGGTAAAAAGAAATGCAACTACTGCAACCTTACTTATTGATGATAAAAATGAAACAAACATATTTTTATAGTATAAAAATCATTCCTGCACCTATAATGACGAGCATCATACTTATGATACCGAATGGTAGTATGTTATTTCCAGTCTGAGGTAATGAAGGTACCAATGTTGGCAATACCTCTGTAGGCATCGGAGTTTCTGTTATGAGCTCCGCTGTTGGCGATGCCACCGGCGTAAGCGTTGCTGATGGAGTCGCATCGCCAAGAACCGACTCGCCACTTTTCTCGATAGAAAAGGTGCGCTCTAATGCGACTGGACTTCCACCCTCATTCTGCGTAGTGACTTTGAGTGTGTGTTCTCCTGGTGCTAGATCAAACGCTGGTTGAAATTGCCATACTTTATTGGAAGAAATTGTTGTCTCGAATATTCTTCCACTCGGCTGCAATACAGCACGCAATAACTTCCCTGGAAAACCTACTCCTTTAATTAAGGGTCGGGTACCAGGAATCAGCGCGCCTTCCTTTGGAAAAATAATGTCAACATCCTCAACTTTTTGTACATCTTCAGCCATTTGTAAGAAAGTGTTATCATCTGCCTCTCCTAAAATTACCCCTTCACCATCTGCGTTCGCATCATTGTTTAAAGCAATAACGGAGGTCGCCGAATCGATTGTTCCAAGTGTCGATGTAATCTTCTTTGCAACCCCGCGCTCATCAATAATCTCGACAATTACTTTTTCGTTACTTTGTGGAAACATTGGCTCATACGTCGCACTGTTAAAAATGCAGCACGGCGATATAGCAAAACTACCATCATCCTTTGCCTGCGCAATGAGAGGATGCGCAGAGCCTATATACACAAGCACTACTGCCTCTGGGGATACTTTTCCACCTTCTTCAATAATCTTTCCTACGATAGGATCTAGATTAAGAGGATTTTTCAAATAGCGAGCAGTTTTAAATTGAAATGGAATTTCCGGAGTTTGACCCACGGGAGCATTATCGACATAAATATTGTAATAGTATTGAGAATTTGAGGTGAGATTATTGATGCTTACGACATGATTGCGTCTTGGAGTCGTAATAGTACTAATGTCACGCTTATCGATAACTTTTTCACCAATCTCGGTAGGCGAACTTCCATACATGAGATATCCTTCTGTTGGTTCTTCAGTCTGCCAGTATATGGTCGCTGTATTGTCGCGTATATTAGCTACTTCTGCCCTGCTAATGGCGATATGTTCCACTGGCACTTCCTTTTTTGATTGAGGAGAAAATACTGCTACTAAACCACCCATCATTACAACGATTGCCACAAGCGCAACGACACCAGGTATACGAGGAGCTTGTTGCGGATAGGGTTTGTAATACATGTTTAATTTCTTTTTTCTAAATCGTCTAAAATCTTTTTATCAAACGTCGTCGTAATGGGTTGCGAAAATCGTACATTTATTTCTTCAACTTTTTGTGTATGTGCGACATGAACCAAGTCAGCAATAATCCAACCTATAATAGTGAGGAAAATTGTCACAGTAATAATTAAGAGCTCCTTTTGACTCATACGTTCAGTATACGTTACAAATAATAGGCTTGCACGTTCATTTTAACTTTAACAAAGGCAGGACTTGCCGAACTAGATGCCTTAGGATCTTTATCTAGTCCGATATCAACCGACTGAATTGTTTTAATGCGTCTTTGTTGCGAAAGTGCTTTTATAAAACGTACTGCGTCCTCATAGTTACCAGATATACCCAGATCAATCTTCACTCCCGATAGCTGGCCAGGGACTTCTGCAATGGCGGTTTTTTTACTTTTTATCTCAAGTCCCTCAATAGACACTCCTTCAAGCACAATATTTTCTGCCTGAGCTACTTTTCGTATGTCAGATATGAGTACGTCAAGCTTTGGATTATTAGGAAGAGCATCGTTGAGTAGATATGTTTTTGGTCTGACTAATTCGAGGTCTGCCTGAAGTTGAAGTACTTTTGAAATATTTTCTTCATATACCTTGTTAATTCTTTCAAGGTCTTCACCTTCTTTGTTTAGAGCAACTGCAATAGACAAAACAGGTTTAATGACAAAAAAAGCAAAAAATGATGAAACCACTAGAAATAGTATTAGATATGAAAAGTCTTGTACTTCTCTTTTCTTAAAATGATCCATCAAGCTTTTATCTGGTTTTACATTAGGAGTTGTTGTGTTCATGGAATTATGACGACACCAATGCCAAATGAGTAACTTCCCGCTGGATTTTGTTCTATAGAAATAATTTTTGCCAATGAATATTGCTTTATTTGTTTAATTCTCTTATGAAGAGAGCGTATCGACAAAAGGTTTTGTGAAGACCCAATTATCTGTAAAGTATTATCAGTGACCTGCATTCTCAGAACCGTAACATCTTCTGGAATTACTGATGAAAGGAAGCTTAAATGATTTAACGTTTTATTTTGAGTATCAAGTAACGTGCTTACCTTATCTGTTTTTAACTCAATGGCTTCCGCCTCCTCAACAACCGGAAGCATGATCAAAAGAATGTGCTGTTTTTGTTTAAAAGACTCTTTTTGATCGATGATTTTCTGATCCTCTTGGAAGCGGTAAAAAAATACTGAAATAACTACAATCTGAGTTAAGACAATTATGTAACGAAAATAATGCAATATAAAATACAACAGCTTATCAGCTGTTTGTTGCTGTTTTTGTTGAAGTAAATTAATTCCAGCGGCACTCATGCGTTAGCGCGATAATTTAGACACTCTCGACTTAAGTCGAGCTGCTTTATTCTTATGCATAATTTTTTTCTTAACTGCTTTATCAATAGTAGACGTTGCCTTTTTTGCCATATCTTTCTTAGTAGAAGATTTTGTTGCTGGCTTGGTCAATTTTTTCAAAGCAGACTTATACGCATTTTTTACAAGCGTATTAATAGACTTTCTTTTTTTATCCTGGCGTAATTTTTTTTGAGCTGATTTTGTTACTGGCATGTGGACACCCCCTTCCTCGAAATATAAAGTGAGAACAAGATAATTGTAAAAAACTTAGTTACAATATACAATACCTTGGCGTATGGAAAAACTTTTACAAAATACAAAGAAACTCTTCTACCAAAAGCAACACGACATCTTATCATCCGCCCTTATTCTCTCAGTAATGATCATTATCTCTCGATTATTTGGGCTAATTCGTTACCGTACTTTTGCAACTTTTTTCACAAAAGAAGAGCTTGATATTTTCTTCGCCGCATTTCGGCTCCCAGATCTTATCTTTGAAATTCTTATTACGGGAGCCCTCAGCTCAGCCTTTATTCCTATATACATTAAATATAAAAAGGATAATAAAGAGCTTTACTCAAACATTTCATCAATCATAAACCTCGTTTTTTTGAGCCTAGCAGTAATAATAGTATTCATTATTATATTTGCAGACCCTCTTATACGTGTAATGACTCCCGGATTTACAGACGCGCAAATAGAATATGTAGTATACCTGTCACGCATCCTTATTGTTGGCCAACTTCCCTTCCTTGTTATGGGCAACATGCTCTCCGGCATCGCTCAGGCAAATCAAACATTTATGATTAGCGCGCTGGCTCCTATTGTATATAACATAGGGATAATTGGGGGGACCATATTACTCGCACCTTATCTCTGGTTGTTTGGTCCCGTTATCGGTGTTGTTGTGGGGGCATTTCTATTTTTTATTGTTCAGGTCCCGACAATGTACTTTTTGCACTTCAACTATCGCCCATTCATTTTCAACAGAAAAGTACTGAAAGAATTTATTACCTTATTTGTGCCTCGAACATTGTCAGTTATAACGACGCAAATTGATTTAACAATTGATCTCACGCTCGCAACATTGCTGGGATCAGGGAGTTATACGATTTTCTACTTCGCCCAACACCTACAACTGTTTCCCGTCTCCTTTGTGGGCGTTGCATTTGGCCAGGCTTCATTACCATACATCTCAAACCTCTTTAAAGAAAATCAAATTAGCACAATTCGAAAGCTTTTTGTAGATTCCATACTCCAACTCCTTTATATAAGTATTCCGCTTTCACTTTTCTTTATTTTTGCACGCACACCGATAGTCCGTATTATATTTGGCGGTGCGAAGTTTGATTGGGTTGGTACAAATGCAACTGCGTTAACTGTCTCGATTTTTGCACTATCAATTCCTATGCATACTATTTTCTATTTCATAACGCGCTCGTTTTACGCTTCCCATGACACAAAAACACCATTTATTATTAATTTTCTTTGTGTCGCAGTAAATGCTTCGCTAAGTTACATTTTTATAACTTATTTTAATATGGGCGTATGGTCGCTAGCTTTAGCTTTCTCGATAGCGATAACTATAAATGTCATCGCTCTTATTATTGCCTTTCATGTAAAAATAAAAGGTTTCGATATGCATAAGCTTATTCTTCATACAATGAAAATTTATATAACTGCTTTTAGTGCCTCTATTGCGCCGTATTTTCTTCTAAAGTTGATGGACGATCTTCTTATCGATACAGCGAGAACAATAAATGTACTACTACTTGTTACCGTGACTTTTGTACTTTTTATAATCTGCTATATGTTCTTTTCGTGGCTATTTAATGTTGAAGAAATTTATATGTTTAGACATTTAGCTGGACGTGTATCATCATTTAAAAAACAAATTGAGGAGTTCTATAACGGGACGGGATCGTAGATTACACATTTAGTATAATATGAACATGAAGAAGCTCACGATAGTTGTAATTCTTTTAATTCTCTTTGCAATTACTGGCGTAATCTATTATTACGAAGGGAATCTCCCAGTACAGAAATCAGCAACTGATAAGAAAGTTTTTGTTGTTGCAAAAGGCTCAAGCGTAAATGATATTATCAACAATCTCGCAAAAGAAGATCTTATTAGAAATAAAGTTGTGTTTCTCTACATTGTTAAGAGCACAGGAATAGAAAATAAGATTCAAGCTGGTTCATTTAGACTTTCCTCTTCGATGTCAGCAAAAGAAATTGCAACTCAACTTACAAAGGGCACACATGATGAGTGGGTTACTATTATTGAAGGATTAAGAAAAGAAGAAATTGCAGAAATTTTAGCAGATCAGTTTGACATACCCGCAAGTGAGTTTATAAAACAAGCTCAAGAAGGGACTCTATTTCCTGACACGTATCTCGTGAGTAAAGATGCATCAATCGATACCATATTAGGTGTTTTAAACACAAACTTTAACAAAAAATATAATCAAACTTTACGCGCGAAAGCCAAAGCAAAAGGACTCACCGATAATGAGGTATTAACGATTGCTTCACTCGTTGAGCGCGAAGCAAATTCAAGAGCATCGAAGCGTGAAGTTGCGTCTATTATATATAAACGACTAAAGAATGACTGGCCACTACAGATTGATGCAACGGTCCAATATGTGCTTGGATATCAAGAAAAAGACAAGACATGGTGGAAGCAATATTTGACATCTGAGGATCTAAAAATTAACTCTCTGTATAACAC
>JAGOSW010000032.1 GCA_018062135.1 Candidatus Woesebacteria bacterium
TATTTACACTTTAAGTAGTCCATTTTCGTTCCCTTTCCAGGGGGTGTTAAGTACTAGTGTGTCGAGTGGATCAGTAGTTGAATGGTCAACATTCGTAGCGATGGTAGTTTATGTCATTGTGGCATTAGGAATAGTAGAGCTTATGAAATTTGTAAAACCTACCTCAGTAGAAGAGGTAGAAAGTAATGTCGATGCAGTTTAAATTTATTTAAGAAATTAGGGAGGTGAATAATATGGCAGACACAATACATACAACGGGAGATTCTGGAGGAATGGGATTCTTTATGGGAATGATTGTACTAGTACTACTTGTACTATTCGTTATTTTCTATGGTGTTCCAATGATGAGAAGAAGTGGTGGTACCAACGTACCAAATGTCACTATACCTGACGAGATCGATGTTAATATAAACCAACCGGAAGGAAAATAACTTTTGAACGGATTAAAAGAGGTGGAAATAAATATGAATTTAGGAATTGTTGACCCAGTATTGTCTGTGATTGTGGGAATACTTATATTGATATTTCCACAATTCTTAAACTATTTCGTCGCATTATATCTTATAGTGGCGGGATTGCTTGGACTAGGAATTTTTTAAGTTTAATATTAGGAAGCCGGATGGTGCTCAAATGCTTGTAGTTTATACAAGCGGGAAAAAATGCTATCCGGTTTTTTAGTGAGGTGTGCATACGTTCCGCTTTCTACAATACTTCCGTTTTCAAAGACATAGATAATATCCACATTTCTTAATGTACTTACGCGGTGAGCAATAAAAACTAGGGTTTTTTTACTTAATTCCTTTTCAAGTCCTTGTTGAATTTTTGCCTCAGTACGAGAGTCTAATGACGATGTTGCTTCATCAAAAATAATAATTTCAGGATCACGGCAAATTGCCCGTGCTATACCAACCCGCTGTCGTTCTCCGCCTGATAAATGATATCCTTTTTCCCCAATAGACGTTTGCAGACCATCGGGAAGTTTTTTAACCACGTCATCAAGTTGAGAAACATGCAATGCTTTTTCTAAAAGTTCTGGATCTACCTTTCTAAGGAGCGTAATATTTTCTTCTAAACTCATATTGAACATTTCAGAATCTTGGAGCACTATGGCAATGTGCGAACTAATTTCATCGTAAGAGATATCGTAGAAATTGTTGTTACCAATTGCATAGGACCCAGATTTTAGTGGGTATAAACCGATAAGAATTTTGCTTAGTGTCGATTTTCCGCTTCCTGTTTTACCAACGATACCAACTTTCTGAAATTTTGGTATTGAAAGATTAATATTATCGAGAGCTGTTGCTGCCGTTTTATCAATATGGTCATACGCAAAGTGTGCATCTTTAATTGTTAAACCATCCCATGTGGCAGGGAATTTACTTGTTCCTCTTTTTTGATCATCATTTGCCCAAAAAATCGTCATCATTCTTCCTATACCTGATTTAGCTTCAAGTGTTTTCTCATAGTTAGATAAGATATCAGAAGTGCGATTCGAGAGTTGCGTAAGATATGCATTGATAATTACAATCGAACCAACAGATAGAGTACCGTATGCAACATCAAGGCCAGAAAGTATAAGGAAAATTCCCATCACGACTGCGTTATACACTTGGTAGACTTGCCATTGTAAGTTTGAAACATGACGAATATCATACTCAAATTTCTTCTTAATGCTTTCTCGTTGAGCAATATGTTCTCCGAATTTCTTTTGAGCCCCCGATGATTTGATTGTCAAAATATTTCCTATTCCTTCGACATGTGCACCGCTAACATTCTCCATTGCTTCGTTGAGTTTTTCATTAAGTGCCTGGATTCGGTCATAGAAGTACTGAAGGATAAAATAAAAGCCTACGCAATAAATAAAATAAGGAATAAGATAATGTGGGCGAACAAACATGAGTAAAAGCACTGTATACACCAAGCTAATAAGAGTCGGGTAAAGTGTGTTGCTAAAAAAGTAGCTTACTGTCCAAAGATCGCCTATTCCTTTTTGAAGTCTTTGATACTTATTTCCCGTTAGTTCATTGTCGTGCCAAGCTAAGGAGAGGCCGAGAAGTCGGTCAAATCCTTTTACTCTAATATCATATGATACCTCGCTTTGTATATCGCCCATGGAGCGCTTTAATCTAAGGCGAAGAAAAGCCGCTATCGCAGTAAGAATCGATCCAGAAATGACAAGAAGATAAAAAGGGGCAAGTGACTGACCTTTATTATAGTTGCTGAAAAAATCTATAACTTTTCCAATTATGTAGGGCGGAAGAGCACCGAATCCAAGAATAATAATAAGGCTAAACGAAAGCCAAAGATATGCACCCTTCCTTCTTCCAAGCAAGTACAAAACCGCTCGAGCAAAATCTTTCCATGAAAACTTCAAACTTCCTTCTTCTTTAACCTGCATTCTTTATTTTACCCCTTTTATTTTCGATGAGTTTGTAATATAAATACGTATAGACGGATATAACAAAAAGATGAGAATTCCCTCCCTCCAATCAATTAAGGAAAACTGGAGAGCAGACCTTGCTGCTGCAGTATCGGTATCCTTTATAGCAATCCCCCAAGCACTCGCTTATGCAACAATGGCCGGACTGCCTCCTTATATAGGACTATATGCAACCTCAATACCAACTTTTTTTGCTGCATTCTTTAGTACTTCAAGAGTATTATCTACAGGACCAGTAGCAATTATTTCTTTACTAACAGCTGCTTCACTTTCACAACTGGGAACAACGGATCCAGTACAAATTCTTACAGCTGCCGCTATCCTCTCAATTTTAGTGGGTATTTTCCAAATTGTTTTAGGACTAGTGCGCGCTGGTACTGTTATTAACTTTATCGCGCACCCTGTTTTAAGTGGTTTTACGACAGCAGCCGCATTTATTATTTGGTTTTCGCAGGTGCCAAAATTATTAGGGATTACTGTATCGAACCATGCCCATTTCTATCAGATATTTATAGAAACAATACGCAATCTCTCTCAAATTGATGCATCGACGGCATTTATAGGCATGGGGTCAATCTTTGCCCTGATGTTATTTAAGAAATTAATGCCCAAAGCTCCTGCTGCTTTGCTTGTAGTTGTTGCGGGAACACTGATGAGCATGGTAATGCAGTATTCAGGACCTATTGTAGGAAACGTGCCAAATGGATTTGAATTTTTTGATGTGAAGAATTTACTTGGGTTTGATGCATCGAACTTGGTAGTTAATGCATTCGTAATTGCTGTTGTTGGTTTTGTGAGTGGCATATCGATTGTAAAATCTTTAGCAATTCATACACGAGATAAAGTAAACCCGAACAAAGAATTATTCGCGCAAGGTGCTGCAAATATTTCGTCAGGTTTAGTCGGTTCATTTCCTGTTGCTGGTTCAGTATCACGTACAGCACTAAATATGAATGCAGGTGCAAAAACGCGCATGTCGTCAATGTTCCTAGGAATCATAAGTATTTTAGTTATGCTCTTTTTTACGCCGTACTTATACCATTTAACGTATGCGTCGCTTGCTGCAATTATCATGGTCGCAGTCTTTGAGCTTATTGATTTCAAAGAAATTTTTCGTTTGTTAAAATCGCAACCGCGTGACGGCGCGGTTGCAGCTATTACATTGGGGAGCACGTTGTTGTTTGCGCCGCATCTTGATATTGGTATTTTAATAGGTATCGGCGCATCAGTATTAGCTCATATGCATCGTTCAGCGACACCGCATATGGAGATATTTTTCTGTCACGATGTCGATTATCTACATTCGCATAATTATCAACTAAAGACTTATCCATCTAATGAAAAAGTGCTTGGGGTTTCAATTCATTCCAGTCTTTCTTTTGCTAATGCATCTCTGATTTATGAAAAAATAATGAACGAGTTGAGTAGCCAAAAGAAAAAACCAAAATACATACTCTTGATTGCTAGTTCTATCGGAGAAATTGATTCGTCGGCAGAAAAAATTCTGCTTGACCTTCATGCAGATTTAAAAGAAGAAAAGATTCAACTCTTGTTTGCAGGCATTAGATCGCACGTTGAAGAATCACTGAGAAAAACAGAATTTTATGAATTCGTAGGAGG
>JAGOSW010000033.1 GCA_018062135.1 Candidatus Woesebacteria bacterium
TTATAGTAAACAATTATTAAAAAATCATTAACTCTTTCGGCTAACTTTTTATTGCATTTATGACCCGCTAATGCTAATGTTAAATAACAACCCCAATGGACACTCAGGACCCAGTAAAAAGAAACAAAATCGAGCTAGCATATAACTTTCTACGCACACAAATAATAGCGCATATCGCTACTGTTTCTACCGCAAACTTACCCCATATCGCCTCAGTTTATTATATGTGTGACGCAAAATTAAATTTTTATTTTGTCACCCAGATGAACACATTAAAATTTAATAATCTCAAGTTTAACCCCATCATTTCTATTGAAGTTACCGACGAATCTACTTTGCGCACAGTTCAAGCACGCGGAAAAGCAGCAGTGTGCACAGATCAAAAAGAATCCGTGAGCGTCATAAATCAGATTTCTCAGATCGTTAGATACAATGTTTTATGGACACCGCCAACAATCTTACATAACTACAACGCATCAGCAACAGTCATAAAGTTTGCTCCTGAATGGTTACGTCTTGCTGATTTTAGAGAGATGACTCCAAAGAGAATTGAGGAAATTTTTATTCCGATTCTTCCGTAACTTATTTCTTTATCCAAATCTGATACTCATTAATACTCCTATCGAACACATATTGCTCGTTCAAAAGGAGAGATAGGTCGTCACTCGGATCGGCGAGAGTGTCATACACGATGGTCGCTGGCAAAGCGGTAGTCAGCATTTCTATAAAGTTATCTTCGCCAACAAATGTTCTGTGATAGCCAACTATAACGGGAATTGGAGGATAGACTTCTAGAACATCATAGAGCCATGCGTTGTTTGAGTAAATATACATGTCCTTTTTGTCGTACTGTTGCAAGACATTATTTAATTGATTAAATCTATCGTCAACATTAGAAATAAAGTATGGTTTCTCTTTTGCGGCATAAGAAATAAAATCTCCATAATATTTCGGAATATCATATCTCATCGCTATGCCCTCACCAAACATAAATATCCGCAAAAAAATCCAGAATCCCAGAATAAGTGTTACTGGATATGCAAGTCTTTTTGTCACCCTCTCTTTTTCTTCTAAAGTTCTTTCAACAATATAACTAGAAATAAGGACAGCAGCCGGAATTACTTGAATGAGATAGTGTACATATCTTCTGCCTCCAAACAATCCTGCGTAGACTTCAAAAAGTAATAATAGGGAAAGAAAATAGATTTGTTGCGATATTCTTTTTGCGTAGAAGAGCCATGAAGAAAATGCCAATCCTATGACTAATACAAGTGAGCGGAATTCTATAGATTTAATCCCGCTGCTATACGATTGCGTGTAATTGAAGTTATTAAGAAAAATAATTGAAATAGCTTCGTTTAGATTGCCCTGGAAAAAGAGAATACCACCTTGAAGAAGAAGTGGGATGAAGAAACCCGATAAAAGAAGTAACGTTTTCTTTGATGATTTTTGCGTGAATAAAAGAAAGAGGCCAGCTGCGGCAAAGTCAAAGAAAGGATGAAATTTAAATAAGAATGCAGTTCCAAAAAGTATTCCCGATACAACGTATCGCGGCTTTTTTAACAGCATGAAGATATAGCCGAAAATAATAAGAGGCACAAAAAAGTTTTCGGCGTTTGCAATGTTGCCTTCAAGAATTGGAGTTCCGAGGATTAATGTTGCAAAAATAATTCCTATGTTACGAGCTTTTTTTGAGATGTTTAATAGTTCGGTAAGCTTCCACAAACCGACCAGCGTTATTAAGCCTGCAATCAGGTTCAAAGCGCGAATAACAAAAAGTCTGTTGTGAGGTTCTCCGAAGCTATATAAATAATAAATGAGAGGAGGTTTATTGTCCCAAAGCTCTGTATAGAGCACCTTGCCGCTTTCCATCCCATAGGTGATTGCAGCATAAATACCTTCATCGCCATACCAATGTGGCTCAAAGAGAGATGGTATGCGTAGTATAATTAGGGCGACGAGTGCAACTAAAAGTATTTTCGTATTTTTCATGCTGAGAAAACTCATAAAGACAATTATACCTGGAAAAACTGAAGCACTACTATGGCTGATGGTTTCAGTCGCAATTATTGTGTTTTGCGCAAAAAGCATGGGTCGGTATGAAAGACTTAGTGCATATTACTTTGATCTTGGCATTATGCATCAGGTTGTAGCAAATACTGCCCACGGGCACTTCTTAGAAATAACCGACCCAAATTTTTATACCCAAGGAAATAGACTAGGTTATCACTTTGATTTTATTCTCGCTTTTTTCGCGCCCTTTTATATTTTCTTTAACGATGCGCGCGTTCTTCTTGCGGGGCAATCAATCATAATTGGCCTAGGAGCTTTGCCCCTCTTTTTACTAGCAAAAGATCATTTAAAAAGTAAAAAATTCGCCCTCTCTATCGCAGCTTTGTATCTTCTTTACTATCCCATTCATGCAACAATTATTGCAGATTTCCATTCTGTAACTCTTGCGACAACTTTTATTCTCTGGACTTGGTATGGAATGGAAAAAAAGAAATATGCACTAGTGTGGACGATGGTTATTCTGGCATGGTTTACAAAAGAGAATGTGCCGCTCATAACTGGAGCGATAGGTTTTTACTTTTTCCTTAAAGGCGATCGCAGACATGGAGGCACTCTTTTTGCCCTAAGTGGAGCATGGTTTCTGCTTGTTTATAAAGGAATAATGCCATACTTTCGCACAGGTCAACATTTTGCTGAAAGCTACTACTCAAGCAACATTGTAGAAAACTTAATGCGTCTTTTCAGCGAAGAAAGTTTTAAATATCTGTATTTACTCACATTTCCTTTGCTATTTATTCCATTTCTTGCGCCACAATTTCTCCTTTTAGCTTTACCTGAGTGGCTCATCATTTTACTCTCATCAAATGAGAACATGCGTCAGTTGCAATACCATTACACAGCACTACTCACCCCATTCATATTTATCGCGCTGATCTATGGGCTTAAGAAAGTAGCACACAAAAAAATATTCATAGTAATTTTATTACTTGTGCAATGCTCGTTGCTCTTTACGCGAAGCAATTTGCTTAAGCCTTATCCTGCAAACGAGGATCAGCTAAGAATAGTTAATGTTTGGCAAGAAAAATTAAAAGATCCTAGAATTCCTGTTGCAACATCGGGACATCTGGCATCACATTTTTCTGGAAGACGCTATTTTTACAATTTCTTTTATGACTTCGCTTATTGGCAGCAAGGTATTACTGACGAGCAAATTGATGGTCTAATATCGCATTATGAAAAAGCAGAGTATGTACTTATTAAAGAATCAGAACTTGATATAACTGATGAGCGAGTGATGAGATACTATTTTCACCTAGTAACAAATCCTGCCTTTGAAAAAGTTTTTGACGAATCAGGTATTGAAGTCTATAAAAAAGTCTATAATCAAGAGACATGAAAGAACGCCAATTTAATGAAGAACCCCTCGCCAAAAACGTCAATGATAAATTTGAAGAACAACTCACATTAGGAGACAGATTGGCCGATAAAATGACTTCGTTTGCTGGGAGTTGGCGATTTATTTCAATATGTCTGTTCTTCTTGTCTTCATGGATTTTAATGAATCATTATGTATTTTCAGTTGCGTTTGATCCCTTCCCATTCATATTATTGAACTTATTCCTCTCAACAATCGCTGCATTACAAGCGCCGATTATTATGATGAGTCAAAATAGGCAGGCGCTCAAAGATCGCATACGTGCAGAGCACGATTATCAGGTAAATTTAAAAGCAGAAGCGGAGATTGCCGCACTGCATAAGAAGATTGATCTTATTACTCAGAAACTTCGTTCTTCTGGTGGCGCGCGATAACTTCTTTAAATCGCTCGCGCTCTTCTTCTGAAGGCTTCTCAACTTCTGAGCCAACTTTCCAGTACTTTTTTTTGCTATACAAAATAGGGTCATCCGACGTGCCTTCTTCCATAGCTACAACCTCGCCAATAAACATTGTATGGTCGCCGATAGGCTCAATCTTTACCAATTTACACTCAGCAGTAAAAACAGAGTCTTTTGCAAG
>JAGOSW010000014.1 GCA_018062135.1 Candidatus Woesebacteria bacterium
ATCGGCGGCATCAAATATATATTTAATGTCTGAAAGGGAGTTGATCTGGTCGATGCTGATAAAGCTTTTACTGAAAAATGGGTTATTCATGATTCATAAGCCAAACTATTAATCCTTTTTGTGCATGTAAACGGTTTTCTGCCTCTTGATAGGCGACGGACTGTGGTCCGTCGAGTACTGATGCGGCTACTTCTTTGTCGCGATAGGCGGGGAGACAGTGCATAAATATCGCGTCTGGTTTTGCGAGTTTCATCATTGCTTCTGATACCTGATATGGTGGAAAGATGCGGAGGCGTTCTGCTTTTTCTGCTTCATCTCCCATACTTACCCATGTATCAGTTACAACTACATCTGCATCTTTAATCATGTCTTCTGGGTTGGCTGATTCGGTTATGGAGCCGCCCGTTTCGGCCGCAAATTTTTTCGCTTTTACTACTACATCCTTGTCCATAAAATAGCCTTCTGGAGCCCCAACTCTAAAATGTATACCAAGCATACCAGCAGCGAGTGCCATTGTATGGGTGACATTGTTATTTCCGTCTCCAAGAAATGTTATGGTGAGGCCCTGTAGTGTTCCTTTAACTTCTTGTATTGTCAAAAGGTCCGCAAGAATTTGGCATGGATGTTCTAAATCAGAAAGTGCATTTATCACGGGTACTTTAGAATGAGCGGCGAGTTCTTCGACGGTGCTGTGTTTAAAAGTTCGAGCCATAATAATGTCACCCATACGAGATACAACAGCTGCAACGTCGCGAGGTTCTTCGCGCGTGCCCATGCCAATATCAGCAGGGGCAAGATATAGTGCGTGTCCACCAAGTTGTGTCATACCGATTTCAAAGGACACGCGCGTGCGAAGGGATGGCTTTTCAAAGATCATAAGCATTGATTTATTCTTCAATACTTCTTCGTTACGTTTTCCATTGTAGATTTCTTTTTTTAGTTGAGCGGAAAGGTCGAGGATGGTAAGAAGTTCGTCTTTTGAAATATCGGTAATTGAGAGAAAATGGCGAATTTTGGTCATTTTTTTAAGAAAAACGCCGAAAATGTGTAAAAATTGCGTACTTTCCTTAAAAAATCATGTTATCAGATGTCCAGTATTATTGTCAATGAGTAAGCTATCTGGATCCAATAACTTACGTCTTTCCGGCCATGATTCTTTTAATGCGTTGAGTGCTTCCATATGGCTAAGGCCCTGATCTCTATAGGCAGAATAAAGGTCAGCATCGTACTTCGTTGTGTTTACTTGGTGTTTCATGTCCCATAAGTCTTCAGGGCAGTGCCCCAGTGCCTTTATTAATCCAAATGATATTCCCGCTAGGCCAAGTAGATTGTCGCCAAGCGCGACTTTTTCCTTATATTCGTGAGCTTGTAGAGCTGCTTCATATGCTTCTTGAAGTCTGAGAATCTGAACTTCAGGAACAATAGCCACTCCTTCTATAGTTGTCGCACTGGGTTCAAAATTGAAATCACCCTCATAGCCTAGCAGCTCACAAATTCCCAATGCGACATACGCAACATCCACACCTTCTTCTGCGGCGTGCATTGGATCTTCTTGTCGAGCTCTAGCCGCAGCGACAACCTCACTGTGTTCTTCATCGAGTTTTAATAATTGAAGCCTTAAAACTTCTGCTGCTTCATTTGGATCGGGGTATAGAGAAAGGGGACTTATACCAATACCTGCATAAAAAGCTGCTACATCAGCCCGGGGATTAAATCTGCTCGAAAGTCTATCAACTGAGCTCATAACAGAAGAATATAGCAGAAATAAAAAGAGTTACAAGAGTATTTTTGTTTAAGTACCAGAGGAGGGACTCGAACCCTCACGTCCCGAAGGACATCAGTTTTTGAGACTGACCTGTCTACCATTCCAGCACTCTGGCTTGTGCGTGAGAATTATTATACTAGATGGCGTATAATGGTAGTGATTAGCAGTTTTACATTGTTTTTATGAAAGTTAAGGATTTGCTAAAAACAACCGATGTCATTAAAATTTCACCTCAAGATACACTTTCTTCTGTACTTTCGCAGTTAGAATCTTCACACGACGCTGGCTTTGTTTTTGAAGGAGATAAGTTTTTGGGCGTTGTTAATCCGTTTTATTCAGTTATAAAGAAAACTCAGCCGGGAAGTACGAAAGTTCAGTCGTGCCTTATACATCCACCAAAGCTTCACCTAGAAGATGATATGTCAAAAGCGGCGAGACTTATGATTGAATCGAAGATTCATTATCTTCCGGTCGTGGATGATAATCATGATTTTGTCGGTATCGTTTCTGCGCGACGACTATTAAGTTTTATGCACAGGACAGATGATTTTTCAAAGGATATGAACCAAAAAGTCACTGATAAAAAAATTATAACAATTAAGGGAGATGATAAGCTTAGCAAGGCCCTAAACCTTTTCAAAGAAAATAAGATTTCCAAGCTTGTCGTTGTCAATGCTAAGGGAACTCTTGACGGTATTATTTCGCAGTACGATATAACAGACGTCATATCTGCTCCAAAGGAACGCCAGGGTTCCACCTCTCGCTCCGGAGTAAAAGATGCACAAATGGATAAGCCGGTAAGAAATTATGCGCATAGCCACGTTATGACGCTTAGTGAAAAAGCAACGTACGCAGATGTGACGGCGCAGATTCTTGAGCAGAAGATAGGTAGTATTGTTATTATTGACCACAAACGTACACCTGTTGGCATTGTTACCACGAAAGATATTCTTCGATTTATGGTCCCTAAGAATGTTCAGAAGGGGATCGAGGTTACCATAAAGGACCTTGGCGAAGACGAAGAAAAGTCTTTACGAAAAGCCGTAACTACATTGGAACAAAAACTTTCGCGTCTAAACATTCAAGGTGGTCATCTCGTAGCAAGAGGGAAGCATGGTGGAGGAATTTTCGAACTTACCTTTTCATGTATAGACGATCGTGGGTATGTTTCAGTTCATCTAGAAGGAAAGAATTTTAATGATATATTAATTGAATTGGCTGATAAAGTCGCATCAAGACTCGATTATTAAGATACTCACAATATGATACCTGTACTTATCCATTTTGGGATTTTGAAAATATATACTCTGGGTGTTTTTCTTGTGCTTGGTTTTCTTGCAGGAGCTTTTGTACTGTGGAAAAACATTAAATTAACTTCATATAAGGAGGAAGAAATATTCGATAGCCTTTTTATAGGAATTTTGGGAGCTCTTTTGGGAGGAAGGCTTTTATATGTGATATTAAATTTTGAGAAATTTGGATTTGATATACTACGCTTTATTTTGATTAATGGGTATCCAGGACTTTCAATGTTTGGGGCTTTGTTAGGTGGTTTTCTTGCACTATTTATTTACACGCGTCCGAAAAAAATAAGCATTCTTGATCTCTCGGAATACTTTGTTTCACCACTTTTTTTAGCACTAACCATAGGAAAAATAGGGAGCTTCTTAAGTGGCTCAGATATTGGTACGAAAACTAGCTTTTTATTAAGCGTAAAGTACTCTGGTGTTGAGGGAATGCGACACATAACAGCACTTTACGAAGCAGCACTTTTCTTTATAGGTTTTCTTATAACCTACCGAATTTTATTTACTGTAAGAAGAGACCGCGCACACGCGGGGACTTCACTGATACTCTTTATTTTATATTATGGCCTAGTCGAACTGATCCTTGACAATCTAAAACAGAATCATTTATACTTAGCCGGATTGTCTTTCAACAGTGTTGCAGGAGCAGTATTTTTCATTGTTGGAACAATCTTTTTATTAACAACATATAGGGGAAATATAGTGCTTATTACAAAAAATTTATTCCCAAAAAAAAGAAAACATGACACACACAAATCTCACGAAGACTCAAGTAGAGGAACTGAAAACAGCGCTTCTTAAAGAAGAAATAAATCTTCAAGCAACCATTGCTCGCCTAAAGCAACAAGATCCTTTTAATGACCCTGATCATGTAAATGATAATGCGGCTGTTGATACGGATGTTCGTGAGCAGCTAGGGCATGAAACCATAGCGGCAGAAATCGAATCATTGGCAAAAAAAATGGAATTAGTTGGTATTGCACTAAGAAAAATGGACAAGGGCGGATATGGAATTTGTGAAAAAACAAAGAATCCAATTCCTTATGAGCGGCTTAAGCTTGTACCAGAAGCCCGCTTTTCAATAGAGTACGAACGCCAGATAAAGATATGATATGATGAAATAATATGTCTGGTTTGCCTTTAGACTTTCTCTTTAATGCGGTCATTTTTATTCTGTTTCCTTTGCTTGGTGGCGCCATAATGACGAAACTCAAGCTTCCGAGAATGCTCGGATACATTCTTTCTGGAATGGCTCTTGGCATATTAACGACGGGAGAAGGGGATACGTTCTTAGCAGGAGCTGGTCAAATCGGCCTCATTCTTCTTTTGTTTACCATTGGTCTGGAAACAAATTTTAATAAACTGCGACGCTTTGGAAAACTCCTAGTTTCAGTAGGTCTTTTACAGATGTTTGTAACAACGCTTGTATTTTCCTCGTTGGTGCTTTTGCTTGGTACGACTATTCTTGAGGCATTTATAGTAGCCTTCGCGTTTTCGCTATCTTCTACTGCGCTCGTATCAAAGATTATTCAGGAAAAAGGAGAAGAAGATTCACTGATGGGAAATATGACGCTGGGTCTTCTGGTGCTTCAAGACTTGATGGTTATTCCATTTATGATTTTTCTCACATCAATTGGAACTGCAACATCTGGATTAGACATTATTAAAGATATTTTCATTACAACAGGCAAAACTGCGCTTATACTGCTCGCGATGTACTTGGTTGGACAGAAATTTGCGCCTTATGTGTTTTCGAAAACGGCTCATTTATCAAGAGAGCTGCTGAATTTATTAACAATACTAACTGTTGTTTCTGCTGTATTCCTTTTCTCCTATCTTGGGCTTTCACCTGCAATAGCCGCATTTGCTGCTGGGGCAATTATTGGGGGGACGATGGAGCATTACCAAATCTTTTCGCAAATGAGGCCTCTGCGCGACCTTTTTACTATTCTATTTTTCGTTGCTATGGGCGCGACCATTGATGTATCGCAATTTTTTGCTCATCTTCCAGTTACATTTTTATTCGTGATAGTTGCAATGGTATTAAAATTTATCATTGTTGATGCGATTTTTACGTATTTTAAGTTTCATTCAAAGACAGCTTTTAGCGGCGCATTATTATTGTCTCAGGTAGGTGAATTTGCATTCGTTGTTATGCGACAGGCACAAACAAGTGGTATTTTAAGTAACGATATTTATTACTTTGGTATTACGGCGACTTTAATTACGATTACGATATCTCCTATACTAATTGAGCGTAAAGATCGTATTTATGCGAAACTGAGAAAGTTTATAAAGATGCGCTTGCCGGCAGTCGATCATTATATTGCGCATCAAGTAGACAGCGAGCCAGCTCATATCGATGTGCTGAAGCTTAAAAACCATGTTGTAATATGCGGTTATGGAAGAGTAGGGAGTTATATTGGACGCGCACTTACGATGGCAAATGTGCCATTTATAGCTATAGATTTTAATTCTCGTGTTGTCGAAGAGCATAAGAAAAAAGGAGTAAATATTATTTATGGCGATCCGAGCGATATAGATATTTTAGATTTTGCAGAAACGGATTATGCCACAATGCTCGTATCAGCTGTGCCGGATCAATTTTCGCAAGAAATGATCGTGCTTAATGCAAAAATTCTTAATCCGAAAATTGTAATATTGTCGCGCGTTGCCGTCGACGAATATAGGCAACGCATAAAGGATCTGGGGGCAGAAGTTGTTGTACAGCCAGAATTTGAGGCTGCCTTATCAATTGTAAAAAAGGTGCTTGTAGGTTTCAACGTTCCTAAAAAAGACATTCTTGGAAAAGTACAGCGCCTAAAAATAGAACATGGCATGGCGTAAAGCTCCAAAGCGAAATTATTTTCTATACAGCATCGCAGGTTTTGTAGTGCTGTATGTTGGGTTTATAGCTTTTCGTGCGCTATATACATCTGCGGTTTTTGCTCGTCATGACAGAATTAACATTGCCTTTTATGGTGATGAGGCGACCATTCTTTCATTTGGCTTAACGGACAATGTAAATTATATCGTCAGTTTATCGCATGAGCAGAAAATTATGATCCCTGGAGGTTACAACCAGTATCCCATGGGGTCACTGGGAAAACTTGTTGAGATTGAAAAGGACCCGGATATTCTTCAAAGAACATTTTCTTCCATGATCTCGGCCTACGTAAACTATTATGTGTCGCCGAAAAAAGCTGAGGTTTTTCAAAAACCCGATACAGATCAACCCGCATATCAAAAAGTTGACCTTATTCGTCGTTTATTTTCATCATCGAATCTGACAAATATGAATGTTATCGATAAATTTTATATTGGTTATCTTATTGCAAAGCGCCGTCAGCAAGATTATGTGGTGTTGCGAAGCTCAATTCGCAGGGATGAGGAGGACGGCGCACATATTTTTTCTGAGAGAAGTTTTTTAAAAAAATACAAAGGGTTTTTCTATTATCAGACGCTTCGTGAGGAGGGAATGGAGACACAGATTAAGTACAATAACTATAAGAGCGCTGTTACCCTTTCACGTGTCATAGAAGGGCAGGGGATCCGCGTAGCCGATCTCTCAGCGTCTGATCGAAATGTCTCTCGTTGCATCATTCGTACGCGCGCTCCACGTACTAGCAAAACAGTCGATTTTATTGCGCGCTCATTTTCTTGTGACATTGAAACTGGAGAAACTGAAGGAGTAGATATAATAGTATATTTAGGAGAGGAGATAGAATCACAATGGGAATAATAGCAATTTCATGCATCATTTTAGTTATATCATTCATTCTCGCATTGCGTTCAATGAAGGATTTAAAGTTTGGTGAAGAGTTGGAAAAAATCTTTCAAAGAAAGAAAATTAAAGGCACTATTGTATTTTTTGAGGACAAAGTAACGCATTACGATCATCAATCTTCAAAATCATCATCGCCATCATCTTCTGCAAGTTCTGAGAAGTAGGTTTCATCATCTTTTTCATTGCGGTCAAATTCTTCAAGATTATCAAAATCATTTGATCGATCTTCATCATGTTCAATTTCTGTGGAAACCGTATCACCATCTTCGCCATCTTCATGATTTTCTGAAGTTTCATCATCTGATGTTTTTCCCTGCATAAGCTTAAAGTCGTCTTGAATGTTTTCAGGGAACGATATAAAGTTCTTAACTTTTCTGCCTTTCTTGTCTTCTCTCACAAAAACATCTACGCTATTTTTTGTTGACGCTTTTATAAAAGTATTAAAAGTGCTTTTTGCATCTAAAAAGAATATTAAACGCTTAGAAATATCATCTGGCAACGCGCCAATATACTCATCTGCCTCGTTCCGAACCTCCAATCGGCGCTTCTTAGTACGTAGCTCAACTTTTTCACCAGTATTTAATTTTGCGAGCACATCTGGTCTTCCTACATTTAATAATGTAACAACTTTTGTCTTTCCGCGTAAGTTCATGAAGATATTTGGATCGACAGGAAGGTCCTTGCTCGTCTTATCGCCAGATTTTGCGAGAATGCCAAGTTTTTCGAGATTATTGCGCGCGATCATATTATTCGGATCGATTTTTAGCGCCTCCATGTAGTTTTTCTTCGAGTCCTTGTATTGGCTAAGCTGCATATGTGCAAAACCTAGCCCTAAATAGGCATCGAGATACTCAGCATTTAGACCAACAATTTTTTGATTAAGTTGTATGGACTTTTCCCAATTATTGGTAATCGCTGCGTCAACGGCTTGTTTGTGGAGATTTTCTATTTGTAGTTCCATAAGGCAAACTGATTTTGTAGTATAATGAGAACGCGTTTGTTTGTCAATGAACACAATTAAATACTATGTCAGGACACTCTAAATGGGCGAATATAAAAAGGAAGAAAGGCGTAAATGATGCGCAGAGAAGTGCGGTCTTTACTAAAATGTCACGAATCATCAGCACCGCGGTGCATGAAGGGGGCGGCATAGGTGATCCGGAGAAGAACTTTAAGCTTCGACTGGCGGTAGACCGAGCAAAAGCGGTTAACATGCCTAAGGATACGATTCAGCGCGCAATTGATAAGGCTGCGGGTGGTGATGGTTCGCAAATGAAGGAACTTTTATATGAAGGTTTCGGACCACACGGTATTGCGATACTTATCTCCGCCACAACAGACAATCAGAATAGAACCTTTGCTGAAGTAAAACTAGCGATAGAGAAGAATGGTGGAAAGATGGCTTCAACAAATGCCGTAGCGTATCAATTTACTAAATGCGGTGTATTAGAGCTGCAAAAGAAGGACGTTTCCGAAGAAGAAGTCTATGCAATGTTTGATGAATACAAGGCGCTCGATCTAGAAGAAGACGAAGAAATATATGTCTTATACATTCCCTTCGAACAAATGGGTAAAGTAAAGGGTAGTATTGATGTAATATTTCGCCCAAATGCTACAGTTGAGCTTTCAGAAGCTGAGAGCGAAAAGGTTGAGGGTTTTATAGAAAAATTGGAGGAACTCGATGATGTTATGAATGTATATTCAAACTATATATGAAGCTATTAGAAAAATTTTTAGGGCGGATAGGGAAGAGAAAGCGGTTTATTATTGCTACCTTCGGCCTCACATCTTTAATTCTATTGTCTTCATTCTTTAGCTTCCAAGATATTTATATATTCGTGCCTATTATCCTGGTGGTTGTGTATGCGGCCACGTATTTCTCGATTTTGGACGGCATTGATGACCACGAATGGATCATGCTTTTTCTGCATCCGGTTTACTTATCGATCGTTTTTTATCTTTTTTACTTCTTCTTACCGCAACGCTGGCTTACTCGGTTGCCTTTTATTGCAATGTATACGATTTCGATTTATGCGGTCATGCTTTCGCAGAACATATTTAATGTGGGTGTGACGAAGAGTCTCCAGCTCTTCAGAGCAGCCTACTCGGTTAATTTTCTTTTTTTAACAATTTCGGCTTTCTTGACATACAGTCTTATTATTTCGTTGCGCATGTATTTCTTTCTTAACTTCTTTCTTATATTGTTAACGACATTTCCGCTCGCAGTTCATTTACTTTGGAGTATTGAACCTAAATCGAAGCTAGAAAAGAGTGTAATTATGCAAGGCCTTTTTATTGCGCTTATTATTGCTGAGGCGGGGATGCTGTTGTCTTTTATTCCTATGAATCAGGCCATTTATGCGCTCATTTTGACCTCGCTTTATTATGGTTTGTGCGGTTTATTTCAGGTGTATCTTCAAGGTTCGTTTTTTAAAGAACGAATTCGAGAATTTGTCATGGTCTTCATTTTTACCCTCATTATTTTTATTCTGGGAATCCGCTGGTGAGCTTAAGAAAGTATTATTGAATAATAAAATCAAGCTCAGATTTTTGAAAACTAAGGGTTGGTGAGTAGAGGAGAGGGGAGAAGGTAATTTCACGAACGTGTGTTTTATATCCTATAGTAAATGGCCTATAGTATTATATCCTATAGTAATTCTAATAAATGCACGTACGTGAACTTTTTGGAAAGGCGAGTTGAAGAGATCTTTCGCTGCCTAGCTCATTATGTTTCGATAGCTACGTAAAAGCGAGCGTAGTTTGATAAGAATAGAACGTTATAACAATCTAAATTTGACCTACCATCACTCTCGGGGAGAGGGCTGGCACTCATGTGGATAACTGCTAAATACTTTTTCTAAACTGCACAATCTAGCCTCGAAAGATTTATTATAGCTTTATATAACGCTCTAAAACGCATCATTGGAAATGATGGGTTTTGATATAGTTCTGAGGCTAAAAGTAAAAGAATGGAAAGTTGTGATGCGCTAAATTGAAATGGATACGTAAAGCGCGCACTAAAGTCAATTAAATATACGCTCAGAAGTTTAAGAATGCATTGATATAATGCGCTAAATTGAAACGAGGTTACTAAGTTGTGAGAGGGGCTGCGAATGGTATCTATAGATAGAAAGAATAATGCACATATTAATACATTGATACATGTTAATTGAAAAATAATGTGGACCGATATGTAGAAGTGGTGGGATTTCTACTATCACTCTATGGTGGTGTCCCTATATATGTCTTATATGATATCCATCCATGCGGGGAATCTTAGATATACGACGTCGTAAATTGTATCTTTTACGACGTTAACTAAAGCCCCTGCGAGGGTAGTGTAGATTTATAGTAGATACATTGTAGGTGTGCATTCTCCTGTGTCACTGTGTATGCGCAGAAATAAGTTCTGAATTGTTTCTTCTATTGTTCCCCAATACGTCCCTGATAAATTATCTATTATTTTTCGCACTATAAGATGCGGGAATTAATGATTTATATTGACAGAAAGCTCTACTCTCTACTCCACTCTGATTTGGATTTTGTCGAAGAGGGGTGAAATAGGGGTTATTTATAGCCTCATGTTGAGGCTGACTAGTACTGAGGCCTGATCTTATTAAGACCGTGTCTTTTTAAGGTCGTGCCTTAGGTAACGGTCATCAGCCCCTGGCTTTCGAGCCAGGGGCTGATGGATCCGTTCGTTGATGCCGACTGCCTCGTGGCTAGTCAGCTAGGTCGGACGTGTCGCCGTCGCCGCTGCTTATGGCAGTGACTTCGACCTCGTCCGGCCGCGGATTGGGAAGTGGGTGACTCGGCGGCGGCGCGAAGCGCCGCACCAAGTCTCGCGTCAAACGGATGTTGAACGCGTCGAAGATGGTCGACATGAGCAGCTCAACCGCACCAGCTGCCTGGTCGCGGTTCCATTCCGGCATCGACCAGATCGCAGCGGCGTGCTCGCCAAGAGCGAACTTGGCGTTCGAGTGCCAGTACTGCGACTCGCTCTGGCCTTCCTTCGGACCACCCTTGTGTGCCAGAAGCCACGACATCATCTGCCGTCCCAGGCCGATGGTGACGTTCTCCAGAACAGCCCTCTGGAAGGCGGTAGCGAGATGGCATTCGCCGGCACCTGCCGTTCGGATGATGCCGAAGGCATCGCTCGGGAGCGTGCTGGCACCGTGCTGCACTACCACCATGGCGTGGTCACGCCTGGCACGCGCGCCGACGTGAAGGAGAGCATCGATGTCGAGCTTGACCTCGGCGAGTTCACCACCCGGCAGCATGATGCCCCCATGGGCAGTCCCCGTCTGGATGGAGATCTTGCTCAGCCCCGGGAGGTTGATGTCCAGCTGGGCGAGATACTCGGCCATGAAGGCCTCGAGGTCCTCGACCGTGCTGTTCACCCCACCGACCTCGCCGATTTCTCCGCCGACGGAGATGATGGTCCCCCGTGGCTGGATCGACCGGATGAACGACGTGAAGTACGCGGTCAGGTGAGCGTTCAGGTACTGCTGTTCTCTCAGCGTGGGCTGGGTCAGGTCGACCAGGGTGCTGGCATCGATGTCGATGTTCCAGAACCCGGCCTCGACGGCCTGCTTGATGAGCTCGCGCACGGCGGCGATTTCCGCGTCTGGGTCGGCCTGGTATCGTGCCAAACCGATCTGGAAGTGGTCGCCCTGCAGGAACACAGGGCCCTTCCATCCGGCCGCGATCGCAGCGGCCTTGATGCTCGCCGCATACATTCGCAGCGACTGACCAGTGTACCCGATCTCGCTGCGGGCAATCTCGAAGATGATCGTACCCGCATCGCGGTGGATGGCCTGGCGAAAGGCCGCAAAGGCCAGGTCGAAGGTCAGCGTCCGCAGATTCATGGCGGGCAGGGTGAACGTGTTGCGGATCCTGCGCTGACCCAGCGCCTTGTACAGGCGATGGGTGCTCCCCGGGTAGATCCCGAGGATCTCGGCCAGCTCTTGGATCAGCCACTGCGCCCAGGCCTGCTCAGCTCTGTTGCCGAAGTTCGCCAACTTGGCCAACGGCCTCATGTGACGAGCCAGATTGCTCGCGTTGTTGATGCGAACTTCGCCATTGTGTAGGTGGGCGCCGTAAGGCATCGTGATCGGAAGGGACGTCAAGGTCAAGGGCTGTCGAGTACTCATGGGTTGCCGCCTCCTTGGCAGCGTGTCGAACGAGCGGTGTCGGATGGTGAGTTTCAAACTTCCCAATCCAAATGTCAAAGTTCAACGAACGAAATGGATTCATATTATAACTTATAGTACGCAGAAAGTGAAGCTAGACACGAACCTGTGCAGGTTACGGTCTTCTTAATATAAGCTCGCGAGGCCTTTCTTTTGGGCGGTATTAATACTGGTTTTTAAGTAAACCAAGCTCAAGGCAAGATATATCAGGTTCAAAGCGAGGCAGGTTCCAAGTTTTACCATATCATAATGTCCTGTCGTAATAACCTCTCGAGCGCTCTCAAATATGTAACTCGAAGGAATCAAGTGCGCGATATTTTGAGCAAATTGAGGCAATGAGCTCAGCGGATAATAAATAGCAGAGAATGGTGATATGACAGCCACAAGAGCCCAAGCAAGAGTTTGTATACGAGTACCAAAACGTAAGATTGAACCAATAATAATAAATGCAATCCACCAGCTTGTCATAATAAGCAATGCAATATGTGGAATTAAAAGAGCCATAGAAGCAAACAAAGATACTTTATATAGCACGAGTGTTAACAGCATAGTAAAAGTAAAGCTCAGTGCGACTCTCACAAGAGATAATAGAATATTCCCTAGCATCCATTCCGTCCAAGAAAGCGGTGATACGAGTACATTCATTAGATTTCTATCCCAAAGATCCTGAAGAATTGTGAGCGCAATAGAGTTACTAGCCATATAGAGGATAATCCAAAGAATAAGACCAGAGATTATAGCCACGAAGAATCCCCCGTCAGAACCAGTTAGTTTTTGAAAATAGGCGCTTGTAAGTCCCCAAATTGCAATGTCAATCGTCGGCCAATAAAAAATGTCCGTTAGCCGATCAAGACTTCGTCGCGTTGCATATAGGTGTCGCAATAAAACGGCAAATAATCTGTGTAATTTCATTTTTTTAATTATCGTTAACTTTTTTGGAATTCTTACCCGTAACTGCTAAGAAAAAATCTTCAAGATTTGGCTTATCAATACTAATTTCTGTATATTCAATCCCCTGCTCTAATAATTGTTTTAGAAAGTCAGGAATAGCTTTTTCCTTTAAATCAATCTTAATGTAACGACCTTCAATTACATGTGGTAATTTTTCCTTTTCACAAATACTAGCTACTCGCTTTAAGCCATCTTTTACTGTCAGTGAAAGATGCGAAATATCAAGGCGTCTGGCTAGATTTTCAGGCGTATCGTGCGCGATGACTTCTCCCCCATTGATAAAAATGACATCATCGCAAATATCTTCTACTTCCGGCATGTTGTGTGATGTAAAAAGAATTGAAATATTATTGTCTTTTCGGTAATCCTGAATAAAATCACGTATGTATTGCGCTGTTTCTGGGTCCATTGATGCCGTTGGTTCGTCTAATAATAAAACCTCAGGTTTGTTAATAAATCCTTTTGCAAGCATAAGGCGAGTGCGTTGCCCTTCTGAAAGCTGTGAAACCTCTTTTTTCTGAAGTTCATTAAGACGGAATGTTTCAATAACTTCCTGTACTCTTTTGCTACGGTGAGGCATGTCATACAAAAAACTCGTATAGGTAAGACATTCTTTTACGGTGAGTCGCCAAGGCATACTAATGTATGTCGAAGAAAAATTGACCTTCTCCATAATCTCCTGGCGATGTGTGGCGAGTTCTTTCCCGAAATATGTGACGGATCCGCTTGTGGGAATAAGGAGCCCAAGCAGCATTTGGATTGTCGTGGTCTTCCCTGCTCCATTGGGTCCGAGGAAACCAACAATCTTACCTTGTTCTAGGTCGAAAGATACGTCTTTGACGGCCTGAAAGGTTCCAAAAGTTTTTGACAAATTACGGACTGATAATACGCTTTGGGGCATGAATTTGATTATAGCATGAAGTTGGGCACGATCCTAAACAAGACCAGGTCTTGTCTTGTATAATAAACCAATGGTCAAGAACGTTGAAAAGCGGAAGAAAATCGCCATTGGCATAACAGTGGTCATTGTTTTTCTTCTGCTCTTTGGAGCCTTCAGAGTATTTAAACTCTTCAATTCAATCAATACAAAATCAGCAATTTGGGGTAAGCCAATTCCTAAGGAAAAAAAGGTGTTTTCACTCCTCGTTATGGGCTACGGCGGAGCCGGCCATGACGGCGCATATCTCACAGACACCATGATGGTCATGCGCCTTGATCTAGATAAGAATACCGCAACAGTTATCTCGATCCCCCGCGATATTTGGGTACAAATTCCCACGACAACAGATGAAGAATTTTACCGAAAAATTAATTCGGTCTACCAAACAGGACTTTTTCGCAAAAATTACCCAGCAGTTCCCGCAAAATATGATGGTGAACAAGGTGCCAGCGAACTCATAAAAGAAACCGTGCAAAAGATTGTCGGCTTCCCTATTGATAACTACATCGCGCTCGACTTTGATGGTTTTAAAGAAGCCGTTGATACATTGGGCGGCATAGATATTAATGTGGAAAAATCCTTTACCGATATTGAGTATCCAATTGATGGAAAAGAAACTGATTTGTGTGGTGTTGATCCAACAGATGCGGTTAAATTTGAAGAATTAGAAAAGATTGCGACAGAAAGCCCTGAAGTTGCCTATCCGTGTCGTTACGAAACGCTTCAATTCAAAGCTGGTGAGCAGCATATGGATGGAGAAACGGCGCTCAAATTCGTCCGTTCTCGCCATTCACTTCAAGACGGGGGCGATTTTGGACGTGCGAAGCGCCAACAACTTTTCCTTGACGCAATTCGCTCAAAGATCTTGAGTGTTGCCTTTATTCCAAAGATAATTCCCCTTATGAATGATTTGGAAAAAAATCTGCGAACAGATTTGTCTTTAGAGTTGATTAATAAATACCTCGGTGAAGCATCTGACGCAAAGACCTATGTAATGCAACAAGTTATCTTGACGACGGATAATTATCTGGAAGAAGGAGTTTCGCTTGATGGTCAATATATTTTGATGTCTAATGAAGGGCAAGATGTATGGACGCGTCTGCATAGAGATATTAACAATCTTGTTATTGGTATTTCCCCTACCCCATCGGTTTCGTTAGTTCCTACGAAGAAAGTTACGAG
>JAGOSW010000015.1 GCA_018062135.1 Candidatus Woesebacteria bacterium
ATAAAAGCATCACTTAAATTCACCGGATCATATGGAGGCCAGCTATTTGAAGGTGAATTTGAATTATAAATCAGAAGGTGCATCGCTTTGAACTATATCATCAAGAATAATTCTTGATTCAAAGCCTCCGTTGCGTGCCTTCTTATCAAGACGGATTGATTCTACATCATTTTCATCGAGCTCAATCATAGCGGTGAGTACTTCTTGAATATCAGCCAGTTCATCCGAAGTTGGGTCCTCTAAATACTCGTTAACTTCTTCTATAAGCTTTTCCTTTAAGGCATTCTTATATTCTGCCTCTGATGCAATATGAGTTATGGGTTGTCGACCTGAGGCTGAAATAATCTGCGGAATGTTATCTCTTATAAGCTTGCTCTTCATATTCATATTATACAACGAAAAAAACCACATGTAGTGTGTTTTTGAGGCAAAATACTCCTTGACAGACGTGAAATAAACGGTGTATAGTGGTTAGTAATGGTGTTTTTCGGTGAATACTCAGTATCGGTGACAGACGGAGGAAGAATAGCAATTCCAAAGAAGATACGCGAAAACTTAAAAGGAGATGTTTGCGTTGTCACCAAAGGCTTTGACGTATGCCTAGCCGGCTACGATAGAGAGGATTGGACCAAAAGAACAAGCGAATTAAACACAGTATCGCTCCTTGAAAAAGAACAGATAGATAAGAGAAGAATGCTCTTCTCAGGAGCACAAGAGCTCGTTATAGATGATCAGGGACGCATCATACTCCCAAAATCATTAACACAATATATGAAGTTTTCATCACAAAAAATGAAGGTTATAGGAGTAGGAGATCACTTTGAAATTTGGGACGAAGCAGCGTGGGAAACCTATCTCACGAGCATAAAGATGTAAGCATATGCATACATCAGTACTTTTACACGAAGCAGTCGGAAGTTTACTCGTTCAGAAAAACGGACACTATATTGATGCCACATTCGGTGTTGGCGGACATAGTCGTTTGATTGCCGAACAAGGGGCAAGGGTTTTGGCGTTAGAGTGGGATCCATTTATCGTGGAGCTCTACGCGGGTAAGATGCAAGACTTGGGCATTACGCTTATAGAGGCGAACTATGCGGATATAGCCGAAGTGGCCAAGGAGAAAAATTTTGTCCCTTGTGACGGCATTTTGTTTGATCTTGGACTTTCTATGGTCCAAATCCGAGAAAGTGGCAGGGGATTTAGTTATGAGAAAGATGATGAGCCATTAGATATGCGATTAAACACATCGCTACCGACGACTGCAGCACAAATTATTGAAAGTTATTCGAAAGATGAACTATATGAAGTATTTACAAAATATGCTGAAGAACTCAGTTCTAGCGCAATTGTACAAAATATTGTCCGCGCCCGTACTTTAAAAAAAATAGAGACTGTGGGCGACTTGAAAGAGGTCATGGAACCTTATCATGGAACCCAAACCGTAGCGCGTATTTTTCAAGCGCTTCGGATAAAAGTCAACAACGAGTATGAAAATATTGTCGCAGCGCTAAGAGGTAGTTACGAAATATTGCGACCAGGTGGAAGACTTGCGATTATCACTTTTCACTCAGGTGAAGACAGAATCGTAAAACAGGCATTTGCAACAATAGGATTTAAAGAAATTGGCAAAAAACCAATTCCAGGAAGTTATAAAAAAAGTTTTGAGCGATCTGCAAAGCTCCGAATTGCAGAAAAATAAAATGATGTGGAAACAACATAAAATGAGGAAAGATCGCCAAGCTTTAAACACCCCTGGTTCTTCACGAGCATTGTTCCTAGCGAAAGTAGCAGGAATTGTATTTATACTGAGCTTGATGCTTGGAAATATAGTGGTTTTCGCGAAGTCAGTTCATCTGTCTGACAACATTTCGGAACTTGAACGTTCTATTACAACAACACGAAAAGAAAACGAATATTTGCAGAAAAAAATGTACGCAGAAAATTCTCTCACCTCACTTAATTATGTTGCGGAACAACTTGGCTTTACAAAACAAGCTGAACCGGTTTTCTTTGAAAAACCCAACTATGCTATGGCACAATAAGCATAAAATATGCGAAGAATTTACGTATTGTCCTTACTTTTCTCATTGTTTGTAGGTGCGATTGTAGTCAAACTTTTCTACATTCAAGTTTTAGCTTCAAGCTCTTATACACCAAACAATTATTTACGATCTTCACGAATTGAACCTGCTCGAGGCAATATTTATGACAGAAATAAAGAACCCTTAGCGGTGAATCAGTCATATTACACGCTTTTTAGTGAGCCTAAAAACGTCACAGATTCACGTAAGCTTCTAATGCATATTGATGAAGTGACTCATATTGGTGAAGCTACTCTGGAAGGAAGATTCAAAAAAGAAAAACAATGGGTACCACTAGCATTCAATTTAACTGAAGATCAAAAAAAGGATCTTGAGAAAAGAGAAATTGCAGGTATAGGTTTCGACGAATATAAAAAGCGCTACTATCCAGAAGCCTCTATTGCAGCGCAACTCTTAGGATTTGTTGGTAAGGACGATGAGGGAGATAGCGTTGGGTATTTCGGCATAGAGGGTTATTATCATAAAGACCTTGAGGGGCTTCCGGGTATTCTAAAAACTGAAAGAGACATAATAGGTAGACCAATAGTTATAGGGACCCAGAATCGCCTTAAGGGAGAAAATGGTCGCGATCTTGTCTTAACCATTGATAAGACGTCTCAAATGATTGTAAAGAGAGAATTAAAAGCCGCAATTGAACAGTATCGTGCGAAGAGTGGTTGTGTAACTGTCGCGAACCCAAATACAGGCGAAATTCTCGCAATGACCTGCCTTCCTGATTTTGATCCCGATGAATATGCAAAATTTACTCAGCATGAATTTCGCAATCCCATAATCTCGGATACTTTTGAGCCTGGCTCAATATTCAAACCCCTCATAGTCGCCGCTGCCTTGGAGGAAAAGGCAATTAAGGCCGACGACACGTATGATGAGAAAGGACCTATACGTATTGGTCAATACTATGTAAGTACATGGAATGATGAATATAACGGCATAATTTCAATATCGCGTATTCTACAAACTTCATCGAACGTTGGCATGGTGCATATAGGCGAAAAGCTAGGAAATGAAAAAATACTCGCATATCTGGGTAAGTATGGTTTAGGTAAAGAAACGGGTATTGATCTACAGGGAGAAGTTTCGCCAAATCTTAAGCCAAAAAAATCATGGTATCCGATTGACTTTGCTACTGTGACATTCGGTCAGGGTATTGCTGTGTCCCAAATTCAAATGATTACAGCATTTTCATCATTAGTTAATGGAGGTTGGCTTGTTAAGCCATTTGTGGTAAAAGAATTAATTGGAGAAAATGGGGAAGTAAAAAAGATTGAATCGAAAAAGATACGTCAAATAATTAGTGAGAAGACATCAAAAGAAATACGAAAAATGCTTGAAGAAACTGTTAAGCATGGAGAAGCAAAGTGGAAAGTACCAGATGGATATCGGATTGGTGGAAAGACTGGTACAGCGCAGATTGCTCTCGCAGGGAAGTATGATGCAACTAAGACCAATGCCTCATACATTGGGTTTGCACCCGTATCTAATCCACAATTTATAATGCTGGTTACTTTGAATCAGCCCGAAACCTCGCAATGGGCCTCAGAAACAGCTGCTCCACTTTTCTTTAAAATAGCGAAAGATTTGTTCGTGGAGTATAATATAGCTCCAAACTAACTAAACATGATAAGAAAAATTAAGAACATAATTCACTGGTTCGAGGCACTAGCCGCTAACATAAAATATGGCTTTCCGAGCCGAAGGTTGCACGTTATTGGCGTGACAGGTACTGATGGCAAAACTACAACCTCTCACCTCATTTATCACATTCTAAAATCATCAGGAAAAAACGTCTCTTTAACTTCATCTGTTTTCTCGGATGTTGCGGGTGAAATTACCGATACCGGACTCCATGTAACGACACAAAGCAGATGGGCAATTCAGAAATCAATAAAAATTGCAGCTGACAAAGGATGTGAATATTTTGTATTAGAAACTACTTCACATGGAATTGATCAACATCGTGTTGGATTGATGCAATTCTCCTACTGTATTCTTACAAATGTTACAAATGAACATTTGGATTACCATAAAACGTACGATAACTATCTTAATACTAAGGTTAAATTACTCTTGTGGGCAAAGAAATGTGCAATTGTGAATAGGGATGATGCATCTTTTCAGCAAGTAGCTCAGATCCTTTTGTCTCATAAAAAGGAATTCGTTACATTTTCATTGGAAGATGAAGCTAATTATGTCTGGACTGATAAGATTAAAACAACCCTTCAAGAAGATTTTAATAGAGAAAATATCATGGCTGCCTTGGCATGCTGTAGGGAGATAGGACTTTCTCAAGCAGAAATTATGAAAGGAATTCGTACGTTTACGCTTCCAAAGGGAAGATTAGACTGTGTGTATGATCAAGATTTTAAGGTATATATTGATTTTGCGCACACTCCAAACTCCATTGGTAAATTACTTAAAGAATTAGGTAGGGCAAAAGGAAGGATTATACATGTATTTGGTTCAGCTGGTTTACGCGATGCAGAAAAACGACCCTCAATGGGTAGAGCAAGCGGTGAATTTGCGGACATTGTTATTATTACAGAGGAAGATTTTCGTACTGAAAAACTGAGTAATATAGCGAAATCTATTGCTAAAGGTCTTAGTGAGCATGGGTTTACAAAAAGTAAATCAAAAATACCAAATATAAAGGAGTACATAGTAAAAGAGAGGCGCCAGGAAGCTATATCTTTGGCAATTTCTATAGCTAAAAAGGGTGATGTGGTCATTCTAACAGGAAAAGGACATGAACAAAGTTTGGCACGAGGAAAAAAAGAATATCCTTGGGACGAATACAGAGCAGTTCGTAAAGCCTTAATATTAAGACAATGATCTATTCTCACAAGTTTTTAGTTCCTAAGAGCTTTCCATCCGCAATATCTTCGGGCTTTGGCACAAAATTTGTATCCGAGAACGATGTGCAGAGCCCCCGTATATCCATGAATCAAATTCACTCTACAAATGTAGTATATATTGAAGACCTGCTATTAGAGCCTGTTGAAGACACTGATGGCACATATAGTAAGAATAAAGATATTTCACTTATTGTCCGCACTGCAGACTGTGTGCCAATTCTATTTTATGATGAAGAAACAGGATTGATTGGTGCATCCCATCAGGGATGGAAGGGGAGCCTGGAAAGAGTACAGCAGAAAATGATAAGGTCATTCATGAGCAATGGTGCGCAAGCAGAAAACATCAAGGTCGCTATTGGTCCATGCATAGGAGCGTGCTGCTATGAAATTTTTGGGGATAGAAAAAAAATGTTTGAGAAGGAGTTTCCGACTCTTACTAAGAATATTTTTGTAGAAAATAATGAAAGAACAATGCTCAACCTAACTCGATTAAACTATGAATTGCTTCTTGAATCTGGAGTTTTTGCATCAAATATTGAGTATTCATTGGAATGTACCTCGTGTCATGATAGCCTCTTTTCTTCGTATAATAAAAGCAAAGAAGTTAGATCAATGTACAGTTTTATAAGAAAAAATTAATAATGACGAATAAAAGAATTTACATGCTGGGAATAAAAGGCGTAGGAATGACCTCTTTGGCGCTCGTGTACCATCGAATGGGAAACCAAATAATAGGATCAGATGTGGAAAAAAGTTTTATTACTGATGTTGTTTTAGAAAAATATGGAATTTCAGTCTATCAAGGGTTTGATGCATCACACATAGCTAAGGACTTTGATCTTGTCGTTGCAAGTGGAGCTCACATGAATGAAAAAAATATTGAATTCACAACTTTTCAGCAGCAAAACATTCCGGTTATTACGCATGCGGAAGCGTTGGGGAAAGTAATGGATAGCTTTCCTATCCGCATATCGGTATGTGGCTCGCATGGCAAGACGACAACCTCCGCAATGCTCGCCACTATTTTTTCGGAGAGTCAGATGAAAGGCGCTCATCAGATTGGCGTTCCAACATTTTCAGGCATAGATGGCGGTGCTTACAATGGGCCGGATTACTTTATCGCTGAGGCAGATGAGTATGCGAATAATCCCCATATTGATAACACTCCTCGTTTTAATTATCAGCATCCAACAATTCTTTTATGTACTAATGTTGATTTTGATCATCCTGATGTGTATCCATCACTTAGTGATGTTCAAGATGCTTTTAAGAAATTTATGGCCACAACTATTGAACAAGGAGGAAAAATTGTGTATTGTGCCGACGATCACTCTTTGTCATCAGTCGTAGAAGGCCTTCAGTATGATCAGCTCTTTTCATATGGGTTGTCAAAAAGTGCCGATCTCGTAATTTCGTCAGTTGTAGATAACGAAGAGTCTACATCATTTAATGCAACTTTCAGGGGAGAAGATCTAGGTAAGTTTATATTTCACATTAGCGGCCAACATAATATTCTTAATGCTGCCGGAGCATTGTTGGTTTGTGTTCTGGCTGAGCTTGACACAGCTATAGTTCGTAACGGCTTAGCACAATTTACTGGTTCTGCACGACGATTTGAGTTAATTTTTCAAAAAAACACAACATATCTCTTTGACGATTACGCTCACCACCCATCAGAAATAGAAGCTGTATTAGAGGCTGCTAAGCATAAGTTTCCTCAAAATCGTATAGTTCTCATCTTTCAACCACATACATTCTCGAGAACGCAAGCGTTTGAAAAGGAGTTTGCCATAGCACTGGAGAAAGCTGATAAGGCATATTGTCTTGAAGTTTTTTCATCTGAAAGGGAAGATAAAGCTGAAGTAGAAACCAACATAGGAAAACTTTATACAAAAGACGACATGTTAAAAGAGCTAATTCAAGATGATCTTAAGAACACGACGATCATTACAATGGGTGCAGGTGATGTGTATAAGCTTCATCCAGAAATTAAGGAAATTATTAATAAACAAGATCTATGACAAGTATTAAGGATCAGCTTCAAGTAGCAATTGGAAATGGGGAAGTTAAGGAGGATTTTGTTCTTAAGCCATACTCGACATTTAAAATGGGAGGACCAGCAGAGTATTATTTCGAAGCCTTCACCGATGAAGATTTGGTTAAAGCAATTAAAGCAGCACGCGATCTGGGTTTATCGGTTCGTGTTTTAGGTGGTGCTTCAAATATCGTAATCAACGACAAGGGTATAAAAGGTCTCGTTGTAAGAAACTTAGCTGCTGAGAAGAAGATTTTACATGAGGATAATGCATCAATTACTCTACAAATTTCTTCTGGGTATTCAATGACACGACTTGCAAAGGAAACTGCTGAAGCGGGTTGGGAAGGATTCGAACACCACCTAGGACTGCCCGGAACTCTAGGAGGAGCTTTATATATGAATTCAAAATGGGTAGATTCAGAAAAAACCTATTATGTAGGTGATTACTTACTCAGGGCACAAATTCTCACCACTTCTGGTGAGCTTTTAACTGTAGAAAAGGAATACTTTAAATTTAGTTACGACTATAGCATACTTCAAGAAACGGGCGATACTGTTATTTGGGCAGAATATCAGCTTAAGAAGAACGACTCTGAGAAATTACTTCAGCAAGGCAAAGAAGCACTGGCATATCGAAAACAGACCCAACCGTTTGGTGTTTCGACATCAGGCTGTTTCTTTAAGAATGTTAACGGACAGTCAGCCGGTAAAATGATTGATGATCTGGGCTTAAAAGGGCATAGGATTGGAGGGGCTTTTGTGTCAGATATTCATGCGAATTTTATTTTAAATGATGGAACAGCAACTACTGAAGACGTTGAAAAGCTTTTAGAAGAAATTAAACAGAAAGTAAAGGAGCATTATAATGTGGAGCTCGAACAGGAAGTCAGCGTTATATAATATACATTATGGAAATTTCAGAAGAAAATGCGTTCATTGTAAAAGGAGGAGCTCCTCTTAAAGGTGAGGTGCAACTTTCTGGTGCAAAAAATGTTGCCCTGAAAGTATTAATTGCAGGTTTGCTTGTTGATAATCCTATAACTTTTAACAATATTCCACATCTTAATGACATTCACGAGTTGCTACATCTGATGCGAAAACTTGGTGCTCGCGCAGAATTTGTTGGCGATCACGACGTGCTTGTTGATGGAAGTGGTCTTAATCTTCATGAAGTAGATTTATTGCACGGATCAAAAATTCGCGCATCATTTATGCTCTTTGCACCCTTATTGTACCGTTTCGGTAAGGCGATTATTCCAAATCCAGGTGGGTGTCGGTTAGGCGCACGGCCTATTGACAGGCATATAAAACTTCTTGAAGCTTTCGGTGTTGATATCTCGTATGATTCCTCAACGGGGTATTATAATGCGGTTTTAAAAAATTCAAGACTACAGGGTGCCACCTATACTTTTGAGAAGGCGTCACACACAGGTACTGAATTGGGAATAATGATAGGGGCTATTGCAGAAGGACAATCAATAATAAAAAATGCTGCGCTTGAGCCCGAAGTTGATGATATGATTCGCTTTTTGAATGATGCAGGTGCACGCATTCGAAGATCTGGCAACGACATTATTATTGATGGCGTTGATAAACTTGCTTCTTCACACGCACAGTTTACTATAATGTGCGACCGCTTAAACGCAGCGGCATTTGGCGTATTCGCGGTCGCTACAAAAGGAGACATAGTTGTTAAGGGGCTTGATGCAAAATATGTAACTGATTTTACAGATAAGCTTCTTGAGGCTGGCGGTGGCTTTGAACCTAATGGAGACACCCTCCGCTTTTTTTATAAAGGTCCATTAAAAAGCACAGACATTACAACAATTCCTCATCCGGGATTTAACACAGATACTCAAGGCCCTTGGGCAATTTTAATGACCCAGGCAGAAGGTGTATCTACAATTCACGAGACTGTATTTGAGAATCGCTTCGGATATGTTGAAGAGCTTCGAAAACTTGGCGCTCATATAGAATTTTTCCAACCCGATGTCCCTAATCCACACGAGGTATATCAGTTTGGCATTCCGGATGAAGAAGAACTACAAAATCGATCACAAGCAATCCGTATTACTGGTCCAACAAAACTTCATAATGGAGCATTAATTGCTTCTGATATTCGTGCTGGAGCTAGTCTGGTTATAGCAGCATGTGTTGCAGAAGGTGAATCGGTTATACTTGGAGCATCACATATCGATAGAGGGTATGAGCAGTTAGAAGTACAATTATCAGCACTAGGGGCAGACATTAAAAGAGTATGACACCGCAAAAGATTGATACCATTGTAATTTTGTCCGGAGGTAGTAGTTCTCGCTTTAAGCCCCTGTCACATAAAAACCTTTTTCTCTTCAATGGGATACCTCTAATAGAATACCAGCTTAAGTTCTATGGAAAATATACCGACAATCTTATTGTTGTAGTAAGTGAAGACACAAAATCAATGATCGATCCTTTTGCAAAAGCTCAAAAAGCAAAGGTGGTAGTACAAGAAGGTAATGGTATGAGTGCTGCTGTTTTGTCGGCTGCATCACATATAAAAGGAAGTTTGCTGGTGGTGAATGGTAATGATTTATATCATGAACATTTGCTGAGCGAAATTTTTAAGAAACAGGAGGAGGCCGATATCGATGGACTTTTTGTTTCCGTTATGGTTAAAGATTATGTGCCCGGTGGTTATTTAGTTTTAGGTGATAGTAATGTAAAAGGAATTCTTGAAAAACCAGGTCCTGATAATCTTCCTTCGCCATTTTTCAAATTAGTTGTAGATTATGTTAAAAATTCCAGTGAATTTTTAACATTTATGAAAGTGGCTGCCTCAGATGCTGATGATGTCTATGAGGTTGCTCTAACAAGCTATTTAAAGTCAGGTAAAGTATTTAAGAATGTCGTATATAAAAGTGACTGGGCAACATTAAAGTACCCATGGCACATATTAGATGCAATGTCATTTTTCTTAAAAGAGACTAAGCCGCATATTGGAAAAAATGTTGTAATTGATGCGACAGCGAAAATTATTGGTGACGTGTACATAGACGATAATGTAAAGATATATGAATACTCAAAAATAGTAGGACCTTGTTACATTGGAAAAGATACGATTATCGGAAATTACGTGTTGGTAAATCAGAGTATGATTGGACAAAAGTCGGTTATTGGCGGCTATACCGAACTTACTAGATCCTATTTAGGCGATAACGTATGGACTCATAGAGCATACATAGGCGATTCTATTGTAGAAGGTGATGCAAATTTTGCAGCAGGCTCCATAACAGCTAACTACAGATTTGATAAAAAAGCGATAACCTGCAGAGTAAAGGGCGAGAAAGTAGTCACACACAGAAATAAGCTTGGCGTAATTGCAGGTCGCAATATACAACTTGGTGCCAATGCTGTCACTATGCCAGGAGTTATGCTTAGCGATGGCGCATCTGTGCATCCTGGACAAATATGTTCTCGAGATATCTAAATGTAGTTCAAATACTTAACTTAATCGGATTAAGGTATGTGCTGCTATATATTGGACTTTTTATATCGACACTCTATATTCCTTTTTCGAAACAGTTTACCTACTTAAGTGTTTTTGAGACAAGTAAACTTCCATACTTAGCTGGAATTTGGGCAAATTTTGATGGAGAACACTATTTGCGCATTGCACGAGAAGGTTACAGTGGAGCATCATGGGCATTTTTTCCTCTTTATCCGATAATGCTGAGGCAGATCCATGAATTGACAGGTGTGAATACGTTTATCATCGGCTTAATTCTTGGGCAAATTTTCTTTATAGCTGGACTTTTGGTTACTTTGTATGTATTAAAAACTGTCTACAAAGTAAAAAATATCTTGCTAATGGGAGCGTTTTTTCTAGCATACCCCACGTCATTTTTTTACTCTGCTATTTATACTGAGGCCTTATTTTTGTTACTGCTTAGTTTAACGCTGTTATTTTTTCATAGGAAATCATATCTGTTCTTCATAATTTCAGCTGGCATGCTTGCTCTCACACGTATTCAAGGTGTATTTGTTTTTATCCTGCTTTTCTATATTCTTTATTCATTAAAAAAGAGTTTTGCAGAGAATTTTAGTAATTTTGATAAAAGATATTTGTTGCTTGGCGTACCGATTATTGGCCTGCTGTTGTATATGGGATACTTATTCTCGGCTACAGGAGACCCACTAAGGTTCTTAACCGTTCAATCATCATTCGGAGCTCAAAGGTCAAGTTCAATTATCTTGCTTCCACAAGTGTATGTTCGTTATGTCAGAATTTTTATTACTGCCAGTCTGAATTATCAGTATTTAATTTCTTTATTGGAGTTTCTGTTCTTTAATTTCTGTTTTGTTCTTACACTTATTCATGGATATATGTCGTTCAAAAAAAAGAACTCAGCAGAATTTGGCCTAGCTCTTTTTTCTTTAGCTAACTTAATACTTCCAACTCTCACGGGTACATTATCATCGATTCCACGCTATTCACTTTTCGTGTGGTCTCCATATTTTATGCTTATTGCATTACCCTCAACGTCACAGCGTGTCATTATAGGTATTTTCATTGTTCTGCAATGTATGCTTTTCGGGTTTTTTGCGCAAGGTTATTTTGTTGGGTAGCAAATAAAACTGTTGTGATAGTGTAAAATATATAGTCTATGAAGAATATCACGGTTATTGGAGGAGGAACCGGAACTTTTGTCGTGCTCTCAGGTTTGAAAAACTATGACTACAATCTGTCAGCTGTGATAACAAGCATGGATAGTGGAGGGAGTACTGGAAAGCTACGTGATCAATACGGTGTTTTGCCACCAGGAGATGTGAGGCAATGCCTTGTCGCCTTATCAGAAGCTTCTGAACTATGGAGAAAGCTTTTTCTATACAGATTTGAAAAAGGAGATTTCAAAGGACATAATTTTGGCAATATTTTTCTTACTGCCCTTGAACAGGTTACTGCACCACACTATCAGGAAGTTATCGATACAGCTTCTTACATCTTACAAACAAAAGGCAAAGTGATTCCTGTAACTTTCGACAGGGTTCATTTATGCGCCGAGTATGAAGATGGAGAAACATTAATTTCAGAAGATCTAATTGATTCAGCTTTTCACAAGGAATCTCGTATTAAAAGGGCTTTTTTAAAACCAGACGCTTCGTCAAATCCCAATGCTGTTGAGGCAATTCTTTCGGCTGATTACATTATTATGGGACCCGGCGATTTGTACACGAGTATTATTCCTAATTTATTGGTCGGTGGCATTGAGGAGGCTTTCGCAGTAACAAAGGCTAAAGTAATTATGAATGTAAACCTAATGACAAAAAGAGGTCAAACTCCAAACTACACGGCTTATGATCATGTAAGGGATCTCGAAAGATACATGAACCGCAAGGTGGATATTGTCATACTGAACAATAAAAAAATATCTAAGGAAGTTGAAGAGTACTACCATGAATATGGTGAACAAGAGGTTTTTGACGATATGAGTGATTATAATGATCATAAAATTCAAGTATTACGATCTGACATAGTAGCTGATCAAGTCTTTACGAAATCAATGTCTGATGTAATTGTGCGAAGTCTCCAGAGACACGATCCAGAAAAGCTCGCAAAAGTTTTAACATCCGTTATACAATGAAATTATGAAAGGTTTTCACAAACACTCGATTTCCTTTAAGCATGCCTACGACGGAGTTCTCTGGGCGCTTCGTTCACAACCAAACTATCGAATACATATAGTGTTTTCAACTATAGCTGTTTTCTTAGGATGGACATTAGCAATAGACTATTATGAATGGCTACTTATTATCCTTCTCATAACAATGGGCTTAGTAATTGAAACGTTGAATACTGGCCTTGAGGCAACAACCGATGCAATTACTAGAGAATGGCGTGAAGAAATTAAAATAGCAAAAGATGTCGCCGCCGCAGCTATGTTGACGTTTGCAGTCGGAGCAGTTATTATAGCTGTGATGATTTTTGTTCCCAAGATAGCTGCATTGATCTTATAATATGGCACTATATATACTCGGTTTCTTTATATCCTTCTTTATTAATAGCATACTTTTTGTACCATTTATTAATCTTCTCTATAAACTTAAGTTTCAGCGAGCAGTTCAAGAAACACGAGATGCATTTAATGAAAAAACTCCCATTTTTGATTCATTTAATAAACACAAGGCCGGAACTCCAGTCGGTGGAGGCATCCTCATCATACTGACAACTATTTTCTGCTTTACTACTTTCACTTTATTTATGGTCATGATAGGGAAAGATATGGTTTCGAATTACCAGAATATTGTTTCAGAAATTAAAATACTTCTTTTTACCTTTTTATCATTCTCGTTTTTAGGCCTTTATGATGACTTAAAGAAGATATTTATGTGGCGTGATACGTCATTTTTTGGCCTTAGATTGCGTCAAAAGCTATTAATTGAGGTTGTTTTGGCGTTTATAATTTCATATTGGATGTTTGCTGAGTTAAAAATACACATTATTAACATTCCATACTTAGGCGTTTACAATCTATCGTGGTGGTATATTCCATTTGCAGCCTTTGTTATTGTTGCATTTTCAAACGCCGTAAACATATCTGATGGTCTTGACGGGCTGTCCAGTGGTGTACTTTTAATTGCACTCTTTGCTTTCTGGGCAATATCTCTTTCAATACTCGACACGCCTCTTCTTATTTTTATCGCTGTTTGGATTGGTGGATTATTAGCATATTTATACTTTAATGTGTATCCCGCACGTCTTCATTTGGGCGATACAGGTGCACTATCTTTTGGCGCAACGCTAGCCGTAATTGGATTACTATTAGGAAAAGTGTTTGCTTTAGGAATTATAGGAGGAGTTTTTGTTGTAGAAATTTCAACCTCATTTATTCAACTTATTTCTAAGAAATATTTTGGTAAGAAGGTTTTTCCTGCTGCGCCACTCCACTTGTGGCTACAATATAGAGGTTGGGAAGAGCCAAAAATAGTAATGCGTGCATGGCTTGCGGCTATTCTTTTTGCAATGCTTGGATTGATGATTGCTTTCCTAAAATGAGCGTTATCCGTATAATATAGCTACATGAATAGCATATCTAAGGCGGATACCTTTGTTTTTTCTCATTACGAGTCTGATTTCTCTACTGGCGATTTATATTTCCACTATGAGGTGATTGCTAATGAGCATACAACTCACTTTAAAGAACATTGGCATTTAGATACTA